>DATJIF010000106.1:0-119620 GCA_035493475.1 Actinospica sp.
GGCTTCCCGGACGCCGGCGCCGCGCTGCGCGCCGCCCGCGCCATCGGCTTCCCGGTCCTCATCAAGGCGTCGGCCGGCGGCGGCGGCAAGGGCATGCGCCTGGTGGCGGACGAGTCGTCGTTCGCCGCCTCCTTCGACGGCGCGCGCCGCGAGGCCGAGTCTGCCTTCGGCGACGGCGCGGTGTACATCGAGCGCGCGGTCATCCGCCCGCGCCACGTCGAGATCCAGATCTTCTGCGACGGGCGCGGCGGCGCCGTGCACCTCGGCGAGCGCGACTGCTCGATCCAGCGCCGCCACCAGAAGGTCATCGAGGAGACCCCGGCCCCCGGCATCAGCGACGACACCCGACGTGCCCTCGCGGACGCCGCGGCGGCCGGGGCCAAGGCGATCGGCTACGTCGGCGCCGGAACCGCGGAGTTCCTGCTCGCACCCGACGGCCGGTTCTTCTTCCTGGAGATGAACACCCGCCTCCAGGTCGAGCACCCGGTCACCGAACTCGTCACCGGCCTCGACCTCGTCGCCTGGCAGCTGCGGATCGCCGAGGGCCGCGCGCTTCCGGCCGATCCGCCGACGCCGCGCGGCCACGCGATCGAGGCCCGGCTCTACGCCGAGGATCCCGCGCACGACTGGCAGCCGCGTACTGGCACCGTGCGCCGCTTCGAGATCCCCGAGGCCCCCGGCATCCGCGTGGACAGCGGCATCGAGACCGGCTCGGTCGTCGGAGTCGAGTACGACGCGATGCTGGCCAAGGTCATCGCGTGGGCCGACACCCGCGAGGAGGCTGCGCGCCTGCTCGGAAGCACGCTCGCCGGAGCCCGCATCCACGGCCTCACGACGAACCGCGAGCTGCTCGCCAGGGTGCTGAATCACCCGGCATTCATCGGCGGCGACGTCCACACCGCATTCCTGACGGACCACGCCGACGACCTCTTCGCCGCGTCGAGCATCAGCCCGCTCATCCCGCTGGCCGCAGCGCTCGCCGACGCCGCCTCGTACGCCGGTCCGCATCCGTCCGCGGTGCCGAGCGGCTGGCGCAACCTGACCTCGCAGCCGCAGTTCAAGCGCTATCTCGACGCGGACGGCACCGAGTACGAGGTGCGCTATCGGCACACCCGCGACGGCCTGCGCGCCGAAGGCCTGCCGGACGTCCGCCTCGTCTCCAGCGCGCCCGACCACGTCGTCCTCGAAGAGCGCGGTGTCCGGCGAACCTTCGACATCGCCGCGTACGAGGATGCGGTGTACGTCGACAGACCGGGCGAGAGTGTCGCGCTCACCTCGGTTTCCCGTTTCCCGGATCCGACCGCCGAGGTCGATCCTGGATCACTGCTCGCCCCCATGCCCGGCACCGTCGCGCGCGTCGCAGTGCTCGACGGAGAGCCGGTCGTCGCCGGTCAGCCGCTGCTGTGGCTGGAGGCGATGAAGATGGAGCACCTCGTCGTCGCGCCCGCGGACGGCATCCGGGTCCGGCTGCACGTCCAGCCGGGCCAGCAGGTGTCCGTCGGCACGATTCTCGCCGTCGTCGACCCCCAGGAAGGGCCGCAGCCATGACCGAATTCCCGTTCGAGAGCGAGGAACGCCGCGCCCTGCGATCAGCCGTGGCCGCCCTCGGCCGCCGCTACGGCGCGGCGTACATCCAGGAGAAGGGCCGCGCCGGCGAGAACTCGAACGAGCTGTGGCTCGAAGCCGGAAAGCTCGGCTACCTCGGCGTGAGCATCCCGGCCGAGTACGGCGGCGGGGGAGGGGGCATCGCCGACCTCGTCATCGTCCTCGAGGAGCTGGCCACGGCCGGCTGCCCGCTGCTGCTGCTCGTCGTGACCCCGGCGATCTGCGGCAGCATCATCGCGCGCTTCGGCACCGAGGAGCAGAAGCAGCGCTACCTGCCCGGATTCGCCGACGGCACCGTGCGGATGGCCTTCGGGATCACCGAGCCGGACGCCGGTTCCAACTCGCACGCGATCACCACGACCGCCCGGCGCGACGGCGCCGACTGGATCCTGAACGGCCGCAAGGTCTTCATCTCGGGCGTCGACAACTGCCAGTCGACGATGATCGTGGCGCGCACCGAGGACGCCAGGACCGGCAAGCTCAAGCCCGCACTCTTCGTCGTCCCGAACGACGCGCCGGGCTTCGAGTACCGCGCGATCCCGATGGAGCTCATCTCGCCGGACCGGCAGTTCGAGCTCTACCTCGACGACGTCCGGCTGCCCGCCGACGCGCTGGTCGGCAGCGAGGACGCCGGACTCGACCAGATGTTCGCCGGGCTCAATCCCGAGCGGATCATGGTCGCCACGTTCGCGAACGGCATCGCCCGGCACGCCCTGGACAAGGCCGTCGCGTACGCCAAGGAACGCACCGTCTTCCGCGGCCCGATCGGCGCGCACCAGGGCATCGCGCACCCGCTCGCGCAATGCCGGATCGAGGTCGAACTCGCCCGGCTGATGACCCAGAAGGCTGCTCTGCTCAACGACGCCGGGGACGACTTCGGCGCGGGCGAGGCGGCGAACATGGCCAAGTACGCGGCGGCCGAGGCGGCGACGCACGCGGTGGACCAGGCCGTGCAGACACTCGGCGGAAACGGACTCACCCAGGAGTATGGTTTGGCCGCGCTGATCAACGTGGCGCGGGTGACCCGGGTGGCCCCGGTGAGCCGCGAGATGATCCTCAACTTCGTCGCGCAGCATACGCTCGGACTGCCGAAGTCCTACTAGGGAGAAGGTCATGTCCGAAGACTCGCTGGAACAACCGCTGGTCCGTCGAAGCCTGGAGCGCGGCGTCGTCACCCTGACGCTCGACTCCCCGGCCAACCGCAACGCCCTGTCCACCCGCCTGGTCGCCGAGCTCACCGAGGGCCTGGCCGAGGCGGACGGCGACAAGGAGGTGCGCGCCGTCGTGCTGACCCACACCGGGTCGGTCTTCTGCGCCGGCGCGGACCTGAAGGAGGCGACCGCGGCCGACCCCGCGAGCGGCCCGCGGAACCTGGTCCAGTTGATGCGCACGATCGTCGAGCTCGGCAAGCCGGTGCTCGCGCGGATCGACGGGCACGTGCGCGCGGGCGGCCTCGGCCTGGTCGGCGCGTGCGACATCGCGGTCTCCGGACCCAAGTCCACGTTCGCGTTCACCGAGGTCAGGCTCGGCCTCGCGCCCGCGGTGATCTCGCTGCCGCTGCTGCCGCGCCTCGACCCGCGCGCGGCCTCCGCCTGGTACCTGACCGGCGCCGTGTTCGACTCCCGCGAGGCGGAGCGGATCGGCCTGGTGACCCGCGCCGAGGCGGAGGACGTCGGCCTCGACGACGCCACCGAGGAGTACCTCGAGAGCCTGCGCAAGGCCTCGCCGCAGGGCCTCGCCGAGACGAAGCGGCTGGTCACGGCGGACGTCCTCAAGGCCTTCGACGAGCACTACGACGCGATGATCGAGACCTCCAGCCGGCTGTTCGGCTCGCCCGAGGCGCAGGAGGGCATGCGCGCGTTCCTGGAGCGGCGACCGCCGTCGTGGGCTCAGTGAGGGATCATCAGGTGATCGAGGCGGTGTCGCGCGAGCCGCAGCAGGACCGCAGCCGCGCGACCCGCCAACGCCTGCTCGAAGCCGCCATCGAGTGCCTGGCCGAGCTCGGCTGGACGGGCAGCACGGTGGCGGTGGTGGCCGAGCGCGCGGGCGTGACGCGGGGCGCGCTCCAGCATCACTTCCGTACCCGCGAGGAGCTGTTCACGGCCGCGATCGAGCACGTCGCGGCCGAGCGGCTGGCGTTTCTGCGCGGCCAGCAGGACATGCTGCCGCAGCAGGGCCGGGCGCGCACCGAAGCGGTCGTCGAGATGATCGTGCGCATGTACACGGACGAGTCGTTCAAGGCCGCGCTCTACCTGTGGGTGGCCGCCGCCACGGAGGAGCCGCTGCGCGAACGCGTCGTCGCCCTGGAGAACCGCGTGGGCCGCGAGGCGCACCGTGCCGCGGTCGCGTTCCTCGGTGTCGATGAGCACGCGTCAGGTGTGCGCGAGGCGGTGCAGGCGACGCTCGACATGGCGCGCGGCCTCGGCCTCGCGAACCTGCTCACGGACGACTCCGCCCGCCGCGCCCGCGTCGTGCGCCGCTGGGCCGCCATCCTCGACGCCGCGCTGGCAGAGGGCTGAACTAAGACCGAGCTAGCGCAGCACGCCGCCCAGCACCGACGTGACCACGCGGCGCAGTGACTCCGCGTCGGGTGACCGGCCGTCACCTCCCGCGTAGTCCAGGTGCGACGTGCCGAGCAGCGTGAGCGCGAGCATGTCCACGTCCGCATCCGCCGCGATACGTCCGCGGCCCCGCTCCTCCGCGAGGTAGGCGGCGGTCATCCGCATCGCCTCCTCGATCACCGGCAGCCCGCGCGGACGATGCTCGCGGATCCGCGCACGCAGCTCGTCGCGCGCGACCATCAGCGCCAGGACGTGCACCGCGATCGAGTTGTAGACGCCGGTCAGCGCCGCGACGAGGTTGTCGGTGACGGTGGCCGTCCCGGCGAAGTCCAGCAGCAGCGCGGCACGCGTCTTCATCCGCTCCGCCCGATCCAGGATCAGCTCCGCGAGGAACGCGTCGAAGTCCGCGAAATGCCGGTGGAGTACGCCCTTCGCGACGCCCGCCTCCGCCGTTACGGCACGGCTCGTCAGCGCGTTCGGCCCCTCGCGCAGCAGGATGCGCTCCGCCGCGTCGAACAGCTGCTCGCGCGCGTCCCGGATCGCCACACCTGTCGGCAACGCGCACCGCTCCTCTCATGCCCACCCGTGTCCCGGCCGCCACCTTATCGCTTGCCTAGTGGGCGGCCGCCCACTTAGAGTGGGCGCATGCCCATTCTACCTGAGTCCCCCGGCGACCTGTATCGATACCGGCAGGTGGCGGAGTCCTTCGGCACCGACGCCGAACGCTACGACCGCGCCCGACCCACGTACCCGGCGGAGCTGGTGCAGCGGATCCTCGCCGCGAGCCCGGGCCGCGACGTGCTCGACGTCGGCATCGGAACGGGCATCTCGGCGCGGCTGTTCCAGGCGGCCGGCTGCACGGTGCTCGGCGTCGAGGTGGACGAGCGGATGGCCGCCTTCGCGCGGCAGGCCGGGACCGAGGTCGAGCTCGGCAAGTTCGAGGACTGGGATCCGGCTGATCGGACCTTCGACGCGGTCATCGCCGGACAGGCCTGGCATTGGGTCGAGCCCGTGGCGGGCGCGGCCAAGGCGGCGCGGGTGCTGCGGCCCGGGGGAGTGTTCGCCGCGTTCTGGAACGTGCACCAGCCCGAACCGGACGCGGCCGAGGCCTTCGGCGAGATCGCCGGCCGACTCGCCCCCGACCTGCCGCAGTTCTACCGCAGGGACATGGGCCAGATCCGCACGTACGCGGCGTACCGCGAAAAGACCGAGCAGGGGCTGCGGGCCGCCGAAGCGTTCGGCGAACCGGAGATGTGGCTGTTCGACTGGGACACGACGTACACCCGTGACGCGTGGCTCGACGTGGTCCCGACACACGGCGGACACGCGCAGATGGCGCCCGAGCAGAGCGCCCGGCTGCTCGCGGAGTTCGGCGAGGCGATCGACCGGCTCGGCGGCACGATCGCCGTGCACTACACGACGGTGGCCGTGACAGCGACACGGTTCCCCTCATCCCCTGTCCGAGGGGAACCGTAAGCTGATCCGTCAGCTGAGAAACGTACCGGCGCGCACCGACAGAACCGGGGAGCACACGCCGGGCGACGACCGAAAGGTCTACGCCAGTTCGGTCGCGACCTGGTCGCTGAACAGCTCGATGCCCGACTTGTCGTACGCGGCCTCGGCGAAGTTGAGGATCGCGTAGGACATGCCGAGCTTCTGCAGCTCCGTCAGCTTCTCGGCGATCTGCTCCGGCGTGCCGACCAGCGGGCCGTTCGCGAGGCCCTGGTACGAGCGCTCGGTGGCCTCGGCCGAGACCAGCGGCTCGAGGTGCGAGCGGTACTTGGCGAGCCGGTCCTGCACTTCCTTCTCGGTCTCGCCGATGACGACGTTGTAGTTCGCCGAACGCACGATCGCGTCGTAGTCGGTGCCGACCTCGCGGCAGTGCTCGGCCAGCAGTTCCGACTTGCGCACGAAGCCCTCGGCCGAACCGTCGAAGTTGGTGTACGCCGCGTACTTGGCCGCGATCCGCAGCGTCTTCTTCTCGCCGCCGCCCGCGATCCAGAGCGGAATGCCGCCCTCCTGCAGCGGCAGCGGACGGCAGATCGCGCCGTCCACCTGGTACTGCTTGCCGTCCAGCGTGGCCACGCCCTCGGTCCACAGCTGGCGCATGATCTGCACGCCCTCGTCGAGCTGCTGCAGCCGCTCGCCCGCCGTCGGGAAGCCGTAGCCGTACGCACGCCACTCGTGCTCGTACCAGCCCGCGCCGATGCCCATCTCGACGCGCCCGCCGGAGACGATGTCGACGGTCGCCGCGACCTTGGCGAGGTACGCCGGGTTGCGGTAGCCCATGCACGTGCACATCTGGCCGAGCCGGACCCGCGAGGTGGCCGCGCCGAGCGCCGCCATCAGCGTCCACGCCTCGTGCGTGGCCTCCTCGGTCGGTTCCGGAACGGTGTGGAAGTGGTCGAAGACCCAGATCGATTCGTAGGGGCCGGACTCGGCGACACGGGCCACGTCGAGCATCGTGGACCACTGGTCGGCGGGGGCGATGCCGGCCAGGTCGAGTCGCCAGCCTTGGGGAATGAACAGTCCGAAGCGCATGAGGCTCAGCATAGTTCCAAGGTCAACTATCCCGGTCCGTCAACTTAGTGCAGAAGGCAATCCACGTCGCCGCACGACCCGGGAGGTTGAGCACCCTCATGTACAACGACCCACAGGACGAGATCCCCCGGATGAACGTCGGGGGCGGCCCGGAGAAGCCGAAGCGCCGCAAAGGGATCGGAATCGCGATCGGCGTCGCCCTCGCGCTGATCCTCGGCTTCGTGCTCGGCCACATGACCGCCGGGACGAAGACCGTGGTGGACCGGGTCGAGGTCGCCTCGACACCGAGCCAGACGGTGGCGCCCGTCGACACCGCGACCTCGCCGACCGACACCACGTCGCCCACGGACACGATCAGTGACCCCGCGACCGACACCGGTTCGGCCACGGCGACCTCCTCCGACCCCTCCGGTTCGAATGCGACGACGGCGGAGTACTTGTCCCAGATCCAGGCGGTCGACGGTGGCGGGGCGTTGAACAGCCCGCAGGACGAGACGATCTCCGGCGTCGACTACCCGAACAGCTTCCAGCAGGACGACGAAGGCGGCAACGGGACCACGACGGTCTGGGACGCCGAGCACTTCTCGACGTTCACGGCCGAGGTCGGCATCGACGACTCGACGTCTGCCGACGGTGACAAGGTGCGGGTGGTCTTCCTGAACCAGGCGTCGGTGCAGCTCGGCAGCGTCGAGGTCGCCGTGGGCGCCCCGCAGCGCGTCAACATTCCGCTGAAGGGGGCGGTGCACTTCGAGATCGAATGCATGGCCGAGAGCGGTCAGCCGTCGATCCCCGTCACCTTCGGGAACGCGCAGTTCGTGCCCTAGTCCCTCAGCGGCTCGGGCCCTGCTGGCAGCCTGGGCACCAGTACGTCACCCGCTCCTCGCCGGCCGCGCCCTGGTCGGCGGAGCGGATCGGCGCTGCGCATCTGAGGCACTGGCCGCGCTTGCGGCCGTAGACCCACAGGGTGCGGCCGGTGCGGGTCTCGCCGGTGGTGATCCGCATCGGGCGGTCGCGGTTGGCGAGCAGGAGGCGGTGCGCGCGGTCGACGAGTTCCGGCAGCGCGGGCACGCCGGAGACCGGCGTCCAGGGGGTGACGCCGGTCAGGAAGCAGAGTTCTGACTTGTAGACGTTGCCGATCCCGGCCAGGTTGCGCTGGTCGAGCAGCGCCTCGCCGATCGGCCGGTAGGGCTGGGCCGTGAGGCGGCGCACGGCCTCGGCGGCGAGTTCCGGGCTCCAGCCGGGGTCGAGCAGGTCGGGTCCGAGGTGCCCGACGGCCCGGCGTTCGTCAGCCGTTCGGAGCAGTTCCAATACCGGCAGCCGGTAGCCGACCGCCGTGCGGGACGTGTTGCCGAGGATCGCGCGGATCTGATGGGCCGGGCCGCCGCGCCAGGACTCGCCGGAGTCGAAGATCCGCCACGAGCCGTCCATCCGCAGGTGCGAGTGCAGCGTCCAGCCGTTCCGGAAGCGCGTGAGCAGGTGCTTGCCGCGCGGCTGCACGCTCTCGACCACCTCGCCGGTGAAGTCGACCGTCGCCAGCTTCGGCACGCGCAGGTCGCAGCGCGTCAGCGGGTGTCCGGCCAGCGCGTCGTCCAGCCGCGCGGCCGTCTGCCAGACCGTGTCTCCCTCGGGCACTCACCCATCTTGCCCCATCAGCACCTAGGCGCGACCTGCACTTGCCGCAGCAGCGCCGCGGCCGCCGGGCTCGGCGGATCGGTCGTCACGCTGACCGTCTCCCACGCCGGGACGTCGCCGTCGAGCGGGATGAAGCGCACCTTGTCGGTCTTCACGGAGAACGAGCTCGGCACCAGCGCGACGCCGAGACCGCAGGCCACGAGGTCGAGCAGCGAGTGCACGTCCGTCACCTCGAGCGAGACGCGCCGCTCGACGCCCGCCGCCGTCAGCACGCGGTCGGCGAGGTCGCGGGTGCCCCACGTCGGCGGGAAGTCCACGAACTGCTCGTCCATCAGATCCGCCAGCTTGGCCCGCTGCTTCGTCGCGGCCGGGTGCTCGGGTGCGCACGCGAGCACGAGGTTCTCGCTGTCCAGCGGGTTGACGAGGACGTTCTCCGGGTCACGCGCGGGCCGTGCGACGAACGCGATGTCCAGCCGTCCGGTGCGCACGTACTCGGTCAGCTCCTCCGAGCCGCCCTGGCGCAGCCGGATCTCCACGGCCGGGTGGTCGCTGAGGAACCCGGTGAGCAGGTTCGGCAGGTTCACCGCGTGCAGGCACTGGAGCGAACCGATCGAGAGCGAGCCGCGCAGCAGACCCTGGACCGCGGCGACGGCCTCCTTCGCCGCGTTGGTCGCGGACAGCGCGCGCAGTGCCTCGGCGAGCAGGGCCTGACCGGCCGCGGTCAGCTGCACCTGCCGCGTGCTGCGCAGGAACAGCGTCGCGCCCAGTTCCTTCTCCAGCGAGCGGATCGACGCCGACAGGCCAGATTGGGCGATGTGCAGACGCTGTGCCGCGCGCGTGAAGTGGCATTCCTGGGCCACCGCGACGAAGTGTTCGAGCTGCCGGAGCTCCATGGTCCACCCATCCATCAGCGAGAGTGCTCAGTGGGATCACTTCTACTTGTTGGACAGCGTAATCCAAAACGGCGACGCTGGAGTAGTACCAACAAACCGGTTAGTTGGAGGAACTCGCTCATGCAGAGTCGTCAGATCGGGGACCGTGCGGTCGGCGCCATCGGGCTCGGCGGCATGCCGATGTCCATCGAGGGCCGCCCGGACGAGCAGCGTTCCGTGGCCGCGATCCACGCCGCGCTCGACGCGGGCGTGACCCTGATCGACACCGCGGACGCCTACCACCGTGACGCCAACGAGGTCGGGCACAACGAGACCCTGATCGCGGGCGCCCTCGCCAGCTACGGCGGCGACACCTCCCGCGTGCTCGTCGCGACCAAGGGCGGCCACCTGCGCCCCGGCGACGGCAGCTGGACCCAGAACGGCGACCCGGCCTACCTCAAGCAGGCCTGCGAGGACTCGCTCAAGCGGCTCGGCGTCGAGGCCATCGGGCTCTACCAGTTCCACCGTCCGGACCCGCGCGTCCCGTACGCCGACTCGGTGGGCGCGCTGCGCGAGCTGCTCGACGAGGGCAAGATCGTGCGCGCCGGCATCTCCAACGCCAGCACGGCGCAGATCAGGCAGGCGGTCGAGATCCTCGGCGAAGACCTGGTCAGCGTGCAGAACCAGTTCTCCCCGGCGTTCCGCTCCAGCGAGCCCGAGCTCGTGCTGTGCGACGAACTGGGCCTGGCCTTCCTGCCGTGGAGCCCGCTCGGCGGCATCACCCGCGCCGCCGGACTCGGCGACCGCTTCGCCGTGTACGCGCAGGTCGCCGAGGCGCACGGAGTCAGCCCGCAGCAGGTCTGCCTGGCCTGGATGCTGGCCAAGTCGCCGGTCGTGATCCCGATCCCCGGGTCCTCGCGCCCCGAGACGATCCGCGACTCGGCCGCCGCCGACGCCCTCGAGCTCACCAACGAGGAACTCGCCCGCCTCGACGCGGCATAGAATCGCCTGGTGACAGCGCCGTCGCCGCTCTTCCACCCCCGCTTGACCCCAGGAAAGTTGGCCAGCGCATGCTCACCGGCGCAGTCCGCCGTGCCCTGCTCGCCCTTGCCGTAGGCGGTTTCGCCATCGGCACGGGCGAGTTCGTGATGATGGGCCTCCTGCCCCAGGTGGCCTCCGACCTGAACGTCTCGATTCCGCAGGCCGGGCAGCTGATCTCGGTCTACGCGCTGGGCGTGGTCGTCGGCGCGCCGCTGCTGACGGCCGCCTCGGTCCGCTTCCGGCGCAAGACCGTGCTGCTCGTGCTGATGAGCTGGTTCGCCGCGGGCAACCTGCTCTCGGCCGCCGCACCCACGTACAGCCTCGTGATGCTCGGCCGCTTCGCCTCCGGCCTGCCGCACGGCGCCTTCTTCGGCGCGGGCGCGGTCGTCGCGGGGTCGCTCGTCGAGCGTAATCGTGCGAACAGTGCGATGGCCGTGATGTTCGCGGGCCTGACCGTCGCGAACATCGTCGGCGTCCCGCTGACCACGATCCTCGGCCAGCACACCGGTTGGCGCGCGGTCTACGCGATCGTCGGCGTCATCGGTCTGCTCGCCGTGGCCGCGATCGCGTTCGTGGTGCCCGCCGACGTCGCCCCGGTGGATCCCGAGCACAACGTCTCGATCGTGCACGAGCTGCGCGCCTTCGCGAAGCCGGAGGTCTGGCTCGTGCTCGGCGTCGCGATGCTCGGCGGCGGCGGACTGTTCGCCACCTTCAGCTACATCACGCCGATGATGACGAACGTGACCGGCTACGCGGACTCCAGCATCACGTGGCTGCTCGTGCTCTTCGGTCTCGGCATGACGGTCGGCAACCTCGCCGGAGCCCGAATAGCCGACCGCTTCCCGACCAAGACACTGCTCTACTCGCTCGTCGCGGAGATCGTCGTCGCCTTCGGGTTCCTGATCGCCGACCACAACCGGGTGACCGCCGCGCTCGCGATCTTCCTCTTCCCGCTCACCGCGCTCGCCGGCCTGCCCACGCTGCAGGGCCGCATCATCGCCCTCGCCGGCGGAGCCCCGAACCTGGCCGCCGCCTCGATCCAGGCCGCCTTCAACATCGCCAACTCGCTCGGCGCGTACCTCGCGGGCCTCGCGATCTCGGCGGGCTACGGCTACGGCTCAGCCAACGCCGTCGCCGCGGTCCTGGTCGTGATCGGCCTCGGCCTGGCCATCGCCGCCACGTTCGTCGAACGCCGCCGCTCGCATCCCGCCGTCCACGTCGACGAATCGCTAGTCTCGAACCGTGAGACGATCGCTGCCTGATCACACCGAAGTGACGGTCGTGCCCGCGAACGAGGCGTCGTGGGAGGACCTCCAGACGGTCTTCGGCAACCGAGGGGACGCGCACGGCTGCCAGTGCCAGCGCTACAAGATGGGTAACGCTCACTGGGCGGCCGCCCCCTTCGAGGCGCGGCAGCAGGCTTTACGCCGGGAGACCGAATGCGGGCACGACGACGCCGAGTCCACGACCGGCCTCGTCGCCTACCTCGACGGCGAGCCGGTCGGCTGGGTGAACATCGAGCCGCGCATCGCCTTCCCCGGCCTGCGCAAGACCAGGATCCCGTGGTCCGGTCGTTCCGAGGACAAGGACGATCCGGGCATCTGGTCAGTGACCTGCTTCGCCGTGCGTGCAGGATTCCGCCGCCGCGGCATCACGTACCCGCTCGCGGCCGCCGCCGTGGATTTCGCGCGCGAACGCGGAGCCCGCGCACTGGAGGGCTATCCGATGGTGCCCGAGCCCGGCCAGGAGATCAGCTGGGGCGAACTGTTCGTCGGCAAGCGCAGCGCCTTCGCGGCAGCCGGCTTCCGCGAGGTGAGCCGGCCGACCAAGCGCCGCGTCGTGATGCGGATCGATTTCGAGGGCTGAGGAACGCCGACTACGCGAAGCCGATCGTGGGACGCGAGTAATGGTTGCCGTTCACGTGCGTCGGAGTCGGGCGGACGCCCTGGCCTAGCAGCTTCATCGCCTTCGCCAGCGGGACGGGGCGCGAGTAGAGGTAGCCCTGGCCGTAGTGGCACGAGGTGTCCATCAGCAACTGCTCCTGCTCGCTGGTCTCGATGCCCTCCGCCACGACGCGCATGCCGACGGCCGCCGCGATGCCGACGATGCCGCGTACGACCTCGGCGCGGGCGGTCGAGGTGTTGATCGTGTCGATGAAGGACTTGTCCACCTTGAGGACGTCGAAGGGCATGTCCGGGAGGTAGCTGAGCGCCGAGTGGCCGGTGCCGAAGTCGTCGATGGCCAGCGCCACGCCCATCGACTTCAGGTCCCGGAGCGCCTCCATCGTGCGGCCGGCGCCGTCGATGACCGAGCTCTCGGTGATCTCCAGGCACAGCGAGTCGGCCGGGACGCTGTTGGACTCCAGCGCGGCGGCCACGTCGGCGGTGAAGTCCGGCTCGGCCAGCTGCAGCGCCGAGACGTTCACCGCGACCCGCAGCGGACACTGGCGCGAGACCAGGGGCCTGAGTTGCCCGAGGTCCGCGACGGCCTGCCGCAGCGCCCAGCGGCCGAGCGGCACGATCAGGCCCGTCTCCTCGGCCAGCGGGACGAAGGAGTCCGGCGGGATCGGGCCCTGCAGGGGATGCTGCCAGCGGGACAGCGCCTCGAACGCGACCACGGCGCCGGAACGCAGGTCCACGACCGGCTGGTAGTGCAGGTTCAGGCCGTTTCCGGCGAGCGCCGAGGACAGGTCCTTGCGCAGCGCGAAGCGGCTGACCGCGCGATCCGACATCGAGGGCTGATAGGCGCGCCACGGTCGGCGCCGGTCGGCCTTCGCCTCGGCCATCGCGAGTCCGGCGCGGCTGATCGCCTCGTGCGGGTTGGCGATCGCGATCAGCGGGACCGCGCCCGCGATCACCTCGGGCGTGACGAGCTCGGTGTCCACCTCGACCGGCCGGGACAGCTCCATCTGCAGCCGCCGGGCCAATGACTCGGCGTCAGGGCAGCCGCACTCCTCGGGCGTCGCCAGCGCGCCGAAGACCGCGCCGGTGATTCGCGCGGGGGCGCGCGTCAACGCCTCCAGCCGCCGGGCCAGCGCGACCGTCACCTTGTTGAGGATGTCCAGGCCGCGCAGATTGTTGATGTCCCAGAGGTTATTGATCTGCAGCAGCGCGACGACCGGGGCCTCACCGGGCGCCGAGCTGCGCGGTTCGGCGAGCGCGGCCTCGATCTGCTCCACGAAACGGTGGCTGTTGCCGATGTCGGTGACGGCGTCGTGGAAGGCCAGGTACTCCAGCTTCCGCTGCATCCGCTTCTGCTCGGTCACGTCGCGCACCGTCAGCACCATGCCGCGCACGGTCGGGTCCTCGCGCAGGTCGGTGAACCGCACTTCGAGTTCGAGCACCCCGTCCTGCCGCTCGACGGTCCAGAACTCGGGCAGCTGGTCGTCCGAACCGTCGTACGGCAGGGTCATGCGATGCCGCACGGCCTGCGCGTTGTCCGCGCCGAACAGCTCCTCGGCCGTGGCGCTCGCGTGGTCCACGTCGCCGAACAGGGCGCGCGCCGATGGGCTGGCGAAACGCACGGAGCCGCCTGCGGTCACGATCATGATGACGTCGGCCGCGTTGCGCACCAGTGTCTGGAACTGCGCCTCCCCGGCCCGCCGGGACCGCTCGGCCGTCAGCCGCACCCGGTCCAGCGCATGGTTGGCCTGCGCGGCGAGCATCTCCAGCGCGCCGCGGCCGGCCACCAGCACGGACAGCTCCCCGGCCACGCCGATCGCGAGCTGCGCCTGATCAGCGTGCTGACCCGGCGGAACGACGGTGATGTGCGGCCGGCGCCCGAGCACCCGGTGCACCCGCGCCACCGGCCGCGCGTCGTCCATGGCGAGTTCGGCCGCCGCGAGGTCCGCGTCCAGAGTGGCCGCGGCGCTCGGCCCCTCCGGACCGTTCGCGCAGATGACGATGCCGCCGTGCCGCCGCGTGCTCGAACTCGCCTCCACGGCCGCCATCGTCGAGGCCAGCACGCGCGCCGTGTCCGGCGCCCCGGCCAGCGCGATCGCGATCGAGCGCACCGCCTCGTCCGCCTTCGAGCGCCGCCGCGAGTCCCGCAGCAGCACGAAGACCAGCGCGATGAGCAGCAGCATCACGAGATTCGACAGTCCCGGCCTGGCGATCTCCAGCGGCGGCCCGAGCAGCGCGATGACCAGCAGCGCGGTGGTCGCGAGCGTCGGGCGGGGGAGCGGGGCCGAACCGTACGTGGCGGACCACGCGGCGCGCTTGGCGTCGGCGGCGAGCGCCTGCTCGGCCGTCGGTGCGGGCATGATCGCGAAGCAGCTGAGCCCGGCGAGGCCGCTGAGCCAGGTCAGCCGCCCGGCCGTGAGCCAGCCGCTCGTCTCGCCGTGGCCGCTGTTGTGCACGACGAGGAAGCCGATGACCGGCAACAGCATCAACTGCGCGCTGGCCGCGAGCAGCCAGATCCGGAAGGGCGGCGCGGGGCGTTCCCGTCGAAGTTCCCGACGCAGCGCCGCCAACGCCAGCGCGTCGCACACCGCGTACGCCGCGATCATGGTGAGCCACGAGTCGGGGTGCGCCGCGTCGTGCGTGAGCAGCAGCGCCACCTGCGTCCAGATCAGCGCCGTGAGCGTGACCAGCAGGACCAGCAGGTCGATGTCGCCGAGCCAGGTCGAGCGGCGGATCCGGCCGGTGACCGTGAGCATCACGGCGCCGGCGGTGACCAGGTAGCCGACGATCACCTTCACGGTGGCGAGCGGCCCGGAGAAGATGACCGAGTGCCCGTTGTTGATCACCGCGGCGACGATCCAGCCGGCGTTCACCGCGAGCAGGCCGGTCGCGGTGAACCACGCCCAGCGCCGCGCCGAGCGGTTCACGGCCGGGCCCACGCACACCGTGACCAGCGCGATGAGTGCCACGGCGGGCCAGGCCAGCAGGCGGGCCGTCGGAGAGAGCGCTCCCAGGGTCAGGAGCGCTGTGAGGCAGATCCCGTACCGGATGATCCGGCGTGTTGTTGGGTCCTCGATGCGGGACAAGGCGGATCAGCCTCCCAAGCACAGCGAGTTGTGATATTCACCCCATAGGGAGGTCAGTCAGGTTCGAGTGACTATACCAGCACATAATGTAGTGTCCAGAATTCATGAGAAATCCTAGAGGTCACGATTCGGCAGAGGTCGGCGTGCACTAACGTTCACGTCCATGGGTCTGATGATTCTGCCGGGACTTCTGGTGCTCTCGGTGGCCGCGATCGCGGCCACGGCGGCTTTCTCGCTCTGGTGGCTGCTCGCCGCGGTGCCGCTCACGCTCCTGTTGTTACTCGGAGTGCGCGACTATATACAGCGCGAACACTCCATCCTGCGCAGCTATCCGGTACTCGGGCACATGCGATTCCTGCTCGAACGGATACGCCCGGAACTGCAGCAGTACTTCATCGAGCGCAACTACGACGGCCGACCGTACGACCGCGACACGCGCACGGTGATCTATCAGCGCGCGAAGGGCACGCACGGCGAGCAGGCGTTCGGCACCGAGCGGGACGTCGAGCAGTCCGGGTACGAGTTCGTAGTCCACTCGATCAGTCCGCGCGAACCGGAGGCCGTGCAGCCGCGCGTGCGCATCGGCGGCCTGGATTGCACGAAGCCTTACGACATGGCTCTGCTGAACGTCTCCGCGATGAGCTTCGGAGCGCTCAGCGCCAATGCGATCAGGGCTCTCAACCGTGGCGCGGCGCTCGGCGGATTCGCCCATGACACCGGCGAGGGCGGCATTTCCCCGCATCACCGCCAAGGCGGCGACCTGATCTGGGAAATCGGCAGCGGATACTTCGGCGCGCGCACCGCGGACGGGCACTTCGACCCCGACAGGTTCCGTGACAAGGCCGCGGACCCGCAAGTCAAATGCGTCGAGTTGAAGATGAGCCAGGGTGCGAAGCCGGGGCTCGGCGGTGTGCTCCCCGGTGCGAAGGTGACCCCTGAGATCGCCGAGATCCGCGGCGTTCCGGTCGGCGTCAAGTGCATCAGCCCGCCCGCGCACAAGGCGTTCGGCACGCCGCGTGAACTCGTGCTCTTCATCGCTCGGATGCGCGAACTCGCCGACGGCAAGCCGACCGGATTCAAGCTCTGCGTCGGGTCGCGCAGCGAGATTCTCGGCATCTGCAAGGCGATGATCGACGAAGGTGTCACCCCCGACTTCATCGTGGTCGACGGTTCCGAGGGAGGCACGGGCGCGGCGCCGCTGGAGTTCGCGGACTACGTGGGCATGCCGCTGACCGACGGCCTGATCACGCTGCACAACGCGCTCGTCGGCACCGGTCTGCGCGACCGCATCAAGATCGGCGCCAGCGGCAAGGTCGCCACCGGCATGGACATCGTCAAGCGGATCGCGCAGGGCGCCGACTACACGAACGCGGCCCGCGCGATGATGATGGCCGTCGGCTGCATCCAGGCGCAGAAGTGCCAGACCAACCACTGCCCGGCCGGTGTCGCCACGCAGGATCCGCGCCGCTACCGGGCCCTGGACGTGGCCGACAAGAGCGAGCGGGTGCACCGCTTCCAGCAGGCCACGGTCGCCGAGGCGCAGCAGATCATCGCCTCGATGGGCCTGGAGGGTCCGCACCAGCTCTGCCCCGGCATGGTGATGCGCCGGATCGACCACCACGCGGTCAGCTCGTTCGCCGAGATCTTCGAGTGGCTCGAACCCGGCCAACTGCTCGCCGAGCCGCCGCGCAGTTGGGCCGCCGACTGGGAGGCCGCGAGCGCCGACCGCTTCGGCCTGGCCCCGATCTTCACCCCGTCCGGCCGCTGACGACGCAGGACGATGCAGGACGACGCAGGGTGCTGCCGGTTCGGGTGATCCGGCAGCACCCTGCTTTCACTTGCGCCTCAAGGAGGTCAGGGACTCAGCCGCGTGATGTCGCGCGGGAAGAGCGTCGCGAGCCGCACGTTCTCCATGCCGATCAGCCGCGCCACCCAGCGTTCGAGCCCGAGCGCGAACCCGCCGTGCGGCGGCATTCCGTGCTGGAACGCCTGCAGGTAGCCCTCGTACGCCTCGACGCCCTCGCCACGCGCCGCGAGCGCCGCCGCGTAGTCCTCGTACCGGTGCAGCCGCTGCCCGCCAGTGACGATCTCCAGCCCGCGGAACAGCAGGTCGAAGCTGTTCGAGTACTCCGTCCGACCCGGCTCCGGATGCGTGTAGAACGGCCGCTTGCGCATCGGATACCCGGTCACGAACAGGAAGTCGCTGCCGTGTTCCCGCAGCGCCCATTCGCACAGCCAACGCTCGTGCGCCGGAGCGAGGTCGGGCTCGCCACGCGGGTCCTCGTCGGTGTGCTCGGCCAGCAGTTCCTGCGCGTCCGCGAAGTGGATCTCAGGGATCTGCGCCGGAACCTCGGGCAGCCGCGTCTCCAGAAGTTCGCATTCGGCACCCGCGCGCTCCCGCACGGCCCCGAGCATCCCGGCCACCGCCTCGCGCAGCACGCCCATCACGTCGTGGTGGTCCCGGATGAAGCCCAGTTCGGCGTCCAGCGACGTGTACTGAGCCAGGTGGCGCGCCGTGTCGTGCGGCTCGGCGCGGAAGACCGGCCCGGTCTCGTATACGCGCTCGAACACGCCGACCATCATCTGCTTGAAGAACTGCGGGGACTGCGCCAGGTACGCGCGCTGCCCGAAGTAGTCGATGCCGAAGACGTTCGCCCCGGACTCGGTCGCCGAACCCACGATCTTCGGCGTGTGGATCTCGGTGAACCCGAGCCCGTCCAGCGCCGCGCGGTACCCGGCGATCGACGCGGCCGCGATCACGTGCGGGGCGCGCAGTTGCGGATGCCGCAGCGCGACGGGCGCATGGTCGAGGATCGTCGGCAACGTCGCCGGGACGGTCGGCCGGTACAGGTCGAAGGGCGTCGGCGCGGCGCGGCTGGAGAGCACGGTCACGCTCGGCTCGGTCAGCTCGACCCCGCCCGGAGCCTGCTCGTTCGCGGTCGCCACGCCGCTGACCCGCAGCACGGTCTCCTCGCCGACGCCCTCGACGGCGGCCAGTTGCCCGGGCGTGGTCAGCACGGCCTGGACCAGGCCGGTGCGGTCCCGCAGGACCAGGAACGTGACGGACTTCAGGGTGCGCCGCCGATGCAACCAGCCCTCGACGGTCACCGGCTCGCCCGCGTGTCCGGGCAGTTCGGCCGCGAGGACGCGGGCGGCGGAAGTGGTGGAGATCAACATCACAGGCTGCTTCCCATGTGTGGTGATCCCTTGGGAGTGCGGGCGAGAAGGGGACTCGCGGTGCCACCGCACTTTCGCCGCCGCTGCCCGCAAGGTGGCGGCGGCCTCGAAACGGCCCGATGACGGGGGCCGGCCGGCGGGGCATTGGGCACGCGAGGCGCCGTTCCTCCCCGCACTCGGGAGTGTCTTCGCCAGCCGGGACAGGTCCGCCCTCACAGCCGACGCTGGATTACGGACGGTTCTCTCTTACCTGGCTACCGTCCGCCCAGCTTCGAGGCGGTTCTCTCTAACCTGTCTGATCGGTCGGCTACTCGGCTCCGTCAGCGCGTTGCGACGAGGTTAGGTGATCGCCTTCCCCCGGTGCAAGGACATTTTTGCGCGCCGTGAACTTCAGCCGTTCGTCCACGATGACGGTGACCTGCGCGAACCCGAGCGTCTGCAGGCGGGTCACCAGCGTGCCCGGCTCGATCGGGTTGTAGACGTCGTCCGCGTGGAAGTGGTGCAGCCGCTCGCTCGGCAGGCTGTCCGAGCCGACGAGCACGCCGCCGGGCCGCAGCACCCGCAGCGCCTCGGCGAGCAGTCGGTTCTGCCCGGCGGCGGTCGGGATGTGGTGCAGCATCGTGAAGGCGCCGACGGTGTCGAAGGACGCGTCCGGGTACGTCAGGGCCGTGGCATCGCCGGTCGCCACGGTCACGTTCGTCCCCGCGAAGCGCGTCCGCAACTTCTCGGCCGCCGCGTCCTCCAACTCGACCGCCGTCAGCCGCTCGACGCGATGCCGCAGCCACTCCGTCGTCGCGCCCGGCCCCGGGCCGAGCTCCAGCATGTCGGCGCCGAGCGGCACATCGCCCAGGAAGCCCGGCAGCAGTTCGGTCTGCACGAATTCGGCCCACTCGGGGCTGGCGCACACGCGCGCGTGTTCCTCGTTCACGCGCACCACGCTAGGAGCCCGCCCGTGTCGGACCAAGGGCGTAGAGTGACAGGTCATGTCGGGAATCGGACACGACCTGGCGGTGGCCACGTATCGGCTCCGCGACGGCGCGCGATTCGTCCGGCACGCGCACCACGATCACCAGCTGCTGTGGGCGTCGAGCGGTGTGCTGTCCGTCGAGACCGAGACGGCGGGTTGGGTGCTGCCGTCCACGCGGGCGCTATGGATCCCGGCCGGGCTGCCGCACGAGACGAGTTCGAGCTCGCCGACGGCCACGATCCGCTCGATGCACGTCCGCCGGCACGCCGCCCGCGTCGCCTGGACAGCGCCGACCCCGATCGCCGCGCGGCCGCTGCTCGCCGAGCTCATCGGCTATCTCGAAGACGAAGACCTGACCGCCGATCGCCGCCGCCGGGCCGAGGGCGTGCTGCTCGACCTGATCGAACCGGCTCCGACGGCGGCCATCGAACCGCGCATGCCGAAATCCGCCGCCGCACTGCGTGTAGCTGAGGGGATCGTGCGCGATCCGGCCGATCGACGCTCGCTGGAGGAGTGGGGCCGCGCGGTCGGAGCGAGCGGCCGCACGCTGGCCCGGGCGTTCGCGGCGGAGACTGGCGTATCCTTCGGCAGGTGGCGCACGCTCGCGCGGCTACGTGCCGCGTTGCCCGCGCTGGCCGACGGAGTGGCCGTGAGCCGCGTCGCCGGACGGGTCGGGTACGAGTCGGCGAGCGCGTTCGTCGCCGCGTTCCGCCGCGAGACCGGACTGACCCCGGCCGCGTACTTCAAGGCCTGCGCAGAGGACTGACGTGTCGATATCCGTGCCCGTGCTCATCGTGTGCGGCGTCTCCGGCAGCGGCAAGACGACCATCGGCACGCTGCTCGCGAAGCGGCTCGGCTGGGCGTACGCCGAGGCCGACGCGTTCCACTCGGCCGCGAACGTCGCCAAGATGGCCGCCGGGCATCCCCTCGACGACGCCGACCGCGCCCCGTGGCTCGCGGCCATCGGCGGGTTCATCGACGAGACCACGGCCGCCGGACGCCCCGCTGTCGTCACCTGCTCCGCGCTCAAGCGTACGTACCGGGATCAGCTGCGCGTCGGGCGGCCGAACGTGCGCTTCGTGTTCCTCGATGTGCCCTTCGACGTGGCCAGGGATCGGCTCAGCGGGCGTGAAGGCCACTTCTTCCCGGCCGAACTGCTGGCGAGTCAGTACCGCGACCTCGAGGCGCCCGACCCGGACGAGCACGTGCTCGACGTGCCGATCTCCGCGGACGCGACCCCGGACGAGAACGTCAGCCGGATCACCGCGCTGCTCGCCGGCTGAATCCCGCACCCTTGACACCCCACGGCGCTGATCCTAGAGTCCCGGGCACACGTAAGGAAACCTTCCTTATCCTTTGCTGCACAAGGAGTTCCGTGAACCGACTCCGCACCGCCGGTACGGTGCTGGCCGCGGCCGTGCTCGCGGCCACCGGTCCCGCCGTCGCCTCCGCCGCCGCCTCGGCGCACCATCCGGGCGGACCAGGCGGGCAGCCGCGCCCGCTGCCCGCGCACATCTTCGCCCCCTACTTCGAGGGCTACTCCACCGACGACCCGGCCGTGCTCTCGGCCGAGTCCGGCGACAAGTACCTGACGCTCGCGTTCATCCAGACGCCCGCCGCCGGGTCCTGCGACCTCGACTGGAACGGCAACGCCGCCACGCCGATCGCGTACTCGACGTACGGCAAGTCCATCGCCGAGATCCGCGCCCGCGGCGGCGACGTCATCCCCTCGTTCGGCGGCTACTCGGCCGACCACGCGGGGGAGGAGATCGCCGACAGCTGCACCGACGTCGCGAAGATCGCCGCCGACTACGAGCAGGTCATCACCACCTACAACGTGAGCCGCCTCGACTTCGACGTCGAGGACTACTCGCAGACGAACGCCGCCGGAATCGACCGGCGCAACAAGGCGATCGCGCTGGTCGAGCAGTGGGCCGCGTGCCACCACCGGACGATCCAGTTCGTCTACACCATCGGGACCAACATGAACGGCCTCGACGTCCCGGACGGCGAGAGCGTGCTCACCAACGCCGTGGCCAACCATGCGCGCATCGACATCATCAACATCATGACGTTCGACTACTATGACGGCCAGCCGCACGAGATGGGCAAGGACACCGTCACCGCGGCCACGGCCGTGATCGACCAGCTCAAGACGATCTACCCGCACAAGACCACCGAGCAGCTGTGGCACATGCTCGGCATCACCGAGATGGTCGGCATCGACGACTACGGCCCGCCGGAGGTCTTCTACCCGGCGGACGCGGCGTACGTGGAGAACTGGGCGGCCAAGACCGGCATCGCCGAACTCTCCTTCTGGGCACTCGAGCGGGACAACGGCGGCTGCGTCGGCACCGCGGGCAGCGACACCTGCTCCGGCGTGGCACAGTCCACCTGGCAGTTCAGCCACACGTTCGAGCCCTTCAACCGGCGCTGACGCGGCTCGCCGCCGAGCCCCGCAACCGACGGCAGCGCGACCTGCCGTCTACGCGCTCCCGGTCTGGTCGTCCGTCCCGTGACTGACCAGGCCGGGAGCGTGCCGTTCGGCCTCCGGAGCCCCGGTCGAGCCGAGCAGCTTCAGTTCCAGCCAGAGCAGCGGCGTACGCGCCGGCCGCCAGCCGCCGAGCACGATCAGGCTGCTGAGGAGCAGCGCGGCCACCACGTCGTGCGGGTAGTGCTGGCCGAGGTAGACCCGGGAGAAGCCCTCCAGCAGCGCCAGTGCCGTGCCGATCGCGCCGAGCCGCCGATCGATCAGCCACAGCCCCGCCGCGAAGGCCGCCGCGACGATCGTGTGGTCCGAGGGGAACGAATAGTCGGCCGGCCCGGGGCACGCCTGGACCGTCGCCACGTGCGGCAGCGCGAGACAGGGCCGCGTCTCCTGGAAGACCTGCTTGAGCGCCAGGCCGCAGGCGATGCTGATCCCGCCGCCGATCAGCGTCCACAGCGCGGCCGCCAACCGCACCCGCTCGTTGCGCCGCCACGCCAGCAGGCCCGACCCGACGACGAGGCCCGCCAGCAGCACGATCAGCGCCACCGTCAGCAGGTCCATCGTCCCGACCAGCCAGTGCGTGTGCTGCGCGAAGCCGGTGACGTCGCGGTACCAGCCGTCGTCGACGGAGGTCACGTTGTTCGTGGTGCCCGTGTGGTTCGCAGTCATCTCGCTCATCGCCCTCAGCCCTTGCTCTGCTCGTCCGCCTGGCTAACGCCGCCTGCTCCGTTCCGGTGAGAGCGCCGTATCTCGAGCGCGAGCGGGATCAGCGACACGACGACGATCAGGGCGATGATCGGCAGCAGGTACTTGTCGATGTTCGGGATGCTGGAGCCGAGCGCGTATCCGGCGAGCGTCACGCCGATCGACCAGACCAGGCCGCCCGCCGTCTGCCAGATGACGAAGGTGCGCGTCGGCACCTCGAGGATTCCGGCCAGCGGATTGAGCACCGTGCGCACGACGGGGATGAAGCGGGCGAGCACGATCGCCTTGCCCTGCCCGTAACGCTCCAGGATCTCCTCCGCCCGGTCCACGCCGCGCTGGAGGTGCTTGTTGCCGCTGCGCGCGAGCAGCGCCCGCCCGCCGCGCTTGCCGAGCCAGTAGCCCATCTGCGCCCCGAGCAGCGCGCCCGCGACCGCGGCGGGCAGCACGGCACCGAGCTTGAGGTGCACGCTGCCGCTGGCCGACGTCGTGCACAGCAGCCCGGCTGTGAACAGCAGCGAGTCGCCCGGCAGGAAGAACCCGATCAGCAGCCCCGTCTCCGCGAACAGGACGAGGAAGACGCCGAACGCGCCCAGGCTGGAGAGGTAGCCGTTCGCGCTGAGCGGATTGAACGCCAGGACGTGCATCACGTGCATGGGCCGGGGCCTCCGGGTTCGCCGAGATCAAAATCTACACTGCTGTAAAACTTCTACAGCAGTGTAGAGGATCGTGGCAACACGGGGGCCCGATCGCGCCGCGACGCGCATGTGCGAATTCTGTGAATCTGCCGAACGGGGGCTGGCGCAGCTTCGGCCGGGCTCGCTCAGCCGCTCAGGCCGCGGTCCACCGTCGCGTGCGCGAAGGAGAGCAGGTCCTGCAGATGGTCGGCCGCCACCAGCGCACAGACCGCGACGGCCCCCAGGAACAGCAGGCTCGCCGCCAGCGTCGGCAGGGCCCGGCGCGGCGTCGGCGCCTCCGCCAGCAGTGCCGCCACGCGCCGCGGCACCGGTCCGGCGCCGCCGAGCCGGTCATCGCGTCCGGCCATCCAGGAGAAGGCGATCCGGGCCATCCGCTGGCCGCTCATCCGCGCACAGCTCTCGGACGACCCGACCACGCCGAGCGCGCCGGACAACGCGTGCCCGGCCCCGGCCTTCGTCGCCTTGGCCGCGATCGCCGCGCTCGCGATGGCCCGCGCGACGAGCCGCCGATCCCCGACGGTGAGCGCCGCCGACTCGTCCGCCCACCGCTCGACCGAGTACTCGACCGCCGAGGCGAGCGGCCGCACCAGCGGATTCGCCGCCGCCGCGAGCCGGGCCACGGCCGTGAACCAGTGGTGCCGCCCGGTCAGGTGCGCACGCTCGTGCGCGAGCAGCGCCGCCTGCCCGCGATCGTCGAGCGCATCGAGCATCCCCTCCGACACGACGATCCGCCCCGGCTGTCCAGGCCAGCCCGGCACCGCGTACGCGTCGGCCGCCAGATCTCCGGTCACGACCAGCTCATCGCCCCCCGGCAGCGAGCGCGCATGCCGCCAGGCGTCCGCCAACGCCCGCCCACGACGTACCGCGAACGCCACCGCCCCGAGCAGCGCCGCACCCAGCACGACCGCCGCCGCCAACGACGTCCACCCGCCCGGCAGCCCGGCCCCCGCGACGATCGACGAGGACCAGTGCCCGAGCCGCGCCAGCCACGCCATGCGCACCAGCGGCGAGAGCACGAGCAGCCCGAGCGCGCCGCAACTCGTCCCCGCGAGCAGCAGTGCGCCGCCGGCCATCAGCCACGTGGCCAGCATCGGCTCCACCCGCGTGCTCACGGCCCGGGCCAGCGGCCCGGCGGCGAGCGGGAAGAGCAGCGAGAGCAGAATCAGGACACGCATCCGGTCACCGCCGCCCGCGGCCCGTCTCCCCGTGACCGAGGCCGTGATGTCCCGTGCGCTGCCGGTCGGTTCCGTCGTGCCCCTCGTCCTCCGCGCCGCCGAGCAGCGACCGCAGAAGTTCCTCGTCCCGCTCCGAGAGGTCCGCCACGAACCGCGACAGCACCGCCTCCCGATCCGCCGACCGATCCAGCAACTGCGACAACCGCCGCGCCGCCAGCCCGGCCTCGTCGGCCACCGGCGCGTACCGATAGGCCCGCCCATCCCGCTCCCGGGACAGCGACCCCTTCTCATGCAGCCGAGTGAGGATCGTGACCACAGTGCTGTAGGAGAGTTCCGCGCCCTTCGCGTCCGTCCGCGCCAGGACCTCCCGCACCTCGCCCGGACTCAACGCCGCCGCCGCACCCCACAGCACGCTCAGCACGGCGGACTCCAACGCGCCCGCCGCCCGCCGCCCCGCAGCGGCGGCGGCAGCCTCCGCCGCCTGCCGGCCGTCCTCGGGCACGAGTCCGCCATTTTCCTGCTGCTGCACGCGTCCTCCCGCCTGAGGTGCCACCGGTACCGTCGAAGTGCTACGGGCTTGTAGAAGATTCGGAATGTTCAGTCTGCCATACGCGTCAACCGCACCCCGCAACTGTCGCGCGCGGCAGAGCACAATCGAGCCATGACGAACCCTGACTACCGGCACATCATCATGATCGTCGACCGCTCCGGCTCCATGCACGCCTGTAAAGAGGCGACCGAGGAGGGCATCAACGGACTGTTCGCGGGCCAGGCCAAGGACACCGGGGACGGCGGCTGGGGCACGGCCTCGCTGTACCAGTTCGACACCGAGCACGACGTCGTCTTCGCCCAGGTGCCGCTCGCCGAGGTCCCGGCCTACCGCCTCGTACCGCGTGGCGGCACGGCGCTGCTCGACGCCATCGGCTTCGCGTTCGCGCGGGAGGGCGAGTGGCTCGCGTCGCTCGAGGAGCACCAGCGCCCCGACACGGTCATCGCCGTGATAGCCACCGACGGCATGGAGAACTCGTCGCGGGAGTTCAACCGGCCGCAGATCCAGGAGATCATCACGCATCAGCAGGACGTCTACAACTGGCGACTGCTCTTCATCGGCGCCAACATGGACGCGGTCAAGGTCGCCACCAGCTACGGCATCCCCGCCCAGCAGGCCATGACCTACCGCGCCTCGCCCGCCGGCGCCGCCAGCTCCCTGGACTCCGTGCACAGCGCGCTCACCCGCGGCCGCGCCGGCCAGGGCTACGGCTTCACCCCCGCCGAACGCGCCGCCGCCCTCTCCGACGGCGACGAGTCCGCCTGACGCCCCCGCGACTCGACAGTTCATCAGTCCGCTGGCGGGCGTTTCTTCGGTCCGATGATGGGCGGTTCATGAGTCCGATGATTGGCGATTCGTCAGTCCGATGACGGGCGTTTCGTCAGTCCGATGGCGGGCGTTCGGCGAGCCAGTGTTCGCGGCCGACGGTGACGATGCGCAGCTGGGTCAGCGCCTCGGCGATGATGCGCTGCTCGACGGCGGGGTCGTCGAGGCCCGCGTCGAGCAGGTCGGCCGCCGTCAGCATGATCACGTTGACGTAGAGGCGGCCGAGCACCCGCATCTCCGCGTCGTCCCAGCCCGTTGAGCCGGGCTGGAGCCGCAGGTCCTCGACGAGTTCGTCGATGTATGTGTCGAGCTGGGCGGCGATGGCCTCGCGCACCGCGGCCACGCCGCCGTGCCGCTCGCGCGCGATGAAGCGGAAGTGCGGCATGTCCGCGCGCACGTGCTCGGCCACGATGTCGACCGTGCGCCGCATTATGTCCTCGGTCTCGGCCTCCGGCGTGCGGATGTCCCGGATCAGCTCGTGCATGCAGCCGAGCGACTCCTCGACCAGCGCCACGCCGAGCTCGCCGAGGTCCGCGAAGTGCCGGTAGAAGGCCGCCGGGGCGATGCCCGCCTCGCGGGTCACCTCGCGCAGACCCAGGCTGCTGAGACTCTGCTGCTCCATCAGCCGAAGCGCCGCGTCCAGCAGGGTCTGACGCGTCGCCAGTTTCTTCGCGCTGCGCACGCCCGTCGCCGTCGCGGCGGCCGGAGCAGGCTTCGTTGTCTCGCTCTCGGGCATCCTGTGACCCAACTCACTCGGTGAACGACTGTTTGCTGTCTTCCGGCAGAGTACTATGGATTTCAGTGAACAAGTGTTACGGAATCGGAGAGGGGAAGCATCCATGGTCGTCCTGATGATCGCGCTGATGCTGCTCGCCGTGTTCGTGGGTGCGCTGGCCTTCGTCACGAGCCCGGTCGGACTCACGCTGGCAGCCGTCATCGCCGCCTGGCTGCTCATCTACGGGGGCCGCATGCTGCTGGCCCGCCGCAGCGGAGAGGCGGCGCGTCGTGGCTGAGCAGTTGAACGGCAGCACCATCGCCGCCACCACCGCGGGCGGTACCCGCCTCGCGGAGCGCCCGGCCCAGAACACCGGCAGCAACAGCACCACCACCAGCACGTCGTCCAACACGCCGGGCACGACGGGAACGACGGGAACGACGGGAACGACGGGAACGAAGCCGATCCCATTCGCGGCCGTCTCGTTCGTCAGCGGGCTTGTCGGCCTGCTCGTCGCCAACCTGGTCCTCGGCCCGCTCGCGATCGTGCTCGGCGCGATCGGCCTGCGCGCCGACAAGAACCGCCGCGTCCGCGCCACGCTGGGCATCCTGCTCGGCATCGCCGACATCGCCGTGTTCCTGGTCCTCGCCGCCCACTCGGCGCACCACGGCTCGGTGAGCTGGAACTTCTTCGGCAGCAACTGAGCTGTTTGAGGCCATCGGGCCGCTCACGGGGACTCCCCGCGGGCGGCCTCATGCGTTCCGCGCCCACTACGCTGTCCGGATGACGAGCGACGTCGAGCAGCACGGACACCGCCACGGACCGCTGGTGGGGCTGCGCGTCCTGGAGATCGCGAGCCTCGCGCCCGCACCGTTCGGCTGCACGATGCTCTCCGACCTAGGCGCCGACGTACTGCGCATCGACCGCACTCCGATCGCTCCCGACGTCGCGGCGCGTGACCCGCTGAGCCGTGGGCGCCGGTCGGTGGCCGTGGACCTGAAGCGTCCAGAGGGCGCCGAGACCGTGCTGCGCCTAGCCGAGGACGCCGACGTGTTCGTCGAAGGCTTCCGGCCTGGTGTCTGCGAGCGACTCGGCATCGGTCCCGAGACCTGCCTCGACCGCAATCCGCGCCTGATCTACGCGCGGATGACCGGCTACGGTCAGGACGGCCCGATGGCGCAGCGCGCCGGGCACGACATCAACTACCTCTCGCTCGCCGGCGCACTCGAGCCGCTCGGCCCCGCCTCCGGTCCGCCGCTGCCGCCACTGAACTACGTGGCCGACTTCGGGGGCGGCGGCATGCTGCTCGTCGTCGGGATCCTCGCCGCGCTCTGGGAACGCGAGCGGTCCGGCGTCGGTCAGGTCGTGGACGCGGCGATGGTGGACGGCACCGCGATGATCACCTCCATTCTGCATACGTTGCGGGGCGCGGGGCTCTGGGACGAGCGCCGCGGACGGAATCTGTTCGATGGATCAGCTCCCTTCTATGCCGCGTACGAGTGCGCGGACGGCCGGTTCGTCTCGGTCGGTGCGTTCGAACCGCAGTTCTGGGCGGAGTTGTTGGACGGTCTCGGACTGCCGGACGCCGCCGAGCTCGTGCAGCGCCAACATGATCGGGACACGTGGCCGCAGGTCCAGGCTCGCCTGGCCGCGATCTTCCGCACGCGGTCACGAGACGAGTGGGCGGCCCGGTTCGCCGAATCAGACGCCTGCCTCACACCGGTGCTCGGCCCGTTCGAGGCGCACGAGCACCCGCACAACGTCGCGCGCGGCACGTTCGTCGAGGTGGACGGTGAGATTCCGCCGCAGCCTGGTCCCGCGCCGCGGTTCTCGCGGACGCCGGGGCGGATCGCTTCGCTGCCGCAGTCCGCGCAGTCGCCGAAGCCCCCGCAGTCGTCGCAATCTCCGCAGTCCCCGCAGTCGCCGACGGATGCTAGCGGGGGTTGGGGCGGTCCAGGCTCCAGTGGCGGCTGGTCGAGCTGACCCAGCCGCGGCCGTCCGCTCTCGGGCGGATCGCGAAGCGGGAGATCGTGCGCTGGCCGCCTTCGAGGTCGGTGTACAGCAGGTCCACGCCGAAGGCCTGGCGGTTCTTGGCGGCCTCGCACAGCGCGGCGAAGGACGGGTCGTCCTCGCTGCGTATCGCCGCGTGCCAGTAGCCCACGTCGTTCGCCGGGATGTAGAGGTCGCGCGTCTGCCGCCGGAACTCCTCGACCGGCACGTTCGGCTCGGTGGCCAGGCGGACCCGCTCGCTCGGATCCCAGCCCTGCAGCACGGCGAGGCCGGTGTTCACGTTGCGCAGCGAGACCGCGAGGTAGAGCGAGCCGTCGATCAGCTCGATGTAGGCGCCGCCGCCTTCGAGCATCACGTGGTGGCCGTCGATCCAGATCACCTTCTCCGGGCGGTCCTCGAGCCGCGACGGCAGCAGCACGGGCCTGATGCTCGCCGACACCGCGCGCTCCGCGGCCTGCGCCGAGCGGTTCGCGCTGCGGATCGAGGAGAAGGCGGCGACCGCGAGCACGAGCGTTCCGCCTGCGGTGGCCAGGTTGGAGAGGTTCGCCCACGAGGTCACGGGCTGAAGTGTAGATGGTCATGTCGTCTTCTCGGTGGGCGAGTGGTCCGGCGACCGGTCGAGCGGGAACGCGGCGCGGAACCGGGTGCCGTGCTCGGGCGGCGTGGGATCGCCGCCGGGGGACGTGCAGGTGAAGGCGAAGAGCTGGCCCTCGCTCATCGGTTGGGGGAGTCGGCTGCCCAGGCGCCAGCCGCGCAGGATCGAGCCGTAGGAGTAGTCGGAGGCGGGGGAGGAGCCAGCGGATGCGGGGACTAGGCCTTCCTTCGGTTTACGGCGGGATGGGAAGAAGGCGGGCAGCGCGCGTGATCGCAGGGTCATGGTGCCGGGGCGTTCGGCGAGGCTGGCGATCGCGAGCAGGATGACGGCCATGTTCTCGCCGCCGTCGTCCGGGAAGGCGATCACCTTGGCGCAGCGCGAATACGGGAGCGTGTATTCGAGGTCTCCGTCCGGGTGCGTGACGTGGACGCGGAGCTCGTGCTGGCCGTCTCCGGCGGCGTCGGCGACCAGCATGACGGCCTGCGCGGCCTGGGCCATCGCCTGCTGTGCGGCGTCGTGCGGCGACGGGTGCAGTTCCGCGGCGGCGGAGAGAGCGGGCATCGCGCGGGTCTGCAGGGTTTCGGCGCGTACGTGGTGGCGCAGGCGTTCGAGGACTCGGGTCATCGGCTCGCCGATCCACGGCCGGGTGAGCGGGCCGAGTTCGGCGACGAAGCGTTCGTACTCCTTGAGGGCACGTGGGCTGTCGCGAGGGAGCCCGGCTGCGTCGGCGCGGGTTTCGAACTGGTCGGGCATGAGCGGACCTACGAGCACCTGTCTGCCGGCACGTGCCGCGGCGCGCATGCGGCGCTCCACGTCGACGAGATAGGACCGGTAGCTGGCGAACTCGAACAGCGGATTCTGCTCGGCGAGGGCCTGCCACTCCTCCTCGTCGGCGAGGATCGCGATGCCGGTGATGTTGCTCGTCTTGCCCATGATCTGCTGGCCCGCCCGTCCGGTCTTCGGGGTTCTCGCGGGATGCGGAACCCTCTGAAGACCAGCGTGCGGGCCGTTTCCGGAGCATGGCGGGGGAGAGCTGGGAATTCAGGCTTGGAGAGTCAATGTAGGAATGTAGGACTGGAGCGAGGCGGGTAGCTCGGGTGGGCTAGTCGTCCGATCCCAGCGGCCAGTTGGTGCCCATCGGCAGAGTGGCCGTCGTCTCCAGCGGGCTCAGCGCCGGCTCGGCGGCGCTCGACGAGGCGGTGCCTCCGCCGCCGAACACGGCCGCGACGACTCCCGCGAGCGCGCCGACGATGAGGCCGAGCGAGAGGCCCTGCGGCACGGTGTCCTGGAACGCCTTCGCCGCCTGCCCGGCGATCCCGGCGAACGCCAGCGGGGTGCACGCGGCGGCCGCCAGCCCGCCCGCGAGCGTGACCATGCCCCACGTCGTGAACAGCGTGGCCAGCCGCCCGCTGCCGCGCGTCGCCCAGGCCACCAGCAGCGCCGTGCCGAGGACGAACACGACGTTGAAGACCAGCGGCGCGAGGTAGTGGTCGAGGCTGTTCGGTCCGCTCGGCTCGTTGAACCGCCACCCGGTGAGCAGCAGGGGCTGGAAGAGCACTCCGGTCCAGCCGCTCAGGCCGTCGCTGCCGGCCCGGGCCTCGCGCCAACTCTGCAGGGCCTGGTTGCCGAGACCCGCCGTCACCAGGACCGTCACCAACGTGGCACTGCTGGTCGCCCCCGCGCGGACGCGTGCCAGCGGTATGGTCGCCATCCTGTTTCGCCTCCTCCATCGGAAATCCTCGCCGCTCGCAAGGCATCGCCCCCCGCGGCTCGACCACGTGGTGCCCCGCACGCGTGATCGTGGAACCCCTGGCCAGGTGACGATCGGGGAACGTTCCACGGCGCGCGCCCAGTGGCCGCGGGGCCGGTAGGTTGCCGGAATGGACGTGATCGACATCGATGATGACCTCGTACTCGCGCTGCTCCGGGACCAGCGCCCCGACCTCGCGGACCTGCCGCTGCGGCACGTCGGCCGCGGCTGGGCCAATGAACTCTGGCGGCTCGGCGACGACCTGGCCGTGCGGGTCGCGCGGACCGAGGACGCGCCGGAGTGGCTGCGCAAGGAGCACCTCGTGCTGCCGCGGATCGCCGCGCGCCTTCCGCTGCCGGTGCCGACGCCGCTCTTCCTCGCCGAACCGTCCGCGCTCTATCCGCAGCCGTGGTCGGTCGTCGAGTGGGTCTCCGGGGATCCGGCCGACGGCGCGGAGATCGAGAAGCCGGAATCGGCCGTCGCATTGGCCGGATTTCTCAGGGCATTGCACGCTGAGGAACCCCCACCATCTCGGCGGGACGGCGGCATGCGCGGGCGAATTCGTAGTGCTTCCTGTGAATTGAGCGACGATTTGGTGGAGTACATCGGAGATCATCAGGCGCGCGGGCTGCGCGATATCTGGCGAGAAGCCCAGCGGGCGCCGGAATGGAGCGGTCCCGGCGTCTTCGTTCACAATGATCTTCATCCCGCGAATGTGGTCACGAAAGACGGCGCGCTGGCCGGCGTCATCGACTTCGGCGCGATGTCGGCGGGTGATCCGGCGATCGACCTGGCGGCCGCCTGGACCCTGCTTCCCGGGGCTCTGATCTCGACGTTCTTCGACAGCTACGCAGGCGTGGACGCGGCGACCCGGTGCCGCGCCCGCGGTTGGGCGGTGCAGATCGGCACGTTCGTCGTGCAGATGGCGCTGAACGGGTTGCGCGGACTTCCCGGCGGAAAGCCGCATTGGCTCCCCGTCGGACGAAAAAGCCTTGATCGGATTCTCGCGGTGTGTTAGTCAGAAGGGGACAGCGGTGGTGGCGGCCCTGCCGCAAGATCGGGGAATCGCCGCTGCTACCTTCGATGAAGGGGCGCGCCAATCGGGGGCGCCGTGCGGCGAAGGAGCCGTCCGTGTCCGAAACCTCAGAAACCTTCGACCCCGTCATATCGCAATCCGCGGACGCGGCCCCGGCGGCCGTCGCCGCCCTCGCGCCGGACGCCGGGGAGCCCGATCCCCGGCGCTGGTGGAGCCTCGTCGTCATCGCGCTCAGCCAGTTGATGATCGTGCTCGATATCACGGTCGTCACCATCGCGCTGCCCTCCGCGCAGAGCGAACTGCACATCGCCCCGGCCGACAAGCAGTGGGTGATGACCGCCTACACGCTCGCCTTCGGCGGACTGCTGCTGCTCGGCGGCAAGATCGTCGACTTCGTGGGCCGGAAGAACACGCTGATCATCGGACTGATCGGCTTCGCGGGGGCGTCGGCGCTGGGCGGCGCGGCGGTCAGCGGGGGCATGCTGTTCGGCGCCCGCGCGGTGCAGGGCTGCTTCGGCGCGATCCTGGCTCCGGCCGCGCTCTCGCTGCTCACCACGACGTTCACCGATCCGGACGAGCGGGCGAAGGCCTTCGGCGTGTTCGGGGCCATCGCGGGGGCGGGCAGCGCGATCGGGCTGATCCTCGGCGGCGTCATCACCAACTACCTGACCTGGCGTTGGACGATGTACGTCAACGTCATCATCGCGGTGGTCGCGGTGATCGGTTCGGTCATGCTCGTCGTGGACCGCGCGCCGCGACACCCCGTCAAGGTCGACTACGCGGGCACGGCGCTCGGCTGCGGCGGTCTGCTCGCGCTGGTCTACGGCTTCACCAAGGCCGCGAGCGACGGCTGGGGCAACTCGATGACGCTCACCCTGTTCGCCGTCGCGGTGGTCGCCCTCGCGCTGTTCGTCGTCGTGCAGAACCGGGTCAGCGCGCCGCTGCTGCCGCCGCACATCGTCTTCGAACGCAACCGGGGCGGCAGTTTCGCGCTGATGGGGCTCGCGGCGATCTCCATGTTCGGCGTCTTCCTCTTCCTGACCTACTACCTGCAGGGCATCAAGGGGTATTCGGCGCTGCGCACGGGCTTCGCGTTCCTGCCGATGAGCGCCACGCTGATCTTCGTCTCCGTGGGGATCGCCGCGCGGCTGCTGACGAAGCTGCCGCCGCGGATGCTGCTCGTGCCCGGCATGCTGATCGCCGCGGGCGGCATGGCCTGGATGACGCGGATCTCCGTCGGCGGCTCGTACGCGACGCAGGTGCTGCCCGCCGAGATCCTGCTGGGCCTCGGATTCGGCCTCACCTTCATGCCGGTGTTCGCCACCGCGACCGCCGGCGTCGCGCCGCAGGACGCGGGCGTCACCTCGGCGACGCTGAACACGGCGCAGCAGGTCGGCGGCTCGATCGGCACGGCGCTGCTGAACACGATCGCGGTCTCGGCGACCACCAGTTACCTCACCGCGCACGCGCTGCCGCCCGCCTCCGTGGCGCAGAACCCGGTGCTGGCCAAGGCGCTCAAGCCGCAGGTGCTGCTCGGCGAGGCCCAGGCGCAGGTGCACGGCTACATGCTGGCGACGTGGGCCGCCTTCGGATTCCTGGTGCTCGCCGGGATCATCGGCGGACTGCTGATCAACGCGGGACCGATGTCCGAGGAGAACATCCAGGCGGGCATGGGCGGCGGTGCCTGAGCCCGGGCCGGTCCGCGCTGGACTAAGCTGGTGACGGCCGCCGCGGGAAGCGGCGGCCGGAGCCGACTTCCGTTCCGAGGAGCCCCGCATGTCCCAGGTCCGCGCCGTGGCAGCAGCGCACATCCACGCCCCGGTGAAGCAGGTGTCCGACGCGCTCGCGGACTACGCGACGACGCGCGGGGAGATCCTGCCCGCGAACTACTCGGAGTACGCGGTGCGCAGCGGCGGCACCGGTGCCGGGACCGCCGTGCACTGGAAGTTCGCGGCCACCGAGAAGCGGATCCGCGACTGCGAGATCACGGTGACCTCCCCGGAGGAGGGCGTGCTGGTCGAGTCGGACGCCAACTCCTCGATGGTGACCACGTACACGGTCGTCGGTTCGGACGACGGCCACGCGAGCGTCGTCGTGGAGACGGTGTGGAACGGCGCGGGCGGCATCGGCGGCTTCTTCGAGCGCACGTTCGCGCCGCGCGCCCTGGTGAAGGTGTACGACGAGATGCTGGCGAACCTGGCCGCCCGGGTGCAGACCGAGGGCTGAGCCCGCGGCGCGGACGGAGCACGTCGCGGCGGGTGACGCGGCGTCCGGGCCGGTATTCTGCTGGGCCATGAGCGTCGCCGAGCCCGTCACCGCCGATTCCGCCCTCCCGACCCGGCCCTGCCTGCACTGCGGGCGGCCGGTGCAGCAGCGTTCGAGCGCCGGGCGGCCGTTCCAGTACTGCCGGGACAACGACGACGCCTGTCTGAAGGCCGCGCGCAACGCCCGGCAGCGGGAGCGGCACGCGCCCGGCCTGCCCGGACAGCTGGCGCAGACCTGGGAGCTGGTGGATCGGCTGGAGCAGTCGGCGGCGCTGCTGGCCAACTCCATCAACGGGGAACTGTCGGCGGCGGGCGTCGAGTCACGGATCGCGGCGGTACGTGCCGAGGCGGCCGCGCAGTCCGCGTCCGCGGCGTCGGAGGCCCGTGACGCGCAGGCCGCCGCCGAGTCGGCGCGCGCCGAGACGCAGACGGCGATCGCGCAGGCCGAGCAGGAGAGTGCACGGCGCGCCGAGGCCGAGCAGGAGGCGCGCGACGCGCAGGCCGCCGCGGCTCAGGCCCTTGACGAGGCTGCGCAGGCGGCGGCGCGTGAGGCCGAGGCGACGCGGCTTCGCACCGAGGCGCAGCAGGAGGCCCGGGAGCACGCGGCCGAGGCGCGGCAGGCGGAGCAGCAGGCGCGTGACGCGGAGTCCGCTCGGGACGCGGCGCTCGGCCGGGCCGTGGCCGCGCAGAACGAGGCGGAGCAGGCGCGCGAGCAGTCGGTGCGCGAGGCGGCGGCGCGGGAGCGGGCCGAGGCGGCGGCACGTCAGGCTTCTGTCGAACGTTCCGAGGCGCTGGTCGAGGCCGAGCGCGCGCGAGCGGCGGCGGACATGCAGCGTGAGCGTGCGGAGGCCGAGGCGGCGCGGGCGTCGTCGGCGGACGAGCGTGCCGCCGGGCTCGGTCGTGAACTCCAGTCGGCGCACGCGGAGACGACCGAGGCGCGACTGCAGGCTCAGCAGGCGAATACGTCGCGGGAGACGGCCGTGGCCCAGCTGACGTCGGTTCAGGACGAGGTCGCGCGGCTGCGGGCCCAGTTGGACGCCGAGCGTGCCCGGGCCGACGAGCTGACGGCGCGGGTGCTGGATCTGAGCGCGAAGCTCACGCAGGTTCCGGCGCAGCCGCAGCCCGAGCCGCAGGTGGAACAGTAGGCGAGAAAGGGGGAACCCCGCGCCGGGCAGTGCGCGGGGTTCCGGTGTTTGTGGTGCGGCCTTCGCTTGGGGGAGCGTTTGTCACCACGGTCCGGCGGTCGCGGTTGCGACCTCCTGAATCCACTACATCGTGTCCGCGCGCCCGATCCAAGACCCTTGGCTTGCGATCACCCCGGAGAGTGACCGAAAGTCCGCTCTAAGTCCCCTTCAGGTCCTCAGCTGGGCCGCAGGAGTCCGCGCAGCGCGGGCGCGTGGTCCTCGAAGCCCTCGGTCCACCACACGCCCTGCCCGTCGTCGACCGTGCAGCCCTGATACGGGCCGCGCGCACCGAGTTCGGCGAGGAAGTCGCGGGCCCGGTCGCCGAGCGCCAGCGCGGCCGTCGCGTAGCCGTCGGCGAGGGCGAGGTCCGGTCCCACGATCGTCACCTGGGCCACGCCTGCGGCCGGGCGTCGGCGCAGCGGGTCCCAGACGTGCGAGCCGCGCTGCCGGGTGCCGGACGTGGCCACCGCGCCGTCGGCGACCGTGAGCCGCGCGAGGATCTGTTCGGGCCGGTGCGGGTCCTCGACGCCCACGCTCCACGTCGCGACGCCGTCCGTACGCAGCCGCACGTCGCCGCCCGCGTTCAGCAGGTGTGCCGGGACGCCGCGCTCGACGAGCAGGTCGGAGGCGCGTTCGGCGGCCCAGCCCTTGACCGCGCCGCAGGGGTCGAAGTTGGGGGGTTCGCCGACGAGCCACGCGTCGAACGCGCCGTCGGACTCGTTGCGCAGTTGGGCACAGAGGCCGAGCACCTCGCGGAAGTCCTGTGCCTCGTCCGCCGTCAGGTCCGCCTGCTGGTCGAGGTCGCCGGGTCCGATCAGGCCGTCGCGGATCCGGGAGACCGGGCTGTCGGGGATGAAGGGGGAGTAGATCTCCTCGATCCGGCCCAGCAGCCCGCACGCCTCCTGCCACGCGCGCTCGAACGCGTCCGGATCGACCGTGTCGGGTGCCGCGATGGAGAACACAGTGCCCATCAACGGCTTCGCGGCGCGTAGCAGGGCCATGATCGCCTCCTAGAGACCAGCCTGGTCGAGCGCCGACTGCAGGGACTCGGCGTAGCCCTGCGAGGTGTACGTCGCGCCCGAGATGACGTCGATGTTCGCGCTCTGCGCCGACAACGCCTCGGACTTGAGCTCGGGCAGCGCGATCTGCACGATCTGGCCTTCGTATCCGCCGCGGTCGGGGACCTGCAGCACCACCACGTTGGTGAGCTTGCCGCCACTGATCACGGCCTGGACCTGCACGTTGCCGAACTGTGTGCTCTCGGCGGCGCCGGTGTACGTGCCGTTCTTCCCGCCCGATCCGGTCTTCGCGGCGGACGTGGACGTGGACGTGGACGCGGACGCGGAGGCCGAGGCGGTGGCGGACGGTGTGGGGGAGGCGGCGCCGGTCGGGGCGGTCGTCGTGCCGCTGCCGCTGAGCGCGCTGCCGCCGAGCGCGGTCGTGCCCGTGGCGGTCGCCGCGCGCGACTTGAACGACAGCAGCAGGCCGAGGCCGACCGCCGTCAGAAGCAGCGCCAGTACGACTTTTCTCATGACCTTCCCTGTCTAGAAGTCGAAGGATTCGATGTGGATGCGGCGCCTGGGCACCTTCGCCCGATGCAGGCCTCTGCGGGCCGCGTGCACGAGGCCGGGCGGGCCGCACAGGTACACGTCGCGCTCGGCCAGATCCGGCACCAGCCTGCGCAGTTCGGCGGCGGAGAACGGGTCGGGCTCGGTGTGCCGGGAACCGACCAGCGGGAACAGGCCGAAGCCGCGCTGCTTGGCGATCTGGGCGAGCTCCGCGTAGAGCGGCAGGTCGGCGGGCGTGGAGGCGCGGTAGAGCAGGACCGCCGAACCGCCGCCGCCGGGCAGCGACTCGAACAGCGCGCGCAACGGCGTGATCCCGGCGCCGCCCGCGATCATCAGCACCTTGCCGCCGGCGGTCGGGTCGATCCGGCGGGCCGTGAACGCGCCGTACGGCCCCTCGAACCAGACCCGCGTGCCGGGACGCAGCCTGCTGAGCGAGCCGCTCGCGTCGCCGAGGTCCTTGACCGTGATCCGCAGACGTCTGTTGTCGGGCGTCGCGGAGAGCGAGTACGGGTGCGACTGCCACCAGTGCGCGCGGTCGAGGAAGCGCCAGCGAAGGAACTGCCCCGGCTGGATGCGGAGCCGGTTCAGGTTGCGGCCGGTCAGGTGCAGGGAGACGACGCCCTTGGATTCGCGTACGACGCCTGCGACGCGTACGTCGTGCCGCAGCGACCGCGAGATCGGGACGACGATGCGGTAGAAGACGAGCAGCGCGGCGACCAGGACGTGCGCGGTGACCCAGATCATCCGGTTGTGCGCGGAGGTCGAGAACTCGGCGCCGTTCGCGAACTCGTGCGAGAACGCGAGGGCCATCGCCAGGTAGACGTAGAGGTGGATGTAGTACCAGGACTCGTAGGCCATGCGGCGACGTACGGCGCGTGCCGAGACGATGCCGACCCAGATGAGGAGCCCGAGCGCGGCCGTGGCCATCAGTACGTCGGGGTAGTCGAGTTCGAGTGTGACCGTCTCGCTGACCGGGTTCGTGTGCGCGGTCAGCGCGTAGCCGAGGATGATCAGCAGCGCGTGGCAGAGGGCGAGGGAGACCGTGTACTCGCCGAGCGCGCGGTGCACGCGTGTCAGCACGTCCGAGCCGACGCGGTGTTCGAGCAGCGGTATTCGGGCCATCAGCGCGACGAGCACCAGCAGCAGGTACGCAGCGAGCATGCCGAGCACCCGACCGGCGGCCGTGACCAGGCCCGCGGCGTTGTTCAGCGAACTGGCCGCCGTGTCCTGCCACCAGATCGAGAGCACGAGGACCCCGCCGAGCACGATCATGGCGACGAGGGCGTGGGTCCACGTGCGGCCAGGGCGCGGCAGCACGGTGGCGCCTGCGGCTGGCGCGGCGCGATGCCCCGGCCCGGTGGTCGTCGTCATGACCCCACTGTGCCTCAGCTGACTGAACGAAAGTGCCTCTGGACTGGAGAATCGGCTAAGAAAAGATGTTCGGAACCGGTTAAGCGCCGGCCTGGTCGCCGGTCTTGCCCGGGTCGAGCAGCTCGGTGGAGATGTGCTGCTGGGCCAGCAGCCGCAGCGCGTTGAACAGGGACTCGCCGAGCACCGTGCCGATGACGACGCCGCGCACGATCTGATCGTCGGAGCCCATCGAGAGCACGGTCTCGACCTCCCGCCGCGCCATCGGCTCGACGGCCTCGAAATACACGTCGATCAAGGGGTAGAGCTCCGGCATGTCCGCGGCGATGACGGCGGCGACCGCGTCGGCGGCCTGGTCGAGCGCCGGGCCGTCCTCCTCGACGCGCCAGCCGTGTTCCTTGGCCCGGTCCAGCACGAGGTCGCGCGCCTCGGTCCAGGCGGGTCCGCCGCGGTTCGGGGCGGCCCGGCGGGTGACGGCGTCGTGCGTGGCGCCCAGCACCTCGTTGAGCGGGAGTTCCGGGTCGTCGGAGGCGGCGAGCACGGTGCGGGTGTCGGCCACGCTCAGGCCGCCGACCTCGATCAGCGCCCGGATCAGCCGTAGCCGCGCGAGGTGCTCGGCGCCGTATTCGGCCTGGTTGCGCGCGGTGCGCTCGCCCGCGGCCAGCAGGCCCTCGCGCAGGTAGTACTTCACCGTGGGCAGCGGCACCCCGCTGGCCGCGGACAACTCGCTGATGCGCACGAGGGTCACACTCCTTTCTTGACAGGCTACCCGGAGAGAACGGATAGTGATGCTATCCGCTATCCATGAGGAGGTCGTCATGGCTCAGGTCGTGGCCGGTCGTATGTCGGCCGATATCGAGGGGGACTTCGTGGTCTTCCTGATCGGGATGCGCTTCAACAGGCCGTGGCGGGTCGCGAAGAACCTCTTCGCCTTCACCGCCATGCCGAAGATGCTGTCCTACCTGCGCGAACACCCCGAGGCCGGGCTGCTGCACGCGATGCTGACGATCGGCCCGGACGGTCCGCTCGTCGTCCAGTACTGGCGCAGCGTCGAGCACTTGGAGGCCTTCGCGCGGGACGCGCGGGCGCCGCACCACCCGGCCTGGAAGAAGTGGAACCGGCTGATCGGGTACGACAAGCCGCTCGTCGGCATCTGGCACGAGTCGTACCAGGTCAAGGCCGGTCAGTACGAGTGCCTGTACGGGAACATGCCGCGCTTCGGCCTCGCGCGGGCCGCCGAGCACGTGCCGGCCGCGCGCAAGGGCGCCACGGCGGCGGAGCGACGTGGCGCGACGGCCTGACGGTCCGGCTACGAGCAGCAACCGCCGCCGCAGCAGCCGCCGCCCGCGGAGGGCGCCGGGCCCGCGGCGCGACCGCCGACCGCGACCGCGGAGAAGAGCTTGACCGTGTCCGTGTGCCCGGCCGGGCAGGTCGTCGGCTCGTTGGCCTCGGACATCGGACGGGTCTGCTCGAAGGTCGCGCCGCACGCGCGGCAGCGGTACTCGTATCGCGCCATGCGCTGAGTCTATGGGCTGAGACCCGGCGCCGTCACGGCGTGTCGCGTGTCGGGATAAAAGCAACATAACGAATACTCAGGGCGTGTTGTGGTTGGTGGCCGTGCACGCCCTGGGAGCCGTCCTCGCGCCGGTCCTGGTGCGCAAGCACGGCCGTTCCGCGTTCCTGGTGCTCGCGCTCGCGCCGGCCTCGGCCTTCGTCTGGGCCCTGACGCAGACCGCGCGGATCGTCGACGGCCAGCAGATCGAGCAGGTCACGCGGTGGGTCCCGGCGTACGGCGTCTCCCTCGCCTTCCGGCTGGACCCGCTCGGGCTCGTGCTGCTCTACCTGGCCGGCGGGATCGGTGCGCTGGTGCTGGTCTACTGCGCGCGCTACTTCGACTCGGACGAGCCGGGGCTCGGACTGTTCGCCTGCTCGCTGACCGGGTTCGCCGGTGCGATGATCGGACTGGTCCTCGCCGACGACCTGATCCTGCTGTTCGTGTTCTGGGAACTGACGACCATCCTGTCGTTCCTGCTCATCGGCCACTACGCGGATCGGCCCACGGCTCGCCGCAGCGCCCTGCGAGCGGTGACCGTCACCACCTTCGGCGGGCTCGCGCTGCTCGCGGGCGTCGTGATCCTCGGCCAGGTCGCGGGCACGTACCGGCTCTCCGCCATCCTGGCCCACCCGCCGCACGGCGCGTCAGTCACCGCCGCGCTCGTGCTGATCCTCGTCGGCTGCTTCGCCAAGTCCGCCGTCTTCCCGTTCAGCCAGTGGCTGCCCGGCGCGATGGCCGCCCCGACCCCGGTCAGCGCGTATCTGCACGCCGCCGCGATGGTCAAGGCGGGCGTCTACCTGATCGCCCGACTCGCCCCCGCCTACGGCAGCGACCCGACGTGGCAGGGGCTCTGCCTCGTCCTCGGCGGCGGCACGATGCTGCTCGGCGGAATCAGGGCGTTGCGCGAGTTCGACCTCAAGCGCGTGCTCGCGTTCGGCACCGTCAGCCAGCTCGGCTTCCTCACGGCCATCCTCGGCGCCGGTCAGCGCGACACCGCGTACGCGGGCCTGGCGATGCTCCTCGCGCACGCCGTGTTCAAGGCTCCGCTCTTCCTCGGCGTCGGCATCATCGACCACTGCGCCGGAACACGTGACCTGCGCAAACTCTCCGGCCTCGCCAGCTCGCTGCCCGGCCTGTGCGTCGTCATGTGCCTGGCCGCGATCTCGATGGCCGGGATCCCGCCGCTGCTCGGATTCGCGGCGAAGGAATCAGTCCTCGACTCCTTCGTCCTCGGCGCGCAGCACGGCTCGGCCACCGACCCCTTCGTCCTCGCCGTCCTCGTCGCGGGCTCCGCGCTCACCGTCGCATACACGTGCCGCATCGTGTGGGGAGCCTTCGCGCGCAAACCCGGTATCAAGGACACGCCGGTACACGCGTCGGCCTGGCTCACGCTCGGACCCGCCGCGCTGCTCGCCCTCGCCGGACTGGTCCTCGGCATCGGCGCGCCCCTGCTCAACGACCTCGTCTCCGGATACGCCGACACCGTGCCGGGCGAGCACCACGTGCACCTCTACGCGACCGGATGGGGCGGATTCGGCCTGCCGCTGCTGCTGTCCGCGATCGCGTGGATCGGCGGCGCCGCGCTGTTCATCGCCCGCGAGCCCCTGCTGCGCTTCCACAAGGAGCACAAGCTGCCCGAGGGCGAGGACGTCGTCAACAACCTGCTGCTCGCCGTCGAGCGGGCATCGCTGCAGATCACCGGCTCCGTGCAGCGCGGATCGCTGCCGGTCTACGTCGGCACGGTGTTCCTCAGCGCGGTCGCCCTCGGAGCCTGGGCCCTGTTCTCCGGCGCGCCCTGGCACGTGCCGCACCCGACGCCGTGGTGGTCCTCGCGCACGCAGCTCGCCGTCGCGATCCTCACCTGCATCGCCGCGATCTGCGTCCCGCTGCTCACCAACCGGCTCGCCGCAGCGCTGGTCACCGGCGTCAGCGGCTTCGCGGTCGCGATCCTCTTCCTCGTCGACGACGCACCCGACCTCGCGTTCACGCAGCTCGCCGCCGAGACCGTCTCGCTGATCGTGTTCGTCCTCGTACTACGCCGCCTCGATCCGACCTTCGTGCGCACGCAGCGGACCCGACGCCGCTTCGCGCACCTCATGCTCGCGCTCGCCGCAGGGATCGTGCTCAGCTCACTGACGTACGTGGCCGCCGCCGCGCGTCAGGCGCCGCCGGTCGCGTCCGGATACTCCGATCTGGCGCACGAAGCGGGCCTGGAGAACGTCATCTCCGCGATCATCGTCGACTTCCGCTCCTGGGACACGCTCGGCGAGAGCAGCGTCATCGCGATCTGCGCGGCCGGGGTCACGAGCCTCGTCTTCGCCCGGCGTACCACCGGGACGTTCGTGCGCCGCTCGCGACGTGGCGGGTTCACCGAAGGCGGCTGGCTCGCCGCGCGTCCGGCCGTGCTCCAGCGCTCGCTGCAACTCGAGGTCGTCGCGCGGCTGACTTATCACACGATTCTGCTGGTCTCGCTCTACCTGCTCCTGCACGGCGAATACGGACTCGGCGGCGGATTCGTCGCGGGCCTGCTCGCCGGACTCGGCCTGACGATGCGCTACCTCGCAGGTGGGCGCTACGAACTCGCTGCCGCGGCGCCGATCGACGCGGGTGTCCTGCTCGGCCTCGGCATGGCGCTGTCGTCGGGCACGGCGCTGCTCGGCTACGTGTGGGGTGACTCGGTCCTCGCACCCGGGCACTTCACCGTGCACCTGCCGGTCACCGGCAAGCTGACCGTGCACAGCTCGCTGCTCTTCGACATCGGCGTGTACGTGCTCGTCATCGGCCTGGTCCTGGACATCCTGCGGTCCTTCGGCTCCGAACTCGACCGACACATCGCCGCCGACCGCCGAGCGGCCGCCGAACCCGCGCAGGAGGGAGCGTGAACGCGGCCAGCCTCACCCTCATCTTCACCGGCGGCCTGCTGGTGACCTGCGGCGTCTACCAGCTGATGGCGCAGAGCCTCACGCGCCTCGTGCTCGGCCTGATCATGACCGGCAACGGGCTCAACCTGCTGATCCTCGCGGCCGGCGGCCTCGGTCCGGCCGACGTCCTCACGCAGGCCATGATCCTCACCGCGATCGTGATCACGCTCGGGATGGCCGCGTTCCTGCTCGCCCTCGCGTATCGGAACTGGCAGCTCAACGGCGACGACCTCGTGCAGGACGACGTCGAGGACCGCCGCATCGCACGCGCCGCACACCGCGAAGACCTGCGCGGCGATCTCCGCACGCAGCGCGCCGCGTACCGAGCGGACCGGCGTGCAGCGCTGGAGGCCTCCCGCGCGCGCAAGCACGAACTGCGCGAAGCCCTCCGCGAGGCACGGCGTGAACTGCGGGCCCGAGCCAGGTTGCAGCGAGCCATCGCCGCGCGCGCCGAGGACTACGAGTACCTGGAAGAGGAGACCGAGTCGGACACCGACTTCGAACGCCCGCCCACGAGCAGAGGAGGCGGCGCATGAGCGAGCTTGCGAGCGAACCAAAAGGCACAGCGCCTGATCGAATGCGCCCGCCGAGCGCCAGCGAGGTGGGTGCATGAGAGCCCTGGTGCCCCTGCCTGTTCTGCTCCCGCTCTTCGCCGTCGGCATCAAGTTCGTGCTCGGCCCGCGCCGCGTGCGGATGCAGACCTCGATCTCGCTGCTCGTCCTGTGCGCGGATACGGTCATCAGCTCGATTCTGCTCGTCGAGGCTGACCGACACGGCCCAATCGTCGTACAAGTCGGGTCCTTCGCTGCGCCGCTCGGGATCAGCCTCGTCGTGGACCGCTTCTCCGGGCTGATGCTCGCGGTCTCCTCGTCGGTGACCCTCTGTGTGCTGCTCTATTCGCAAAGCCAGCGCTCGGCCGACGAGAACGAGGTGGAGTCCGGCGCGCCGCTGGCCATCTTCTATCCGACGTACCTCGTGCTGGCCGCCGGTATCGCGGACAGCTTCCTCGCCGGAGACCTCTTCAACCTGTACGTCGGCTTCGAGGTCATGCTGACGGCCAGCTACGTGCTCATGACCATCGGCGGGACCGACGCGCGCATCAGGCACGGCGCCGTCTACATCATGGTCGGCGCTGCGTCCTCGCTGCTGTTCGTCGCCGCGATCGCCGTCGCGTACGCGGCCTGCGGCACGGTCAACCTGGCCGACCTCGCCGTCCGCCTCGCCACAGTCGCGCCCGCCGCGCGCCTGGCCGTACAAGTACTACTGATCACGGTGTTCGCGGTGAAGGCGGCGGTCTTCCCGCTCTCCGCGTGGCTGCCCGACTCGTATCCGACCGCGCCGGCGCCGGTCACGGCCGTGTTCGCCGGACTGCTCACCAAGGTCGGCGTCTATTCGCTGATCCGCACGCAAACCCTGCTGTTCCCGCACGATCGGCAGGCGCCCCTCCTGTACACCGTCGCCGCGCTCTCGATGATCATCGGGATCCTCGGTGCCGTCGCACAGGCGGATCTCAAACGCCTGCTCTCGTTCACGCTCGTCAGCCATGTCGGATTCCTCGTCCTGGGCCTCGCGATCGGGTCGGTCCGCGCGCTGTCCGGCGCGCTCTTCTACGCGATCACGCACATCACCGTGCAGACCACGCTGTTCCTGGTCACCGGACTGATCGAGCGACGCGAGGGAACCGCCGACTTCGGCCGCCTCGCCGGGCTCGCGCGGCTCGCCCCCGTACTCGGCCTGCTGTTCTTCATCCCCGCGATGAACCTCGCCGGGATCCCGCCACTCTCCGGCTTCATCGCGAAGCTCGCGCTGCTCCAGGCCGCGGCGGCCGACGGCGGGGTCGGCGCGTACATCCTGCTCGCCGCGATGCTCGTCACCAGCCTGCTGACGCTGTACGCGATGACGAAGGTGTGGGCGCGGGCGTTCTGGCGCGCACCCGGCGAAGGCCTGGGCAAGGACGCGAACCGCCAGATCATCCTGCCCGGCTCCGACTCGATCGCCGTCATCCGCAGCACGGTCGGCGACGCGCGCGGCATCGGCGGCCGACGCATCTCCACCAGCGAGAGCTACCCGATCGGCATGCTCGGCGCGACCATCGTGCTCATCCTGCTCAGCCTCGCCTACACGGTCTGGGCCGGACAGATCGCCGAATACACGGAGCGCGCAGCGGCCGAACTGCTGGATCCGAGCACGTACATCAACGCCGTGCACGCCGTGGGAGGCACGCATTGAAACAGCTCCGCAGCCTCAGCGCACGCGCGACCAGCCCGGTAGCGGTCGTGTGGCTGCTCAGCGTCTGGCTGCTGCTGTGGGGGAGTGTCAGCCCCCTGGCGATCGGCAGCGGACTGCTCGTCGGCATCGGACTGCTCTGGGCCACGCCGCAGCCCGCCGTCGAGATCGGCCTGCGCTTCCGCCCGCTCGCCGCGCTCAGCCTGCTGTTCTACGTGACGATCGACCTGTTCATCTCCAGCTGCCGCGTCGCCTGGCACATCCTCACGCCGCGCCTGCCGCCGTCCGCGGTCTACGACGTGCCACTGCGGGTGCGCGGCGGTCTGATGATCACGATGGTCGCCGTCGCGGTCACGGCCGTCCCCGGCAGCACGGTCGTCGACGCGCGTCCGGACGACGGCGTGCTGGAGATCCACGTCTTCGACGCCTCGTCGCCTGACGCCGAGCAGAACATCCGGCGTGACGTGCAGCTCCTGGAACGCCGGATCACGGCAGCTTTCGGGTCGCGCGCCGAACGCCAACGCGTATTGGAGGGCTGAGTTCTGACGATGGATAACGTGTGCCTGTACGGCGCGGCCGGGGTTCTGGTCGTGGCGGCGGCATTGGTGCTCGTGCGCACGGTCATCGGGCCGAGCGTTTTCGACCGGGCCGTCGGCCTTGACACGCTGTCGGCGATCTGCCTAGCCGCGATCGCCGTCGACGCCGCGCAGCACCACGACGGCGAGTTCCTGCCGATCCTGCTGCTGCTCGCGCTCGTCGGATTCACCGGCTCGGTCTGCCTCGCGCGGTTCGGGGGCGGCGGCGAGGAGATCTCCGGCGAGGACGGCTGCGGCTCCGGCCCCGGCGATCTCGACGCGCTCGCCGGAACCCTGCCCGAGCCGCTGCCGGAGAGCGAACTCGAGAAGCGCCGCGAGGAGGGGCTGTGAGCGCGGGACATGTGGCGGACGACATCGGGGACGTGGTCATCCTCGGCGGCGCGGTCTGGTCGCTGGTCGCCGGGATCGGGCTGCTGCGGCTGCCGGACGTGCTCACGCGCATGCACGCCGCCACGAAACCGCAGGTCCTCGGGCTGCTGATGATGCTGCTCGGCGTCGCGCTGCGGCTGCGCACCGCCGACGACATCACGACGCTGATCCTGGTTGGCCTGTTCCAGACGTGGACGGTGCCGGTCGCGGCGCACATGGTCGCGCGGGCCGCCCGGCGCGGGTGATCTCGGGAGGGGTCCCAGGCCCGGCTGGCTAACGTCGGTGCTCCGACGAAAGACCAAGTCAGGAGACTGTGATGCCGGACAAGCGCATAGCGGCCATGATCGCCGCCCCGACCTTCGCCGCGGTGGTCGCGCTGACCGTCGCCGGATGCTCGAGCAGCGGAGACTCGGACCCGTTCGCCGATCCCTCGTACAGCCCGTACAGCTACACGACGCCCACGTACGCGGACACCTCGACCTACGACGACACGTCCACGTACGACGACACCTCGACCTATGACGACACATCCACGTACGACGACACGTCCACCTACGACGACACCTCGACGTACGACGACACGTCCACGCTGCCCAACTCCGAGCCGTACACCGCGGACACGTGCTTCAACGGGCCCTACATCACCTCCACGTCCGAAGTCAGCATCACCGACATGAACGAGGTCGACTGCTCCTCCTCGGACGCGCACTACAAGGTCGTCCAGACGTTCCTCGAGACGACCGACCTGGACAAGTGCAACGACGTCACCGACTCGCAGTACGCCTTCACCGAGAGCGACACCTACGGCGACGCGACCATCTGGTCCGCCGTGTACTGCCTGGTCGGCCTCGGCTCGTACGCGAACTCCGGGCAGTAGGGGGCGATAGACTCTCGACGACCTTACATTTCGGGAGTCTCACATGCCGTCGCTGCTCGCCGTGCTGGCCTCCGCCATCTGGGGCAGCAGCGACTTCGTCGGGGCCACGCTGGCCAAGCGCTGGCCCTCGACCGCCGTCGTGTTCCTCGGCGTCACGCTGGCCACGACCGTCCTGCTGCTCGGGGTCCCGCTCGTGCAACCGCCGTTCGGCGCCTACCAGTGGTACGGGGCCGCAGCGGGTGCGGGCGGCGCGATCGCCCTCGCCTGCTTCTACAAGGCGATGGCGGCGGGCCCGATGTCTCTGGTCGCCCCGCTCTCGGCGACCAGTGCGGCGATCCCGGTGCTTTGGTCGCTCTCCCGCGGCGGCACGGTCGATCTGCTCCAGGGCGTCGGCATCATGCTCGCGTTCGTCGGCGTCGTCCTCGCCTCGGGCCCGGAGTTTCGCGAGGGCAGCCTCGTCAGCCGGTCCACGCTGCTCTACACGCTCGCGTCGGCCATCGGCTTCGGCCTGTACTACATCTTCTTCGCGCTCGGTTCGGCCACGAGCGTCTACGGCACGCTGCTCAGCCAGCGCGTCGCCGGACTGCTGATCCTCGCGCCGGTCGCGCTGAGCGGCCTGCCGCGACGCAAGAGCCTGGTCAACGGCCTGCCGTGGTCGCCGTCGATCGCCGTCCTGTTCGTCTTCAACGGCCTCGGCGACGTCGCGGCCAACGGACTGTACGGCGTCGCGACCCGACACGCCGGGCACAATCTGCCCGTGGTCATGGCGCTGTCCGGGCTCTATCCGGTCGTCAGCACGGTGCTCGCGTGGGCGCTGCTGAAGGAGCGGCTGCGCGCGATCCAGAACATCGGAATCCTCGCCGCGTTAACCGGTGTGCTCCTGCTCAACGCGTGACCGCCGACTAAGATCCGGAGAATGACGACGACGTCGGTGCCGGTCACCCCGGAGCTCCACGCGTACATCCTCGACCACTGCACCGCGCGCGACGAGGTGCAGGAATGGCTCATCGAGCGCACAGCGGATCTCGGGCCGATCGCCCGGTTCCAGATCGCGCCGGAGCAGGGCATCCTGCTGACGATGCTCGCGCGGCTGACCCGCGCGAAGGTCGCGGTGGAGATCGGCACGTTCACCGGCTACTCCTCGATCTGCATCGCGCGCGGCCTGGCCGAAGGCGGCACGTTGATCTGCTGCGACATCAGCGAGGAGTGGACCGCGATCGCCCGCGAGGCCTGGCAGCGCACCGGGCTCACGGACCGGATGGACCTGCGGATCGGCCAGGCGCTGGACACGATCAACGCGCTCCCGCAGGAGGAGCACATCGACCTGGCCTTCGTCGACGCCGACAAGAAGCCGTACTGGGACTACTACAGCGCCCTGATCACGCGGATGCGGCCCGGCGGCATCATCGCCTTCGACAACGTGTTCCGCCGGGGCGACGTCGTCGACTCACGCCGCGCCGAGGCGAGCAAGGACGGCGACCCGGATCCCGAGGCGCTGCACGAGTTCAACGGCCGACTCGCCGCCGACAAGCGCGTCGAGGTGGTCATGCTGCCGATCGCCGACGGCCTGACGCTCGCTCAGAAGCGCTAGCGCAGGCGACTAACCGGCCTTCCGCGTCCGCGGCGTAGTGGTCTTCTTGGCCGCCGTCGTCTTCTTGGCTGCGGCGGTCTTCTTCGCGGGCGCCGCGGTTTTCTTCGCCGCGGTCTTCTTTGCCGGAGGTGGCGTACCCGTGCCCTTCTTCCTCTCGCGCTCGGACTCGATCGCGCGGCTGAGGATCTCGGTGATGTCGATGACGTTCGACTCCTCGCGCTGCGGCGCCGGGGCCTTGGGCTTCGCGCCGTGCTGCTTCGCGTCCACCAGCGCTTCCATCGCCTCGCGGTACTCGTCGTGCAGGTCGTCGATCGAGAAGCCCTTCGTGACCTCCTCCAGCAGCGACTGGGCCATCCGCAGCTCGTTCGCGTGCACCTTGTCGCTCGGGGCACGCAGGTCCGCGCGGCGAACCTCGTCCGGCCAGAGCATCGTGTGCAGCACGAGCAGGTCGTCGACGACGCGCAGCAGCGCCAGCGACTCCTTCGTGGTCAGCGTGACCTTCGCGATGGCCACCTTTCCGGCCTCGCGCATCGCCTCGCGCAGCAGCACGTACGGCTTGTCGGGGGCGCGCTTGCCGAGACCGACGTAGTACGCCTGGTCGAACTGCATAGGATCGAACGCGTCGGCGTCCACGAAGCCCTGCACGTCGATCAGGTGCAGGCTCGGTACCGGCAGGTCCTCGAGATCGTCCGAGGTGAGGATGACCTGCTCGTCCCCGTCGACATCGACCCCCTTGGCGATCTCGTCGAACGGGACTTCCTTGTCCTCCAGCTCGCACACGCGCCGGTAGCGGATGCGTCCGCCGTCCTTCTCGTGAACCTGGTAGGTCTTCGGCCCAGCGTGGGTCTCGGTGGCCTTGTAGAGCTGGACCGGAACCGAGAACAGGTTGACCGCTATCGATCCTGACCATGAGGCTCGCATACATGCCTCCATGTACGGGGATTTCCAGGGTATGCCCGAGCGGATCCGCGCGCAGGTCGGAGACCGGCAGATCACCCTCTCCCACCTGGACAAGCGCCTGTGGCCCGGCTTCACGAAGGCCGAGGTGCTGGACTACTACCTGAAGGCGGCGGAGGTGCTCGTGCCGCACGTGCGGCGGCGTCCGGCCAGCTTCGTGCGCTGCCCGGCCGGAGTGGACGGCCCGCGCTTCTTCACGCACGAGGTCCCCGATGGGCTGCCCGGGTGGGTCACCACGATCGAGAAGCGCCGGCACAACCACCTCGCGCTCGACGACACCGCCACTCTGATCGCCGCCGTCAACGCGTACTGCATCGAGCTGCACGTGCCGCAGTGGACGGCCGAGACCGGCCCGGACCTGCACGACCGGATCGTTTTCGACCTCGACCCGGGCGACGGCGCGGACATCGGCACGTGCGCACGCGTGGCGCTGCTGGTCCGCGACCGACTTCGTGCGGACGGCCTGAACTCCGTCCCGGGGACCAGCGGCGGCCTCGGTATACACGTGTACGTCGCGCTCGATCCGCCGTGGCGCGCGGATGACGCCGTCGGTTACGCCAAGGAGGTTGCCCAGCGCCTCACGACGACGCATCGGGAGCTGATCACGCACGTGCGCGGACCGAAGGCGCGATCGGGCGGCCGCGTCCTGGTGGACTGGGCTCAGAACCACACGAAGTCGACGACCGCGTCCCCCTACACGCTGCGCCTTCGAGAGCACGGTCCAGGCGTGGCCACGCCGCTGACCTGGCGCGAAGTGGAGACCGGCAGCCCGAAGTCGTTCGCGTTCACCCCGGCGGACGTCATCGACCGCATCGCCGAGCACGGAGATCTCGCCATCGGGTTACTGGACCCGGCGCCGTTCTAACCGGCTCCAACCGGCTCTAACCGGCAGGCGGCGGCCAGAGCTGCGCGTCGTCGACGAGCGACCTGGCCTCGACCCACAACGCCGCCGGGACCGGCCCCTTCACGACGAACCAGTGCACCTCGGGACGCACCGGCCAGGTCGTTGTAGTGCGCAGATCGTCGTCGAAGGGCGATTGCAGCACCGGCGGTAGTTCCAGGGCGTACCACTCGAGGAAGCTCGTCGTGGCCAGCGAGGAATCGTCGTCGATGCTGATCACGACGTCGGGCACGACGGAGGCCGGGAGGGTGCGCTCGGAGCCGCTGACCGTCAGGTGCACCACCTTGGGCTCGTACGCGAGGTCGGCCGGAGAGAGCGCCTTGATCTCGCCGTCCTCGACGATCCGCTCCCAGTGCTGGCGGCTCGTGAAGTGGTACAGCATGCATCAAGCGTCACCCCGCGGCCACAGATCGGCATCCGCGCGGCCGCTAGCGCTCAGCGCCGCAGGACTGCCGGATGACGAGCTTCGTGGGGGTGAGGATCGGCAGATGCAGCGGAGCGGCCGTCGCGTCCGCCGCGTTGTTCACGAGGGCGACGAGCGCGTCGACCGCCGCCGCGCCGAGGCCGAGCGTGTCCTGCGCGACGGTCGTCAGCGCGGGACGGACCAGGCCGGCCGCCTCGATGTCGTCGAACCCTACGACCGCGATATCCTTCGGTACGTCCAGGCCCGCATCCGCGAACGCGTGCATCGCGCCGAGGGCCATCTCGTCACCCGCCACGAAAACGGCCGTCGGGCGCTGGGACTTCGGCAGCTTGGCCAGCCGCGTCCCGCAGGCGTAGCCACTGTCCATGAAGAAGTCGCCGGACTGGACGAACGCCTCCGGGACGTCGAGGCCGAGCTCGCCGACCGCCTGCTCGAAGCCCTTCAGACGATTGACGGCGGGCATCAACTCGAGGGGGCCGGTGATGGTGGCGATGCGGCGATGGCCGAGGTCGTACAGATGCCGGACCGCCTCGACGGCCCCGGCGCGGTTGTCTGACGTGACGTAACCCGTGCGCGGCCCCGCGAGGTCGGCATCGACGGCGACGCACGGCAGCCCGGACTCGAACAGCGCTTGGACCGCCGGAAGGTGGCCGTCGAGACCCATCACGATCACGCCGTCGAGCTGGAACTCGCGCGCGGTCTCGATGTACGCGCGCGGGCCCTGCCGGTCCACGTCCACGTTCAGCAGGATCAGATGACGCCCCGCGCCGTTGAGCGCCTGCTTGATCCCGACGAGCAGCGAGAGCAGGAACGGATGGCGGCGGCCGACGGTCTCGTAGCCGCTGTCCCACAGCAGCCCGACCGCATCGGAGCGCCCGCGCACCAGGGCGCGCGCCGACTGGCTCGGCCGGTACCCGAGCCGCTCGGCCGCCTCCTGGATCTGCCGCCGCGTCTCCACGCTGACCTCGGGATGGCCGTTCAGCGCCCGGGACACGGTCGCCACGGACACGCCGCACTCCCGGGCCAGATCCTTGATCCCCGCCATGGGTGGCCGCCCCCGTCCGTCGCCGCACGACTCGAAAACGTTTACGACCGCCCATCCTACGCCACGGCACCGGTACCGGTTCCGGGTCGCTCCTCGCTCGTTCGCTATCCGCGCGCGCCGTGCGGCTCGACGTACAGCGCCTGCATCACGTTGGCGAACACACCGCCCCGATCGCCGAGCCGGGTCATCGTGGTGCCGCCGCCCGCCGCGTCCAGCGAGGTGTTGGCGTCCAACGAGATCCAGTCGCCCGCGGGCTCGCGCAGGAAGCTGAGATTCAGGTCGAGGTTGCTGAACAGGTGCGTGCGGAAGTCGAAGACCGAGCTGAATCCGCTGGCCCCGTCCGAGATCAGCACCGCGCGCTGGGTCGGGCTCGTCGGCTCGGCGGCGAGCAGCGGCACCCGCGGGCGGACCCAGACCTGGCAGGGGCCGGGCTTCGAGGCGTGGCCCGCGATGTAGCGGATCTCCATCGCCGCGATCCAGCCGTGGTCGAGGTGGCGGCTCAGGTCGTCCTCGGGGACGGCCGTCTCCAGCGTCTCGGGATCCGGGAACGACGCCGCGCTCGCCGGATCGGGCACCTCGGGCACGAGATCGGGGACCTGCCGCCGCCACCACGCGCGCGCCGTCAGCACCGTGCGATCGCCCGCGACGACCTCGGCCGCGAGCAGCTGCGCGCGCTTGCCCGGCTTCACCACCTCGGCGCGCACGGTCAGCGGCGCGACCGGCACCGGGGCCAGGAAGTCCAGCGAGAGCCGGGCGAGGTGGCCGCCGCCGTCCGGCGCGATCCGCTCCAGTTCCCGCACGGCCAGCGCGCTGGGCGGACCGCCGTGCTGCGTCTCCGTCGACCACGGCCCCTGAGTCGCCTCCAGGGAGCGGAACGTCGTCTCGTCGACCTGCTCGTAGAACGCCGACATGCTGTCTCCAGCCTCCTAGCCGTTACGGATTGCGTAACACCGAGATGCGAGTACCGTACGGTTACGGAATCCGTAACGTCAAGGAGGAGCGATGACCGCCCCGCGGCCCGGAATCCCTGTGCGCGGCTCGCAGACCGGCCGGCCGCTGATGGCCGCGTTCGACCTGCTCGGCCGCCGCTGGACGCTGCGGATCCTGTGGGAGCTGCGGCTCGGTCCGCTCGGCCCGCGCGAGCTGCGCACCCGCTGCGACTCGATGTCGCCGACGGTGCTCTACCAGCGTCTCAAGGAACTGCGGCAGGCCGGGCTGGTGACGCAGGACTCTGCCGAACGCTATGAGCTCACCGCACTCGGATTCGCGCTCGGCGAGGCGATCGAACCGCTCAAGCAGTGGTCGCGGACCTGGGCGCGCGAATGGGGCGTGGAGGAGAAGAGCTGTTAGTCATCCGGTGTCGGCGGAGCCCGCTACGGTATCCCGCGTGACTACCGATGAGCTGACGACGCCTACCGATCTGCACCTGCCGCCGCTGCCGGACTCCTGGCAGAAGGTACTCGGCGCGGAGACCGCGAAGCCGTACTACGCCAAGCTGGACGCCTTCGTGACCGCGGAGAGCGCCGCGCACCAGGTCTTCCCGCCGCGCGAGGACATCTTCGCGGCGCTCGAGGCCACCGCCTACGAGGACGTGCGCGTGGTGCTGCTCGGTCAGGACCCCTACCACGACGACGGCCAGGCGCACGGGCTCTGCTTCTCCGTCCGTCCGGGCGTCCGGGTGCCGCCGTCGCTGCGCAACATGTACAAGGAGCTGAACGCCGACCTCGGGCTGCCGATCCCCAAGGACGGCGACCTGCGGCCGTGGACGAAGCAGGGCGTGCTGCTGCTCAACACGGTGCTGACGGTGCGCGCCCACGAGGCCAACTCGCACAAGAAGCAGGGCTGGGAGACCTTCACGGACGCCGTGATCCGCGCCGTGAGCGACCGCGAGCAGCCCGCCGTGTTCGTGCTGTGGGGCGGCCCGGCCAAGACGAAGAAGGCGCTCATCGACACCGAGCGGCACCGGGTGCTCGAGGGCACGCACCCCTCGCCGCTGTCGGCGAGCAAGGGCTTCCACGGCTCGCGGCCGTACTCGGCGATCAACGCGGCGCTGGCGGAGCTGGGCTACCCGGCCCTCGACTGGTCGCTGTAGAAGTCTTAAGGAAAGGACAACCGTCTACGGAGATCGTGCGTCTCCGTAGACGGAGGTAAGTGATGACCAAGGGACAGTTCGCCCTGCTGACGGCCGTTCTCGGCCTGGTGACGATGGGTGGGGCGGGCTATTTCGCGTACGCGAGCACCAGTCCGCACGGCACGAGCGCGAGCGGCGCGTCCGCGGACGGGCAGCCGAGCGCGAACAGCGGGGGAGTGGTCACCGTCCCGAGCGACGGATCGAGCCCGACCGGCACGGACGGCGCCGGCTCCGGCAGCACCGGCGGCGACCAGGGCGGCGGCCGGGCCTGCCAGAACGGGGAGATCCAGGTCACCGACAAGCAGGGCCAGGGCGCGGCCGGGACGATCTCGCTGGTGCTGGTCTTCCAGAACGTGAGCGGCCACGCCTGCACCCTGCACGGCTACCCGGGCGCCTCGCTCGTCGACCAGACCGGCGCGGACCTGCTGGACGCGACCCGGCAGCTGCCCGACGGACTGGCCAAGGCGCCGGTCGTGCTGCTGGCTCCGGGCGCGCAGGCCGACGCGCTGCTGCTGTGGAGCGACGTGGCCGGCGGCTCCGGCTGCGCGGGTCAGAATGCGGCGAACCTGCTGGTCACGCCGCCGAACACGACGCAGAGCAGCAAGCTCTCGCTGGGCGGCGCGCAGATCTGCTCGTCGTTCCGGGTGCGTCCGGTGCTCTCGGGGGTCACCAGCGGCTGACGCAGCGTCAGCCGACGCTCTGGCCGATGAGATGGCCGATTAGGAACGTGGCGCCCGCGGCGACCGTGGCCAGCAGCAGCTGCCGCAGGGCGCTGCGCCACACCGGCCGCGAGGTGAGCTTGCCGACCGCGCCGCCGCCGGCCAGGGCGCCGAGCGCGGCGAGCGCGAGGGCGAGCCACAGCGCGTGCACGCCGAAGAGATAGGGCGCCAGCGGGATGACCGCGCCGAGGGTGAACGCGGCGAACGAGGCGCCCGCGGCCGTCCACGGCGAGGGCAGGTCGTGCGGGTCCACGCCGAGCTCCTCGCGCACGTGCAGCGTGAGGCCCTGGTCCGGCTGCGCGGAGACCTGCGCGGCCACCCGCCTGGCGAGATCCTCGTCCACGCCCTGCGCGACGAACGCGGCGGCCAGTTCGGCCTGCTCGCCGATCGGGTTGCGGCGCAGCTCCAGCCGCTCCTTGGCGACCTCGGCCTGCACCAGTTCGTTCTGCGAGCTCACCGAGACGTACTCGCCGGTGGCCATCGAGAAGGCGCCCGCGACCAGGCCCGCGAGGCCGGTCAGCGCCACCGTGTGCGGGGAGGCGCCGCCCGCGCCGACGCCGCTGATCAGCGAGACGTTCGTGACCAGGCCGTCCATCGCGCCGAAGACCGCGGGCCGCAGCCAGCCGCCGTTCACGTCCCGGTGGTGGTGCGCGGGCGGCGGGCCCGGAGTCCGGACGTGCGCGGGCTTGTCCGCAGTAGTGGTGGGCATGTGATTATGATATCCGAATAAAGCCGATCCCCCAAAAGGCAATTCCCTTAGGAAAGGCTAACCTGACTTATTCTCCGGTGATTTCGAAGTCCGTGACGGCGCTGGTCATCCGGCCGTTCAACAGCCGGTCACGTACGGTTTCCGGGTCGTCGCCGAGTTCGTACTCGAAATAGAGATCGACCGCGCCGCCCGCCGCGAGATCCGCCAATCGGGCATTCGGGTCCTCGAGGTAGGCGACCCGGTGGTGATTCAACACGGCGAGCGAACGGCTCGATTCGCTCCGGAACGTGGAGCCGAAATACGCGGTCCACGTCGTCCAGCCGCCCGCGCTCACGTGGTGGTAGCCAGCCGCGTCCACGGCTCGCAGCACCTGCTCCAGCGTCGCGTCCTCGGCCGCCTCGACGTCGTCGAAGTGCGGGGCGCTCGCGTCGTCGCCCATGGTGACGCTCGCCCGCGTCAAGGTGATCAGCATGGGCAGCGACGTTATCGAAACGCAACCGGATCCGCCAGGCGCGGCGTCAGCGTAGAGCATGAAGGTACTTATCACGGGCGGTGCGGGGTTCATCGGCAGCACGATCGCTTCGGCGGTGCTCGACCACGGCGGGGTTCCGGTCATTCTGGACAGCCTTGTCACTGGGCGCGAATCCTTCACCGAGGGGCGGGTGTTCTACCGGGGCGACGTGGCGGACGGCGGGTTGATCGACCGGATCTTCGCCGAGCACCCGGACATCGAGGCCGCCGTGCACTGCGCCGCGCTGATCGTCGTGCCGGACTCGGTGAGCGAGCCGCTGCGCTACTACCGCGAGAACGTGGGCAAGACGATCGACCTGCTGCAGCACCTCGAGCGCAACGGCTGTCGCAGGGTGCTGTTCAGCTCCTCGGCCTCGATGTACAAGGCGGGCGCGGACTTCACGGTGGACGAGGACTCCGAGGTCGATCCCGGCAGTCCGTACGCCGCGACGAAGACGATGGTCGATCGGATCCTCGCGGACGCCGTGCTCGGCGGCAGCGGGCTGCGCGCGGTCTCGTTGCGCTACTTCAACCCGATCGGCGCCGACCCGAAGATGCGTACCGGGCTCCAACTGCTGAACCCGTCGCACGCGCTCGGCAAGATGGTCGAGGCGTGGGAGAAGGGCGAGGTCTTCCGGCTGACCGGGGTCGATTGGCCGACCGGCGACGGGACCGGGATCCGCGACTACATCCACGTCTGGGACCTGGCTCAGGCGCACGTCGCGGCCCTGACCCGCTTCGACCGGCTCGTCGGCGGCGATCGACCCGCGCACGTGGTCATCAATCTGGGCACCGGCAAGGGAGTCACGGTCCGTCAGCTCGCGAACGCCTTCGAGACGGTCACCGGCACGCCGCTGCGCACCGAGGACGCGCCGCGTCGTCCGGGCGACGTGATCGGCGCCTACACCCGCTGCGACCGCTCCGCCGAACTGCTCGACTGGCGCGCGAAGTACGAGCTGGAGGACGGGATCCGGCACGCGCTGGAGTGGCGGCGCCGGCTGCTGGAGCTCGCGGCAGCGGACTGATCCAGGCCCGGACGGCGGCCGGGCGGGCCTTGACAGAGTCCTCCCGGCTGTCTATCAAAGGGCTGTGACAACGTTGTCCTTGCGTTCCCTGACCGTGCTGGCCGCCCTCGCTCTCACGACGCTCGCCGTACCCGCGTCCGCCCGCGCCGCCGATTCGAACCCATCCGCCGTCAGTGATCCCGCCGCGCTGGTGGACACGATGGTGGGCACCGGAAGCGGCGGCGCGGTGGTCGGGCAGGTGGACACCTACCCCGGCGCGTCGCTGCCGTTCGGCATGATCCAGTGGAGTCCCGACACGCCCTCGCGGCCCGACGGCGGCGGCTACTCCCACGACGATGCGAGCATCACCGGCTTCAGCCTCACCCACTTCTCCGGCCCCGGCTGCGCGGCCGCGGGCGACTTCCCGATCCTCCCGCTGACCGGAGCGATCCCGTCCGACCCGAGCTCGGCCTCCGCGACGTTCGACCACAGCAGCGAGATCGCCCACCCCGGCTCCTACGCCGTGACCGCGGGCGGCGTGAAGACTCAGCTCGCTGTCACGGCGCGCTCCGGCGTCGCGTCCTTCACCTATCCGGCCACGGCGCAGGCACAGGTCCTCGTGAAGGTCGCGGACAGTGCCAGCGGCAGTTCGGCTTCGACGTTCCAAACCGTCGGCAGCAACGAGATCACCGGCGCCGTCACGAGCGGCCACTTCTGCGGCCAGCCGAACAGCTACACGATCTACTTCGCCGCGCGCTTCGACCGCTCCTTCACCGCGTCCGGCACGTGGGGCGCGACCGGCTCGTCCGTCCAGGGCGGCTGGCTCACCTTCGACACGCGGCACGACCAGAGCGTCGGCATGCAGGTCGCCGTCTCGTACGTGAGCACGGCTGGAGCTCTCGGCAACCTCAACGCCGAGGCCCGCACCTGGGACGTCGGCAAGGTCGCCGCGCAGGCCACGGCCGCCTGGAACCGCCAGCTCGGCACGATCGGCATATCCGGCGGCACGGCCACGCAGCAGCAGACCTTTTACACCGCGCTCTACCACGCCTCGCTCGAACCGGGCATCTTCAACGACGCGTCGGGCGCCTACCCGGGCTTCGACAACAAGACCCACTACGTCCAACCGGGGCACAACCAGTACGCCGACTACTCCGATTGGGACATCTACCGTTCCGAGATCCCGCTGATCTCCACGATCGATCCCGGCATCGCCTCGGACATGGCCACCTCGCTCGTCAACGACGCGGCCCAAGGCGGCGCACTGCCGAAGTGGCCGATCGCCAACGCGTACACCGGCGTCATGAACGGTGACTCCTCGGACCCGATCCTCGCCGACGCCTACGCGTTCGGTGCCCGGAACTTCGACGCCTCGGCCGCGCTCGCCGACATGGTCAAGGGCGCGGACGGCACCTCGGCCACAGGCCAGGGCTGGTTCGTCGAGCGGCCCAACGCCGCCGCGTACATCGCCGACGGCTACGTCCCGAACATCGGCTCGGACTCGATCAGCCCGGTCCCCAACGGTGCCTCCGAGACGCTCGAATACGCCCTCGACGACTTCGCGATATCCCGCCTGGCCAACGACCTCGGGCAGCACTCGACCGCGAAGACCTTCACCGACCGCTCGCAGAACTGGTCGAACGTCTTCGACACCGCGGACGGCTACGTCGAGCCGCGCGACACCTCCGGCGCGTTCCCGAGCGGACCGGCCGTCCCGACCAACCTGTCCGGCTTCGGGCAGAACGGGTTCCAGGAGGGCAACGCGGCGCAGTACACGTGGATGGTCCCGCAGAACCTCCAAGGCCTGATCCAGGGCCTCGGCGGCGACCAGGCCGCGGCCGCGCGCCTCGACAGCTACTTCACTCAGCTCAACGCCGGCCCGAACGAGCCGAACGAGTGGGCGGGCAACGAGATCTCGTTCGACACGCCGTGGGCCTACGACAGCGTCGGCCAGCCCTGGAAGACGCAGCAGGTCGTGCACGAGATCAGCAGCCAGCTCTACTCGCTCACGCCCGGCGGCGAGCCCGGCAACGACGACCTCGGCGCGATGAGCTCGTGGTACGTCTGGGCCGCGCTCGGCGTGTACCCGCAGACCCCCGGCGAGCCGATGCTCGTGCTCGGCACGCCGCAGTTCGCGCACGAGGTGATCCACGGCTCGTACGGCCCGCTCGTCATCAACGCGCACGGCGCCGGTGACACGTACGTGCAGAGCCTCTCCGTGGACGGCCGGAACACGAACAAGACGTGGATCGACCTGACCCGCACGCACGAACTCGACTTCAACCTGACCACGACGCCGACGAAGTGGGGCACGGGAGCCGGAGACGCGCCGCCGTCCTTCGGCGCCGGTCCGGTCAGCTTCCCGGCGAGCACCCGCGCCGCGCTCGACGTGACGCCCGGTCAGATCCGGATCGCGCCCGGTTCCAGCACGACGGTCACGGTCGAGGAGGACAACTCGCTCGGAACCAGTCCCGCATCGGTCACGTACACGGCCACGGCGCCGACCGGACTCTCCGCGACTCCGGCCAGTTCCACGCTCACGGCCGATGCCGGGAAGGCCGCGAGCACGACGGCCACCATCACCGCCGCGTCCGGCATGGCCACCGGCTACTACCAGGTCCAGTTCACGGCGCACGCCTCGAACGGGGCCGTGCTGCCGAGCGTGTCGCTGCTGGTCACGGTCGCCGCGGCGGGGGAGAGCATCCCGACCGCGTACGTCTCGAACTACAGCGACAACACCGTGACGCCGGTGGACACGCGCACGCACAACGCAGGTCCGGCGATCCCGGTCGGCGGCGGACCCGACGGCATGATCGTCGCGGGCGGGAAACTGTTCGTGGCCAACAACAACACGAACGACGTGACCGTCATCGACACCAGCACGAACGCCGTCGTCGCCACGATTGCGGTCGGCTCGGTCGCGGCGGACGTCGCGGCGACTCCGGACGGCAAGACCGTGTGGGTGACCAACTTCAGCGACGGCACCGTTCAGCCGATCGACGTCGCGACGCTCACCGCGGGCACGCCGGTCACAGTCGGCAGCGAGCCCGAGCGGTTGGCCGTCAGCCCGGACGGCACGCAACTGTGGGTCGCGAACCAGGGTTCGGGCACCGTCAGCGACGTGAACCTGGCCACGGACACGGTCAGCCACACGATCGCGGTCGGCGCGGCCCCGTTCGGCGTCGCCGTCACGCCGGACAGCGGCAAGGTCTTCATCACCAACGGCGGCGGCTCGTCCGTCTCGGTAATCGACTCCGCCACGGACGCGGTGACCGCCACGATCCCGGTCGGCGCGGGCCCGCAGTACGTGCAGATCTCGCCGAACGGCCAGACCGCCTACGTCGCCGACTCGGGCGCGGGCGGCATCACCCCGATCGACCTCGGCACGCTCACCGCGGGCACCTTCATCCCGACCGGCTCCGGCGCCTACGCGGTCGGCTTCAGCCCGGACGGCAGCACCGCCTGGGCGGTCGACTCGAACGTCAACAACGTCGTCCCGATCACCGTGGCCACCGGAGCCGTGGGCAGTCCGGTGACTGTGGGCGACGTGCCGGACGGGGTGACCGTCACGGGTTAGCGGCCGGCAGCTTGAGTAAGGGCCGTCGAGCATCGGCGCGGGCGACGTATCCTGGATGGCATGCGCGTTCGCCCGATGCTCGAGCCGCCCGCCGAAGCGGAGCAGGTTGATCCCGATCAGGAATCCGGTGGCGGCGAGGACGAGCTTTCGGATGTCGCGGAGATTCTGGCGCGGCGCGACGTGGCGGTGCTGACGGGCGCCGGGCTGTCCACGGAGTCCGGCATCCCGGACTATCGCGGGGCGACCGGCAGCCTGCGTCGCCACACGCCGATGACCTACCAGGACTTCGTCGGCAGCGCGGCCGGGCGGCAGCGGTATTGGGCGCGCAGCCACCTCGGCTGGCGCACGATCACCGGGGCCGAGCCGAACTCCGGGCACCACGCGGTCGCGGCGCTGGAGGGCGCGGGCTACGTCTCGGGCGTGATCACGCAGAACGTGGACGGGCTGCATCGCGCTGCGGGCTCGGCGGACGCGATCGAGCTGCACGGCGGGCTCGACCGGGTCATCTGCCTCACTTGCAGCGCGCTGAGCACCCGCGAGGACCTCGACGAGCGGCTGCACGCGGTGAATCCCGACTTCCGGGAGCGCGTCGAGAGCAGCCACGTCAACCCGGACGGTGACGTCGAACTCGACGACACGCTCGTCGCGGGCTTCCGGATCGCCTCGTGCACGGACTGCGGTACCGGGATCCTGAAGCCGGACGTCGTGTTCTTCGGAGAGAACGTGCCGAGGCCGCGCGTGCAGCAGTGCTACGACCTGATCGACCGGTCCAGCGCGCTGCTCGTCCTCGGCTCCTCGCTGACCGTCATGTCAGGCCTGCGCTTCGTGCGATACGCGGCGAAGGCCTACAAGACGGTCGCGATCATCAATCAGGGCCAGACGCGCGGCGACGCGCAGGCCGCCGTCCGCGTCGATCTGCCGCTCGGCCCCGCGCTCACCCAACTCGCGCAAAGCCTCGAGGTCACAGTCCCTTGACGACGATGTCGAGCCGGGACCACGGCTGCGTCGCCGCGAAATAGTACTTGTCCGAGGCCTGCCAGCGCTGATTCCAGTCGCCCGGGCCGTGATCGTGGCCGCGCGCGACCATTCTGCTCATCGCGAGGTCGAAGGGCGTGTCCACGAAGACGGTCAGGTCGTAGTAGCCCTCGAGTTCGGGGCGGACCACGTACATCCCCTCGACGATCACGAAGCCCTCGTGCGGCACGTGGTGCTGCTCGCCCGGGGCGATCCGGCCGCTCGGCCAGTCGTAGCGCCGGTAGGTGGCCGCGTTCCCGGAGGTGAGCGGCGCCAGGACTTCCTCGCGCAGCCGCTCCCAGTCGAAGTAGAGCTCGTAGCCCTCGGCCGGAGTCAGCTTCAGGCGCTCCTCGGGATCCATCTCCCGGTAGAAGTCGTCGCCCTGCACGACGGACACGGTCGTCGATCCGTCAGGGCCGGCCAGTGCCGCGGCCAGCTCCCGGGCCAGCGACGACTTGCCGGAACCGCCGGTGCCGTCGATGCCGATGAGAGCGAAGCCGTCGAGCGTGCGTGAGGAGACCTCCGCAGCGATGAGTTTTGCCGATTCATGTGCAGAGGCCACGTTGCAAGATTCTATAGCTCGTCGCAGTCGAACAGTCGATTGATATGCCCGCCGAGCTCGGACCAATGCCGCGCGGAGAGGTCGGCGGCCGCGCGAGCGTCGCCGCGGACGCAGAGGGCGAGCAGCCGATCGTGGTGCTCGACGGTGTTGCGGCCGCCGAGCAGCGTCGTGAACTTGCGGTACAGGATCCGGTGGACCTGCGGATGGAGCTGCTCGACGACGCGGCGCAGCACGGGATTGTCGGCGACGAAGAGGGGCACGGCGTGGAAGCGGTCGTCGGCCTCCAGCGCGGCGTCGGTGTCCTCGGCGGCGACCGCGCGTTCGAAGTCGCGGTTCGCCTGCCGCATGCGTTCGAGGTCCTGCTTCGTCAGCAGCGGCACGGCGGTCTCGACGGCGAGCCGGTCGAGGGAGCGCAGGACGGCGAGCGTCTTCTCCACGTCGTGCCGGTTCAGGGTCGTGATACGCGTGTAGACGCCCGGTTTCGCCTCCACGAGACCGCTCTCGACGAGCCGGGCCAGCGCCTCGCGGACCGGTGTGCGGCTCAGGCCCAGGCGTTCGGCGAGCTCCGCGTCCTTGACCTTCTCGCCGGGCGCCAGTTCGCCGCGCACGATCGAGTCGCGCAGCCGCTGGAAGACCTCGTCGCTGAGCAGCCGCCGGGAGACCGGGCCGTTCAGCATCAGCGTACGCACTCCGCCCGTTCCCCCGGTCACGCGGCGGACTCCACCCGCGAGCGGCGGATCAGCGCCTGGGCCAGCACGACCGCCGGGTCCAGCAGCGGCACCGGGATGGCGCCCGCCGCCAGGCCGAGCGGGATCTCCGTGCAGCCGGCGATGATCGCCTGCGCGCCGCGGTCGATCAGCCGGGTCGCCGCGCGGCGCAGCGGTTCGGCCGCCGCGATGCCGCGCTCGCCCGCCTTGACCGCGCGGATCGCCGCCATCACCTCCTCGTCCTGGCTGGCCGGGTCCGGCAGCACGATGTCGATGCCGACCGGCCCGAGCCACTGCCGGTACAGGCCCGCTCGCACGGTGCCGGTGGTCGCCAGCAGCCCGGCCGTGCGCACCGGCGGGTCGAGGGTGACCAGGTGCTTGGCCACCTCGTCGATCATGTGGATGATCGGCAGCCCGACCCGGTCGGCGATCCGCGGCACGAAGGCGTGCGCGGTGTTGCAGGGGATCGCGATCACGGTGGCTCCCGCCTTGCGCAGCACCCGGCAGCCGTTCAGCAGCCAGGGCGTCGGGTCCGGGCCGAGGCCGAGCAGCGCCTCGGTGCGGTCCGGGATCGTCGGGTCGGACCAGATGACCGTGCGCAGATGGTCCTGGTCGCTGTGCACCGGCGTCATCGAGACGAGTTTGCTGTAGAAGTCGGCCGTGGCCGCCGGGCCCATGCCGCCCAGGATGCCGATGATCTCCCCGGAGCCGGACCGGCCGGCGTAGCCGTTCACCACAAGCGCCTCCCTGAAGCGGTGGGCGGCGGGATGCCCGCCACCCGAGTGCCCGGCTCCAATATATTGCACTCTGCGTATCAGAGGGCAAGCGGGGCCGGGCGGCTCAGGCGACGATTGTCACTCGGCGACGGCTTCCATGACGGCTGCCTGGCTCGGCACCAGGTCGGCGGCCTGCTCGTCGGCGCCCGGATCGCGACGGGCCGTCGGGATCAGCAGCGCGGCGAGCGCGGCCAGCAGCGAGGCGGCGGCGAGCATCCAGAACACGTGCGTGTAGCCCGCGTCCTTCGGGATCGGGTTCGTGGTCGTGACCCCGGAGGCCAGCACGCTCGCGGCCACGCTGCTGCCGATCGCGCCGCCGATGGTGCGGATGTTCGCGTTCATGCCGCTGGCGACGCCGACCTGCGCGGGCGGGACCGACTGGACCACGATCGCGGACATCGAGGAGAACGCCAGGCCGATGCCGACGCCGAGCAGCGCGGAGGTCAGGTAGATCTGCCAGCTCTGGCTGTGGCCGAGGGCGAGCGCGACGAAGCTGGGGATGCTCACGACGCAGCCGAGCACCAGCACCGCCTTCAGCCCGATCCGCTGGGCGAGCGGCGCGGCGGCGATCCCGAGCAGGAACATGCCGATCGTCATCGGCAGCAGGTAGATGCCGGACTGCGTGACGCTGGCGCTCAGGCCGTAGCCCGCGACCGACTTCGGGGTCTGCACCAGCTGCGGCAGGAAGGTCATGACGGCGTACATCCCGACGCCGAACAGCAGCGCGACGAGGTTCGTGGTCCACACGGCCGGGGCGCGCATCATCCGCATGTCGATCAGCGGCGCGCTCGAGCGCAGCTCGGTCCAGATCCACAGCGGCAGGCAGACGACCGCGCCGGCGAACAGCAGCAGCACCTTCGGCGAACCCCAGCCCCAGGTCGGCCCCTCGCTCACGCCGAGCAGCAGCATGACGAGCCAGGCGGAGAGCAGTCCGGCCGCGCCCCAGCTGATCTTCCCGGGCGTGCGCACCGGCGACTCGGGCACCCACAGCCAGCAGGCGACGGTGGCGACCGCGGTCAGGATCATCGGGATCCAGAACAGCCAGTGGTAGTTCAGGTGCGTCACGATCGGCCCGGCGATCAGCAGGCCGAGACCGCTGCCGACGGCGATGGTGGCCGAGCCGAGGCCGATGGCGGAGTTCACCTTCGCGGCCGGGAACTCGTCCCGGATGATGCCGAAGGACAGCGGGATCAGGCCGCCGCCGAGGCCCTGGATGACGCGGGCGATGATCATCAGCCCGACGGAGTGCGCGACGGCGGCGAGGCCGGAGCCGGCGGTCAGCGCGAGCAGCGTGATGACCAGCATCCGCTCCTTGCCGACCTTGTCGCCGATCCGGCCCAGGATCGGCGTGGCCACGGAGGCGGAGAGCAGGTACGCGGTCATCAGCCAGGTGACCGTGTCCTGGGTCGTGTGCAGGTCCACGATCAGGGTGGCGAGGACCGGCGCGACGAGCGACTGCAGGACCGCGTAGGCCGATATGCCGATGAGCAGGACCGCGAATATGACGTTGTAGTGGGGCCGCGCGGTCTGCGCCGGTCGTCTGGGCATGGGGGCTCCGGTGAGGAGTAGGTGCGGGAGGAGGTTCCGAGCGGCGGACGGCGCTGTCCCGCTCCTGTGATCACCTTAACCGTTAATGGCGCGATGCGACAAATACTTTTCAGGCATCGACGGCCGCGAGGCCGATCTGCGCGCCGGCGCGCAGCGTGTCCTCGAGCGAGGGGCCGAGCGCTCCCGGCGCCCGGCCCGCGTAGTGCCGCAGCGCCTGGTGCGTCGAGGCGAGCGCCATCGACGCCTTCACCTTCATCCGCAGATCGTCGCCCGGCAGCCCGAAGCGTTCGCCGAGCACGTCCGCGAGCGGCTGTACGGCCTCGCTGAAGCTGCGCACCCAGACCATGTCGAGGGCGGGCTCGGTGCAGGTGAGCCGGAGCAGGTCGAGGAGCAGCAGCAGGCGCGGGGCGGAGGTCTCGCTGAACCAGCTCGCGTCCTCGGCCAGTTCGACCAGCGGCCGGTCCTTCGGCCAGGCGCGCACCATCGTGGCGAAGCGGTCGAGCCCGATCGAGATCAGCGGCGCCGCGCACGCCTCCTTGCTCGGGAAGTACCGCCAGAGCGTGCGGGTGGAGATGCCCGCGGCGTCGGCGATCTGCGCGGCCGAGGTGCCGTCCAGGCCGTGCTCGGTGAACAGCCGTACCGCCGCCATCGCGATCTCGAGCCGGATCTCCTCCTTGCGCGACTCGCTCAGCGGCGGCCGCCCGCCGCGCCGCGCCGGAGCGGTCTCGGTCGCCGTCCGCATGCCGTCCGCCGCCTTCCGTACTCGTCCGTCCGGTATCCTGTCCCATCTTAATGGCACGGACTGCCGAAAAGCGCGGAAGTGCGCCCTTGTCGGATGACGGATCATCAGCTAGAACCCTCTGAGAACGCAATGACAACGTAGTCATCCGGAGGGAAGGCATGCGTTTACCCACGAAACGTCCCCGCGTACCGGTGCTCGTCGCCGTCGGCTGCCTCGGTGTCCTCGGTCTCGCCGCGGGCCCGGCGGCCGCCGCCTCGACGGCGTCTCCAGTGCACCTCGTCGGCGATCCGGCGGCGCTGGTGAATCCCATGATCGGCACCGGATCCGGCGGCGCGACCGTCGGCCAGGTCGACACGTATCCCGGCGCGACGGCGCCCTTCGGCATGCTGAGCTTCAGCCCCGACACCCCCGCGCGCCCGGACGGCGGCGGCTACGACTACGCCGACTCCTCGACGCTCGGCTTCAGCCTGACCCACATGTCAGGACCCGGATGCGGCGCGTTCGGCGACTTCCCGATCCTGCCGACCGTCGGCGCGCTCGGCGACAACCCGGCCTCCGCGACCGACACCATCTCGCACAGCTCCGAGAGCGCGAAGCCCGGATCGTACTCGGTCACGCTCAACCCCTCGACGTCCTCCGCGATCCAGGCGAAGCTCGCCGCGACCGAGCGCACCGGCATCGCGCAGCTCACATATCCGTCGAGCACGTCCTCGAACGTCCTGTTCAAGATGGGCGACGCCGAGTCCGGCAACGTCTCGGCGAACGTCTCCGTGCTGAACAGCCACGAGGTCGCGGGCACCGAGACGGCCGGCCAGTTCTGCGGCGCGCCGACCACGTACCCGGTCTACTTCGCCGCCGACTTCAACCGCTCCTTCTCCTCGTACGGCACCTGGCAGAACGCCCCGACCGGCGCGAACGTCTTCACGCAGCCGACCGGCGACCTCGACTGGGGCTACCACGAGATCAACAGCGGCGGCAGCACGCCGACGATCGCCGCCACGACCACGTCCGACGGAACGAGCGCGGTCTCCTGGCAGCAGTCCGACGCCCTCGCCAACACCTGGATCCAGGCCACGCCGTCGAGCCTGACACAGGGCGACTCCTACGAGGCCAGCGTCACGCTCTCCGGCACGGGGAACGTGTTCCTCGACTTCTACAACGGCCAGCAGGACGTCGACAGCAAGTCCGTCACCCTCACATCGACGCCCGTCACGCTCACCATCGCCTCGACGGTCCCGACCGGCGGCATCAACACCCCGCAGTTCCAGGTGCGCACCGCCTCCGAGGGGGCGGTCGATCTCGTCGCCTCGGATGTCTCGCTGCGTCAGGAATCCGTCGTGACCACGCCCGGAACCGCAACCCCGGCGAGCACGTCGGGCCTGCAGTCCGGCGCCTACGTCAGCTTCGACACGACCACGCACAAGCAGGTCACGATGAAGGTGGCGATCTCGTACGTCAGCCAGGCCGACGCGCAGGCCAACCTCGAAGCCGAGGACAGCGGCTGGAGCGAGAGCCAGGTGGCGCAGCGTACGTACAGCGAATGGGACCAGTTGCTCAGCCGGATACGCATCGGCGGCGGAACGAGCGATCAGCAGGCTGAGTTCTACACGGCGCTCTACCACGCCCTGCTCGAACCCAGCATCTTCTCCGACGCCAACGGCACCTACCTCGGTTTCGACGGCAAGGTCCACCGCACGTCGCACGGCCAGGTGCAGTACGCGAACTTCTCCGGCTGGGACATCTACCGGTCCGAGATACCGCTGCTCGCCGTCGTCGCGCCCGAACAGACCAGCCAGATGGTCACATCCCTGCTCAACGACGAGGCGCAAGGCGGCTGGCTGCCGAAGTGGGGCTTCGCGAACGACTACACGCAGGTCATGAACGGAGACGCGGCCGACCCGATCATCGCCGAGGCGTACGCGTTCGGCGCCCGCGACTTCGACACCAACGCCGCGCTCGCCGCAATGGTCAAGGGTGCCTCGACCGAGCCGACCAGCAGCACCGTCGGTCAGGGCTTCTACGTCGAGCGGCCGCAGTTGTCTGACTACTTGAGCCAGGGGTACGTGCCGAACACGCAGGAGAGCGACCTGTCCCCGGAGAACAACGGCGCCTCCGAGACCCTCGAGTACGCGAGCGCCGACTTCGCGATCTCTGAGCTTTCCGCCGATCTCGGGCAGTCCTCGACCGCGCAGACGTACCTGCAGCGTTCGCAGAACTGGACGAACGTCTTCAACACCGCCACCGGCTACATCCAGCCGCGTGACGGGTCGGGACAGTTCCCCGAGTTCGGCCCGACGACGGACGGCATGGGCAGCTTCGGCCAGTCCGGCTTCCAGGAGGGCGACGCGGCGCAGTACACGTGGATGATCCCGCAGAACATCGGCGGCCTCATCACGGCGATGGGCGGCGACTCGGCCGCGATCAGCCGGCTCGACAGCTTCTTCACGCAGTTCAACGCCGGTCCGAACGCGCCGTACTACTGGGCGGGCAACGAGCCGTCGCTCGGCACGCCGTGGATCTACGACTACGCGGGCGCGCCGTACAAGACCGAGGCGACCGTGCACGAACTGCTCGACCAGGTGTACGCGAACACGCCCGGCGGAGAGCCCGGAAACGACGACCTCGGCGCGATGAGCTCGTGGTACGTCTGGTCCGCGCTCGGCATGTACCCGCAGACGCCCGGCACGTCCGTGCTCGACCTCGGCGCCCCGATCTTCCCGAGCGCCGTGATCACGCTCGGCGGCGGCCACCAGGTCGTCGTCAACGCGCCGGGAGCGTCTACGAGCACGTACGTCAGCGGGCTCAAGGTGAACGGAAAGCAGTGGTCGAAGGTCTGGCTGTCCGGGCTCTCGTCCGCCACGCGGCTCGACTTCACGATGACCGGCTCGGTGGACCAGAACTGGGGCGCCGCGGCGGCCGACGCACCGCCGTCGTACTCCGCGGGCACGCTCCAGTTCCCGCCCGGACGTCAGCCGACGATCCTGGTGCCGACCGGAGCGAACCTGCTCGGCGACACCCCGACCGGCCAGCTGGACTGGCAGGGGCCGGTGGAGAACGGCGTCGGCTCGGTGCCGGGAACCATCACGCCGACGACCACGTCCGGGGGAGCGAGCGCGATCGAGTGGACCGAGACGAACGCGGATCCGAACACGTGGATCTGGGTCGACCCGGCCGCCCAACTGCCCGCGGGCCAGTACTATCAGGGTTCTGTCACGCTCCAGGGGACCGGCGACGTGTACGTCGACTTCTGGAACGGCCAGCAGGACCTCGTGAGCGAGACGGTCACGCTGAGCAGTACACCGCAGACGCTCACCGTGCAGGGCCAGGTCCCCGACGCCGCCGACACGCACCTGCAGATCCGTACCGCTGACGCCGGTCCGGTCGATCTCTACGCGAGCAACGCCTCGATCCAGGCGATGACCGCGCAGCAGTAGCACGCGAGACGATGCGGGCCCGGAGGAAATCCGGGCCCGCATCTGTCATTCCTACTCGTTCGAGAACGCGAAGATCGTCGTGGAGTTCATCGTGTGACCGGCCAGCAGTTCCGTGCTCGGGAAGTCCGGCTCGTTCGGCGAGTCCGGGAAGTGCTGCGTCTCGAACGTGTAGCCCGCGCTCTGCCGGTACGTGTCGCCGCTGATGCCGACGAGCGTGCCGGTCAGGAAGTTGCCGCTGTAGAACTGCACGCCCGGCTGGTCGGTGTAGACGCTCAGCTCACGGCCGCTGTACGGATCGGCGGCGGTCGCGGCCAGGCGCAGGCCGTTAACCTCGGGGCCGGAGTCGTTGAGCACCCAGTTGTGGTCGAAGCCCTGGGCGATCAGCAGCTGGTGGTTGGCGCCGGCGTTGTCGTTGGCGCTGACCTCGCCGATGTGCGCGCCGATCGGGGTACCCGCCGGGTTCGTGAAGTCGAACGGCGTGCCCTTGACCGACGCGATCTGGCCGGTCGGGATCTGCGTGCTGTCGGTCGGTGTGTAGCCGTCGGCGTTGATGTAGACCTTCTGGTCGTACGTCGCGCCGGAGTTCTCACCGGCCAGGTTGAAGTAGCTGTGGTTCGTCAGGTTGACGACCGTGTTCAGGTTCGACGACTCGTCCGTCGCGGCGTAGTGGATGCCGAGCTGGTTCGCGTTGTTCAGGGTGTACGTGACGACGGTCTTGAGCGTGCCCGGATAGCCCTCGTCGCCGTTCGGGCTGACCAGCGTGAGCTGCACGCCGACCGACCCGGCGCCGTGCACGGGCGCTGCTGACCAGATGTGGTTTCCGAAGCCGACCAGACCGCCGTGCAGGCTGTTGCCGTTGTTGTTGATCGGCACGTGGTAGGTGACGGGGCCGCCCGGCTGGTCGAGGGTGAACGTGCCCTTCGCGATCCGGTTGCCGTAGCGGCCGATCGTCTCGCCGAAGTAGGGGCCGCCGTTCGAGGTCACCGGCGGGCTGTCGTACTTCACGTAGTCGTCGAGCGTCGCGAAGCCGAGCACGACGTCCGCCTCGTGGCCGGAGGCGTCCAGCACGTCGATCTGCTGCACGATGCCGCCGTACGTCAGCACCTTCACGGTCATGCCGCGGGAGTTCGTGAGCGTGTACCGGTAGACGTCGGTGTCCTTGCCGGTGTACGGCTCGACCGTGTGCCCGAACAGCGCCGAGCTGACGGACAGTCGGCTGGTGGGCCCGCCCGCCTGGTGAACGGCCGCGCCCGACGACGCGAACGCCGCCTGCCCGGCGATGACCCCGGCCACCGCGAACGCGAGAACGCCGACACCGGCGCGGAAGCTCCGGCGGGGCGAGGGGCGGGGGTTCGTGGGTGTGGTGATGGTGCGCATTGAAGGCTCCCTCCATTGGGTTCCTCTGTCAGCGCGGGGCCGGTGGTGCGGCCCCACATGCCACTGTTAGCGCTCACATGGGGGTATGTCAAAGTTCGCACGTCAGCGCGAGGCCCGACCGGGTGAATCCGGGCTCGGATGCGGGTGTCGCGCGCCCCGCACCGCCCCGCCCGGCGCATCCTGGCGACCGGAGGCAGTCATGAGGATTCGCCCGGCGCGCCCGGCCCGACCGGTGGTCGGGGATTCGGCCGTCGCGGGCCACCGGAGGCAGTCATGAGGATTCCGAATCCGCGGGGGATGGCCCGGGAGCGGTTCGCGGTCGTGGTGCGCCGGGTCGGGCTGCTCGTGCTGGTCGTCTGCTGCCTCGTGGTCCCGGTGGTCTCCATCGTGGTGCACGCCCTCGGCGCCCCTGATCAGGGCTCGATGCACAGCTACTGCCCGGATCCGACGACGCCCTGCGAGCTGCCGCAGGTGATCCCGACCGGCCGTCCCTGAGTCTCCGGGGCCGGACCGCCGCGGATTCGGTGGCCGCGGACCCCTTGTATATCTGATCGCCATGAACTATTTTCTCGGCACGAACCCGCCCTCCGCCTCAGGGAGCCATACGTGTCCGAGACCATAACCTCCGATCCACAGCCGGTCAGCCAGCAACGCCTACGCGGCGGCACCCTGGGCATGGTCGACATCGCCGCGGCGACGATGGCCAACATCGGCCCCGCGATGAGCTTCTTTTTCGGCTTCGGATTCCTCGCCGTGACCGCCGGGGTCGCCTCGCCGCTGACGATCCTGGCCGCGGGGATCGCCGTCGCGCTGCTCGGCAACACGCTCGCCCAGTTCTCCAAGGCGCACCCGTCCGCCGGAAGCTTCATCACCTTCGTCGGAAAGACCTTCGGCCCGACCAGCGCGGTGACCACGGCCCTGCTCGCCGGGCTCGGCTACATCATCGCCATGTCCTCGGTCATCGCCGTGTCCGGCGGCTTCCTGGAGACCACGCTCAACCACTACCTCGGCTGGAACGTGCCGTGGATCATCTGGACCCTGGTGCTCACCGCGCTCGCGGTCGTGCTGATGGTCCGCGGCGTCGCCGTCTCGACCAAGATCGCCGGGTTCTTCTTCGGCGTCGAGATGGTCGTGCTCGTCGCGGTCTCGGTGATCGCGCTGGTCAAGCACTCCGGCAACCTGTCGTTCACGCCCTTCGAGCCGAGCCACATCACCAACGGCTTCAGCGGCCTGGCCGCCGGATTCCCGCTCGCGGTCTACCTGTTCATCGGCTGGGAGAACTCGGCGGCTCTGGCCGAGGAGACCGACAACCCGCGGCGCAACGTGGGCCGCGCGGTGTTCCTGTCCGTCGGCGTCATGTCCGTCAGCTACCTGCTCTTCTCCTACGCGACCCTGACCGGCTTCGGCTACAACGTCGCCGCGATCGGCAACTCGTCCGTGCCGTTCATCGACGTCGCGCAGGGCACGTTCGCGGTGCTCGCCTTCTTCGCCTACCTCGCCGGACTGACCTCCACCGTCGGCTCGCTGATCGCGGGCGTGAACTCGCAGGCCCGGCTCGTGTTCAACGCCGGCCGCGAGGGGCTGCTGCCCGCCGTGATCGGCGAGGTGCACCCGACCCGCCGCACGCCCACCAAGGCGATCATCACCTTCGTGTCCTTCTCCACGCTGATCATCGGCGTCTGGGGCCTGCTGCACATCCTCGGCGGCCACAAGGGCGGCTCGATGAACCCGATCACCTTCTTCGCCGAGTCCTCCACCATGGGCACGATCCTGGTGCTGCTGGTCTACCTTGCCTCGAACATCGCGCTGCCGTTCTACTACCGGCGCTATCGGCCGAGCGAGTTCCACTGGGTGCGGCACGCGCTGCTGCCCGCGATCGGCGCCGCGGCGATCCTCGTGCCGCTGTACTACCTGGTCAAGCCCGGCCAGGAGGACCCGTACGACTGGTTCCCGTACCTCGCGCTCGGCATCCTGGTCGTCTCGCTCGGTTACGCGGCGCTGCTGGTGCGGCGCGATCCGACGCTCGGCGAGCGGGTCGGCTCGATCGTCGCGGACCACCATTCGTAGAGTGACCCCGTGGCGACGTTGAACAACGCGGGCAAGTTCGGCCCCTACAGCACGACGGGCAACGCCCTCGCGCTGCCCGGACCGGGATCCGGGCTGAGCGGGGCCGAACTCGTCCGTTCCCGGATCGCGCTGCACGTCGCGCTCACCACCGTCCGTCCCGGCGACCGGCTGCCCGACGTGGGCGTGCTGGCCGAGCAGTTGGGCATCGGCGAGATGACCGTGCGCCGCGCGCTGGAGGGCATGTGCCAGGACGGCCTGCTCGACCGGCGCCGCGGCCGGACCGGCGGCACGTTCGTCTCTGCCGATTGGGCGAAGGTCGCCACCGCGCACCACGACCCGGAGGCGGCCGCGTCGCTCGCGGGTTTCCTGCTGCTGCTCGAATGCGGCCTGGTCGCGCACGCGTCCGGCGAGGTCGACGGCGAGCAGTTGGCCGGACTGCGCGACGTGGCCGAGGCCCTGGACGCCGCGACCGAGCCGGACCGGATGAACGAGCTGGAGACCCGCTTCCACCTCGACCTCGCCGAGGCACTCGGCGCCCGCGGCATGCGCGAGGTCACCGCCGACTTGCTCGGACGGCTGTGCCTGCTGCGCCCGGCGCCCGAACCGGACGCGATCCGGCACCGGAACCGCTGCCACGCGGACCTGCTGGTCCAGTTGGCCGTGGGCGCCACCGACGCGGCCGTCCGAGCGGTGAAGGAACACGGATAGACCGGGTCCGTGAGTAGGGGGACCCGGCCTATCCGCGAGTTCGGCTAACTCCAGGGGCTCGCCACGGCCCACGTGGTGTCGTTCGTCCAGAGCGACGACGCGTCCCACGCGTTCGAGCCGCCGTCACTGGCGATGTAGGCCGTGTAGTTATAGTGGCGGATGTACTGGTCCGGGTAGTTGAACGACTCGAACGAATAGTCCTCGCCGTTCAAGCCCGGGGTCGGACAGAACGTCGCGTCTTCGGCGAACTGCGTCGTGCTGTCGTTGGCTTCGAGGTAGAGCTCGAAGTTGTAGTGCCGCAGGTAGTAGCCGGATTCGTTGGCCGATTCCAGCGAGATGCACGCGCTGTTGTCGAGGCCCGGCTCGACGATCCAGGTCGCGTCGGCCTTGACCGTGGACGTGCTGCTGGAGGTCACCGCGCCGATCACGACCTTGTCGTCGCTCGCATCGTGCTCGATGTAGTCCGAGGTGCAGCACGAGGTCGTGGCCTGCAGTGAGATCTCGGTGCCGGTGGTGAACGGCGTGGAGGCTTTCGCGTAACCGGCCGCGACGATGTTCGCCTGGACCGCGTTGTCGGCGGCGTCGGTCGGGTAGCCCGAGGTCATCACGCCCTCGAAGAACGAACCCTGCGAGCTGTTGCTGTCGTCGCCGCCGGTACCGAGGACGATCGCGCCCTCCTTCTGCATCGGATCGTACGAGCTGCCCAGCGACCCGGAGTACTCGGTGGTCAGGCTGCCGGACTGCGCGTTGCCCGCCTTGAGCGCGAGGGCGGTCGTGCCGTTGTTCTTCTCCAGCGCGGTCACGAAGGCCGAGGTGTTGCCGGTGTCCGAGGAGTTCGTGCTGGCCCCGGCGCCCGACTGGAACAGGCCGTTCTCCAGGTCGGCCTGCACCCACGGTCCGCTGCCGTAGCAGGAGAACCAGCATTCGGTGCCGAAGTTCAGCGCGTCCATGTGGCCGTCGCCGTTGTCGTCGTTGTTCGTCTCGGCGTTGCCGTAGTCGAAGCAGCAGCCGCTGTTGACGTGCGTGCCCGAGGTGACCATGTACGTGCCCTCGGGCGAGCTGCCGGTGGCGACGTCGGTGGTCGAGTCGTCGCGGTAGCCCATGCCGGGCTCGATGTAGACGCCGTACGCCTCGCTGCCGTCCACGGTCACCGGAAGCGAGTTGGCGTACGCGCCGATGTCCGCGCCGCCGTTCCCGCCCGAGCCTTCGATCGTCAGGTTGTTGCCGTCGCCGGACTGGTCGTAGATCTCGGTGATGGTGCACGTGGTGTCGGCGCAGAAGGTGTCCTGCGCGGCGGCGTCGGCGACCCCTCCTGCGGACAGCACGCCGATGTTGAGGGTGGTGCTGTCGGAGGTGCGCTCCACCTTGTACAGGTTCCCGTCGTAGGACGAGTAGAGCGCGCGGGTGGTGCTGTGCGCGGCGACGCAGGGCGTGCCGGCCGCGGCGTAGATGTCACAGGGTTCCGAGGTGGCGGCGTGCGAGGGTGCGGCCGCGACGAAGCTGACCCCGCCGAAGACGAGGGCCGGAACGGCGACGAGCAGCACCTTGCGCGCACAGCGGAGCAGGGCTTTGGTGACCACGCATGAACTCCCTTGTTCACGGTCACTGCCGGTGGGCAGATTGTTAGCGTTAACATTTCACTCCCGCATCCGGCCCGGCGGCAGAAGCCGGAGGGCGGGGGTGGCCGTGGGTAGGCAGGGCACACTATGGACGCGAGCTGAGGGGTCGTCAAGAGCGTGCCCGGCGTTAAGGATCGCTCAACGCCCCCGCAAGGCCGCCTTGCTGGTGCGCCGGAGCATGATCCGAGATCGTGTGCGCATGGTTCGAACAACGAGCACTGACACGCCGCGCCGGACAGCCGGACTGATCGCCCACGCCGGATCCGCGCTGGTCGTCGGCGCGGCCGTGGTCGGTGCCTGCGCGCGCTGGGAGGGGCCGCTGTGGCACGAGGCGGCCCGGCTCGTCGTGATCGGCGCCGCGGTGAGCCTTCTCGGCGGACTCGTCCGGATCAAGCTCGGCCCGAACCGCGGCGAGCTCGCCGAGTCCCTGCTCCTCTCGGCCGTCGTGTGGATGATGGCGGTGCTCTTCGCCGTCGGCGTCGGCAAGCTGATCTACGTGCACGGCCTCGACGACCGCGCCACCGAGACCGTCACCGCCACGCTCACCGGCTGCGTGGCCGACGGCGACGACTCGCCGCGCTGCTTCTACCACTGGACCGCCGACGGCCGCGCCCGCACCCAGCAGGACAGGGCCGACCGGATCTGGCCGGACGGCCACCAGGTCCGGATCCGCATCGATCCGGCCAGGCCCGACGACCCGGCCGTGGTTTCCCCCGGCTACTGGGCCTGGGGCTTCCTGATCGGCCTCGGCGCCCTCGGAACCCTCGGCGGCGCGGCGATGATTGTGGCGCATGAGCACGGTGACGACGATTGATGTATAGACACCACAGCCTGAGCGGCACCATACTTGCCGCCGTGACGCTCATCGATCTCGCCGACGGCCGTGCGCTGGACATCCAGGTCACCGGGCCGGAGAACGGCATACCGCTCGTGATGCACCATGGCACGCCGGGCAGCCTGACCCGCTTCCGCGTGATCGACGAGGCCGTGCACGCGCGCGGCCTGCGGATGGTGACGTACTCCCGCGCCGGTTACGGGGCGTCCACGCGCAGACCGGGCCGCACCGTCGCGGACATCGCGACCGACCTCACCGCCGTGCTCGACCACCTCGGCGCCGAACGCTGCGTGACCCTCGGCTGGTCCGGCGGCGGTCCGCACGCGCTCGCCTCGGCCGCGCTGCTGCCGGGCCGGGTCGCCGCGGCCACCACGATCGCGAGCGTCGGCCCGTACGACGCGGACGGCCTGGACTTCCTCGCGGGCATGGGCGAGGGCAACATCGAGGAGTTCGGCGCCGCGATCGCCGGCGAGGCGAAGATCACCGAGGCGCTCGACCAGGCCGCCGCGGAACTGCGCGGCGCCAGCCCCGCCGCGCTGATCGAGTCGATGTCCACACTGCTGCCCGACGAGGACCGCGCCGCGCTGGTCGGCGAGGTGGGCGACGAGCTCGCCGCGCAGACCGGTGAGGGCCTGCGGCTGAGCGTCGGCGGCTGGATCGACGACGACCTGGCCTTCGTGCGCCCCTGGGGTTTCGACGTGCGCGACATCTCCGTGCCGGTCTTCCTCTACCAGGGCGACAAGGACCTGATGGTGCCCTTCGCGCACGGCCGTTGGCTCGCCGACCGCGTTCCCGGCGCCGTCGCGCACCTGCTTCCGAACGAGGGCCACATCTCGGTGTTCATCAACCGCGTCGGAGAGGTGCTCGACGAGCTCGTCGCGCCGCTGAACTGAAGCCGATCCAGGGCAGGATGGGCACATGGCACAGAAGATGACGAACGATCAGTGGCGCGCCTTCGTCTCGGAGGGTACGCGGACCGGCAAGCTCTCCACGGTGCGCGCCGACGGACGGCCGCACATCGCGCCGATCTGGTTCCTCCTCGACGGCGACGACCTCGTCTTCACCACGGCGATCGGCACGGTCAAGGGCAGGAACCTGGCCCGCGACGGCCGTGCCTCGCTCTGCGTGGACGACGACCGGCCGCCGTTCTCGTTCGTGGTGATCGAGGGCCGCGCCGAACTGAGCGAGGACCCGGCGGCGCTGCTGCACTGGGCCACGCGGCTCGGCGGGCGCTACATGGGCGAGGACAAGGCCGAGGCGTTCGGCAAGCGCAACGCCGTGCCCGAGGAGCGGCTGGTCCGCCTGCACATCGAGCACGTCGTGGCGTTCGCGAACATCTCCGACTAGCGCTTGTGATCCGAGTTCAACACGTGCTCGCGGAAGGCGGCTGAGGCAGGCGGCAGTTCGCGGTCGGTGAGCCAGGCGAGGCCGAGTTCCCGGGTGCTGTCCACGTCCGTGACCTGCAGTTGCGGGGCCGGATCGGGTTCGTCCGAGCTGGCCGCGGTGGCGCGCGGCCGGGGCAGCAGTGCGACGCCGAGACCGGCCGCGACCAGTGCGCGCAGCGTCTCGACCTCCTCGCCCTCGAAGGTGATCTTCGGCGTGAACCCGGCCTCGGCGCACAGGCGTTCGGTCAGCAGGCGCAGCGCGTAACCCGAGCGCAGCAGGATGAACGGCTCGTCGGCGACCTCGGCGAGCCGGATTCGTTTGCGGCGGGCCAGGCGGTGCTGCGGGGGCACGGTCAGCAGTAGCGGTTCGACGAGCAGCCGCCGCCACGTCACGCGCGGGTGGCCGAACGTCGGGCTGGAGATGATCAGGTCCGCCGAGCCGTCCACGAGCTCTTGCAGGATCGACGCCTCGCCGTGCTGGTGCAGCTCGAAACGCGCGTGCGGATGGGCCTCCCGGAAGCTGCTGACCAGCGGCGGGACCAGCCACGTGCCGAGCGTGTGCAGGAACGCGAGCGGCACCAGACCGTGCGCCGGATCGACGAGTTCTGCGACGGCGCGCAGCCCTAGGTCGTACTGGTCGAGCATCTGGTCCACGTGCTCCCGGAACAGCCGCCCGGCCGGGGTCGGTGTCAGGGTGCGGCCCGCGCGGGTCAGCAGCGGCGTGCCGACCTCGTCCTCCAGCCGCGCCAGCGCCCGGGACAGCGCGGGCTGCGTGATCCGCGCGCGTTGCGCGGTCTCCGTCACCGTCGCGCCGTCCGCAACCTCCCGGAACCAGCGCAGTACCTGCAGCTCCATGCAAACCATGTTCCCATGACATGAATCAAGTGAAAAACAGGAATTGGACGCATGGCGGGAACCGATGGATCATAGAGAGCGGAGGCAGTGCGGCCGACACCCCCGAAGTCCCCGCCGCAGCCTCAGGAGCCGCGATCGTGACCATCGCCGCCGAACGCCGTCCCACGACACAGCACGAGACCCGCCGCCCCAAGTGGCCCGCGCTCAGCTACCTCGTGCGCTACGAGTGGGCCGCCGCCGCCCGGCCCGACAACCACCACCTGCGCCGCGCCGTGCCCGGAGCCCGCCGTGCGCTGGCCATCGCCGGGGGAGTGGTGCTGCCGCTGCTCATCGGCGTGATCACGCGGCACCCGGTCGAGGGAGTCTTCGCCGCGCTCGGTGCCCTGCTCGCCGGACTCGCCTCGTTCCAGGGCGTGACCCGCACGCGTCTGTCGGCCGTCGGAGTCGCCGGGCTCGGCACGGCGATCTCCACCTTCGTCGGCGCGGCCGTCGCCGCCTGGCAGCCGTGGGCGCTGATCCCGGTCATCGCCATCTGGGGCTACGTCGCGGGGCTCGCCGTCAGCCTCGGCCAGCGGCGTGGTGCCGTCGCCGCGCTCTGGCCGGTCGCGCTGCTCATCGCCATGGGTACGCCGCTCGACCCGGCCCACGCCGCGTACCGCGCGGGCCTCGTCCTCGCGGGCACGGCGCTGCAAGCCGTGGTCGTCACGCTCTCGTGGGCAGCACGGCGCGGCGGCCACGAGCGTGCAGCGATGTCCGCGTCCTACCGTGACCTGGCCGAATACGCCGAGCGCGTCGCACGCGGCACGCACCAGCCGCCCGCCCCCACCGCGTTCCCGGCGACCGCCCGCCTCGCCGACCCGAACCCGCTGCTGCCGCGCGCCACCCGCAGCAGCTACGCGGCGCTGCTCGAGAACGCCGAGCAGGTGCGCGCCGCGCTCGCCTCCCTCGCCGAGCACGGAGCCGACGACCCCGCCGCACGCCGCCTCGCCGCCGAGTCAGCGCACGTACTCGCCGCCGTCGCCGACACTCTCACGACGCGCGCCAGCACGATCCCCGAACTCCCGGCCCTCCCCGCCGCGTCCTCGGACTGGCACTGGGCCGCCACCGCCCTGCTCACCCACCTCGACGCCGTCACCAGCATCCTGACCAGCATCGACGCCGCGCCGGTGTCGGCCACCGCGCCGACGCCCCTCGCCGACCCGCGCGCGCTGCCGACCCTTCGCGCCCACCTGACCCCCTCCGGTGAGATCGGCCGGCACGCCCTGCGCCTCGCCGTCGCGGCCGGTATCGCGGAGACCTTCGTGCGCATCGCAGGACTCGACGAAGGCCGCTGGGTCGTGCTCACGGTCTTCCTCGTCCTGAAGCCCGACTACACCTCGACCGTGTCACGCGGCGTGCACCGAGCCATCGGAACCGCCGTCGGCGCGCTGCTCGGAGCTCTGTTCGCCATGGCGTTCCACGGCACGCCGCTCGGGCTCGTCCTCGTCGCCGGAATCGCCGTCGCCGCAGCGTACGCCGTATTCGAGGTCGACTACCTCGCGTACAGCGTCTACCTCACCGTCTTCGTCGTCCTGCTGCTCGACATCCTGGGCCTGAGCGCCGAGACCACCGCCACGGTACGGCTGACCGACACCGCGATCGGCGCGCTGATCGCTCTCGTCGCGTACGCCGCGTGGCCGACCTGGCACGGCCGGACCGCGCCGCAGATCTTCGCCCGCCTCATCGACGCGCACCAGGCCTACGTCGCCGCCCTGCTGCACGAACTGACCACGGCCGCCCCCGACGCGCACCGCCTCAGGACCCTGCAATCCGCCGCACGCCGCGCCCGCACCGACGCCGAAGCCGCCGCCGCGCGCCTCGCCGCCGAGCCCCCGCACCCGCCGCTGACCGCCGAAGCCGCCCGCGCCCTCGTCGCCACGACCACGCGCCTTGCCCGCGCCGAACTCTCCCTGCACACGCTCGTCACCGCCACGCCCCGCGACCCGGCCCGCGCCGCCGCCCTCGCCTCGGCCACGGAGTACGCCCTGAGCGAACTCGCGGAGGAATTCAGTGCCCTGAGGTAGCGTGGACGGCGTGCGGTACGAGATCGAAAACCCGGCGATGCGCAGGCTGGAGTGGCTGCTCGACGGCCTCGACGGACAGTCTGACTGGGGAGACGACGCGGCCGACGTCCTGGCCCCCGGCTTCACGGCGCAGGTCCCGATCGACACGTTCATCGCACGCGTCCAGCAGCGCGCCCTCACCTACAAGCCGCTGACCGTCCTCGGCCTGGAAGCCAACGGCAACACCGCCCGAGCACGCCTGCGCCGCCACGCCGAAGCGACCATCGACGTCGTCACCTGCATCGTCGAACCCGAACCGCCGCACCGGATCGACTCCACCTACACGATGGGCCTCGTCCCCGGCAATCTGACGCCGCGCCTTCCCGATGATTTCTCCGACTATCCGATGGGGCCCGCGTCGGATGCGCAGCTGATCGTGTTCTCGGGCGTGCCCGGCGTCGGCAAGAGCACCCTCGCCGACACTGTCGGGTCACGCCTCGGCATCCCCGTCTTCGCGACGGACTGGCTGCTCGGAGCGCTGACGCCCTTCGGCGGCCGACACTTCGACGACCAGTTGGGCATCGCGTCCGAACTGCTCACCACGCTCGCGCTCCGGCAACTCTCGCTCGGCCAGTCCGCCATCCTCGACCACCCCAGCGAGGCCGTCTCAGACCGCGAACGCTGGCGCGGCCTCGCCGAGCGCGCCGGTGCCGAGTTCGTCGCCGTGCACTGCGTCTGCACCGACCCCGCCGTCCACCGCGCCCGACTCGAAGGCCGCACACGCGGCATCCCCGGCTGGCACGACGCGGGCGCCTGGTCGAACGTCGAGCGCCGCCTCACATCGTTCCCGCCCTGGCCCGACGGCACGTTCACCATCGACACTGCCGGGCCACGCGAGGAGAACCTCGCCGCCGTCCTTACGCGGCTTTCGCCGCCGCCTCGGTCATGAAGGCGATCAGGCCGTAGGGCGCCTCGTCGCCGAAGCAGATTTCGTTGATGTGCGCGGCATCCGCGGCTTCCTGGGCGCTGCGCGGGAACAGGGTCCGCTCGTATTCGGCGAGTGCGGCCTCGATGTCGCCCGGATGCGCGGCGATCGCCTTGCCGAGCTCGGCGCCGTCGAGCATCGCCAGGTTCGCGCCCTCGCCAGAGGGGACCATCAGATGCGCGGCGTCGCCGAGGAGGGTGACGCCGGGGACGCGGTCCCAGCGGTGCTCGTCGGGGAGCGCGTAGAGGGGCCGCAGCACCGGCGCGGACTCGCCATCGGTGATCAGCGCGGTGAGCTCCGGGACCCAGCCCTGGAACTCGCGCGCGATCCGAGTCGCAGCCGCCGCGCCGTCGGTGAAGTCGATCTCCGCGAACCAGTCCAGCGGCTTCGCCAGCGCCACGTACGTGTGCAGGGTCCCGCCGGCCTCGCGATGCGCCGTGATGCCTTTGCCCGGAGTCAGCGCCGAAAGCGAACCGCCGCCGACCACCTTCGCCGTGGCCGGATGCCGGGAGTCCGCGTCGTACAGGTAGGTCTCGACGAACGAGATCCCGGTGTACTCCGGCGTGGCGTCAGAGAGCAGCGGCCTGACACGTGACCAGGCGCCGTCCGCCCCGACCAGCAGGTTCGTGGTCACGCTGCTGCCGTCGACGAACGTGACCTCATGGCGTCCGCCCCCGAGAGCGCGCACGCCGCCGACCTTGCGGCCCCACTGGACCGTGCCCTCGGGGAGCGAGTCGAGCAACATCCGCCGAAGCTCGCCGCGCTGCACCTCTGGGCGGCCTCCGGTGCCGTCGTCTGGCTCGTCGAGCAACACGGAGCCGTCCGGAGCGAGCACCCGGCTAGCCTCGCGGCCCTCCAAGATCAGGCTGCGGAACTCCTCGGTCAGGCCCGCCTCCGCGAGCGCGGGCTGGCCGTTGTGCAGGTGGATGTCGAGCATGCCGCCCTGCGAGCGCGCGGTGGGCGAGGCCTCCGCCTCGTAGACCGTGCAGGCGATGCCGTGGACGTGCAGGACGCGGGCCAGCGTGAGGCCGCCGAGCCCGGCGCCGATGATCGTGACGTGCGTGTTCATGATGCCTCCCGAGTATCTTTGGAATGACGTTCCATTCCAGTTTGGAACAACGTTCCACTTCTGTCAAAATGGCGGCATGGCCACGCAGACGCACCGGACCCCGCGGCGCACGGAGGCGCTCTCCCGCGAGCGCATCGTCGAGACCGCCGTCGACCTGCTCGACACGGCGGGGGAGGGCGGGCTGACCTTCAAGGCGCTCACCGAACGCCTGGCCACCGGCCCGGGAGCGATCTACCACCACGTGGCCAACAAGGAGGAACTCCTCGGCGCCGCCACGGACGCCCTCGTCACCACGGCGCTCGCGACCGAGCCCGCCGAGCCCTCGGCCACGCCGCAGGACGTGATCCGCGCCGTCGCGCTCGGCCTGTTCGACGCGATCGACGAGCACCCCTGGCTCACCGCGCAGCTGTCCAAGAAGCTCTCGCACAGCCCCTGGGGAACGGTCGCGGCCCAGATCTTCGAGCGCGTCGGCCAGCAGGTTCACGCACTCGGTGCCCCCGACGAGAGCCTGTTCACGGCGACGTCGGCGCTCGTGCACTACATCCTCGGCGCCGCGGGTCAGAACGCTGCGAACGCCCGAGGCGTCGGCGCGCACGTGAGCCGCGCCGAATTCCTCGACACGGTCGCGACGGCGTGGCAGGAACTCGATCCCGACGAATACCCCTTCGCGCACACCGTGGCCCGCCAACTGCGCGACCACGACGACCGCGAGCAATACCTCGCCGGAATCGACCTCATCCTGCGCGGAATCACCCGAGACTGAGCAGGTCCACCGCCGCCTTGCGCATCTCCACCTTGCGGACCTTGCCGGTCACCGTCATCGGGAAGCCCTCGACGATGTGCACGTAGCGCGGGATCTTGTAGTGCGCGAGCCGCCCGTCGCAGAACGCCTGCACCCGCTTCGCGTTGAGCGGCTCGGCGCCGGGCCGCATCACGATCCAGGCCATCAGCTCCTCGCCGTACTTCGCGTCGGGCACGCCGATCACCTGCACGTCGGCGATGTCGGGGTGCGTGTAGAGGAACTCCTCGATCTCGCGGGGATAGACGTTCTCGCCGCCCCGGATCACCATGTCCTTGATCCGGCCCACGATGTTGACGTAGCCCTCCGCGTCCATCGTCGCCAGGTCGCCGGTGTGCATCCAGCGCGCCGCGTCGATCGCCTCGGCCGTCTTCTCCGGCTCCTGCCAGTACCCGAGCATCACCGAGTACCCGCGCGTGCACAGCTCACCGGGCTCGCCGTGCCGCACGACCAGGCCGGTGTCCGGGTCCGTGACCTTCACCTCAAGATGCGGCATGACCCGCCCGACGGTCTCCGTGCGCCGCGCCAGGCTGTCGTCGCGCAAGGTCATCGTCGAGACCGGGGACGTCTCCGTCATGCCGTAGCAGATCGCGACCTCGCTCATGTGCATCTCGTCCGCCACCCGCCGCATGATCTCGACCGGACACGGCGAGCCCGCCATGATCCCCGTGCGCAGCGACGACAGGTCGAACTCGGCGAAACGCGGATGCCCGAGCTCCGCGATGAACATCGTCGGCACGCCGTACAGCGACGTGCACCGCTCGGCCTCGACCGCGTGCAGCGTGATCTCCGGATCGAAGCCGGGCGCGGGAAGCACGATGCAGGCCCCGTGCGACGTCGCGCCGAGGCAGCCCATCACCATGCCGAAGCAGTGGTAGAGCGGCACCGGAAGGCAGACGCGGTCCACCTCGGAGTAGCCCACGCCCTCGCCGACGAAGAACCCGTTGTTCAGGATGTTGTGATGCGAAAGCGTCGCGCCCTTCGGGAACCCGGTGGTCCCCGACGTGTACTGGATGTTGATCGGATCGTCGAAGGCCAACGTCGCCTCGCGCTCAGCCAGCGCCGCAGCGTCCACGCCATGCCCCGCCGCGACCAGGTCGTCCCAGTCGCCCTCGCCGATGAACAGGGCCTGCTCGAAGCCGATCTCCGCGATCATCCGCCGATAGTCGCTCGTCTTGAACGACACCGCGCTGATCAGCAGGCTGAGCCCCGACTGCCGCACCACGAACTCCAGCTCGTGCGTGCGATACGCCGGATTGATGTTGACCAGGATCGCCCCGATCCGCGCCGTCGCGTACTGCGTGAGCACCCACTCCGCGCAGTTCGGCGCCCAGATCCCGACCCGATCGCCCTTCCCGACCCCGCGCGCCAGCAGCCCCCGCGCGACCTCGTCCACCGCCGTGTCGAACTCCGCATACGTCCAGCGCCGCCCGGACGCCACGTCCACCAGCGCCTCACGCTGCGCGAACCGCGCGGCCGTGAGCCGGAGATTCTCGCCGATGGTCTGCCCGAGCAGCGGCACGGAGCCGGTCCCGGACGAGTAGGAGAAGGCAGCGCTGCGAGCACCCGAGGCATCCATACCCGAAGCATCGGACCCCCGACGCGCTTTCGCCAGTCCCCGGCGAACCGCCGTTCCCAAGATCTCCACTAAGCTCGCGCCGTGATCCTCGCGAAAGCGCGTACCTCCGGCGCGCTGGCCGCCGTCGCCGCCCTCCTGACACTGGTCGCCGCCTGCTCGTCCTCGAGCGCGGACCCAGACGCCGCGTCCAGCTCCACCGACGACTCCGCCTCGGCCAGTTCGGTCGGTTCGCAGTCGTCCGCCGCGCCCGCGTCGTCCGCCGCCTCAGCATCAGCGACCAAGACCGCGACCGCGGCCGCGACCACGTCGGCGGCTCAGGCGGCGGCGCAGATCCCGCTCCCGCCGGTCGCCGCGAAGTTCGACTACCAGCTAGGCGGTGCGTATCCGCCGCCCGCCGGAGTCAAGGTCGTCTCGCGGGACAGCGGGGACTCGCCGGCGGCGGGGATCTACAGCATCTGCTACATCAACGCGTTCCAGGCGCAGCCGGACGCCACGAGCTGGTGGCAGTCCCATCACCCCGACCTGCTGCTCCGCTCCAGCAACGGCTCTCTCGTCATCGACCAGGACTGGAACGAGGCGCTGCTCGACGTCTCGACGGCCGCGAAGCGCGCGGAGCTCGCGCAGGTCGAGTACGGCTGGATCGACGCGTGCGCGAAGAAGGGGTTCAAGGGGATCGAGCCAGACAACCTCGACTCGTACAGCCGCTCCGACAACCTGCTGACCATGGACGACAACACCGCCTTCGCCACGCTGCTCGCGGCGCACGCCCACGCGGACCACGTGGCGATCGGGCAGAAGAACACCACCGATCTGCTGGGCCGCCACCAGCAGATCGGCTTCGACTTCGCGGTCGCCGAGCAGTGCGGCACGTACGACGAATGCGGCCAGTACGCCGCCGCGTACGCGAACCGCGTCTATGACATCGAATACGACGACGACGGCCTGTCGGCTGCCTGCGGCTCGTGGTCCGGCCGGATCTCGATCGTCGAACGAGACCAGGACGTCAATCCGCAGGGCAGCTCCGGGTACGTCTACAAAACCTGCTGAGCCTCTTAGGTGCAGGAGACGCTGGTGGGAAGCGCGTCGCTGGAGGTCCACGTTCCCTGCACGCCGACGTTGGCGAGCGTGGTCCCGGCGGCCACTGTGCCGTTGTACGCCGCGTTCGTCACCGTGACGGTCTCTCCGGACTGCGTCGCGGTCGAGCCCCACGCGCTGGTGATCTTCTCGTCGCCGGGCCAGGTGAACGTGACGGTCCAGCTCGTCAGGCCCGAACTGCCCGCGGTCACGTTGATGTCGTCCACGAAACCGCCAGCCCACGAACTCTGCGACGTGACGGTCGCCGTGCACGAGCCGCCGGAGCCTGATGTCGCGGTCGCGGTTGGCGAGGAGGACGGAGTCGTCGAGCCGCCGGTCGGCGTGGACGTGGAGGTGGGTGTGGACGACGGTGTGCCCGTCCCGGTGCCCGCGCCGGACAGCGGGTCCTGGATCGTGGCCAGCAGCGACTGCTTGGCCGCGAGCGCCGGAGTCGCGTCGTAGCCGTTGTCCAGCAGGGCGTACGAATCCTCGCCGTTCAGCGCCCAGTACGTCCAGCTCAGATTGTTGGCCTGGATATACGAGACGAGGCTGGAGAACCACTGCCCCTGCGAACCGGCAGTGCTGGACGAGACGGCGGCGGCCGTGTTGTCGGTGCCGAACTCGCCGACCCACAGCGGCGCGATGCCCTGCTGCGGGATGTAGCCCCAGTACTTGCTCCAGACCGCATCGAGGCTCGCGCTGGTCGTCGACGCGTTGAACCACGTCTGCTGGAACAGGTCGGGGCCGTAGTCGTGCGCCGAGTAGACGACGTGGCCGGCGGAGCTGAGCGTGACCGGGTACTGCGTCACGCCCTGCAGGTTCCCGCCCCACCACGTCGTGTCGTAGCCGCCGGACGCCGCGCTGTCCGGGAAGTTGCTGATGCCCTCGCAGAAGATCAGCGCCTGCGGATCCACCTTCAGGATCGCGTTGCCCGCGGCCTCGTAGGCGAGCCGCACGTCCGTGCTCGTGTCGCCGGTGCCCCAGGTCGCGCCCTGGGCGTACGTGTCGCCGGCCGGGGTGTGCGGCTCGTTGCGCAGGTCGAAGCCGATGACGGTCGGATTGTTCGCGAACATCGTCGCGATCGTGCCCCAGTCCGCCAGCCAGTTCTGGTTCGTGTACGTGCTCGTGTACCAGAGGCCGTTCGCCTCGGCGCTGTTGCCCGCCTCGGACCGGTGGTCGTCCAGGATGACCTTCAGCCCGTCCTGCCCGGCGTACGCGACGATCTTCTGCAGGACCTGCAGCGAGTTCAGGCCCTTGAGATCGGTGTTGATCGGCCCGGTCGAGTTGTAGTAGCTCAGGTTATCGGGCACGATCGGGCTCTCGACCATCTGGTTCGAGAACGGGATCCGGATCGTGTTGTAGCCCAGGTGCGCGATGTCGTCGACGATCGCGTGGTAGTCCTGGCTCCAGAGGCCGTGCACCACCTCGTCGGTGGTCTCGAAGCCGTACCAGTTGATCCCGGCGATCTTCACCGCGTCGCCGTTCGCGTCCAGGATCTTGCTGCCTGAAGTGTGCCAGTACCCGGCGCCCGTGGTGGTGGCGCCGGGTGCGGAGGTGGCGGCCGTCGCCGTGGCGGTCGCGGCGAGCGTGCCCGCGCCGGCCAAAGTCGCGGCGACGCACGCCGCGAGTGCGGGAATGACCCGGCGGCGGGCCGGGAGACGTCGTTGTCTGAACACTGCCATCCTCGGGTGGGTGAGGGAGCGGGCCGCGGAGCACGGCCCGGAGTGCAGTGAACGTACGGATTCGTTTGCGCGTCAAACAAAAAGCGGCCCGCGGTGGACGGGTTCCGCGCGCACGCGGGATGAACCGGCGCTGAAGGGTCGGGTCGAGGCTGAAACTTTCACCTCGCCCCGAGGGGGAGTCAACGGCCAGGGACACTCGCTCACCGAGTTGCCGCCGGCCCGCTTCCCCGCCCGGCCTGAGTGGAGACCGTGTACATGCGACCGCCGAACCAAGAACCGCGGCGTCGTGCTCACCGGTCTGTGTCCAGTGTCTGTGGGTCGCCTGCCGGTGCGTTACCCACCCACCCGCCCCAGTCCCAGCTCAGTGAATCCACGTCGGCAGCTTGCGGAAGCGCTGAAAGGTCAAGGCGCCACCGAGCTTCGGCGCCAGTGCCCGGCGGACGCTCAGCCCGCCGGGCAACGAGCCCCGCCTCACGTGCGCGGGAGTTCGGAGTCGTCAGGCCTCTCCGGTCTCGAACTCGAGTCGGGCGCCGACTTCGGGGGCTGTCGTGACGGGTCGGGGAGTGCGGCGCTGCTGGACGACTCCGGCGGCGACGGTGATCCCGGTGACGAGGAACGTGAGGATGAGCGAGCGGCGGCTGTCGCCTCCGGAGGCCGCCATGCCGCCCATCACGGCCAGGGTCGCGGCGAGGACGAGCAGGTTGAGGTAGGGGAAGCCCCACATCCGCACGGCTCGGTCCTCGTAGCCGCCGCGGTCCATCCGGATGCGGCCGCGCAGGTGGGTGACGGTGATGCCGAGGTAGACGACGACGGCCACGGCTCCGGAGGAGTCCAGCAGGAAGTTGTAGACGGTCGCGGTCGGCAGGAAGTAGTTGGCGGCCACGGTGAGCAGTCCGGCGATGGAGGAGACGAGGACCGCGGGCGCGGGGACGCCCTGGCTGGTGGTGCGGGCCAGCCACCGCGGTGCCTCGCCGCGCCGCGCGAGGGAGTGGAGCATGCGTGAGGCGGAGTAGATCCCGGAGTTCAGGCAGGACAGGACTGCGGTGAGCACGATGTAGTTCATCGCGGTGCCGCCGCCGGGGATGCCGAGGTGGTTGAGGACGGCGACGTACGGACTCTGGGTCACCGCGGTGGCGTTCCAGGGCAGCAGGGTCACGATGACGGCGATGGAGCCGATGTAGAACAGCAGGATCCGCCAGGTGACGCTGTTGATGCCGCGTCGCACGGCGGTGGCCGGGTCCTTGGCCTCGCCGGCGGCGATGGTGACGACCTCGGTGCCGAAGAAGGAGAAGAACACGACCAGGCTCGCCTGCAGGACTGGGGACCAGCCGTGCGGGGCGAAGCCGCCGTGACCGGTGAGGTTGGACATGCCCGGTGCCGTCGTCTTGGGGTCGAGGCCGAGGATGGCGCCGAGCCCGATGAGCAGGAAGGCGGTGATCGCCGCGACCTTGACCATGGCGAACCAGAACTCGAAGGTGCCGTACGACTCGACTCGGGCGAAGTTGACGGCGATCAGGGCGAGCAGCAGGACCAGCGCGGCGAGCCAGGTGGGCACCGAGGGCAGCATGCTGTGGGCGACCGCGGCTCCGGCGATGGCCTCGAAGCCGATGGTGATCCACCACTGATAGGCGTAGAGCCAGCCGACGGATAATCCGGCCCAGCCGCCCAGTTCGCGGCTCGCGTAGCTGGAGAACGAGCCTGACTCGGGTTGGGCCACGGCCATCTCGGCGAGCATCCGCATCACCAGGACGACCAGGGCCCCGATGGCCGCGTAGGCGAGTAGGACGGCCGGCCCGGCCTGGCCGATGGCGCTGCCGCTGCCGACGAACAGGCCCGCGCCGATGACGCCGCCGATGGCGATCATCGTCATCTGGCGGGTGCCCAGGGCGTCGTGCCGGAGAGTGGAGGTAGTAGCGGGGGCGGCGGAGGGGGTCGTTACGTTCACGTGCGGCTCCCTTGCGGGTCGGGTGAGGGGGCTGGCGTGCAAATGAGATTGCATGGAGAATAGAGCCTGCAATCCAACATTCGTCAAGCCCTGGGCTGGAGAGGAGACGACGTGGCCGTCGTCATCCGTGAGCAGGAGCTGTCCGGCATGCGCTGGCTGCTGGTCGAAGGGCCCCGCGAGGAGGCGTTCCACGCCCTGGGCCGCGAGACCAGGGCGGACATCGAGGCGGTCCAGGACGCGATGCCGGAGCGGGCCGCGCTGCGCCGCTGGGCCTCCACGGACCGCGGCGGCGCCCGCCTCGACCAGGTGCTGCGGGCCACAGCCGGGGCCTTCGGCGCGGAACTCGGCGAACTGCGCGCGCTGGCCGAGGGGGCGGGCGTCGATGCGGACGAGTTGCTCCTGGCCAACCTGCGCGGCGATCTCGGCGTCGACGACGGGACCGGCTGCACCGACCTGGCCTGGCGCCGCGGAACCTCGTTCGTCGCGCACAACGAGGACGGCGCGCCCGCGCTGGAGGGCCGCCTGATGCTGCTCACGCTCGCGCTCGACGGGCTCGCCCCGGTGACCGTCCAGTGGTATCCGGGGTTCCTGCCGTCGAACACGTTCACGGTCACCGGGCACGGCCTGGTCTGGGGGATCGACCACGTCCAGGTGCTGCGTCCGGCCGCCTCAGGTGCCGGGCGCCACTTCGTCGCCAGGGCCCTGCAACAGGTGACGACGCTGGACGACGCGGTGAGCTTCCTGCGCACCCACCCGAGCGCCGGAGGGTTCTGCTACACCGTCGGCGAGCGCTCCAGCGGCCGGGTCGCCGTGGTTGAGGCGGCGGCCGGAGCGGTTGCGGCGGTCGAGCCGAGCGCCCGCGGCGGCACCCTGCACTGGCACACCAACCATCTGCGCCACCTGCCCGCCTCGCTGGATTCGGGCCCTGCGACCGCGGCCGTCGGCAAGCTCGGCCAGTACGAGGAGAGCGTCGCGCGCGGCCGGGTTCTGGAAGAGCTGCGTCCGCCGGCCTCCGAACCGTCGGCCGAATGGTTCCTGGACGTGCTGACCGGCGCGCCGCTGCCGCACGGAGTGCACCGCAGCGCCACCGGGTCCGATCCGCTCATGACGCTGTGCACCGCGGTCGCGGATCTGAACGCCGACCGCATCACCGTGCGCGGCCGCTCCGGCGCGCCCGCCGTCCTCGCCCTGTCGGACTTCGCCCGCGGAAAGCACGTCGCACGGCTCTAGGATGCAGATCATGGCATCGGCACCGGAACAGGCCCCGCGCAGCTTCGACGAGCTGGCGACGCTGCTCCAAGAGCGGTTCAGCAAGCTCTCGCCCGCGCACCGGCTGCTCGCCGGGCGCGTCATGGCCGACGCCGAGGGCGTGGCGTTCATGACGATCTCGGAGCTGGCCTCGGAGGTCGGAGTCAACGAGGCGACCGTGGTCCGGTTCGCCAACGGACTGGGCCTAGAGGGCTATCCGGGGCTGACGCGGCTGTGCCGGGAACGGCTGCGCGAGCAGGCGCAGTTGGTGCGCCGGTACGACCAGTTGCAGCAGATGGGCGGAGAAGGCGGTAACCTGCTCGAAAAGTCGCTGCTGCAGGACCGGACCAACATCTCGCGCACGCTGGCCCGCGTCGACCAGGAGACGTGGGCCGCCGCGGTGCAGGCGCTGTCCGAGGCGCCGCGGGTGCACGTGATGGGCCTGCGCAAGTGCTACGCGCCGGCCTATCTGCTCGGCTACCTGCTGCGGATGCTGCGCGAGGACGTCGAAGTGGTCACCGGCAACGTCGGCACGCTCACCGACGAACTGCGCCGGGTGGGGCCGGGCGACTGCTTCACAGCGATCTCGATCCACCGCTACACGGCGCAGACCGTGCGCGCCTTCGAGTGGGCGCGCGAGCGGGGCGCCCGATGCGTTGCCCTCACCGACAACCCCGCCTCGCCGCTGGCCCGCATCGCCCACCATGCGTTCTACGTGGAAGCCTCCGGCCCTTCCGTGCTGCGCTCGCTGACCGCGTTCACCGCGCTGGTGCAGGCCCTCGGCGCCGGGGTGGCCGAGGCCCGGGGGCACGAGGCACGCTCGACGCTGCTGCGCGAGGAGGAGTTGCTCGACGGATTCGGGGTCTACACGACCGACGGAGCCGGCCCCGCCCCGGCCGATGCCAAGGCGGGGCCGCGACCGTCAGACGCGTCCGGTCAGGGAGCCGAGCGCGTCGCGCAGGTGCGCGAGGGATGAGCCGATCCACGGCAGGCCCAGCGGGTCGGGGCTGCGCAGCGACTCCCAGCGTTCCGCCTCCGACTCCCCGTAGAGCAGGCTGGTCGCGACCCTGAACCGCAGGCCCCGCGGATCGTCTCCGAAGGCCTCCCCGGCCAGCACGCCCACGCCGTGCCGTTCCAGCAGCGCGGACGCCAGCCCCGCGCCGGTGGCGATCCCCGAACCGGCGAGATCCCCGCGCACCGGCTCGAAATCGGGGTACAGGTAGAAGCCCGCCTGCGGGGCGCGACAGTCGGCCCCGGCCCGCACGAACTCGGCGTGCACGGCGCGGGCGAGAGTCCCGTGCAGGCTGCGCGCCGCGGCGATGTGGGCCAGCACCTCCGGCGGGTCCTGCAGGACGTAGGCGGCGGCGGCCTGCATCGGCGCCGCCAGGCTCGACCAGACCTCGCTGGCGATCCCGACGAGCTCCCGCATCAGGTTCTCGCCCCACGCGTTCGCGGGAACGCGGGCGAACCCGATACGCCATCCGCCGAGGGCCATCGACTTGCTCAGCCCCGAGGTCACTACGGTCCGCTCGGGCAGGAACGCGGACGCGCTCGGCGCCGACCCGCCGTCGTGGACCAGTTCCGCGTAGATCTCGTCGGACACCACGGCCAGCCCGTGCCGCTCGGCCACGGCGCAGACCTCGCGGACCGTCCTCTCGGATGCGACGGTCCCGGTCGGATTGTCCGGCACCGTCAGCAGCAGCACGCCGGGCGCGCCGCCCGCCGCCCGCGCCTCGGCCAGCGCCCGATCCAGCAGCGCGGGGTCCGGAACACCGCCCGCCTCGGCCGGAACCGGGACGCTGATCACCTTCTTGCCGACGATGGCCGCCTGGGCCGCGTAGCTCACCCACGCCGGGCACGGCAGCACGAGATCCCCGGGCAGCGCGGCCAGCAGGGCGAACAACAGGGCCTTGCTGCCGGGGGCGAACAGCACCTGCTCGGGTCCGGTCGGCAGGTTCCGGCGGCTGAACCACCCCGCGGCGGCCTCCCGCGCCTCGGCGGAACCGGCGACCGGCCCGTACCCGTTGCGCCCCACGGCCCCCGCGAGGACCGCGCCGACCTGTTCCGGCACCGGCAGGCCCGCCTCGCCGAACCCCAGGTGCAGCACCTTCTCTCCGGCCGCCTTGCGCGCCCGCAAGGCCTCGTCGACTGCCAGCGTCGCCGAATGCATCGTCACGGCGTCCACACTCCTCAAGCTCCGCGGAACGATAAGGCAAACATACCTGCATCGTTCGCACAAATGGCAACTCTGCTTGCAGAGCGGCTGCCGCAACCGGCCCGAGCACCCTCGGCTACGCCCCGAACGTCACCGTCACCGGCGCGTGGTCCGACCAGCGGGACGGGTGGTCCACCGCCTTCTCGACGACGGCGGACTTCGCCAGCGCCGCCAGGCCCGGGGTCGCGATCTGGTAGTCGATGCGCCAGCCGGCGTCGTTGTCGAAGGCGCGGCCGCGGTAGGACCACCAGGAGTACGGGCCTAGCTCGTCCGGGTGAAGGGCGCGGACGATGTCGACATAGCCCGCCTCGTCGAAGACGCGGCTGAGCCAGGCGCGCTCCTCGGGCAGGAAGCCGGCGTTCTTCTGGTTGGTCTTCCAGTTCTTCAGGTCGGCCTCGCGGTGCGCGATGTTCCAGTCGCCGCAGACGACGAGTTCGCGGCCCTCGGCCTCGAGGCGCTTGCGGGCGGCGATCAGGTAGGCGAGGAACTCGGCCATGAACCGCTCCTTCTCCTCCTGGCGCGGGGTGCCGGTCTCGCCGGAGGGCAGGTAGAGGCTGGCCACGGTGATGCCGGGCAGCCCGTCGGCCGGCGGCAGGTCGATCTCGATGTAGCGGCCCGAGTCGTCGAACTCGCCGGAGCCGAAGCCGACCTGGGTGCGGGTCGGCTCGACGCGGGTGTAGAGGCCGACGCCCGCGCGGCCCTTGGCGGCGGCCGGGGCGAACAGCGGCCGGGCCCAGCCCTCTGGCTCGCGCAGCGCGGCCGGGACCTGCTCGTGCTCGGCGCGCACCTCCTGCAGGCAGACCACGTCGGCGCCGGTGGCCGCGAGCCAGGCGTCGAAGCCCTTGCCGGACGCGGCGCGCAGCCCGTTGACGTTCACGGTCGTGATGGTGATCATTTCGCTCCTGCCGACGGGGGTTTTCGCACCGCTTGCCCTGACCCCCACCATTGTGCACGGCGGGTCCGACAGCGGGTGGCGCGACGCCGGGCTGTCGTGTGGCGGTGTCCCGCGGGGGCATGAAAGCATGCGGGAGCGTATTCGAGTGCCGTCGAGCCGAGGGGGAGAACCTCACCATGACCGTGCCATCCGGCCCGGACCAGCCGTCGCGCGGGTACGGGGCGCGCCCGCCCCAGGACTCCGCCGCGGGCCAGGCGGGCCAGCCCCAGCAGCCGGGACCGCAGCAGCCGGGGTACGGGGCTCCGCAGGGCGGCTACCCGGCGGCGCCGCAGCCCGGACCGCAGCAGGGTCAGCCGCTCCAGCAGCCCGGACCGCAGGCGCCGGGCCCGTACGGCGCGCCGCAGCAGCCGCAGCACCCCCAGCAGCCGACGTGGGGTCAGCAGCCCCCGCCGCCGCAGCCCCAGTACCAGCAGCCGCAGCAGGGCTGGGCCCAGCAGCCGCACCCGCAGGGCGGCTACCCGCAGCAGCCGCAGCAGCCGTACTTCCCGCAGCTGCCCCGGCAGACGGCGCACTTCAACCCGGTGATGCTGCTGCCGATCCACCACTGGCTCCGGGACCGCTCGCTGCGCAACTGGATCACGATCCTGTTCGTCGCGCTGGTCGTGGTGCCCTCGATCGCGCTGGTCTACGTCGGCGACGACGTGACGAAGATATCGAAGTCGACCTGGGCCTTCGCGATCTACTTCGCGTGCGCGTGGCTGCTGGTGCTCTGGATCGCGATCCGGCCGCCGATGATCCGTCCGATGATGCTGCTGGAGGTCGGGCTGATCGGCCTGATCTTCGAGGCGCCGCTGGCGATCTGGCTGGAGAAGAAGCTCGAGGAGCCGAACCAGAACCTGTTCGCGTACATCTTCACCGTCGGGCTGCCCGAGGAGTTCGTGAAGATCCTGCCGATCGTCGTGCTCGGCCTGATCCTCAAGAACGTGTGGGGCCCGCTCACGCCGAAGGACTACCTGTTCCTCGGTGCGGTCAGCGGCCTGGCCTTCGGTGCCGCCGAGGCCGTGCAGTACATCAACGTCTACATCCCGGGCAACTCCGGCGAGATCGCCACGGCCGCCGCCAACCAGGGCGCCGACCCGAGCTCGATCGGCCAGTACATCGCCATGACCTCGATCCAGAGCGGTTCCTGGCGCTTCGTCACGGACCCGATGAGCCACGCGGTGTGGGCCGGCATCTCCGGCTACTTCGTCGGCCTGGCCTTCCAGCACCGCCGCTACTTCTGGCTGGCGCTGGTCGGCCTGGGCCTGACCTCGGTGCTGCACGGCATCAACGACGACGTGGCCGGACACTGGTTCTGGATCGTCGAGATCGTCATCAGCGTGCTGTTGTTCATGGCGTACGTGCAGGCGGGCGGCGTGATCGAGCAGCAATTGACGGAGGCCGACGAGGCGCACGCACGACAAGCCGGCCAGTACGGCGTCGGCTACCCGGCGGGCGCGTACGCGATGCCGATGCAGCAGCCGATGGGCGCCCCCGGCTGGGGCCAGGGCGCGCCGCCGCCCCCCGGACCCGGCACCTCGGGCGGCTGGTCGCCGGCCGGGGCGGGCACCGGGTCCTTCCCGGCCGCGCCGAGCTGGAACCCGGCCGCGGGCTGGGGCCAGTCCGGCTTCACCCCGCTGCCCGGCTACCGGCCGCCCGCCGGCGGCCAGCAGCCCCCGCAGGCCCAGTAGCGGGTCTTTACAGCACCTGAAGAAGATTTCAGGAACCGGTGAGCCGCTCCGTACGTCCGTCCCAGTGAGGACCGGCCGCGCGGGGCGGCTCTCGCCGTCTCCGCGCCGCGTACGCCGCCGAACCGGGAGACAGCTCTGCCATGGCGAACCGAGAGGGCGTGGCCCCCCGCGTCGAGCGGGAGCAGACCGTGCTGGTCGAGCGGCCGAACAGACGCCGCGGGAAGAGGCCGCGCAAGGAGCGCAAGCCGCTGACGCGTGCCCGGAAGATACGCCGCCGAATATTCCGCGGCACGCTGCTCGTCCTCGTCGTGCTGCTCGGGTACGTCGGCTACACGATCGAGCCGTACCTGACCTATCCGGGCTCCGACACCGTCGCGGCACGGGTCGCCGAGTGGGGCCGCGACCACCACCTCAGCTGGGCCGTGACCTGGCTGGAGAACGAGACCTACAAGGCGCCGCCCACCGGCGGGAAACTCAGCAACCAGCAGGTCAAGACGCTGCAGGGGGCCACTGTCTCGCCGTCCCAGGCGGCCCGCGAGGAACTGCCCGCGAACATCCCGCCGCTCGCCGCCGGCAGCATCCAGGACGAGGGCGTGTGGCACCCGGCCGAGACCGACGCGTCGGGCGTGCCGATCCTCGAGTGGGCCGGCCTGCGCCCGGACGCCCAGCACACCTCCGACCTGGCGTATGTGGCGTGGATGAACCAGAAGGCCATGTCCTTCCAGCTGCACCCCGGCTCCCAGCAGCCCGGCGGCAGCTTCCCGACCCCGGACGACATCCCGGCCGGCTCCCGGACGAACCTGATGGCGACCTGGAACGGCGGCTTCAAGGTCAACCCGAACGACTCGCTGAGCGGCTACTACGAGGACGGCACGACGGTCCGCGCCCTGGTCAGCGGCAAGGCGTCCGAGGTGTTCTACAAGGACGGCTCGCTCAAGATCGGCGCCTGGGGCCGCGACGTGACGATGACGCCGCAGGTTGCGAGCGTGCGGCAGAACCTGAGCCTGCTCGTGGACAACGGCCAGGTCATGTCGGCGGGCAACTCCGGCTCGGGCACGCAGTGGGGCCTGACCGTGAACAACGCCTTCTTCGTGCCGCGCTCGGGCGTCGGCATCACCGCGAAGGGCGACATCGTGTACGTCGGCGGCCCGGACCTGTCCGTCGAGACGCTCGCCAAGCTGCTCAAGCAGGCCGGGGCGGTCAACGCGATGGAACTCGACATCAATGCCGACTGGACGTCGTTCATGTACTACACGGCGACCAGCGGCAACGCGGCCGACCCGACGCCGAACAAGCTGTGGGACTTCCAGCAGCCCGCCGACCGCTACTACCAGCCCAGCAGCCGCGACTTCGTGGCCGTATACCGGCGCTGAGCGCGCGGCCGGTCCTGCTTGCGGCAATGCCCGTGGCGGTAAGGACTAGGCTGGAGACATGCTGCTAGATCGCTTCGGACGACAGGCCACCGACCTGCGGGTCTCGGTGACGGACAAATGCGATCTGCGCTGCACGTACTGCATGCCCGCCGAAGGCCTGCCATGGCTGCCGCGGGAAGAGGTGCTCACCGACGAGGAGCTCGTCCGGCTGGTGCGCATCGGCGTGGAGCGGCTCGGGATCCGCGACGTCCGGCTGACCGGCGGCGAACCGCTGATCCGGCCCGGACTGCCCGGCCTGATCGAGCGGATGGCCGCGCTCGCGCCGCGTCCCCGGCTTTCGTTGACCACGAACGGCGTCGCGCTGGCCCGGCTCGCCGAACCGCTCGCGGCGGCCGGCCTGGACCGCGTCAACGTCTCCCTCGACACGCTCGACCCGCAGCTGTTCCGCACCCTGACGCGCCGTGACCGGCACGACCGGGTGATCGCCGGGATCGACGCCGCGCTGGCCGCCGGACTCGGCCCGGTCAAGATCAACACGGTCCTGATGCGCGGCGTCAACGACCACGAGGCCGCGGATCTGCTGCGCTGGAGCCTGGAACGCGGCTGCGAACTGCGGTTCATCGAGCAGATGCCGCTGGACGCGCAGCACGGCTGGGACCGGGAGAAGATGGTCACCGCCGACGAGATCCTGGAGCGGCTCGCGGCCGAGTTCGAGCTCGTACCCGAGGGCTCCGAGGCCCGCGGCACGGCGCCCGCGGAGACCTGGCTGGTGACCGGATACCGGACGGCCGACGGGCGGCCCGCGCGGGTCGGCGTGATCGCCTCCGTGACCCGGCCGTTCTGCGGGGACTGCGACCGGGTCCGGCTGACCGCCGACGGCCAGATGCGCACCTGCCTGTTCGCCCGCGAGGAGTCCGACCTGCGCACCGCGCTGCGCGGCGGGGCAGCGGACGCGGAGATCGCCGAACGGTGGCGGATCGCGTTCCTGGGCAAGAAGGCCGGGGCCGGGATCGGCGAGCCGGACTTCGTGCAGCCGCTGCGCCCGATGTCCGCGATCGGCGGCTGACGCCGAACGTTCGCCGAGAATTCGCCGGGAAAAGGCGAACGGTCGGCACACGGGGGGGATGCCGACCGTTCGCGGCAGGCGCGGCTGTCGACGGCGGCGCCTGCGGGGCAGCGCCTCGACGGGGGAACGAGGCGTGCGTAAGAAGTATGGCACACTCCGGCGGTAGGTGTGAACTCCAGACCAATATGACTTAGGACGAACACCCAACTGTCAAAACCGGGTGCGTTTCCGCAGGTCAGGCCGTAAATGGCGGAATCACTCAGGGTGGTCCTGACGCTCCGTCACGTCATCGTCCTCGGCCCACTTCACCGACCACCCTTGATCGTCTTCGCCGCCGCCCGCGGACGTGATGCTCCGGTCCGGCCCTGGCAACTGGTTTTGCCGGGGCGCGCCGACCATGAGATTGGTCGGCGCCGCGTCCTGCGTCGGCGCCCCGTTGGCCCGGATCACCGCCACGTACGGGATCACCGTGGCCACCAGACCCAGGATCACCCGCTCCATGATGGTGAGTCCGGGCACGAACACCACCACGATGATCGCCACGACGCGGAAACCCATGGTCGCGGCGTACTGCTTCTGGCGGCGGGACACGTCGTCGAGGTGACTGTGGTCCGCCGTGGTGATCCCGTACGCGGCCGAACTCTTCTCGCGCCGGGAGATGGAGAGCCTCACGCCCCCCAGCCTAGTTCCGGGGGAACGGCGCGTTAAGACCGGGGGACGTGCGGCGATCAACGTCGGCCGCGTTTCTTTGTACGGTCCGCTAGGGCAGGTCGCAGCGCCGAGCCGGTACGGTAAGCCCTGGAAACAGCAGTGGTTTCGTCAGGAGGGCGCACCGTGAGCAGGTCAGTACTCGTCACCGGCGGAAACCGGGGCATCGGCCTCGCGATCGCCGACGCGTTCGCCGAGCAGGGGGACAAGGTCGCGCTGACCTACCGGTCCGGCGAGCCGCCCGAGCTGAAGGCCGCCGGCGAGGGCTCCGTGCTCCCGGTCAAGTGCGACATCACCTCCGCCGAGGACGTCGACCGCGCCTTCGCCGAGATCGAGGCCGCGCACGGCCCGGTCGAGATCCTGGTGGCCAACGCCGGGATCACCCGGGACACCCTGGTGCTGCGGATGAGCGAGCAGGACTTCACCGACGTCCTGGACACCAACCTCACCGGCTCCTTCCGGGTCGCCAAGCGCGCCGCCAAGGGCATGCTGCGGCTCAAGCGCGGCCGGTTGATCTTCATCTCCTCGGTCGTCGGCCTGTCCGGCTCCCCGGGCCAGGTCAACTACGCGGCGTCCAAGGCCGGTCTGGTCGGCATGGCACGCTCCCTCGCCCACGAACTCGGCTCCCGCTCGATCACCGCGAACGTGGTCGCCCCCGGCTTCGTGGACACCGCGATGACCGCCGAGCTGACCGACGACCGCAAGAAGCAGATCCTCGACGCCGTCCCCCTCGGCCGCTACGCGCAGCCCGAGGAGATCGCCGGCGTCGTCAAGTTCCTGGCCTCCCCGGAGGCCGCGTACATCACAGGCGCCGTCGTCCCGGTCGACGGCGGTCTCGGAATGGGGCACTGAATCAGCATGGGTATTCTCGACGGCAAGCGCATCCTGGTCACCGGCGTGATCACCGACGCGTCCATCGCCTTCTCGGTCGCGCGGCTGGCCCAGGAAGAGGGCGCCGAGGTCGTGCTCACCGGCTACGGAAGGCTGAGCCTGGTCAACCGGATCGCGGCCAAGCTGCCCAAGCCCGCCCCGGTGATCGAGCTCGACGCGACGAACGACGAGCACCTGGCCGCCCTCGCGGACAACGTGCGCGAGCACGTGGACGGCATCGACGGCCTCGTGCACTCGATCGCCTTCGGCCCGCAGGACGCCCTCGGCGGCAACTTCCTGCACACCCCCGCCGCGTCCGCGAAGCACGCCTTCGAGGTCTCCGCGTTCTCCTACAAGTCCCTCGCCATGGCGGCCCTCCCGCTCTTCGGCGAGCGCGGCGGCTCCATCGTCGGCATGGACTTCGACGCCCAGGTGGCGTGGCCCGGCTACGACTGGATGGGCGTCGCCAAGGCCGCCCTCGAGTCCACCAGCCGCTACCTGGCCAGGGACCTCGGTGCCAAGGGCATCCGCAGCAACCTGATCTCCGCCGGCCCGGTCAAGACCATGGCCGCCAACTCCATCCCCGGCTTCGACCAGTTCGAAGGCGTCTGGGACGGCCGCGCCCCCCTCGGCTGGGACCTCACCGACGCCGAACCCGCCGCCCGCGGCGTCATCGCCCTCCTCTCCGACTGGTTCCCCAAGACCACCGGCGAAGTAATCCACGTAGACGGCGGCCTCCACGCCATCGCCGTCTAACGCCCCATCACGCAGCCCCCAGCGTCGCCCTCGTCATACGAATCAACGTACGACGAGGGCGACGCTGCTTACGCTTGACGACCAGCCCTACCTACGTCGCCGGCACTGCGCTCGTTCCTCGCTTCGTGTCGGCAATTACGTCCGGGCACCCGCCCACCCGCCCCTAGCCTTCGGCCCGCTACCTACGCTCCCTCGTACCTCGGTCGCTACGTCCGCGGACCTGCGGCGTTGTGGTGCTTAGGCCGCGCTGTCCGGCTGCAGTTCCGTGTTCGCCCCTACCTTCGCCGCCGACACTCCGCTTCGCTCCGTGCCGACGGCTACGTCCGGGGCGATTACTTACCCCGCCCACCCGCCCCAAGCCTTCGGCCCGCTACCTACGCTCCCTCGTACCTCGGTCGCTACGTCCGCGCCCCTGCGGCGTTTTCGTACCGCTTGCTTTTCGCTGGTCGCCGGAAACGATAAAGATCAACGTCAAAGGCGCCGCCGGCGGGCCGGCTCGGACAGCACCCAACAACACCGCCCGGCTGTGGTTGTCCTGTTGGCCGGGGTGGGGTCCGGTTGGGGTGCTCTCCTCGCCTGGCACCGAAGGCGACCAGGAACCCGCCGGGGCCGCAAACAGCGACGGCTACTGCTGGTGTAAATATCTGCTTCGCTGTTTGCGCCCCCGACAGAATCCTGGTTACTGGGCTACGCCTGCCAGGCGAGGAGAGCACCCAACCTCGGGGGATTTTCTGCCGTAGTGCTCGGACCGGGATCTTGTCGGCGCGGCGCGCGATGTGAAAAATCGAACGCCTGACCATTCGAGTTCCCAGAGGAATATGTGAATACTCCCATGGAGAGTCCGTCAGAACCGTGTCCTTCGTCATCTCAATCGTCTATGCCTTAAGCAGCAGGTTCTGCCTGGTGGAAGTGTTCGTAAATCACCGCTGTTTGCGGCCCCGGCGGGTTCTGAGCCGGCCCGCCGGAGGCGTTTTTGATTTTCGCTCAACGGAACGCAAGAAATACGGGAACGCCGCAGGCTCGCGGACGTAGTGACCGAGGTACGAGGGAGCGAAGGTAGCGGGCCGAAGGCTAGGGCGGGTGGGCGGGGTAAGTAATCGCCCCGGACGTAGCCGCCGTCACGGAGCGAGGAACGAGCGCAGTGGCGGCGGCGTAGGTAGGGGCGAACACGAGGCCGCAAGACGACAGCGCCACGCCAACACCACAACGCACGCCACAGGGTCGGCGACTTAGGCAGGGCTGGTTGTGACTGCAGACTCCGGGAACAGTGTCGCCCTCGGCGTGCGGGGTGGCGCACGACGAGGGCGACGGGGTGCTTTCGCCGGTTACACCTGGGGGATCTGGGGCGGGGTGGCGGCGGGGGACTGCTCTAGGGCTTCTAGGGCCAGGCGGACGGCTTCGGCCAGCTGGGGGTCGTGGCCGGAGGCGTAGTCGTGGGGGGCGTAGGTGACCTCCACGTCGGGGTCCACGCCGTAGTTCTCCACGCCCCAGCCGGCGTTGTCGAACCAGAAGGAGAACTTGGGCTGGGTGACGCCGGTGCCGTCGACGAGGCTGTACCTGCCGTCGATGCCGACTACGCCGCCCCAGGTGCGCTGGCCTACGACGGGGCCGAGGCCGTAGCGCTTGAAGGCGTTGGTGCCGATGTCGCCGTCGGAGCCCGCGTACTCGTCGGTGACGGCCACGATGGGGCCGCGCGGCGAGTCGTTGGGGTAGCGGGTCCACTCCTGGTTCCGGCCGATCTCCCAGCCGATCACCTTGCGGTTGATCTTCTCGATGACCAGTTCGGAGGTGTGGCCGCCGCCGTTCTCGCGCAGGTCGAAGACGAGGCCGTCGCGGCCCATCTCGACGTGCAGGTCGCGGTGGTACTCGGCCCAGCCGTAGGACACCATGTTCGGCACGTGCAGGTAGCCGAGGCGTCCGCCGGACAGTTCGTGCACCTTGGCGCGGCGGGTGCGGACGAGGTCCTGGTAGCGCAGGATGCCCTCACTGGCGAGGGGGACGACCACGACGCGGCGGTCGGGTTCGCCTTCCCTGCGCAGCGTCAGTTCGACGGGCTGGTCGGCCTTTCCGACGAGGAGTGCGGCCGGGCCGGTCGCGGGCTCCACGTTCCTGCCGTCGACGGCGATGACGGCGTCGCCGGGCTTGGCCGAGACGCCGGGGGCCTCCAGGGGGGAGCGGCCGTCGGCTACGGACGTCTCGCTCGGCAGGATTCTGGTGATCTGCCAGATGCCGTCGTCGGTCCGGGTGAGGTCCGCTCCCAGGTGGCCCTGCGAGTGGGCGGACGACTGTTCCGAGCCGGGGGTGCGGACGTAGGCGTGCGAGGTGTTGAGTTCGGCGCCGACCTCCCAGAGCACGTCGCGCAGGTCGTCGGCGGATCCGGCGCGCAGGGCCAGCGGCAGGTAGCGGGCGTGGATCTCGTCCCAGTTCACGCCGCCCATGTCCGCGCGCCAGAAGTTGTCGCGCAGCAGCCGCCAGTTCTCGCTGTACATCTGCCGCCACTCGGCGACCGGGTCCACGACGACGCGGATCCGGTCCAGGTCCACGGTGATCGCGTCCTCGTCGCCCTTCGCGTCGAGCGCGCGGACGGTCAGGTCGCCGTCCTTGCGGTACGCGATGCGGGTGCCGTCACCGGAGACCGCGAAGCCGTCCAGCGCCTCGACGGCCGTGGTCAGCTTCCGCTTGGTCAGGTTGTAGGACTGCAGCTCGGGCTTGGGGTGCTTGTCCTCGGCGCCGATGATGCTCTCGCCGAGTTCGCCGGTGCGCGGGTAGCTGAGCCAGAGGACGGTGTCTTCCGCGGCGGTGAGTGCGTGGTATTCGCCGGCCTGGACAGGGAAGGGGACGACGCGGGATTGGAGGCCGTCCAGGTCCAGGCGTACCGGGGTGACGGTCTCTTCCTCGGTGTCGTCGGCCTTCTTGTCCTTGTCCTTGTCCGCGGGCTTGGCGGGGCGGCCGTTGAGCTCGGGGGCGAAGGGGGACGGGGTGTCCGCGGCGAGGGTGACCAGGTACGGCCGGATGCCGGGGAGGAATCCGAGGTCGAACAGCTGGCCGTCGTACACCGGGTCGAACGTCCGGTTGGACAGGAACGCCAGGTACTTGCCGTCCTTGGTGAAGACGGGGGAGTGGTCGTCGAAGCGCTGCGCGGTGACGTCCGAGACCTCGCGGTCGGCCAGCCGGGCGAGCCGGATGTGCCGGTAGGACCAGCCCGGCGCCCAGCCCTCGCACCACACCAGCAGGGCGGAGTCCGGGGAGAACGACAGGCCGCTGGCCTCGCGGTTGGCGCTGCGGGCGAGTTCGGTCGCGGTGCCGGACTCGAGGTCGACGACGTGCACGCGGCCGTCGTCGCCGGCCACGGCCAGGGTCTTGGCGTCCGGGGACGCGGCGAGTTCCAGCACCCGGCCGAGCTGTCCGCGCAGGATCCGGCGCTGCTCGCCGCCGTCGGCCGGGATGATGTCGAGGCCGTCCTCGCCGTCCGAGTCGGTGACGCAGACGACGGTCGAGGTTCCGGGCAGGATCAGCGGGATCCGCGCGCGCACGCCCGGCTGGTCGACGAGGGCGCGGGCCGGGCCCTGCTCCACCGGCAGCCAGTGCGCCGTGCCGCGCACCTCGGCCGTGATGATGCGGCCGGTCCTGCACAGCGAGAACTCGCCGAGCTTCTGCTTCGCGGACACCGGGAACGGCGCGCGGCCCGAGCGGACGCCGCCGAGCTGGACCTTGAGCCGCGCCGGCTCGGCGTCGAGGGATTCGAGCAGCCACAGGTCGCCCGCGCACTGGTAGACGACGCGGGTGCCGTCCGTCGTCGCGTGCCGCGCGTAGTAGGGGCCGTGGTCGGTGTGCCGGCGCACGTCCGAGCCGTCCGGCAGCGCCGAGTAGACCGCGGCGGCGCCCTCGTGGTCGGACATGAAGACGACGCGCCCGGACACCCACATCGGGTTCACCAGGTGGTTGCCGACCTCGGTGAGGATCCGCTCGTACGTGCCGCCGTCCGGCGAGTACCAGATCTTGCCGCCGGTGCCGCCGCCGTAGCGCTTCCACTTGGCCGGCTCCCGGTAGGTCGAGGTGCCGACGAGCACCGCGCCCTCGGGGGAGACCGACACGTCCGCGGCCGAGCCGTACGGCAGTTCGCGCGGCGGGCCGTCCAGCGGCACCGCGTGCGGCCACGTGTGCATCCCGTCGTGGTGCCCGTTCCAGCCGGTGACCAGGACTTCGGTGTCGGAGATCCAGCCGCGCACGCCCGCGGTCTCGAAGCCGCCGCCGCCCCAGTAGGTCAGCCGCCTGATCGGGCCGCCGTCCACCTCGACCGCGTAGGCCTCGCTCGCGCCCTCCCGCGCCGCGCTCCAGGCCACGTGGGTGCCGGACGGGTTCAGCCGGGGGCTGACCGGCGGCACCCGGTCGGACGTCAGCCGCCAGGCCCGGGTGCCGTCCGCGAGCGCCTCGTCGAGCGGGGCGAGCCACACGTCGTCTTCGGCGACGAACGTCAGCAGGTTGCCGGACAGGTGTGGGAATCGAAGATAAGGGTTGTTGTCTGCCACGTCGCCGACTCTATTCATGTTCACGGTTTTGCGTCGAGAAGGTTTCCGGCCGCACCGGGGGCAGCGGAGGGGGAGTCAGGGCGGGGGTGCGCTCCAACGCCTCAAGCGCCAGGGCTACCGCCGTTTCGAGCTGCGGGTCGCGTCCGGCGGCCCAGTCCTGCGGGGCGATCGGCACCTCGTAGTCGGGGTCGACGCCGTAGTTCTCCATGGTCAGGCCGTTGTTGTCGAACCAACAGGCGAACTTGGGCTGTGTCGTCACGGTGCCGTCGATGAGCGCGTAGCGGCCGTCGATTCCGATCACGCCGCCCCACGTACGGCTTCCGACGACCGGTCCGAGGCCGTGTCGGCGGAACGCGTTTGTCGCGATGTCGCCATCGGAGCCGGCGCACTCGTCGGAAATCGCCACGATGGGACCGCGCGGAGCCTCGTTCGGATAGCTCGTCGGAAGGCCGTGGCGCGGCAGTATCCAGCCGGTCAGTTTCCGCAGCAGCTTCTCGATCACGAGCTCGGAGGTGTGGCCGCCGCTGTTGCTGCGCAGGTCGAACACGAGGCCGTCGCGCTCGATCTCGACGTGCAGGTCGCGGTGGTATTCGGCCCAGCCGGGGGACTGCATGTCGGGCACGTGCACGTAGCCGAGGCGCCCGCCGGACAGTTCGTGCACCAGCGCCCGCCGGGTGCGCATCAGGTCGTGGTAGCGCAGGACCTTCTCGTCCCGGATCGGGGTGACGGCGACGCGCCGGTCCGCCTCGCCCTCGCGCCGCAGTGTGAGCTCGACAGGCTTGTTCGCCTTACCGACCAGCAGCGCGTTCGGGCCGCGCACCGGGTCCACCGGACGTCCGTCCACGGCCACGATCGCGTCGCCGGGACGTGCGGCGACGCCCATCGCCAGCAGCGGCGAGCGTCCGTCGGCGACGGAGTCCTCGCCCGGCAGGATGCGCACGATTCGCCACACGCCCGCCTCGTCGGGCGCGATCTCGGCACCGAGTAGGCCCTGCACCAGCGCCGCGTCCGTCGAAAGTCCCGGGGCCGAGACGTACGCGTGCGAGGTGCCGAGTTCCGCGCCGACCTCCCACAGCAGGTCGTGGAGGTCGTCGGTCGAGCCGATGCGTTCGATGAGCGGCCGGTAGCGCGCGCCCATCGCGGCCCAGTCCACGCCGTCCATGTCCGCGCGCCAGTAGTTGTCGCGCATCAGACGCCAGTTCTCGTCGTACATCTGGAGCCACTCGGCGCCGGGGTCCACGGTCACGCGGATCCGGTCCAGGTCGACGTCGATCGGCTCGTCCTCGCCCTCGATCGGACGAACCGTCAGCTCGCCCTTCTTGCGGAACGCCACGCGCGTGCCGTCGGCCGAGGTGGTGAACGAGTCGATCGAGCAGGCGATTGCGGACAGCTTCCGCTTGCGCAGGTCGTAGCGCACGAGGTCGGGCTTCGGCGCGTCGCCGCTGTCCGGCAGCGCGTACGTCTCGCCGAGTTCGCCCTCGTGCGGCACGTCGAGCCACGCCACGCCGCCCTCGACCGGCCGCAGCGTCGTGTAGAGGCCCGCGTGCACGGGGAACGGCTGGACGCGCGCGCTGATCCCGTCAAACTCGATCACGACAGGCGGGACCTCGTCGTCGCCGTCCTTGTCGGACTCGTCGTCCTTCACCGGCCTGCCGTTCAGCTCCGCCGCGAACGGGGACGGCGTCTCGGCGGCGAGGCCGACCAGGAACGGCCGCACGCCGGGCGGGAAGTTGAGGTCGAAGCCTTGCGCGTCGTGGCGCGCGTCGAAGACACGGTTCGACAGGAACGCCAGGTACTTGCCGTCGTGCGTGAACGCGGGGGAGTAGTCGTTGAAGCGCTGCGGCGTCACGTCCACGATCGCGCCGTCGGCCAGCCGCGCGAGCCGGATGTGCGTGATGTAGCCCGGATTCACCGTCCACGGCTCGGCCCACGCCAGGTACGCCGAGTCCGGTGAGAAGGCGAGATCCTGCGGCTCGGGATGCACGGTCAGCGCGAGCTGCGTTGCCGTGCCGGTCTCCAGATCGACGGTCAGCAACCGCCCGTCATCGCTGGCCACGGCGAGGGTCTTGGCATCCGGCGAGGCCACGAGTTCCAGCACGCGGCCGAGCTGACCGCTCAGGATCCGGCGCGTGGGGCCGCCGTCCGTCGGGATGATGTCGATGCCGTCCTCGCCGTCGGAGTCCGACACGCACACGACGGTGTCCGTGCCCGGCAGCACGAGCGGTATTCGAGCACGGACACCCGGCTCGGCGAGCACCGCGCGCGCCGGTCCGTGCTCGACCGGCAGCCAGTGCACCGTGCCCCGCACCTCGGTCGCGAGCACCCGGCCCGTCGTGCTCAACGCGTAGTGTCCGAGCTCTGATTCCGCGGAGACCGGGAACGGCGAGCGGCCCGAGCGTGCGCTGCCGAGTCGGACGTCCAGCTTGACCGGCTCGGAGTCCAGGGTGGGAAGCAGCCACAGCTCACCCGCGCTCTCGTAGACGACGCGGGTGCCGTCGGTCGTCGCGTGCCGCGCGTAGTACGTGCCGAGCGGGGTGTGCCGCCGCACGTCCGAGCCGTCCGCGAGCGACGAGTAGAGCGCGCCGACGCCTTCGTGGTCCGAGAGGAACGCGACGCGCCCGGAAACCCACACCGGATTCACCAGGTGGTTCCCGACCTCGCGCAGGATCCGGGTGAATTCGGCCCCGTCCGCCGCGTGCCAGATCTGCCCGCCGCGGCCGCCGAGGTAGCGCTTCCAGTACGCGGGCTCCCGGTTCGTGATCGGGCCCACCAGCACCGCGCCGTCCGCCGAGATCGACACGTCCGCGGCCGGACCGTACGGCAACTGCCGCGCCGGGCCCTCCAGCGGCACCGCGTACGCCCAGTGCTTCTTCGGCGACCAGGACTCCGGCCAGCCGGTGACCAGCACCTCGGTGTCGGAGAGCCAGCCGCGCACGTCGGTACCCGACTTGCCCCAGTATGTCAGTCTGCTGATCGGACCTCCGTCCACCGCGACCGCGTACGCCTCGTTCGCCCCGGTCCGCGTCGAACTCCAGGCCACGTGCGTCCCCGCCGGATTCAGCCGCGGATGCGTCACCGGCACCTGATCCGAGCTCAGCCGCCACGCGCGCGCCCCGCCGGACAGCGCCTGATCCAGCGGCGCGAGCCAGACGTCGTCCTCGGCGACGAACGTCAGCAGATTGTGGGCCAAATGCGGGAACCGGAGGTATGAAGAATCAGCCACGATCGCGACCTTACGCAGCCCGCCGCTTCTGAGCCGTGAATCTCCCGCCGAGACGCTAGGCTTCCAAGCGGTCTCCGGGACGGGGACCGAGGCACGGCAGCGATGTTGGAACGAGGAGAGATGTCGGCACCGGACACAGCAGCCCAGCTCAAGACGGCCACGGCCATCAACCTGCGGATCGCCGAGGAGCTCGCGGCGGGCCCGAACCAGGTGCGCGCCGCGGTGGAGCTGCTCGACGACGGCGCGACCGTGCCGTTCATCGCCCGGTACCGCAAGGAGGTCACCGGCGGGCTCGACGACACGCAGCTGCGCACCCTCGAGGAGCGGCTGCGCTACCTGCGCGAGCTCGAGGAGCGGCGCGCCGCGGTCCTGGAGTCGATCGAGTCGCAGGGCAAGCTGACCGACGAGCTGCGCACGCAGATCCTCGCCGCCGACTCGAAGGCGCGGCTGGAGGACATCTACCTGCCGTTCAAGCCGAAGCGGCGCACCAAGGCGCAGATCGCCCGCGAGGCGGGGCTCGAACCCCTCGCGGACGCGCTGCTCGCCGACCCGAACCTGGACCCGCAGCAGGAGGCCGCGGCGTACGTCGACGCCGACAAGGGGGTCGCGGACGCCGCCGCCGCGCTCGAGGGCGCCCGCTCGATCCTGGTGGAGCGCTTCGGCGAGGACGCGGACCTCGTCGGCGAGCTGCGCGAGCGCATGTGGGAGCGCGGCCGGATGGTCTCGAAGGTCCGCGACGGCAAGGAGGAGGCGGGCGCGAAGTTCGCCGACTACTTCGACTTCGCCGAGCCGCTGACGAAGATCCCCTCGCACCGCGCGCTGGCCATGTTCCGCGGCGAGAAGGAGGAGATGCTAGACCTCGTCTTCGACCCGGAGCCCGAGGACGCCGAGCCCGGCGCCCCGGCCGTGCGGTCGGGCTACGAGGTCCGCATCGCGCAGCGGTTCGAGCTGGAGGACCTCGGCCGTCCCGCCGACCGCTGGCTGCTGGACACCGCGCGCTGGGCCTGGCGTACCAGGATCCTGATCCGGCTCGGCGTGGACCTGCGGATGCGGCTGTGGCAGCTCGCCGAGGACGAGGCGGTGCGCGTGTTCGCCGCGAACCTGCGCGACCTGCTGCTCGCCGCCCCGGCCGGAACGCGCGCCACGCTGGGCCTGGACCCGGGCCTGCGCACCGGCGTCAAGGTCGCGGTGGTGGACGCGACCGGCAAGGTGGTCGCCACGCACACGATCTACCCGCACGTGCCGCACCGCCGCTGGGACGAGTCGCTCGCGATCCTCGCCAAGCTGGCCGAGCAGCACAAGGTGGACCTCGTCGCGATCGGCAACGGCACCGCCTCCCGGGAGACCGACAAGCTCGCGGCCGAGCTGATCGAGAAGTGCCCGCAGCTCAAGCTGACCAAGGTGATGGTGAGCGAGGCGGGCGCGTCGGTCTACTCGGCGTCCGCGTACGCCGCCGCCGAACTGCCCGAGCTCGACGTGTCGCTGCGCGGCGCCGTCTCGATCGCGCGACGGCTGCAGGACCCGCTGGCCGAGCTCGTGAAGATCGACCCGAAGTCCATCGGCGTCGGCCAGTACCAGCACGACCTCGCCGAGGCCAAGCTCTCCCGCTCGCTGGACGCGGTCGTCGAGGACTGTGTGAACGGCGTCGGCGTGGACGTGAACACGGCGAGCGTGCCGCTGCTCACCCGCGTGTCCGGCATCGGCGAGTCGCTGGCGAAGGCGATCGTGGCGCACCGCGACGGCAACGGCCCGTTCCGCACCCGCGACTCGCTCAAGCAGGTCCCGCGGCTCGGCCCCAAGGCGTTCGAGCAGTGTGCGGGCTTCCTGCGCATCCCGGACGGCGACGACCCGCTGGACAGCTCGTCCGTGCACCCCGAGGCCTACCCCGTCGTGCGCCGCATCGTCACGTCGGCGGGTGCTGACATCAGGACGCTGATCGGCAACGCGAAGACGCTGCGCGCCCTCAGGCCGCAGGAGTTCGTCGACGACACCTTCGGCCTGCCGACCGTCACCGACATCCTCAAGGAGCTCGAGAAGCCGGGCCGCGACCCGCGCCCCGAGTTCAAGACGGCCTCGTTCAAGGAGGGCGTGCACGAGCTGAAGGACCTCGAGCAGGGCATGATCCTCGAGGGCGTGGTCACGAACGTCGCCGCCTTCGGTGCGTTCGTGGACATCGGCGTGCACCAGGACGGTCTGGTCCACGTATCGGCGCTGTCCAGGAACTTCGTCAGCGACCCGCGCGAGGTCGTCAAGCCCGGCGACGTCGTGCGCGTCAAGGTGCTCGACGTCGACATCCCGCGCAAGCGCATCGCCCTGACGCTCCGTCTGGACGACGAGGCCGGGTCGCGCGGCGGCCGGGACGGCAACCGCGACGGCGGCCAGCGTCCCCCGCGTCAGCAGCGCGGCGGCAACGGCGGCAACGGCGGCGGAGGCGGCGGGAACCGGGGCGGCAACGACCGCAACCGCGGCCGCGACAACGGCGGCTCGTCCAACGCCGGCGGCGGCGGTGACACGGCGCTGGCCGACGCCCTGCGCCGCGCGGGCCTGGTGAAGTAAAACACCTGGCACAGTGGTGGCGGCGGGTGTACCGTCGCCACCACTGTGAATCTTGAACCGGGGGAGCTCATGTCGGTCACGCCTGTTCCGCTCGACGCTGAAATCCAGGTCGCTTACGACGCGTTCCTGGAGGAGGATCCGGAACTGGTGCCGATGAGCGCCGAGCTGCTGCTGGAGATCCGCGCGGACGTCGCGGCCGGCGTGGCCGCGGTCGGGGATCTGAGCCAGGGCGGGCGTTTCACCGTGTCGGAGCCCTCCGTGCCCGGCCTGCTGGACAGCGACCCGGAGATTCCGCTGCTGATCTGCACGCCGGTCGGCGTGCCGGCATCGCGTCCGGTGTTCTACTACATCCACGGCGGCGGCTTCTTCTGCAACGACCACCGGATCGGGATCGACCAGCAGTTCGAGACGGCCGAACTGCTCGGCGCCACGCTCGTGTCGGTCGGCTACCGGCTCGCGCCGGAGAACCCGTACCCGGCCCAGATCAACGACGTGTACGCCGGTCTGCTGTGGATCGTCGAGCACGCGGACGAACTCGGCATCGACCCGGAGCGCATCATCGCCGTCGGCCCGAGCGCCGGTGGTGCCCTGAGCGCCGCGCTCGCTCTGACGGTGCGTGACAAGGGCGGTCCCCGGCTGCTCGGCCAGCTGCTGATGTGCCCGATGCTCGACGACCGCAACGACAGCGCGTCGGCGCTGCAGATGGACGGGATCGAGTTCTGGGACCGCAGCCGCAACAAGTTCGGCTGGACTTCCCTGCTCGGCGACCTCTGGGGCGGCGCGGATGTGCCGCAGTACGCCGCGCCCGCCCGCGCCACCGACCTGACCGGCCTGCCCCCCGCGTTCCTCGACGTCGGTTCCGCCGAGGGCCTGCGTGACGAGATCGTGGACTACGCGAGCCGGATCTGGGCGGCCGGCGGCAGGGCCGAGCTGCACGTGTGGCCCGGCGGTATCCACGCGTTCGACCGCGAGGTCCCCGAGGCGCGCATCAGCCAGGACGCCATCGCCGCGCGCCGCAACTGGCTGGCGCGCCTGCTCGCCAACGCCTAGTCAGTCGCGGACGTCGAGGACGTCGCGGACGTCGAGGACGTCGCGAACTCGGCGACGGCCGCGATCCCGGGCGCATAACCGTCCGTCGTGTCCACCTCGATCGACGGGACATCGAGGGCGAGCCGCACGTAGTCGGAGCTCAGCAGACGATGCGCCTCGCCCTCGTCGTGCGCCTTCCGCGTGGGCTCGCCCGCCTCTCGAAGCCTGATTCGCTCGTGCGCGACCGCCTCGTCCACCACGCACTGCACGACGCGCACGTCCGCGAACTCCATCAGCGGCTCCAAGCGCGGACGCCAGATGCGGTCCTGGAACGCGGCCTCGGCGACCGTCGTCACGCCCGCCTCCAGCAGCACGCGCAGCACGTCGAAGAACGCGGGCAGCGTGCGCAGGTTCAGGTCGCCGCTCGTACCGGCGGCGACCATGCCCTCCTTGATCTCGTCGCGGCAGATCGCGGGGCAGCCGATCTGCCGGGCGAGGCTGTGCGCGAGGGTCGTCTTGCCGGTTCCGGGCGGGCCGCTCAGCACGATCAGGGTGGGCCGCGAAGTCTGCATGATCGGCAACGTAGCAGGAGCCGCGCGATGTCAGGCCGCGGCGCAGGGGCGGAACCGGGCCAGATAGGCCATGCTCGGGCCGCGGCGGGCGGTCAGGTGCAGCCCCTGGGTGTCGGCCAGGCGGTGCAGCCGGTTGAACGGGATCCAATGCCGGTCGAAGAACTCGCCCACCACCAGCCGTCCGCCCGGCTTGAGCACGCGGGCCGCCGCGGCCAGCACCCGGTCCGGTTCGGGGATCTCGCCGAGAGCGGTCACCAGGTAGACCGCGTCGAAGGTCCGGTCCTCGAACGGCAGTTCGCGGGCGTCGGCGCGGTGCGGGTGGACGGTGTCCAGCGTCATCTCGGCAGCCCGGCTCATGACGTGGTCCAGCATCTCCTGCTGGATGTCCACGATGTCGAGCCGACCCTCCGGGCCGAGCTGCGGCGCCACGTGCAGCGTCTGCAGTCCGGTGCCCGGGCCGAGTTCCAGCATCCGTTCCCCGGGGCGGGGCTGCAGGATCTTGTCGAGGTCCGCCTTGGCCAGGAACGGCAGTTGCAGGTCCAGCAGTCGGCGTTGGGCGTAGGGGTAGGGCGCCTGATCGGTCAGCCACCAGGCGCCCGCCGCCACGGCGGTCAGCCCGGCCGCGGCGGTCAGGCGGGTTGCGGCGGCGTGGGTCAGGGACATCTCTGCTCCTCCTGCGGGTCGGTTCCGGCGCTCTCGGCGGCCGGGGGGAACGGGTGACGGGTCAGCCGCAGCGCCAGCGCGCTGCAGGCCAGGGCTATCGGGACCTCGGCGAAGACGGCCATCGCGATCGCGGTGAGCAGTTCGCCGCCCGGCGCGGCCGAGGTCACGTCGAGCCAGGCGTCGGTCAGCAGCAGCACCGCGGTGGCGGTGGCGGCCAGGACACAGCGGTTGTCCGCGCGTAGCAGCAGCCGGCCGGTGGCGAACAGCGCCAGCGCCTCGCAGCTGTCGAGGCCCTCCCAGGCCAGCGCCCAGTGGCCGTCGGTGGCGCTGGCCGGCAGTGTGAATGCGAGGTAGAGCAGCCACGGGATCATGGCCACGCCCGCCGCGACATACGCTCGGCCGAGCCGGCTGCGCGTGCCGCGGCGGACCGGGCCGGGCGGTTCGCCCGACCGGACCGGGCAGCGGAGCGGATCCGCCTGGTTCAGCGTGCCGAGCATGTCAGTGGTCTCCTTGTCTCGCCGCCCGATCGTTCGGGCCGGCAACCACTCTGGCCGCCGCCGGCGGGTGAATCAGTAGCGTGGTTTTCCGTCTTCGGGGTGGTGCTGGGTACAGCCGCACCCGGTAGCCAGCGACATGGACCGGTGGTGATCAGGCCTTATACGGTGTGGCCATGAGTTCCGGCACCATCCACACCGAATCGGGAGCGAGCAGGCTCCGCAGCGTCCTGGCCGTCCCGTGGGCCCGCCGGACCTGGCGCGATCTGGGGTTCGCCGTCCTGTCCGCGGGTCTGAGCCTGCTGCCGCTGCTCGTCATGGCGCTGCCCTGGACCTTCTACGTGCCCATGTCGCTGCTGTCCGTGCTCGCCTGCGTGTTCGTCTCGCTCGCGGCGCCGGTGGCGCTCTGCCCGTGGCTGACGGTGCCGCGCCGGGCGTTGTTCTACGAGGTGCTCGGGGTGCGGATCCCGAGGCCGCCGGCGCTCGAGCGGTCCCCGGATTCCTCCGGCGGCGCGTGGTCGGCGCTTCGCGATCGCCTGCGCTCGCCGCGCACCTGGCGGCAGGCGTGCTACCACCTGGTCGTCGGCCCGGCGGTGAACCTGCTCGGCCTGCTCGGCGGCCTGCTCTGGGTCTCCGCGCTGACCGGCGTGGTGACGTTGGCGGTGCTCGCGGTGCTCACCGTGGTCGGTGTGTTCCGCTACGTGGGCCCGCATCTCTGGGGCGGCGCGGAGGTCTGGTTCATGCTGCTCAGCGTGCTGCTGGTGTACGCGAGCCCGTGGATCGTCTCGGCAGCGGTGCGGATGGACACCCGGGCGGCCGCCGAACTGCTCGGACCGAGCCGGGCGGAGAAGCTGGCGCAGCGGGTGGCGAACCTGACCGAGAGCCGGGCCGCGACACTCGACGCGGCCGACGCCGAGCGCCGCCGGATCGAGCGTGACCTGCACGACGGCGCGCAGCAGCGGCTGGTCTCACTCGCGATGAACCTCGGCCTGGCCCGGGCGACCTTGGCGCACGAGCTGTCCGAGCCGGCCCGCCAGGTGCTGGAGGAAGCACACGAGGAGGCCAAGGCGGCGCTGACCGAGCTGCGCGAACTGGTGCGCGGACTGCACCCGGTGGTGCTCGAAGACCGCGGCCTGGACGCCGCGCTGACCGGGATCGCCGCCCGCTCCCCGGTGCCGGTGCGGTTGAGCGTGGACGTGCCCCGCCGGGTCTCGCCGACGGTGGAGGCGGTGGGGTATTTCATCGTCTCCGAGGCCCTGGCCAACGTGAACAAGCACGCCCGGGCCACGGCCGCGCAGGTGGACGTGCGACTGGACGGCCCGATGCTGCGGATCTCGGTCACGGACGACGGCATCGGCGGCGCGGACGCGGGCCGGGGCACCGGGTTGACCGGGCTGGCGCAGCGGGCCGCCTCGGTGGACGGCAGCTTCGGGATGAGCAGCCCGCTCGGCGGACCGACGACGATTAAGGTGGATCTGCCATGCGAACTGTGATCGCCGAGGATTCGGTCCTGCTGCGCGCCGGACTGACCAAGCTGCTGGAAACCACCGGATTCGAGGTGGTGGCGGCGGTGCACGACGCGACCGCGCTGCTGACCGCGGTGGAACAGCACCGCCCGAAGCTGGTGATCGCGGACGTGCGAATGCCGCCGTCCTTTACCGACGAGGGCATCCGCGCCGCCTTGGTGATCCGACGGCAATGGCCGGAGGCGGCAATCATGGTGCTGTCGCAGTACGTCGAGGAGCGCTACGCCGCGGACCTGCTGGCCACCCAGACGACCGGTATCGGCTATCTCCTGAAGGACCGGGTCGCGGATGTGGACGTGTTCCTGGAGGCGCTGCGCCGGGTCGCTGCGGGCGGGACTGCCCTCGATCCGGAGGTGGTGGCCCAACTGCTACTGCGCCGCCAAGACCGCCCGACGGACCGGCTGACCGCCCGGGAGCGCGAAGTACTGTCCCTGATGGCCGAAGGCCGTTCCAATGCCGGCATCGCCGAATGCCTGGTGGTCAGCGAGAGCGCGGTGGCCAAGCACATCAACAGCATCTTCACCAAGCTGGACCTGTCCCCGACCGAAGGCGACCATCGGCGTGTCCTGGCAGTGCTGCGGTTCCTGGAAGGCGCGGGCGCCGCCGAGCGGAGCTGATTTGATTGTCTGGCGCAGCTTTCCCCGATCACTGATGACGAACTGCGTGAGCGCAACGCCCGGTATGCCGCGGAAACATCGAGGTCTGCTGGTTCTCCGTGCGACTTCGTGCCGTGGATCGACGTTGTGCCCGCCGTCTGCGTCGCCGAGCCGCACGATGCGGCGCCGTGGACGGTCGCCGATGGGACCGCAGGGTTCGACGAACACCAAGGCTCGGGGCCAGCCGTCGAGGACACGCCGCTAGGGACGTTCGTGGGCTGGGCTCTGGAGGGCGAACTCGCCCCCCAGCCGATCCTGCGCCGCTACCGGCGCGTCCATTTCAGCCGAGACCGGCAGACGAGACGGGACCTGCTCTGGACCACGCAGAAATCGGTCGCGAAACAGTTGCAGCACGAGCAGATGCGCCAACGCCAGGATGCGCGCGAGGCCGAGCGCCTGCGCAGGGAGCAGGAGGCCGAGGCCCGGCGCCTGGCCGCGGAGAAGGCCGAACGCGAGGAGCGAGAGTGGCAGCGCAAGATCGAGGCGGAGGCTTGGCGCATAGAACAGGCTGAACGCACACGCCAGTTGACGATCACAGGCCTGCCGCCCGTTAGGTGTGCGACGTTGAGGAGCGCCGCGATGGGAGTCGGCACATCTAATGCCGCGTCTGGCAACGTTCGCCCACCTCTACAACGGCAAATGCGTGGCACGATCGACCCGCGTCGAGGAGGATGGGTTCGCCGGCGGACCCTTCGTCGGGTGCGCTGGAGGCCATTGCGATGACCGGAGTCGAAGCTTCGACCTCTTCCCCTCCCCTGCCACGCTGGTTCGGACCCAGAGCCAGCCCAGATGACCCGGCTGTCTCGGCCCTGATCGCCCGTGTCGCGCGCGGGGCCGGATGGGCAGACATCGGCGGTGAGTTCAACCTCAACCTGCGGATAGACGCTGAGCCGCCGGTTGTTCTCCGGGTTCACAGGCCCTGGGTCCGCCGCGGGAGGGTCGCGGGACTGCGGCGCCTGCGGGAGCGGCTCGGGCGGACGCAAGTCCGCATCGCACAGCCGATTCGGATTGCCGGCCGCGACCTGCTGAGGGTCGCTGATCGTTGGGCTGAGATCGAGGAGTTCATCGATCACGTCCAGTCACCGGCCGGCAAGGACTCCTCCCTCCGCCTGTTCGAGGAGCTCGGACGCCTTCACACTGCGCTCAAAGCAGTCTGGGAGCCCGGTCCGCCCAAACCCCTCGACGACCACAGAACACTCGGGCAACTGCGTTACTCGGTCGGCTTCACACGCCGCAGGCTCGGACCTGGCAGCGAGCCGGTCGCGCGTCGGATGCGCCAACTGACTGGCGAGCTCTCCAAGCTCAGGAAGGAGGTCGAACTGCCACGCGCTCCGATTCATGGCGACTACAAAGTGGGCAACGCGGGAGAACTGCCAGACGGCTCATGGGTCACCTTCGACCTGGATTTCGCGAGGGTCAGGGAGCAGGTGTACGACATCGCGGTCAGTTTGAACCACGTCGCACAGGACGGCGCATTGCTCGAGCCGCGACGACTGCTCGACGCCTACGAAAGCACGGCTCCGGAACCGCTCACTCGCGACGAGCACCGATGGCTCCCCGGGGCTCTGGCCCTTGTACCCCTGCACTGGGCCGCCACCGCAGGGCTCGTGGGCGACGGCATCCACGAGGCCGAGAGCGCATGACCGCCGCCGAGGCCTGGTGGTCCCGCCGGGCTGAACTCTCGTCGTAGTCCGGCGGCCGCGCTAGGCTGCGCCCCGGGTCCTTGCGTGCACGCGCAGCCGGTACGAGCCGGGCGGCAGCCGGGGGTGTTCGGGGAGTCCACCGAGCACATCCGGACTGCTGAAAGTTGCCGGGCCGTTCAGGAAGCACGTGCTCACATCGACCACCTCATCCCAGGTGACCAAGCGGGAATGACAGGGCACTGGCTGTCGCGGCGGTCGGGTGGACGCTGAGCGTGCATACCGATCACTCGGGCAGGACGCCGGGCACACTACGGCCCAGCGCGCCGAGGTCGTGGGCCCGGGCGGTGTGCTGGAGCATGCTGAGCAGCCGTTCGGCGGTGACGCTTACGCCGTTGTTCGCCTGCCGCGGCAACGGCATCGCCCCGCGCTCCGCCCAGACCAGCCGCCCGCATTCGGCGATCGCGCCGCGTGTCCGCCCCGCGTTGTCACGGTGCAGGCAGTACGGCACGTCGAGCACGCCGCGCCGGAAGGACCGGTACAGGGCCCTGCCCACGTCCGAGTCCGCCGAGAGAGCGGCCTCGATCAGCACGCGGGCTTCGTCGTGGATGCGCGAACAATCCGCCTCCCAGGACCACGGCAGCGCGCAATCCTCGCCGCGTGCGCCGGTTGCGGCGCCTGCGGCGAATTCGAGGGCTTCGATGTTCTCCTCGACGCTCGGGATCCGGTGCGCCTCGGCGATCGTCTTGACGATCAGCCGGTGAGCACCGCCGCGCACCGCGATGCGGGCGGAGGATTCGAGCAGCAGCCGGGCGCCGGCGGCTGTGCGCGGATAGACCCCCATGTACGTGTAGAGGACGAGATGCCAGGCGACGTCAGAGGGCAGATACTCCTCGGCCAGCGTACTCAGGGCGGCGAGCGCCTCGACGTCCTGGATCGGATGAGTCTGCTGCGCACAGGACAGCGAGATCGAGCGCAATCCGTGCTGGACGAAGAACAGCGCTTCGAGCAGGCTCAGCGCGACGAGCAGCGAGGGCGGGCAGAGTTGGCCGAGCATGCAGCCGCCGAAGGTTTCCAGATGGGCGCGCCGTCCCCGCGCCGCCGCGCTCTCGGCCAGACCGGCGCAGGCCTCGCTCCAGGCCGCGGCCGCCTCCCTCAAGGGCATCCGCGAATAGGGCAGGCAGTAGGAGACCGGGCCGCCCTCGCTCTCGTACAGGCCGGCGGCGTCCATCGCGGCGAATACCCGCCGGGGGTCGGCGGAGCCGTGCCTGACTTGCACCGGCAGATCCGGCGGGACGCGGTCGAGCAGCGCGCGGGTGACCTCAGGGCGGTGGGTGGCGATGGGATAGCCGTTGAGCGCGAGGCCCTCGCGCACGGCCGTCTCGGCGACGGCGAGATCCCCGACGCGGGTGTAGGAGTCGACCGTGATCGTGCCGACCGTGCAGGCCCGGGCTGCGGCGACCGCGCCCAGGCCCGATCCCATGGCGTCGGGGTCCGTCATCCCCATGCGCGGTTGGACGACGAGGGTGTCGCGGGCGGCGGCGCGCTCCACGTGGCTCCGCAGTTCGGCGCGCGGACGGGCGGGAAGAGTGGTCATTGCGCACCCGCCAACTGCCGCGCCGGATTCAGGCCACCGAGCACGAGATCGAGGTCCTCGGACGCGCCTGGTCGGTGAACACGGTGGTGAATCCGGCCTCGAGCAGCTCGCTGAGCACACCCGGATCCCGGTCGCCGTCGATGCCCAGCTTCCCCCCGAGTATGGCCGGCACGCCCGCCACATCCGGGTCCGGGTCGGCGCGAAGCCTGCGGATCATCCGGGCGCCGTCGATGCGGCCGTGGCCGTTGACCGTGGAGCAGACCACGGCGTCCGGGCGGATCCGGCGCACCTCGTCGACCAGCAGGTCGTCGGGCACACAGGCGCCGAGGTTGGTGACCACGCAGCCGAGCTCCTCGAGCAGAGCTGGAGGTAGACGAGGTTCCAGGTGTGCGAGTCGGAGGAGACCGTGGTGAGCAGGACGTGCAGCTTGCGCAGCCGAAGGGCCGCCAGATCGCTTGCGGACATGGGGATTCGAACGCTCCGTCGTGGTCCGGGGTGAAGGGCGGGGAAGTTGCCTGAGACGCACGCTCCCGTGGCGCGCCGGGCCGAAGGCGGGCCGGCTCGGCGCGCCGCGGGAGACTTCGGGCCTCAGGCGCCGGCGGCCGGCGCCGGCGTGACCCGGTGCTGCCGGAACACCAGCACCTTGCAGCCGGTGCTGCTGGACATCCGGTGGGTCGTGCCGGGCCGCTGGACCAGCAGGCTGCCGGGGCGGTAGACGCCGCCCTGGTCGTCGGCGATCTCGCCTTCGAGCACGAAGACGAGCTCGAACCCGCGGTGCCGGTGCTGGTCGGTGTGCGAGTCCGGCAGCTGGTTGGCGATGTACGCCTCGGCGGCGCCGGTGTCCTCCGCGGTGAACAGCCAGTACACGTCCACCGCGTCGCGGCCGGGCTCCTGGTAGGGCCGCCACACGATCTGACCGCTGGTCAGGCCGCCGTCGAGCAGGTCGGTGAACATGTCCACCTCACGGGCCTGCGGGGTCTTGCCGTGGTCGGACAAGGGGTGCCCCTCGTTGGATTCGGGCTCGAATGGTCTCAAATGGTTTCGCGG
>DATJIF010000107.1:0-9336 GCA_035493475.1 Actinospica sp.
CCGACCTCGTCTACGTTGGCGGCCGAAGGCTCGTACGAGGCGACGAAGCGCTCCAGCGCGTCCCGGATCTCCTCCGGACGGATCGTAAGCTCCGCCATCAGTGTTCCTGTCTCCTAAGTCTTCTCGGACGCCTGCGGTACTCGCCGTCGCCCGCGAACTCGTCGTGGGGTAGTGCTCTGTCTACTTGTGAAACCGCGTCAGGCCGCGAAGCCGCGCGCCGCCTCGGCCAGCCTGCCGGCGAGCGAGCCGTCGATGATGTCGTCGCCGATGCGGATGGTCATGCCGCCGATCAGCGACGGGTCGAGCTCGACGTTCAGCCGGATCTGCTTGCCGTAAGCGTCTGCCAGGATCCGGGTCAGCCGCTCGCGCTGCGCCTCGGTCAGCGGGACCACCGCCGTCACGAGCGCGGTGAGCCGCTCCCGGTGCGCCGCGGCGATCGAGCTGAGGCGCTCGACCCCGTCCAGCACGGAGCCGACGCGCGGGTTGGCCACCACGCGCTGGATCAGCCGCACCGCGGACGGGTTGGCCTTGCCCGCGAGCAGCGAGTCCACCAGTCCGGTGCGCTGCTGGAGCGGGATGCGCTCGCTCAGGCCCTGGGTGAGCTCGGGCTCGGCGGCCAGGATCCGGCCGAAGCGGAACAGGTCGTCCTCGACCGCGTCGAGGGCGCCGGCCCGCTCGGCGAGGGCCAGTTCGGCCTCCACCGCGAGCTCGTCCAGCGCGTCCGCCAGGTCGCGGGGCTGCGACCAGCGGCTGCGCACCACGCCCGAGACCAGCTCGACCGCGTTCTCGCCGACCTTGCCGCCGAGCAGTTCGGCCACGAGCGCGGCGCGCTGGTCGCCCGGACGCGCCGGGTCGGTCAGCAGCCGGCGCAGCGAGACCTCGCCGTCCAGCAGGGCGGCGACCGAGGCCAGGTCGTCCGACAGCCCGGTGACGTCGGTCGCCGGGACCTCGGTCAGGGCCGTCAGGGACTCGCGCGCCGCGGCGAGCGACTCCCGAGAAGCGCCACGCATGGTCAGCCCACCTTCTGCGACGCGCCCAGCTTGGCGTCGAGCTCGTCCAGGAAGCGGTCGATGATCCGCTCCTGCAGGGCGGCGTCCTGCGCGCGCTCCCCGACGATCTTGTCGGCGAGTTCGGTGGCCAGCTTGCCGAGGTCGGCCTTCAGCACGTTGACCGCGCTGTTGCGGTCCGCGTCCAGCTGCGCGTGGCCGGAGGCGATGATGGCCTCCTTCTGCGTGTTGGCCTCGGTGCGGGCCTGCTCCACCAGCGCCGCGCCGTCGGCCTGCGCCTTGGCCCGGATGTCCGCGGTGGAGTGGCGCAGCTCGGCGAGCTGCGCCTGGGCGTCGGCCTTGACCTGCGCGGCCTCGGCCTGTGCGGCCTCCGCCTGCTGCAGGCCGCCCTCGATCGCCTCGGTCCGCTCGGCCAGGGTCTTGCGGATGTTCGGCAGCAGCTTCTTCGCCAGGAAGTAGAAGACGATGGCGAAGGCGATGATGCCGATGATCAGCTCGGGCAGCTCGGGCAGGATCGGGTTGCCCATGTTCACCGAGCTGTCGGCGAGGATCGTGACGTGTGCCACGGTGGAGCCTCCTTATTCGACTCGTCGGCCGGCGGGGACTACTTGCCGAAGACGAACGGCATGACGATGCCGAGCAGCGCGAGCGCCTCGGTCAGCGCGAAGCCGATGTACATGTTGGTGCGGATCATGCCGGCGGCCTCGGGCTGACGGGCCATCGCCTCGACGCCGTGACCGAAGATCAGGCCGATGCCGACGCCCGGGCCGATCGCGGCGAGGCCGTACGCGACGGCGCCCAGCGAGCCGGAGACGCCAGCGGCTTCGATGATCTGAGCAGACATTTCTGTGGATTCCTTCTGGTCGAACCGGCAGACGGACCTACCGGTAGGGCTTTGGGTTTTCAGGTGGTTCCGGGCGGTCGCCTAGTGGGCGGCCTGGACGCCCTCGCCCACGTACTGGGCGGTGAGCATCGTGAAGATGTAGGCCTGCAGTCCCTGGATCAGCATCTCGAAGGCCGTCAGCACCACGACCATCACCGCGGAGCCCGCGGCGAAGACGGCGCTGAACGTGGCGCTGGCGAGGTACCAGGTGGCCAGGGTGAAGGTGGCGAGCAGCAGGTGGCCGGCGAACATGTTCGCGAACAGCCGGACCATCAGCGTGAAGGGCTGGATCACCAGGACGCGCAGCCACTCGACCGGCACCAGGATGATCATGACCGGCCACGGCACGCCCGTCGGCACCACGTTCTTCAGGAAGCCGAAGAAGCCCTGGTGCTTGATCGCCTGGTACCAGTACGTGATGTAGACCATCAGCATCAGCGAGGCCGGGAACGCGATGAACGAGGTCACCGGCATCTGCGCGACCGGGATGATCTCCATCAGGTTCATCACCCAGACGAAGAAGAACAGCCCGGTCAGGAACGGCACGAAGCGGTCGCCGTTCTTGCCGATCATCGGGCGCGCGATCTGGTCCCTGATGAACAGGTAGCCGAGCTCGCCGAGGTTCTGCATCCCGGTCGGGACCAGCTTCGGCCGGCGGAACGCGGACCAGAAGAACCAGATCACCAGGCCGGCGCTGATCAGGGCGAGCAGCTCGGGCTTGTAGAAGCCCAGGCTGCCGAGGTGGAAGATCGGCCGGAGGTTGAAGTCCGACAGGGAGGGGGCCTCGAAGCCGCAGTTCGAGCCCGCGTGAGACTTGGTCGCGGAACAATCCCCGCTGGCGAGCAGCACGGTACTCGCGATCGTACTCACCGGTTCACTCCTTCGGCTGTGAGCATTGGGGTCACCTTGTCGTGGATGACGGTTCTTGCTGGGCGTCTTCGTCCGCACGGGGGCGGGTACGCGTGGGTCTCGGGCACGGCGGACCTGCGGCTCAGCGCTGCTTCCCGCCGCGGTTGGCCACCCACACCGTGTACGCCAGCGAGACGACCATGCCGAAGAGCACGCCGAAAAGCAGCAGGATGGGATGGCCCAGCCAGCGGCCGAGCAGGTAGCCGATGCCACCGTAGACCAGCAGCGAGGCGGCCATGTGCCCGACGACGGTCCACATCATGGATTCCATCGCCCTGGACTCGTTCCGCTCCCGCTCGGCCTTCGACTCGTCCGTCTCGCTCAACGCGGTACGGGGCTCGTCGTCACGGTCGGCCGACCCGTCGGGGCGTCGGGTCGTCGGGCTCATCACCCGCACCGATACGCGCTCCGGCGTGCTCGCGGCACAGCTGCGCACCCCGCCGACGACGGAGCGAGTGACCGGGACGGGCGCGGTGGCTCGTCCGGGCTACGGCGTGACGGGAGCGGGTCATGGCCTCGGCTCCACGTAGAGGACCTTGCTCTTGACCATCGCGCGGACCTGCGTGCCGCTCCACACCAGCACCAGCGCGACGGCGGAGAAGCCGAAGACGCGCGTGTTGAACAGGGTGGTGTTCTGGAAGGCGTTGAGGATCACGGCGAGCGCCACGATCTTGACCATGAATCCGCCGAGCGCGGCGATCATCATCGCCTGCGGGGAGATCTGGGCGGCGCGGCCGACCGCGTACACGGAGACGGCGAAGAAGACGGTGACCACAATCAGCGCGAACAGGGCGCCGAGCGCCCCCTTGGAGCCCGCGACCGCGGTGCCGACGCCCATGCAGACAAGGCCGGCGATCGCCGTGGGCACGGCGGACTGCCGTAGCGCGCGGACGTCTTCGGCCTGCATGTCGGTCTCCGAGGCGGTCATCGTGTGGCTGCCGGGGATTCGGCTTTACTCACTTCGCGGATCGTGGATCAGGGGTCCGCGACCGGGGCGCATTTCGGTGCTGCGACTGCTCCGATCGGGTTCCTCTATCTGCTCGTGAAACCTATCACAAGTGCCGCTACCCGTCTCGCACGGGGGTACGTGGTATGGATCACTCCACCGTACGCCCAGCTCAGGCCCCCGGCGGCGGAGTATTGTCGAGCCCTGATCCAGTGTGCGCCAGCTGCCGTTCCACGCCCGTTTCCCCGGGTGCCGCGTGCTTGCCGCGCAGCCGTTCCGGACGGGTCCGGCCGGCCCGGTCGTCGAGGTGCCTGCGCACCCGCGGCAGCAGCAGGCCGACGAGTCCGAGGGCGGCGAAGCCCATCGCGCCGAGCACCACCGGACGCGACTGCGAGGAGACCGAGAACATCACGACGGTGAAGGAGATCAGCGCCGACCAGAAGTACATGATCAGCACCGCACGTCGGCGCGAGTGGCCGATCTGCAGCAGCCGGTGGTGCATGTGCTCGGCGTCCGGCGAGAAGGGCGAGCGGCCGGCCAGGGTGCGCCGGACGACGGCCATCACCGTGTCGGCGATCGGCAGCGCCACCGCACAGAAGGGCAGCACCAGCGGCAGCAGGCCGGGGACCGACTTGTAGGTCGCCGTGGTCTGCGAACCCGCGACGTACTTCAGCTGGTCCGGGTCGATCAGGCCGAACTCGAGGATCGTGATGACCGCGAGCAGCATGCCGATCATCATCGAGCCGGAGTCGCCCATGAAGATGCGCGCCGGGGACCAGTTGTGGCACAGGAAGCCCAGGCACATCCCGATCAGCACCACGGAGACCGTGGCCGCCGGGACGATCGAGCTGATGTCGTAGCCGTGCTGCAGCCGGTAGGCGTACACGAAGAAGCAGCTGGCCGCGATCGCCACCATGCCGGCGGCCAGGCCGTCGAGCCCGTCCACGAAGTTGACCGCGTTGATCATGCCGACGATCAGGAACACCGAGACGGTGACCGCGAGGTTCGGCTCCAGGCTGACGATGCCCACGCCGGGGATGGAGATCCAGGTGAGCTGCACGCCCATCAGCACCATGATCGAGGCGGCCAGCGTCTGCCCGGCCAGCTTGATCAGCGCGTCCACGCCCCAGCGGTCGTCGATGACGCCGATCACGATCAGCATGGTGCAGCCGATCAGCAGCGCCGGGACGGTCGGCGAGGACTGGAAGAAGCGGATCTGCATCATCGGCAGCTTCGAGGCCGCGAGCAGCGCGACCATGAAGCCGAGGTACATGCCGACGCCGCCGAGCCGCGGGATCGGGGTGGTGTGCATGTCGCGGTCGCGCACCGCGGGCGCGGCGCCGATGCGGATCGCGCCCTCGCGCACCGGCCCGGTCGCGAGGTAGGTGGTGACCCACGCGATCATCAGGACGGCCAGGTACTCGCGCATCGCGGCTTGATCGCCACCTTCCAGACCCGGAGCCTCTGCTGGAGCTTCAGGGTAGCCGTATCGGCGCACCCTCGCAGACAGACGCTCACCCGGCCGAGCCGGTTTCCGGTGGTGGGCCGGCCGGGTCCACCACTGTTACGCGAGTGTTCGTCAGCCGTACAGCGGGAAGCGTGCGACCAGCTCGGCCACCTCGTCGGCCAGCCCGGGCTCCGGGGAGCGGACCGCGCGGGCGACCAGGTTGGCGATCACCTTCATCTCGTCCTCGCGCATGCCCTGGGTGGTCACCGCGGCGGTGCCGACCCGGATGCCCGAGGAGAGCATCGGCTTGGCGGTGTCGTAGGGGATGGCGTTGCGGTTGAGGATGATGCCCATCCGCTCGCAGCGCTGCTCCGCCTCCCGGCCGTTGACCCCGCGGCCCGCGGCGATGTGGATGCCGCGCAGGTCCAGCAGGGCCAGATGGGTGTCCGTGCCGCCGCTGACCGGGCGCATCCCCTCGGCGGCGAGCGCGGCGGTCAGCGCCTGGCAGTTGGCCACGACCTGCCTGCTGTACTCGGCGAACTCGGGGGTGGCCGCCTCGCCGAAGGCCACTGCCTTGGCCGCGACCGCGTGCATCAGCGGGCCGCCCTGCGCGAACGGGAAGACGGCGCGGTCGATCGCGTCCGCCAGCCCGGCCCGGCACAGGATCGCGCCGCCGCGCGGGCCGCGCAGCGTCTTGTGCGTGGCGATGGTGACCACGTCGGCGTGCGGCACCGGGGAGGGCACCGCTCCCCCGGCGACCAGGCCGGCGATGTGCGCGGCGTCCACCAGGAGGTAGGCGCCCACCTCGTCGGCGATCCGGCGGAAGGCCTCGAAGTCGATCAGCCTGGGGTACGCGGTGGCGCCGCAGATGATCAGCCGCGGCCGGTGCGCCCGGGCCAGCTCGTGCACCCGGTCGTAGTCGATCAGCTCGGTGTCCTCGCGCACCGGGTAGCCGATGGCCTGGAACCAGGTCCCGGAGAAGTTGCCGGGCGCGCCGTGCGTCAGGTGCCCGCCGTGCGGCAGCGACATGGCCAGCACGCGGTCGCCGGGATGCAGCAGCGCCGCGTAGACCGCGAGGTTGGCCGAGGCGCCGGAGTGCGGCTGGACGTTGGCGTGCTCGGCGCCGAACAGGTCCCTGGCCCGCTCCACGGCGAGCCGCTCGGCCCGGTCCACCTCGGCGCAGCCGCCGTAGTAGCGCCGGCCCGGGTAGCCCTCGGCGTACTTGTTGGAGAGCACCGAGCCGAGCGCGGCGAGCACCGCCGGCGAGGTCGGGTTCTCGCTCGCGATCAGCTGCAGACTGCCGCGCTGTCGCTCCAGCTCGTCCAGGACGATGCCGGCCACCTGCGGGTCCGTGCGAACCAGGGCGGCGAAGTCCGGACCGTAGAAGGGGGCTGCGGCGTGCGGTGTCGTCTGGGCGGGAGCGGCGACGGCGGCCATCAGGACCACGCTCCTTGGGGAGGGGAATCCGGGTATCCGTGCGGTTACCAGTCCACAGTAGGTGCGGTTCCGGGATCTGGCACTAGGACGGGGCTCGGAATCGGGCGCGCGCCGCGTGACCGCGCCGTCGCTCTGCGGACACGCCGAAAGAGTCACACTACTTTTCGGCCATTACCGTTACACTCACCGTGATAAATGATGATGATTTCGATACCCAGAGTTATAACATTACTACTGCCAGTTGATGTGATCCTGCCCACGTACGCTTAAATTTGAAATCCGGCTGAAGGTCTGTTTACCGTCGAAGACGCCTGGCAATCCGGGCACCGTGATCGCGAACGCCTAATCCAGCCCTTCGATCACGGTCAACCAAACCCAGCGGGGCTGGAGCGGAGGAACCAATCTTCGCCGGGGCGACGGGTGTTTTCCGGCCCGTCCCGCGGCTTGGGGTGAATCCTCCCGGGGACCTCGGTCTCCCGGCGGTAGGGCTACTTTCCGGCCCGAATCCGACAGCTCACTTCGCAGGCGTGGGAGAGGAAAAAGACTTCAGCATGCCCAAGCACGCCCTGCTCACCAAGTCCTTCACCCGCCGTGCCGTCGCCACCGCCGCCATCGCCGGCGCAGCGATCGCCGTCCCGGTCGTGATGGCTGGCTCCGCCTCGGCCGACTCGGTCAACTGGAGCGCCATCGCCAACTGCGAGTCCAGCGGCGACTGGGCCGCCAACACCGGCAACGGCTTCTACGGCGGCCTGCAGTTCACCGAGTCGACCTGGCTCGCCTACGGTGGCGGCAGCTACGCCCAGTACCCCTACGAGGCCTCCGAGGCCGACCAGATCACCGTGGCCGAGGCCGTCCTGGCCGGCCAGGGCATCGGCGCCTGGCCCGTCTGCGGCGCCTACGCCGGCAGCGGCAGCAGCTACAGCGGCACCAACACCTCGGGCTCGTCCTCCTCGGACAGCAGCTCCTCGTCCAGCTCGGACTCCTCGTCCTCCGACTCGAGCTCGTCCTCCTCGGACAACAGCTCGTCCTCCTCGGACGCGAGCACCACCTCGAGCACCGACACCTCGTCCTCCTCGAGCTCCAGCTCGGCGAGCGGCTCGTACACCGTGCAGTCCGGCGACACCCTCTCGCAGATCGCCGCCAAGGAGGGCATCTCCGACTGGCACACCCTGTACAACAACAACGAGTCCACCATCGGCTCGAACCCGAACCTGATCTACCCGGGCCAGGTTCTCAACCTCGGCTGAGGCCAGCCAAAAGAAATCCCGTACGCGCGAATGCGCGTACGGGATTTCGGCATGCCCGGAAAAAAATACTCAGCGAGTCAGATTCGTGGCCACCTTGGCGATCTCCTCGAAACTCAGCCCGCCCTCGCGCAGCAGTCTCGGCGCCTCTCCGGTGAGGTCGAGGATCGATGAGGGAACACTGTCCACGGTCGGTCCGCCGTCCAGGTACACGTCCACAGCGGTGCCCAGCTGATCCTGCGCCTCGGAGGCGGTGGTCGCCGGCGCGTGCCCGGCCTTGTTCGCCGAGGAGACGCCGAGCGGGCCGGTCTGGGTCAGCAGCTCGATCGCCACCGGGTGCAGCGGCATCCGCAGCGCCACCGTGCCGCGCGCGTCGCCGAGGTCCCACTGCAGCGAGGGCTGGTGCCGGGCGACGATGGTCAGCGCGCCCGGCCAGAACGCGTCCACCAGGTCCCAGCCGTTCTCCGGGAACTTCGAGACCAGGCCGTGCAGCGTGCTCGGCGAGCCCACCAGCACCGGGACCGGCATGTCCCGGCCGCGGCCCTTGGCGGCCAGCAGCGCAGCGATCCCGGTGCCGGAGAACGCGTCGGCGCCGATGCCGTACACGGTGTCGGTCGGCAGCACGATCAGGTCGCCCCGGCGCACCGTCGAGGCGGCCTCGCGCAGACCGATCGCCCGCTGGTCCGGCTCGGCGCAGTCGTAGCGGCGGCTCACGGTACTCTCACCCTCCTCAGGGACGCTGCCCGTCCTTGCGGGCAGTGAAGAATCTGGGGCGGCCGGTCAGGTCGCGGTGGTCGCCCGCCTCCACCCAGCCGTACTCCTCCAGGAAGATCCGCTGCACGGAGCCGCCCTGCTGATCCGAGTGCTCCACGGCCAGCCAGCGGCCGGGCCGCAGCAGCCGGTCCGCGGTGCGCTCGAGCGCGCGGATCATGTCGAGCCCGTCCTCGCCGGAGAACAGCGCCAGGTCCGGATCGTAGTCGCGGGCCTCCGGCGCCACGTACTCCCACTCGGTCAGCGGGATGTACGGCGGATTCGAGATGACCAGGTCCACCTGGCCGTTGAGCTCGGGCAGCGCGGTGCGCGCGTCGGCCTGGTGCAGGATCACCCGGCTGCCCTCCACGTTGCGCCGGGTCCACACCAGGGCCTCGTCGGACAGCTCCACCGCGTGCACCCGGGCCCGCGGCACCTCCTGCGCTATGGCCAGCGCGATCGCGCCGGAGCCCGAGCACAGGTCCACGATCAGCGGCTCCCGGTCGTCGAGCTCGCGCAGCCGGTCGATCGCCCAGCCGACCATGACCTCGGTTTCCGGCCGGGGCACGAACACCCCGGGGCCGACCTCGAGCTCCAGGTAGCGGAAGTAGGCGCGGCCGGTGATGTGCTGCAGCGGCTCGCGGTTCTCCCGCCGGGCCACCGCCTCCCAGTAGCGCGCGTCGAAGTCGCCGTCCCGCACGGTGTGCAGCCGG
>DATJIF010000108.1:0-6654 GCA_035493475.1 Actinospica sp.
ACCGAGCAGCAGCTGCAGGACCAGATCGCGCTGACCCGCAAGGGCACCATCGACCTGCGCCGCGCCCGGGCCGCCAACCTCTCGGTGATCCCGGCCTCCACCGGCGCCGCCCGCGCCATCTCGCTGGTCATCCCCGAGGTCAAGGGCAAGCTGGACGGCTTCGCGCTGCGCGTCCCGGTGCCGACCGGCTCGATCACCGACCTGACCGTGAACCTCTCCCGCGAGGTCACCAAGGACGAGGTCAACGCCGCGTTCGAGAAGGCCGCCTCGGAGGGCAAGCTCAAGGGCTTCCTGAAGTACAACGCGGACGAGATCGTGTCCTCGGACATCGTGACCGACCCGTCCTCCTGCATCTTCGACTCCACCCTGACCATCGCCCAGGGCAACCAGGTCAAGGTCGTCGGCTGGTACGACAACGAGTGGGGCTACTCGAACCGCCTCATCGACCTCATCACTCACGTCGGCGCCTCGCTCTAGTCGCGACGCGCACTCCGGCCCGCACGACGCGACCGTCGTGCGGGCCGTCGTCTGATTCAGCGCTCTTCACCTATGTCGAAGGTATTGACCAATGAAGACCATTGACGACCTCGATGTCGCCGGCAAGCGCGTGCTGGTACGCGCCGACCTGAACGTCCCGCTCGACGGTACCCGGATCACCGACGACGGCCGGATCCGCGCCTCCGTGCCCACCCTGAAGACGCTGCTGGAGCGCGGCGCCAAGGTGATCGTGACCGCGCACCTCGGCCGGCCCAAGGGCCTGGACCCGGAGGCTGACGCGAAGTTCTCGCTCGCCCCGGTCGCGGCGCGGCTCGGCGAGCTGCTCGGCAAGCCGGTCGCGTTCGCCACCGACACCGTCGGCGAGTCCGCCCAGGCGACCGTCGCGGCGCTCGCGGACGGCGAGATCGCGCTGCTCGAGAACGTCCGCTTCAACCCGGCCGAGACCAGCAAGGACGCGGTCGAGCGCGGTAAGTTCGCCGACGAGCTCGCGAAGCTCGCCGACCTGTTCGTCTCCGACGGCTTCGGCGCGGTGCACCGTCGGCACGCCTCGGTCTACGACATCGCCGAGGACCTGCCGTCCGCCGCGGGCTACCTGATCTCCACCGAGCTGGGCGTGCTCAAGAAGCTCACCGAGGACGTCGAGCGGCCCTACGTGGTCGTGCTCGGCGGCTCGAAGGTCTCCGACAAGCTCGGGGTCATCGACAACCTGCTGGACAAGGCCGACCGGATCCTGGTCGGCGGCGGCATGGTCTTCACGTTCCTGAAGGCGCAGGGCCACGAGGTCGGCAAGTCGCTGCTCGAGGCGGACCAGCTCGAGACCGTGGTCGGCTATCTGGAGCGGGCGAAGGACGCCGGCGTGGAGATCGTGCTGCCGGTGGACATCGTCGCCGCCACCGCGTTCGCCGCGGACGCCGAGCACGCCGTCGTGGCCGCGGACGCGATCCCGGCCGACCGGCTCGGCCTGGACATCGGCCCGGAGTCCGGCAAGCTGTTCGCCGCGAAGCTCGCCGACGCGCGCACGGTCTTCTGGAACGGCCCGATGGGCGTGTTCGAGATGGACGCGTTCGCGAACGGCACCCGGGCCGTGGCCCAGGGCCTGATCGACTCCCCGGCCTTCACCGTCGTCGGCGGCGGCGACTCGGCCGCGGCCGTGCGCGCGCTCGGCTTCGACGAGGCGGCGTTCGGCCACATCTCCACCGGCGGCGGCGCGTCCCTCGAGTACCTCGAGGGCAAGGCCCTGCCCGGCATCACCGTTCTGGAAGGCTGAGTAAGTGAGCACCACGCGTACCCCGCTGATGGCGGGAAACTGGAAGATGAACCTCAACCACTTCGAGGCCATCGCCCACGTTCAGAAGATCGCCTACGCCCTCAACGACAAGGACCACGCCGCGGTGGAGGTGGCGGTGCTCGCGCCGTTCACCGACCTGCGCTCGATCCAGACCCTCGTGGACGGCGACAAGTTCAAGATCAAGTACGGCGCGCAGGACGTCTCCAGGCACGAGTCCGGCGCCTACACCGGCGAGATCTCGGCCTCGATGCTGGCGAAGCTCAAGTGCTCCTACGTGGTCGTCGGGCACTCCGAGCGCCGCGAGTACCACGGCGAGACCGACGCCGTGGTCGCGGCCAAGGCGGCGATCGCGCTCAAGCACGAGATCTCCCCGATCATCTGCTTCGGCGAGAAGCTGCACGTCCGGCAGGAGAACGGGCACCTCGCGCACTGCGAGGCGCAGCTCACCGGCTCGCTCAGCGGCCTGAACGCCGAGCAGGTGCGCAAGTCCGTGCTGGCCTACGAGCCGGTGTGGGCGATCGGCACCGGCGAGGTGGCCACCCCGGCCGACGCGCAGGAGGTCATCGGCGCGATCCGCCAGCAGCTCGGCGAGCTCTACGACGCCGAGACGGCCGAGGCCACCCGCATCCTGTACGGCGGCTCGGTCAAGGGCGCCAACGCGGCCGGGATCATGGCGGAGAAGGACGTGGACGGCGCCCTCATCGGCGGCGCCTCGCTGGACCCGGACGACTTCGTGCGGATCGTGCGCTACCGGGAGAGCGCGGCCGCATAGTAATCTAGGGCGGTCCGTGTACGTCTATGCGTAGACGGCCGCGGACCGCCACCCGTCCATCGAGAGAGAAGAACCCCCGTGATCCTCACGCTTGAGATCATCCTGGGTATCACCAGCCTGCTGCTGATCCTTTTCGTCCTGCTGCACAAGGGCAAGGGCGGCGGCCTGTCGGACATGTTCGGCGGCGGTTTCACCTCCCAGCACGGCGGCTCCTCGGTGGTCGAGAAGAACCTGGACCGCATCACGATCGTCCTCTCGGTGATCTGGATCGCCTGCATCGTCGGCATCGGAATCGGTTACAAGTAGGACAGATCGGCGCGAAATCCTCCCGCTGTCCGGCGGAACCGGGGACATGCGCACCCGCGTCTACCTAACGCTCGTACACTGGTGCATCGCGCCCTTTTGTACGGCGCTGGTGGAGCACTACGCGGTCAGCGGCAGGGAGACGGATAAAAGTGGCTAGTGGCAACGCGATTCGCGGCAGCCGGGTAGGCGCCGGCCCGATGGGCGAGGCCGAGCGGGGCGACACCGCGCCGCGCGTCTGGATCACCTTCTACTGCTGCAACGGGCACGAGACGCGGCCGAGCTTCGCCAGCGATGCGGCGATCCCGGAGAGCTGGGACTGCCCGCGCTGCGGCTTCCCGGCCGGCCCGGACCGGGACAACCCCCCGGCCCCGCCGCGCACCGAGCCGTACAAGACGCACCTCGCCTACGTGCGCGAGCGCCGCAGCAACGAGGACGGCGAGGCGATCCTGGCCGAGGCGCTCGCCAAGCTGCGCGGCGAGATCTGACGCACCGCTCGGGCCGGTCGCTAGGATCGGCCCATGACGGCGGACGAGACGACGCGCAGGTTCGAGATCTTCATCGATCGCGAGGTGCGGCAGAGCTCGCCGCTCTACACGGCGCTGTGCCAGTACGTCAGCGATGATCTGGCCGTGGGCGGCTATTTCGTCGAGGTGCTGGGACAGGCGCCGGCGCGGCAGCGGATCCCGAACCTGTTCTTCGCGGCGATCCACCGGGTGCTGTTCGACCACCCGGACGAGCCGCTCGCCGCGTACTACCCGTCGCTGGGCGGCACCCGCACGCCGGACGCGGAGCTGAACAAGACCTTCGTCGAGTTCGTCACCGCGCACCGGGCGGAGATCGATCCGCTGCTGGCGACGGGGGAGACGCAGACGAACGAGGTGCTGCGCGGCGCCCAACTGCTGCCCGCCTTCGGCTGGGTGCAGGCGACGACGCGCCGTCCGCTGGGGCTGATCGAGATCGGCCCCAGCGCCGGGCTGCTGCTGCACACCGACCGCTACGACTACCGCTACGAGTTCCCCGACGGCACGGTGCTCGAGGGCGGCGAGGCGTCGGCGGACGGTGTTCCCGCGCTGCACTGCCCGATCCACGGCGCGTGCACGCCCGGGCAGCTCGCCCCCTTCGTCACCAAGCCGCTGCGGGTGTCCTCGCGGGTCGGCCTCGACCTGAATCCGCTGAGCCCGACCGATCCCGACGCCTGCGCCTGGCTGCGCGCGCTGGTCTGGCCCGAGCACCACGAGCGGCGGGCGCGGCTGGAGGCGGCCCTGGAGCACGCGGCGCGGCGCCCGGTGCGGCTGCGCAAGGGCGACGCCGTGCGGATCCTGGCGGACGCCGTGGATTCGGTGGCGGACAACGCGATCCCGTGCGTCTTCGTCTCGAACAGCCTGCCGCACTGGAGCCCCGAGGGCCGCGAGGAGCTCGTGCGGCTGGTGCGCGAGCTCGGTGCGCGGCGCGACCTGGTCTTCGTCGTCAAGGAGTCGCACCGGGTCGGGCTCGGGCTGTTCAGCGGCAAGCCCGATCCCGGTGTGCCCGAAGGCCAGGCCGTGCACGAGGTGCTCGGCGCCGTCGTCTACCTCGGCGGCCGGGAGCGGCTGTTCCGGCTCGGCTCGGCCGGGATGCACGGCATGTGGCTGGACTGGGCGCCGCGGCCGCTCGCGTGAACATTCAGTCGGCGGAGCTCCAGCGCTGCTCGAGTCGGCCGAATCTCCACGCCAGCAGCGCCACGATCCACGTCCCGGCGAACAGCGCGGCGATCACGAATCCGGCCTTGTTGATGTCGAAGTTCGACATGAAGTCCCAGAAGCCGCCGCTCAGGTGCAGTTCGTCGGTCAGCACACCGAAGACCTCGATCGTGCCGATGATGAACGCCGCCGCGATCGACAGGCCGGTGATCACGAGGTTGTAGTAGACCTTGCGGACCGGCTTCGCGAAGGCCCAGCCGTACGCGAAGTTCATGAAGCAGCCGTCGAGCGTGTCGAACAGCGTCATGCCGCCGGAGAACAGCAGCGGCAGCGCGAGGACGGCGTAGAACGGCAGCCCGCTCGTCGCCGCATACGCCGTGGCCGCGAGGAGTACGACCTCGGTCGCGGTGTCGAAGCCGATGCCGAACACGCAGCCGACGAAGTAGAGCTGCCAGGGCTTCTCGATCGACTTCATGAAGCGGCCGAAGAACCGCCACATCAGCCCACGCGCCTGAAGCTGGCGTTCAAGCTCCTCCTCGTCCATCTCGCCGCGCCGCAGCCCCCGGAAGACCTTGGCGATGCCGACCAGCACGACCAGGTTCAGCCCGGCGATCAGGTACAGGAAGCTCGCCGACGTGAGCGTGCCGAGCATGCCGCCGAGCGTCTCATAGGTCGAATCCGGGTTCACCACGGCGCCGAAGACGGCCTTGGCGGCGACCGAGATGCCGACGCCGACGGCCATCACGATGCTGGAGTGCCCGAGGGCGAAGAAGAATCCGCTGGACAGCGGCCGCTTGCCCTCGGACATCAGTTTGCGGGTGACGTTGTCGATCGCCGAGATGTGGTCGGCGTCGAAGGCGTGCCGGGCGCCGAGCGTCCAGGCGGTCACCGCCACGCCGAGGCCCACGCCGAGCTTGGCGTAGGCGAAGTGGTGCGGCATCACCGTGAAGACGTAGATGCCCCAACCGAATCCGTTGATCGCGAGCACGACCAGGGCGATCATGCCGAGGCGGCCCCATTCCCCGGGCTGCAGGGCGTGGATGACGGAACTGCGGGAGGGGGTGCCGTCCGGGGACGCGGGCAGGTGGGCGCGAGGCATCGCGGGCCAATCCTTCCATCGAGGCTGGCGAACCGTGCGCGCGCCGAGAGGCGACCGGACTTCCCCGAGAGGGGATCACCGTTGCGGGACAGTGCCGGATTCACACCGGCTTCGCTCTCCACGCGCGGCCCCGGCGGAAGCCGGGACAAGCGGAATCGTACTTCAATGATTACTGCGGATGCGGCGCCTTGGCCACCATGATGACCGTCACCGTGGTGTTCTTCTCAGAGACCTTGTACAGCACCCGGTAGTAGCCGAGCAGCAGCCGGCGCAGTCCGCCCCGGCCGAGGTTGGTGCTGTTGCCCGGCCGGGGGTTGTCGCCGAGCTCGTAGACCGCCGTCAGCACCAGTTGCGCGCCGAGCTTGTCCTCGCGGTACAGCAGGCTCGCGGCGTCGATGGCGGCCGGTTTCCAGTCGATCCAGTAGGTCCTGCGCTGTTCCTCGTCCGACTCCCGCTCCTTGTGGCGTGGCACTTACTGGTCCTCGTCCAATCCCAGGAGCTTCCGTACCTGGTCGTGCGGCACGACCTCGTCGTCCTCCGCCAGGATCCGCTCGGCCAGCGCGATGTCGGCCTCGTCCTCGCGGCGCCGGAAGTACTCCAGCACCTCGTAGGGCACGATGGCCGCCACCGGCGTGCCGTGCTGCGTGATGGTGATGATCTCGCCGCCGTGGTGCGACTTGGCGACGAGGTTGCCGAGGCGCGTGCGCGCGTCGGTCAGGGTTACTGTCTCAGCCATGTACAAAACGTACACTTTGAAGACTCTGCTGTAAAGAGCGGGCCCCGCGGTCTTTCTCGCGGGGCCCGTCCGGTGGTGCTTCTTCTCGCTACAGCAGGCTCGCGGCGGCCTCGTCGACCAGCCAGAGCGTCGCCTCGGTGCCGTGTGCGCCCACGGCCGGAGTGCGCACCTGGTCCGTGGTGCTCAGCGCCCGCGCGACGGCCTCGGCCTTCTCCGCTCCGGAGGCCACCACCCACACCTCGCGCGCCGACTGGATCACCCGGAAGGTCAGCGAGA
>DATJIF010000109.1:0-10078 GCA_035493475.1 Actinospica sp.
GCCGCCGGGCGCGGTGGTCCACACGTAGACCTCGTTGACGGGGTGCGTGGTGACCCACCAGCAGACGATCACGGCGGACAGGTAGCTCTTGCCGATGCCGGCGGCGCTCCGCACGACGGTGCGCTTGTTCGCGGCGACGGACGCTGCCACGGCCAGCTGCAGGGACCACAGGAACACGCGGTAGAAGCGGGCCCAGCCATGGGCATCCTTCGGGACGAGGGCGGCCTTAGCCTGCCTCTGCTTCTCCAGGAGCATCTCCTGCTCCGCCTTCGTCCAGCTCTCCCACCCAGGCGGCAAGCTCGGCGGCGTAGGCCTCGATCTGGGCGCGGCGCGCATCGTCCACCTCCACCTTGGTCGGGGCGTCGAGGCCCTTCAGCTTCGACCTGCGCTCGGCGATCTTCACCAGCCGGTCAGCGGCCCGCAGGACCGGGTCGTCGTCGACGACGGGCTTGCGCCCGATCCGGACGACCTTGCCGTGCTGGATGACGATGTGCTCGCGGCGGAGGACTTCCCAGACGACCTGCTCTACCGCGTCGAGCTTGGCTTCCTCGACCGCGATAGCGGCGTCGCGCTGGGCGTCGAGCTCGGACCTGCGCTCTTTGACGGCGCTGGCGTAGTCGTCGCGGGCGGTTGTCTCGGTGATGCCGAGCTCGGCGGCGATCTCGCGGTAGGGGCGCTGCTCGACGCGCATGGCCAGGACCCGCGTGCGGCGCTGCGCGATCAGCACGCGCTCTTCGTTCGTGGGCCTGGCCATGTCGAGTTGGTTGTGGCGTCGGGTTAGGCCTGGCCTGCGACCTGCGGCCCGGCTGGCGTGAACGACGGGACGGAGGCGGCCTGCCCGGCGAGGAGCCGCAGGATGCTGACGGCACCGTCGAAGAACGGGCCCGGGTCGACGTGGGCGACGGCGGCGATGAGCTCGAACGCCTCGTTCGTCTTGGGGTTGGCCTGGACCATTTCGAGCTTGCCGAGGGCGGCCTTGTCGACCTGCTCGAACTTGGCGGCGACGGTCTTGATGTCGTTCTCGATTTCCGCGACTGAGATCACGGGTCCTCCTGTGGTTGCTTCGATGGTAGCGGTCGCCGCGGCTGGTGCTGCGGACGTCTGGTGGTGGCGGTGGTGCGCCCATTCCTCGAAGTCTTCGATGATGTGCATCACAGCCCTCCCCGGATGACGAACCCCGGGTCGTACGTGAGGCTGCACGACCCGTCGGCATGCCGTACGACCCCGGGCCAGGTGCCGTGCTGCCTGAGGACGTCCACGTGCCTGAGGGCGTCGTCTTCGGTGGCGTAGGGGCCGGTCATGACGGCAGCCCTGCGCGCTCGCGCCACTTGCGGATCTGGACCTGGCCGACGCGGGCGGTGTGGCCGCTGCCGGACGGCCCGAACGCGGCGAGGATCTCGGCGGCCAGGGCGCGGAGGGCGCGCGTCTCGGTTATGGCGGCGGCCAGCTCGGGCACGGGCTGCGGCTCCCGCGCAGCGAGGGCTTCGCGGATGCTCCCGGCGGACACGGAGTCGCCGGCCAGGAAGGCGTCGATGGCGGCCTGCGCGGCGGCTTCCCATGCGTCGGCGTTGCTCAGGCGGTTGGTTCCTTCGTGGGACACGAACGCGGCGCAGGCCGCCTGCCCCGGCGTCCCGTCGTTCCCGGTCTCCCCTGCGGCCTGCGCGGCGAGTTCCGCGGTGCCGAGGTTGAACGCGGCGCTCACAGCTGCTCCAGCCGGGCGCGCAGCCGACTGAAGTGCTCGCCGCTGACCAGGGCGCTCCAGTTGTTGCCGGCGGTGTGCTTGAACTCGCCGAGCAACTCGGTGAGCGTGTCGCGCAGCTTCAGGATCTCGGAGGCGTGGTCGTAGTCCTCGGCGGTCGGGTCGGCGACGTGCGCCGCGACGGCATAGGCTCCGGCCTCTATGGCGGCCTGGTCCTCTTCCGGCATCCGGTCGAACTCCATGATCGTTCCGTCGGGGTGATGGTCCTTGTATGCCGACCAGAAGATCCGGCTGAGGCTTTCCTGCTTAACCTCGCTCATTTCGCTTTCTCCTTTGCGTGAAAGGCTTTCCACTCGGCTGCTATCCAGGCTGTTTTCTGGGCGGTGCTGATGACGCCGTATCCGGCGTCCCAGCGTTCGATGTAGCGGGCGTTTCGTTTCTCGACTTCGGCGGCGGTGGCGGCCGGCGGGCGCGTGCATTCGGCGGCGATGTGGCCGGGTTCCTCGCAGCGCCAGCAGGGGGCGGTTAGCATTTGGAATTCCGGGAAATCGCTTTTCGGGTCGGGCCTCGCGGGGCTCCTTCCACGGTGACCACTGAGCTACGGAAGCCCGATAGTTTGGGATGGTTGTAAAACCCCCCGTAGGGGGGTTGCTGGTATGGGTGACCGGTTCTCATGACCGGTGTTCCGGGGTGATCACCGGTTCTCATGACCGGTGGTCGTCGGCTGGCCGGAGGCTGATCACCGGTTCTCATGACCGGTGTTCCGGGGTTATCCACAGGGCCGTCCACAGGGCTAAATCCCACTCCGGGTCCATCATCGGAATGCCGCTCAAATCGTCCGGGAATGTCAGCCGGTAGATATCCGCCATTCCTCGTCGCCCTTGCAATTTGCCCTCCGAGTACCGCCAGATAAAGCCCCAGTCCCTTATCTGTCCCAGCGCCAGCCTTACCGTCTTGTCGCCCCGGATTCCCGTCACCCGCATCAGCAGCTCGTTCCCGGGGCGGATCTCCGAGCCGTTCTTGTAGTCCGCGAAAGACGCCAGCGCGAACCCGGTCAGCTTTACCGACGGGTCGGCCAGCACCCGCAGCCACGCCCTGGTCCACTCGCGCGGGTCCACGGCTGTGAGCCCTTGCGGCGGTTCGGGGACCTCTCGTCTCACTCAACGCTTCCTTGTCTCCTTAGGCGTGGCTGCGGGTGCTGGCCTTACTGCGGGCTACTTCGGCTCGGGGAACTTCTCGGGGCGCGCCCCGCCGGGCTTGAAGGTGAGCAGCCCGACCTGCCTTCCGTCGCGGTAGGCGTTCCACGCCTTGATGGTGATGGCGGTCAGGTAGACCTCCGAGCGCTCTCCGCGCACGCTGCGGCTGCTCTCTGACGCCTTGCGCAGCTCGTAGATCGGGTCGCCCTTCGTGAGTCCCTGGAAGTCGGCGAGGCGCTGGAAGAAGAACGTCACGTCGTCGGCCGCGTCCGGCAGCCCGTTGAACCGCCACGTGCAGAACCCGATGATCGACGCCGGCAGGTCGCACTTGGCGGCAGTCAGCGCCGACGACGCGGCCACCTCGCGCAGCCACGGGTACTTCTCCAGCACCTGGAGCATCTGGGAGTTGGTGGGCGCGTGCGCGCTGCGCCCCGCGACCATGCCTGTCGCCTCCCAGATCGCGACGCGCCGCGTAAGGGCCGCGAGGCCGACGGCCAGCCTCTCGCCGCGCAGCGCCAGGACGTCGGAGAACTTGCGCTTGACGCCGCCGTCTACGGTGTCCTGCGTTTCGCCCGGCAGCCCCCGGATCACGAGCATGCGGACCGTTATGCCGGCCTCGGTGATGGCGTTCAGCCTGTGCTGGCCGTCGAGCAGCGTGCCGTCTGCGGCGAACTTGATGGACTCGCCGTTCCACTGCCAGTTCCCCGACAGCATGTCCCATGCGTACGCGCTGACTGTGCGCGCCCGCATCGGGCGGTTTCGGGTGTTGAAGCCGAGCCACTCGCGCGCCAGCTCGGGCGTGATCTCGATGACTTCGGGAGCCTGGAATTCAGCAGTCACTGTTACTCTCCTATTAGGTGATCGATCCGGCCTAGCAGTTCCTGGCAGGACTGGGCCGTGTGGGCGAGGTGGCTTCGCAGCAGCGGGGCCACCTTTTCCTTGTTCGCGTTGAACCTGTCGTCGGCGAAGATGCGCTCGATGCGCTCGATGTCCTTGCGGAGCGCCCATGCCGCGTCACTGGCGGCATCGGGCAGCGGGCGGCGCTTGCGCCCAGCGGGTCCAGAAGGTTGAGCTTGACCCGCTTGGGCGCGTGCCGTGTCGCGCAGATGGTTCTTGGCCGCGTACCGGCAGCGGGCCGAGCAGAACCGCTTGGGATTGCCGCCGGGCCGCGCCCGAGGGGACAGCGCGTTCCCGCAGTGCTCGCATGCAGCGGGTCCAGAAGGTTGAGCTTGACCCGCTTGGGCGCGTGCCGTGTCGGTCATCGGGTTCCCTCCTCTCTTGTTTCGTGGTCTTCCTGCTCGCTTTCGAGCAGCAGGTCTTCCGGCTCAGGCGGCGGCATGATCCCGAAGCTGCCGAGGCGCAGCCGGGTCAGCCCCAGGCGGCTCAGCGCGGCGTCGACGTTCACGCTGCCTCCCAGAGCGTCCGGGGGATTCCGCCGGTGCCGTGGTCCTCGCGAGGGCGGGACGGGCTGTTCCAGCCGGGGCGCGCGGGCCGCTGCGCCACGACGCGCCACCCGGCCGCGCGCAGGGAGGCGCCCGACTCGCCTTCCTGCGTGTAGGTGACGACGCGGGTGTAGCCGAGCGCGAACGCGGCGCGGGCGCACGCGGCGTACAGCATCGAGCAGGCGTTCTTGTAGCCGTCAGAAGCGACGCGGGTTACCTCGATCGTCTGGCCGTCGTCGAGGACGAACGAGACGGGCCTGCCGCCGATGGCGACGGCACGGAGCACGCCGTCAGCAGCTGCGCCGACGCGGAACACGTCGCCGCGCGGCGGCTTGTGGTGGCGGTGCCACATCGCCACGAACGCCTTGGCGTCGCGCTGCGAGACGGGCACCAGATACAGGCTCACGCGGCCCCCGCTACCTCGTCGAGCAGGAACAGCGTCATGGGCTGCCGTCCGCCGCGGCCGTCCTTGCGGCGCTCCAGCCGCCAGTAGCGGAGGCTGCCGGGCGCGTCCTTCTCCGCCATGACGGGCACCGCCCCGCAGCCCAGCGCGGCGTCGTAGAGGGCGTTCCACGGCTCCGGGGCGAGGCTGCCGCTGATCTTGCACTGCACGAGCAGGACCTGGCCGTGCTTGACGGCGACGAGGTCGGCGGCGCCCCTTGAGCCTCCGGCGCGGACCACGAAGTAGCCGTTCTCCAGTAGGTCCAGGCCTGTGCGGTCTTCGAAGCGCTTGCCGCGCCGGTACTGGGCGCGGCCGTTGACGGGGTCAGCCACCGTGCGCCTCCTGCCCCGGCATGGCGGCCCGGTCGAGCAGCTCGCGGAGCTGGTCGCGCTCGGCCGCGTCGAGGTCGATCGCGTTCAGCGTCCGCAGGTCGACCAGCGACACGCCCCCGTCGTCCTTGCGGATCACCTGTACGTGGGCGTTCTGCCGGGTCAGGACGAAGCCGAGCGACGGGTCACTCACCGGAGGGCACCTCGCCGTCCTTCAGCTCCTCCAGCATCACCAGCAGGTAGCCGCGCGGCTCCTCGCCGAGCACGTCCGCCTGCTTGTGCCAGTGCGCGAGCGTGTCCAGCACCGTGGACGCCTCCGCCTTGCTCATGTCCTTGCTGCTGGCCAGCTCGCGCTTGAGGATCTGCGCGCACACCCCGCGGGCGGCGTCCTTCTCGTCCTTGCCGAAGTAGTAGACGGTGCTCAGCTTCGCCCAGATGGCCGTGAGCTGGTCGTCGGTGATGGGCCCGGACGGGTCCGGCGGCGGCTCGTCCTCCCCTGGCAGCAGGGGAAGGTCCCCGCCCGCGCCCGCCGTCTGGACGGGAACGGCAGCAGGGACGGGGGCGGCTGCTGCCTGCGCGGACGGGGGGCTCTGGGTGCGCTGCCTGCGCTGCGCGGTGCGGGGCCTCGGCTGCTCGATCGCCGCGGGGCCTGCGGTCAGCTCGCCGTCCTCAGTGTCGCCGTCGCCGTCCTCCAGGTCCTCAGGCGTGTAGGGCATCCCCGCGATGACGTCGGCGAACTTCCGCCGGGCCAGCCGCGAGGTAGCGCGGGCGTACAGCTTGTCGGCCGGGTACTTGCCGAGGTCGATGCCCGCGCGTTTGGCCTGGTCGGCGGTGAACGCCACCTCGGTCCACGACGACTCGCCGCGGCGGCAGCCGCGCACGACGGCGCGCGTGTCGGTGACGTCGCCGTCTTCCCACTTGTGGCCGGCCGACTGGATCAGCGCGCGCATCAGCAGCGCGGACTGAGCGGGCTTGCCCTTGATGACGTGGATGTGCTGAAGGCTCGTCATCGGGCCGATGCCCATCTCGCGCCCGGCGAGGATGGCGGCGGCGACGGCGGGGGCCGACCCGCGCAGCCCGTCGGGGACGAACGGGGTGTCGTAGATGACGTTGCTCATCTTGATGACGTCGGACACGACCTGGACCCATGAGTCGGTGTCGTGCACTGCGGGGACGGCAACCTCGGCCCTCGGCCGGTAAACCTCAACCTCGGTCATGCGTTGCTCCTAAGCGGCGGCGCGATCGCCTCGCCGACGACGGTCTTGGAAAGCTCGTTGGCCCAGCTCCACATCTGCTGGGCGTAGCGGAAGGCCATGAACACGGGGTAGGTGGTCGTGACGGGCACGACGTCGTAGCCGTCGGCGCGGACGTGGATCACGTCGCAGCCCTCGATCTCCAGCTCGGCCATGTCGTGCAGCTGCCAGCCGTCATCCGGCCCGGCGTAGTGCGTGGCGTTGCGGTAGGCGGCGAGCTGCAGCGCGTTGTCCGGGAACACGCCGGAGCGGGCGGTCTTTATGTCGACGAGCCTCCGCCCGCGGCGCGGGAAGTCGAGAACGCCGTCGAACGTCCCGGCGTACGGCCACTTGGAGATGTTGACGCACGCGGTTTCCAGCAGCACCGGCTCGATCTCGTGCTCGTCGAGGAACCTGACGTAGCTGTCGACGTGGCCTGCCAGTTCCTCCGGGACGTCGACTTCCTCGCCCTTGGCGAGCAGCTCGGCCAGGCGGTGGACCTCGGTGCCGCGCCTGGCGGCGGCGTCGCGGTCGGCGTAGGGCGCTTTCTTCAGCGTCTCGATCCGCTTGCTGACGGGCAGCTCGGCCAGCTCGTCCCAGTGGTCGGCCGCGTACCCGGCGGTGGTGTTGATGCCCCAGGCGACGAGCGCGGGCTTGGCCAGGCCGTCGCCGAGGATCGTGGTCACCCCGGCGAGCTTCTGGCCGTCGAGGTAGTAGCTGTGGTTGCGGCCGTACTGGCGGCGCTTGAAGTCAGGCATAGCGCTTCTCCTCCTTGGCCTCGCAGAGCCAGCTCCCGCACGCTGCCGCGCAGTTGCACATGGTGCGGTCGATGCACTCGTGGGTGTCGCACCACGGGCAGGACGGCCGCTCGGCCGGTCCGGCGAAGCGCCGCTCGGCCTCCAGCAGCCGCTCGTGCGCGGCGTCGACGCTGGCCTGCGACCCGTGCATGGGCTTCTCGTACCTGTACGGCCACGACCCGCGGAACTCGGACAGGACGTAGAAGGCCACCAGGCCCAGGTAGGCCAGGACGAAGAGCACGACGATCACCCACGCGACGACCTGCCACCCGGCGCTGGCGACCTCGATGCCGCCCGTCTTGGCGATGAACGCGATGTCCTGGGCGGTCAGGGGGATCACGCTGCCGCTCCGATCTCCGCGATGAGCTCGCTGATCCGCGCGTCAAGCCTTTCCGGCTCGCAGGTGGCCATGCAGCCGACGGAGCCGCGCAGGTACCCGCACTTGCGGTGCCTCGGCGCGGGCGCGGGCGTGGTTCGGCGGGTCTCGCAGGCGCACAGGCATGAGCCGCCGGCGCAGTCCCAGCAGGCGTCCTCCCAGCAGGGGACGCACATGCGGAGCAGGACGGCCTTGCGGGGGACGTGGGCGACCCACGGGACGTCAAGGTAGGCGGGGTCGACGTGGAAGGCGCTCACGCTGCCGCCCTCCGCTGCTCGATGACGCGCTTCCACTCGGCGGTCAGCTCGCGGTACTCATCCATTTCCTCCGAGAGGCGGCGCCCTTCGGTGGTGCCGTCTTCCCGCCACGGCCCGTAGATCTGGAAGCCGAGCGGCGCGGCCCAGTTGCTTAGCGACCGCCAGCTGAAGGTCTTAGATAGCTCGTAGCCATACGCCTCGAACTCGCTAATGTCGCCGGGCACTGCCAGCGGGCACCGCTGTCCGAGTACGCACGCGTCGCCATGGCTGAGATTCAACTTCTCCAGGTCGATCGCCCGCTCGACGTCGGCGCGCCACCAGTCCGGGTCGTGCTCGTCGAGGAAGGCCGCGCCTGCGGCGACGCGCTCAGCGATCGTGCTCATGCGGTCAGCCCCCTCGCCAGCCGCTCCTGCGCCTCGCGGACGGCGAGCTGCGGGGCCTCGTTGTACTCGCGGCTGTGGATGCGCGGGATCGGCCCGGTCAGCGGCAGCATGCTCATCGAGGGCTGCTCGGGTGCCGGGCACGGGTCGAACACGCTCATGCCGCCGACGAGCATCGTGCCGTCCCTGCGGGTGACCTCGATGCCTTCCGGCGGGGTGGGGCGCAGCGGCCCGAACTCGGGGTGCTCGATGCCGTTGTCGGCGCACAGCTCCACGAACCGCTGGTAGACGTCGATGCGCGGCCCCCACGCGAGGACGCTCGCTCCCTCGTCGCCGCGCCCGAAGATCCTGGCGTCGACCGTGACGACGGCCGGCGGCGTTTCGCGGGACTCGCGGGCGGCGTGGTGCCCGGCGTACGGCGCGGCCGTCCACTCGGGGGCGAGCAGGGACGTGCGGGGTTCTTCCGGCTCCACGGGCAGGACGTTGAGCGGCCCGGTCTCGCGCGGGTCGCTGTGCTCGCCGCTGGCGGGCATGAGCTTGCGGGTCAGCCACCGTTCGGCGGCGTGGACCGGCGCGGCGCAGTGCGCTCCGGTGACGATGCAGCCGGAGGCGGCGAAGGCGGCCAGGAAGGAGACGATGGCGACAGTCACGACGCCACCGCCGCAACCTGGGGCTTGCGGGGGCCGCTGGCGTAGTAGACCTCGTCGGTCCACTCGCTGCCGCCCGCGTCGCGGTGGCGCGCCGGGTGGTGACCGAGGTGAAGGGTGCACCCCTTAGACGGGCAGGGAAACTCCAGCGACTCGGTCCACTCCACTCCGAGCAGGTCGCGGTGCGGCTTGGCAGCGGGGTGCGGCCCCAGCTCGCAGCCGTGGAGCTTGTACGCCGGGTCGTAGTCGGTGCACTCCTGCGCCTCGGGCTCAGGCTCGGGCTCGGGCTCGTCGCCCTCCGGCTGGTACACCTCGTAGCCGACCGGCTCGGCGGCGACCTCGCGGGCGTACCTGGCCCCCCAGGCAGCGGACCCGGCCCAGTCGTCGTCGAGGACGGCCACGGCCTTGATGGTGCTCAGCACCTTGGTAGAGCGCTTCCACTCTGCGAGGTAGTCGTTGCCTGCCGAGATCGGCACCGTGCCGGCTGCCAGGCTGATCGCGGCGAGCAGGTCGCGCATCTGCGCGCTCTCCTGCGTCAGCTTCGCGACTGCGGCGGCAAGGTCCGCCTTGGTCGGGTTCTTCTTCACTGCGTTCTCCTGTTAACTTGATGTGACCGGCGTGGCGTTCTCCCGCCGGGTGCCGCCTCCCGCTCGCGACGGGGGGCGGCTACTTACGCGGCCTGCGGCTCGGGGGCGTGCAGGCGGAGGCGGACGGGCGCGAGGATCACGGCGACGCGGTCGGCGAGTTCCTGGGTGAGGGGCGGCATGGCGGCGCCGTCGAGGGCACCCTGCTGCCAGATCTCGTCGAGGGTGCGCAGTGCGGCCATCAGGACGCCTTCGCAGACTCAAGCTCTTTGCCGGTGGTGATGTCGGCGAACTTGACGCCGAGCACCTTGGCGATCTTCAGCGCGAGCTTGGACGACGGCTGCCGCGTGCCGCTTTCCAGCAGCGACACGTAGGACGGGTTGACGTCGCACCTGTCGGCAAGGTCGACCTGGCTCAGCCCCTTCGCCTCGCGGAGCCTCGCGACGGCCTGCCCGTCTAGGTCGTAGTGCTTCATGGCCTAGAACTTACAACTCTTTACATCTCTTGGCAACTTAGACACGGAGATTGCCACGTGTGGCACGAGAGTTTACATGTGGTTACTCACGACAGACACGTCATTACAGGGTGCTATCTCGACAGGAGACAGCAACCGTTTACAATCCTTTACATGACTGATGTACGGTCACCCGCCCGGCCGTGGTTCGACCTAGTGACGCAGGAGATCGCCGTCAGGGGA
>DATJIF010000110.1:0-11523 GCA_035493475.1 Actinospica sp.
GACAGCCCGCGGCGGTAAGGGTGAAACGGTGCGGTAAGAGCGCACCAGCGCCCACGGTGACGTGGGCGGCTCGGTAAACCCCACCCGGAGCAAGGTCGAGAAGGGCCGGACACCGTCCGGCCCGCGCAGATGCCTGAGGGCGGCCCGCCCGAGTCTGCGGGTAGACCGCTGGAGGTGCGCGGCGACGCGCACCGTAGATGGATGGTCGCCCATCGCCTTTCGAGGCGTGGACAGAACCCGGCTTACAGACCGGCTCGCCGCCCGCGAAGCATGGAGCATGGAGCGCGTGACCTCAGGGGTCACGTGCTCTACGTGACTGAGGTGACCGCTTCAGCTTCACCACGCGGCCGACCCCCGAAGACGGACGGAGCTGAGCATGGCCGAGGCTCCCACGCCGCTGGTGAAGAAGCTGGGCATCAAGCCGGGCCATCGTGTCGCCGTGCTGAATCCGCCCTCGGACTTCCTGGCGACGCTCGGTCAACTGCCGGAGGATGTAGAGCTCTTCGATGCGTTGGACGCCGTGGACCGGCTCGACATCGTGCTCTGGTTCGGTACGGAGCGCGCTGGTCTTGAACGGATCGTGAGCGACGTGCGCGGCGTGCTGACGCAGGACGGCGGTCTGTGGATCGGCTGGCCGAAGCGTGCGTCGAAGATCCCGACCGAGGTGACCGACGACATTGTGCGCGACGTGGCGCTGCCGACCGGCCTGGTGGATAACAAAATCTGCGCGATCGACGCGTCCTGGTCAGGCATTCGCCTCGTGCTGCGTCGCGAGCTGCGGACCCGTTGAGGGCTCCACGTCGCGCCAGAGCGTCTCGCCCTTGACCCACCAGGCGAATCCGAACGCGAACGTGGCGAGCGCCTCGCACCAGAACAGCGGATGCACCGCGTCGATGAAGGACTGCGGCGCGAACGACGAGAGTCCGGCGAGCGCGATGAAGGCCAGCATCACCACGGCGCACAGCCGGTAGACGAAGTTCCGCGTGGTCTTCTGCGGAGTGCGTTCGGCCGCCGCGACATCGGAGCGCGTGAACAGCAGCAGGCTCATCAGGGCCATCGCGATCAGGAAGCAGGCCGCGAACACGACGTGCAGCACGCCGGTGACCCGCGCCAGTCCGGACGGATCCGGCGGCACCGGCGGGCAGAACGCGACACCGATGGCGAACGCTCCGGCCAACGTCGCGAAGATGCCGTCCCAGTACTGGTAGCGGTAGCAGATCAGGAACACGCCGATCGCACACAGCGCGCCGACGAACGGGTTCCGCATGTCCGTGTAGTAGTAGCTGCTGACCGACGGCAGCAGCTCCCACTTCCCGGTCGTGATCGAGTAGCCGAGCGGCAGGACGATCGGCAGCAGCGCGCCGATGAGCCCGATCGCGCGGCGCAGGAAGAGGTAGGAAACGGCCAGCTCCACGGGGCGGTGATGCCCGCTGACAGAGCGCTTAGTCCTGGTCGCTCTCAGTTCTCCAGATGCGCGCTGTCGTTGAGCCGTGCGAGCCGCCAGCGCACGGGGAGCCGTCCGCGCTGCATGTCCCAGGGCGTCGCCGGATCGTCGTCGGTGAGCCACTCGGTGATCGAGGCGCGGCCGATCTCGACGTCGAAGTCGCGGTACAGCGGCAGCGAGCCGAACGCGATCAGTGACGCCTCGACGGACTCCTTGTGCATCACCGCTATCACGGTCCCGCCGGAGTGCTTCGCGGCCAGGGCGGTGAGTGCGCGGCCGACCCGGGCGACGAGCTCGGCCCAGGACTCGTTGCCCTCCTCGAAGGGTGTGAACACGCCGCCGTCCGGCCGGCCCGCCTCGTCCCGGTGCTGGAACTCGGTGCGGATCCGCTCCCAGCTCAGCCCGTCCAGCGAGTCGTCGAGGTGGTAGCTGCACAGCCCGCACTCGTGTACCGGGGCCAGCGGCGGGAAGGCGTCGGCGAGGATGTTCGCGGTCTGCGCCGCGCGCCGGACCGTCGAGCTGTACACGGCGTCCGGCTTGACCCCGCTCGCCGCCAGCCGGTCCCGCAGCCGCAGCACCTGCTCCAGGCCGAGTTCGGTCAGTCCGCGGCACGCGCGCGGCCCGGCGTACACGCCGTCGGACTTGCTGTACGAGTCGCCGTGGCGGATCAGGAGCATGCGCGTCGTTGACACGGTCCGATCATGCCACTTTTCCCCTGCTGTCACGCAAGATTTCCGATCGGCGCGCCTTGACAGTGCCCTGAGCTGGTGACAACGTTGTCATCACCCGGTCGCCCGCACCGGGACGCCAGTGCACCTTCCCCGTTCCACCCCCGCTCGGCCGGGCCCGCCCACCCCTGCGCCCGGCCAGGAAGGAACCGCGCACCATGGCACAGAATCCGGCACAACGGCGTGCCCTCGCCCTGCTCGGTACGGCCGCGCTCGCGCTCGCCGCGGCCTCGGCGGTCCCGGCCGCGGCCGCGAGCCGCGCCGCCGTCGTCTCGAACCCGGCGTCGCTCGTCAACCCGTTCATCGGCACCACCAACCAGGCCGACGACTTCCCCGGCGCCGACGACCCCTTCGGCATGGTCCAGTGGAGTCCGGACACCCCGAGCCGCCCCGACGGCGGCGGCTACGAGTACAACGACTCGTCCATCACCGGCTTCAGCCTCACCCACCTGTCCGGACCCGGCTGCTCCGGCGAGGGCGACGTGCCGATCCTGCCGACGGTCGGATCGGTGAACACGGGCGCCACGGACTCCTTCTCGCACAGCAACGAGAGCGCGTCCCCCGGCTACTACTCCGTGCAGACCTCGAACGGCGTGACCACGCAGCTGACCGTGACCCCGCGCACCGGCATGGCCTCGTTCACGTTCCCGTCCACGACGCAGGCCAACCTGATCTTCAAGCTCAACGCCAGCGCCAACAGCGACTCAAACACGCAGTTCAACGTCGTGAGCAGCACCGAGGTCAGCGGCCAGGTCACCAGCGGCGGCTTCTGCGGCGCCAGCGCGTCGTACACGGTCTACTTCGACATGGTCTTCAACACTCCGTTCGCCACCAACGGATCCCAGGCGGTCGCGGCCGCGACGAAGGCCCCCGCCGAGGCGAAGAACACGCACACGCTGCACGGCGTGCTGCCCAAGGCGAAGGACAACGCTGTCACGCCGAAGGCCTCGGCGAACGACGGCTACGTCACCTTCAACACGACCTCGAACCAGACCGTGCTCGCTAAGGTCGGCGTCTCCTTCGTCTCGATCGCCAACGCGACGCAGAACCGGACGACCGAGAACCCGAACTGGGACTTCGCGTCCACGAAGGCGGCCGCGGCGACCGCGTGGAACAACGTGCTCGGCCGGATAGGCATAGCCGGCGGCACGTCCGCGCAGCAGACCGTCTTCTACACTGCGCTGTACCACGCGTCGCTGCACCCGAACATCATCAGCGACACGAACGGCCAGTACCCCGGCTTCAACGGCTCCGTGCACAGCGTCGACTCGGGCCACTCCGCCGAATACGGCAACTACTCCGGCTGGGACATATACCGGTCCCAAGCCCAGCTCGAAGGCCTGATAGACCCGGCCGCCGCCTCCGACACCGCACAGTCGATGGTCGACGACTACACGCAGACCGGCATCTTCCCGAAGTGGTCCGAGGACAACGGCGAGACGTACGTCATGGTCGGCGACCCGGCGGACTCGATCATCGCGGACTACTACGCGTTCGGCGCCCGCAACTTCGACACGGCCACCGCGCTCAAGGACATGGTCGCCGAGGCCACCAACGCCAACAATGACCGGCCGGGACTGACGTACCTCGAACAACTCGGCTACCTGCCCTCGAACGGTAGTTACGGCTGCTGCAACTTCTACGGGCCGGCCGCGACCACGCTCGAATACAACACGGCCGACTTCGCGGTCTCCGCACTCGCCGGAGCGCTCGGCGACACGTCGGACCAGACCGCCATGGCGAACCGTGCGCAGGACTGGCAGAACGAGTTCGACCACAACAGCGGATTCATCCAGCCGCGCGACTACTCGGGCAGCTGGACGTCCGGGTTCAGCGCGTCCTCGGGATCGAACTTCGTCGAGGCCGACTCCTGGATCTACACGCCGATGGTCCCCTTCAACGTGCACGGCCTGGCCACGGCGATGGGCGGCAACTCCGCGCTCGACACGTACCTCGACACCGTGCTCTCCTCGCTGAGCGGCAGCAACGGATACGCCGACTTCAGCAACGAGCCGTCGTTGGAAATCCCGTGGGAGTACGACTACACCGGCGAGCCGTACAAGACGCAGTCAGTCATCCGGCAGATCCAGGACCAGATCTGGACCGACGCGCCCGGCGGCCTCGCGGGCAACGACGACCTCGGCGAGATGAGCGCGTGGTACGTCTGGTCCGCGCTCGGCATGTACCCGGAGACTCCGGGAACCGCCGACCTCGCGCTCGGCTCGCCGCTGTTCACACAGGAGGTCGTCACGCTGCCGAGCGGCAACACCCTGACGGTCAACGGCAGTGGCGCTGCGGACAACGCGCCTTACGTGCAGTCCGCGACCTGGAACGGCTCCGCCTGGAACAACGCGTACGCGCCGAGCGGGGCGATCAGCAGCGGCGGCACGCTCAACTTCACCCTCGGCACGTCCGCGAACACGAGCTGGGCCAACGCCGCGAGCGCCGCGCCGCCCTCGTACGCCGGCAACCCCACGTACACGGACATCGGCATCTCGGCGGACTCCTCGTCGTCGAGCGCTGACTTCGACGGCGTCGGCTACAGCTACTCGGCCTCCGCGCTCAGCAGCGCCGGGATCACGCCCGGCTCGACGGTCACGTCCAACGGCGTCTCCTTCACCTGGCCGAACGTGTCCTCGGGCCAGCCGGACAACTACGAGGCGAACGGACAGACCGTCGCGGCCACCGGATCCGGGGCGATCTCCTTCCTCGGCTCGGCGACCAACGGACCGTCCACCGGCACGGCCGTCGTGCACTACACGGACGGCAGCACCCAGAACGTGCCGATCTCGTTCAGCGACTGGACGTTGAACGGCGGCGGCTCCTCCGCGCTGGCCGCCGACTCGACCGTCGCGACGATGAGCTACCGGAACCAGTCGGGCGCCTCGTCCAACAGCGTCTCCACCTACCTGTTCGCGACCAAGCCGATGAACCTTTCCAGCGGGAAGACGGTCTCGAGCGTCACCCTGCCGTCCAACGTCGCGTCCGGCGGCCTGCACGTGTTCTCGATCGGGTTCGGCTCCGCGGCGTCCCCGGCGGTCGGCGCGGTCTACTCCGGCGTCTCGTCCGGCGTGCTCAGCGGCCTGTGCCTGGACGACAACGGCGGCGGTTCGAGCAACGGCACGCACATCCAGATCTACACCTGCAACGGATCCGCCGCGCAGCAGTGGACCATCGCGGCCAACGGCACGATCCAGGTCGAGGGCGGGTGCATGGACGTGAGCAACGGCGGCACCGCCAACGGCACGGTCGTCCAGTGGTACACCTGCAACGGCACCGGTGCGCAACAATGGCAGGTGGGAGCGAGCAACTCTCTGATGAATCCGCAGTCCGGCAAGTGTCTGGACGACCCCAACTCGACCACGACGACCGGCACACAGCTGCAGCTCTACACCTGCAACAACACCGGCGCCCAGAACTGGACGCTGCCCTAGCTGCAAATTCTTAGCTGTCGCGTTCGCGTCCTGTGAACGCGCATGACTTATGGTGACTCGCAACAGTGAGCCCGAGTGACCGCCTTGGAGGCCCAGGAGTGATCCGTTCGTCCGCCCCGACCAGCCAGCGTTCCGGTCGCGCCACGATGAATGACGTCGCGGCCCGGGCGGGCGTGAGCCTCAAGACGGTCTCCCGGGTGGTCAACGGCGAGCCCGGCGTGCTCCCGGCCACCGCGGAGCGGGTGGCCCGGGCGATCGCCGACCTGGGCTTCCGCCGCAACGACTCGGCGCGGCAGCTGCGCACCGGCCGCGCGGCGGGCATCGGGCTCATCCTGGAGGACGTCGCCGACCCCTTCTACTCGGTGCTCACCCGCGCCGTGGAGCAGGTGGTGCGGGACAACGACTGCCTGCTGCTGACCGGCTCCTGCGACGACGACCCCGATCGCGAGCAGGAGCTGGCCATGGCGCTGTGCGAGCGCCGGGTGGACGGCCTGGTGATGGTCCCGGCCGCCACCGACCACTCGTACCTGGCGCACGAGATCAAGGCCGGGGTCCCGGTCGTCTTCGTGGACCGCCCGCCGATCAACCTCGCCGCCGACGTGGTCCTCGCGGACAACGTCGGCGGCGTGCGCGACGGCGTGCGCCACCTGGTCAGCGGCGGACACCGGCGGATCGCCTACCTCGGCGACGACCCGGCGATCTACACCGCCCGGGAGCGGCTCACCGGCTACCGCAGCGCGCTCGCGGCCGCCGGGATCCCGCTGGACGAGAGCCTGGTGGTGATGGGCAAGGCCGAACCGGTGGCCGTGCGCGCGGCGCTGGACCGGCTGCTGTCCCAGCCGGACGCCGCGACCGCGCTGTTCTGCGGCAACAACCGGCTGACCACGGCCGTGCTGCGCGAGCTGTCCGGCCGGGTGGACCGGCCCGCGCTGGTCGGCTTCGACGACTTCGAACTCGCCGACCTGATCTCGCCCGGACTCACCGTCGTCGCCCAGGACCCGGCCGGGCTCGGCCGCGTCGCCGCGACGCTGCTGTTCGACCGCCTCGCCGGGCTCTCCGACGCGCCGCGCCGTGTCGTGCTGCCCACGGTGCTCATCCCGCGCGGCTCGGGGGAACTCCCGCCGCGCTGAGTCGGCATACTTACGGGGATGAACACTTACACGTCCCCGATGAAGCGCGTGGAGCCGCCGCAGGTCGCGTCCGAGCGCGACGCGCTGACCGGCTGGCTCGACTACCACCGTGCCGAACTGCTCGCGAAGCTCGACGGGCTCACCGACGAGCAGGCCGACCGCCGCATCGTGCCCTCGCTGACCACCCTGCACGGGCTGCTGCGGCACCTGACCAAGGTCGAGTACGCCTGGTTCGTGCGCTACATCGAGGCGAGCGACGAGCCCGGCCCCTTCGGCTGGCCCGAGCGGCAGGACGGCGACTTCCTGCTGGACGACGGCGCCACGGTCGAGCAGGACGCCGCGCGATTCGTGGCCGCAGTCGAGCGCAGCCGCGAGATCTTCGCCCGGGTCGAGTTGGACGACGTGCGCACGCACCCGCGCTTCGGCGACATCGACGTGCGCTGGATCATGGTCCACATGCTCGAGGAGTACGCGCAGCACAACGGCCACGCCGACATCCTGCGCGAGCTGATCGACGGCGTCACGCAGTCGTAGGTCCAAAGGCCTAGGCCGGGCTCGGCCATGGGCCCGAGGTGCGCCGGGGAGCCCGCTTCCTAGAGTCCCCTCATACGGATTCTTACTCGAGGAGGGCTCCCATGAGGGCGATCGTGGTGCGTGAGTTCGGCGGTCCGGAAGTGCTGCGGATCGAGGAGGTCCCGGACCCGGTGCCGGGCGCGGGCGAACTGCTCGTACGGGTGGCGGCGGCCGGGATCCAGTTCGTCGAGACGCAGGCGAGAACCGGTGTGCTGCAGGGCTTCTCCCCGGTGGCGCCCAAGTCGCTGCCGTGGATCCCGGGCCGCGAGGTCGCGGGCGAGGTCATCGGGGCGGGGGACGGCGTGACCGGCGACTGGATCGGCCGCCGCGTACTGGGCAACACGGCCCCCTTCGGCGACTCCCTCGGCGGCGGCTACGCGGAACTGGCCGTGATCCCGGCCGACGGCGCGACCGAACTCCCGGACTCCCTCGACAACGCCGACGCGGTCTCGCTCCTCGGCACCGGCCGCACGGCCCTCGGACTCGTCGAACTGTCCGAGGTCGGCAAGGGCGACACCGTGCTGGTCGAGGGCGCGACGGGAGCGGTCGGCGTGCTGAGCATGCAACTCGCGCACGCGGCGGGCGCCGAGCGGGTCATCGCCCTCGTGCGTGGCGCGGAGAAGGCGGGGCTGGCGAAGGACTTCGGTGCGGACGTCACCATCGACACGTCCGCCGACGACTGGCCCACGCAGGTCCACGCGGCCGCTCCCGAGGGCGTGAACGTGGTCTTCGACGGCGTCGGCGGCGAACTCGGCGCGACGACGTTCGACCTCGTGGCCCCCGGCGGCCGCTTCGTGATCTTCGGCTTCTCCAGCGGCGCGATGACCAAGATCGACCCGGACCACGCGGCCGAGCGCGGCGTCAGCATCCTGTCGTACTTCGGCGCCCCCGCCGCCACCGGCCCGCGCAGCCCGCAAACGCAGGTCCGCCAGGCCCGCGACGTCTTCACCGCCGTAGCCGAGGGCCGCGTCCGCACGCTGGTCGGCACCCGCTTCAAGCTCGACCAGGCCGCCGAAGCCCACGCTGCGATCGCGGCCCGCCGCACCACCGGCAAGACCGTCCTGGAGCCGTGACCCCCGAATAATCCAGTGATCTTCATCCCTTGATCCGGATAGCATTCTCCTCCCAGACCTAGTGGAGGTAGAGCCCGGATGTCCGGAGCACTCGGAGCAAAGGCCCAGGTGGACGCGGCGGTGGCGGAGGCCATGGCACGCGTGCTGCCGCGCGACCTGGCCGCCGGGGACCCGCTCGTCCGCCGCTCCGACCGGGCCGACTACCAGTCCAACGCAGCGCTCGGCCTCGCGAAGCGGGCGGGGATCGCGCCGCGCGAACTGGCGCAGTCCCTGCTCGAATCGCTCCCGGCCGACAACCTGCACGCGGAACTGTCCGGCCCCGGATTCCTGAATCTCACGCTCACCGATGCCGCGCTCTGGCACGTCGTCGCCGGCCGCCTCGCCGACGAGCGGATGGGAGTCGGGACTCCGGGGCACGGCTCGCGGACCCTGGTCGACTACTCCGGCCCGAACATCGCCAAGCAGCTGCACGTCGGCCACATCCGGAGCACCGTCATCGGCGACGCGCTCGTCCGTGTCCTGACATACCTCGGCGCGGACGTCGTCAAGGTCAACCACCTCGGCGACTGGGGCACGTCGTTCGGCAAGCTGATCCAGTACCTCGACGAGCACACCGAACTGTCCCTCGACGGCATCGACCTCGACGTACTCGACGACGTCTACAAGGCCGCGCAGCAGCAGTTCGAAGCCGACCCCGAATTCGCGACCAGGGCCCGGGCCAGGGTCGTCGAACTGCAGGCCGGCGACGAGGCGACACTCGCCGCGTGGCACAAGCTGGTCGAGGTCTCCACGGACGCGTTCCAGGCCCTCTACCAGCGGCTAGGCATCCTGCTGACCGCCGAAGACGCGACGCCCGAGTCCTTCTACAACCCCTGGCTGGACGACGTCGTATCAGAACTCGACGCCAAGGGCATGCTCACCGAATCCGACGGCGCCCTATGCGTGTTCCTGGACGGCGTAGCGGACTCCGAAGGCGAACCGCTGCCGCTGATCGTGCGCAAATCAGACGGCGGATACGGCTATGCGGCCACCGACCTGGCCGCCGTCCGGTACCGGGTCGGCGAGCTCAAGGCGACCAGGATGCTGTACGTCATCGACTCGCGGCAGGCGCTGCACCTGCGGATGGTCTTCGAAACCGCCCGCCAAGCAGGCTGGCTGCCGAACAACGTCGAGGCGGCACACATCCCCTTCGGCACAATCCTCGGCACCAACGGCCGGCCCTTCAAGTCCCGCTCCGGCAGCACCCCGCGCCTGAAAGAGCTCCTAGACGCCGCAATCGAAGGCGCCCAGGCAGTCGTGGCGGAAAAGAGCGCCGACCTCCCACCCGCCGAATTCGACCACGTAGTCCAAGCCGCCGGAATCGGTGCCGTCAAGTACGCCGACCTCTCCAACGCGCGCGTCAAGGACTACGTCTTCGACCCTGAGCGGATGGTCTCCCTGACCGGAAACACCAGCGTCTACCTGCAATACGCCCACGCCCGGGCCTGCTCCATCCTCCGCAAGGCCGACGAGAGCACGCCGGTCGTGGACGCCACCCTCCCCACCCACCAAGCCGAACGCGCCCTGATCCTCACCCTAGACGAATTCGGCGCCGTCCTAGCCGACGTAGGCGAAACACTAGAACCGCACCGGCTCTGCACCTACCTATTCGAGCTAGCCAAGGCCTTCAACGACTTCTGGCAGAACTGCCCCATCCTCAAGGCCGAAAGCGCCGCACTGCGCGCCAACCGGATCGCACTCACCCGACTAACCCAGCGCACCCTGTCCACCGGCATCGCCCTACTGGGCATCGAAGCCCCCCACCGGCTCTAAGCCCTACGAACAGCGCGGCGACTCTCAGCCCCAAGGACTATGATCCCGCCCATGATCGCAGGACGAGACCTAGGCCTGATCGGACTCCCGAACGCGCGCGACCTAGGCGGCTACCCGGCCGCCGACGGTCGCGCCGTACGCGCAGGCCTGCTCCTGCGCTCCGAGGCACTGACGAACGCCACCGCCGACGACGTGACCACCATCCAGCAGATGGGGGTCGGCACCGTCGTAGACCTGCGCGGCGACAGCGAGATCAGCACCTTCGGCGAAGGCCCCTGGACCGGCCGCCGCGTGCACGTGCCCACCGCCGACCTCACGCAGGCCATCTTCGCCAAGATGATGCACGCGGGCCCGGACGGCGAGCCCCTGGCCGAGGACGACGTCTACAAGGTCATGCTCGACATGTACCGCCAATTCGTCTCCGACGACTCCTGCCGCGCCGCCTACGCCACCGCGCTGGAACTCGTCACCGACCAGGCGAAGCAGGCCACGCCGATCCTCTTCCACTGCACCGCAGGCAAAGACCGCACCGGCTGGCTAGCCGCAATCCTGCTCACTGCCCTAGGCGCCGACCGCGAGACCGTCTACGAGGACTACCTCCTGACCAACCACCGCGCCACCGAAGGCCGCGGCGCCGAATCAAGAGCCAAGCTCCTAGCCCTACTCCGCCAAATGGTAGGCACCCGCCAACCCATCGCCCCCCTCCTAGACGTCCGCCGCGAGTACCTAAAAGCCGCCTTCGACGAGGCCGACGCCAAATACGGCTCCTTCGACGCCTACCTCCAAGAAGCCCTAAACGCCAACATCCCCCAACTCCGCGCCGCCCTACTCGCCTAGCGCATTAGTCCCTATCGCCGCCCCACCGCGATCGACATCGTAGTAAGCGAGCTCTAACCAGCGGCTCCGCTTACAACCAGCCCTACCTACGTTGCCGGCACTACGCTCGTCCCTCGCTCCGCACCGGCTCCTACGTCCGGGCACCCGCCCACCCGCCCTAGCCTTCGGGGCGCTACCTACGCTCCCTCGTACCTCGGTCACTACGTCCGCGCCCCTGCGGCGTTTGTGTGTCTCCCGCTTCCGTTCGGGGTCGGGAAACGATAAGAGTCAAAATCGCCTCCGGCGGGCCGGCTCGGACAGCACCCAACAACACCGCCCGGCTGCGGTTGGTCTGGTTGGTGGGGTGGGGTTCGGTTGGGGTGCTCTCCTCGCCTGGCACCGAAGGCGACCAGGAACCCGCCGGGGCCGCAAACAGCGACGGCTCGTGTTGGTGTAAATATCTGCTTCGCTGTTTGCAGCCCCGACAGAACCCTGGTAACCGGGCTACGCCTG
>DATJIF010000111.1:0-5411 GCA_035493475.1 Actinospica sp.
CGGCTGGTGAGCCGGTACGGCAGGGTGCACACAAGAACGTCGGTACGCGAGCGCAGCACCGTGGCGAGCAGGAGTCCGCGCTGGTTCTGCAGGATCCGGTAGCGCCGGGCCCGGGGTTCGACTTCGGGGATCAGGACCGCGACCTGCCGCCCGCCTTCCCCGGCTCGTCGGACGTAGTCGAGGATCGGGTGGACGAGGGACCGGTGCGGGCTCTCGACGATGTCCAGGCGCACGCCCGGATTCCATCGGTCCCACGCTCCGCGGAACTGCTCACTGCGTTCGGCCTCGAGATGGATGCTGACGGCCACGACCTCGTCGCCGAGGGAGAGAGCGGCGGCCAGGGCGTATTCGGTGAGCTTGCTGATCTCGCCGACCGGCACGATCACCAGACTCTTGGCAACGTTCGGGCGGCCCGGGACGGCGCCCAGGCCAAGTTCGCCCCCCACGGCCCGGTAGTAGCTCTGCACCCTCGCGAACAGCAGCATGAGCGCGGGTACGGCGATGACGACCAGCCAGGCTCCTTCGGTGAACTTGGTGGCGACGAACACGAGCGCGGCGGTCGCCGTCATCAGCGCCCCGGTGCCGTTCAGGACGGCTCGCGGCACCCAGCCGCGCGGGCGCTGTCGATACCAATGCCGCAGCAGGCCGGCCTGGCTGATGGTGAAGCCGGTGAACACGCCAATCGCATAGAGCGGGATCAGCCGGTCGGTGGCCGCGTCCACGGCGATCAACAGGATCGCAGAGAGCGAGGCGAGGACGACGACGCCGAACCGGTAGACCGGCCGCTCCGCACGCAGGCTGAACAGGTGAGGCAAGCGATGGTCCTTGGCCAGTAGGCTCATCAGAACCGGCAGACCGCCGAAGCTGGTGTTCGCGGCCAGGCCGAGTACAAGCGCGACGACGATGTTCGTGGCGGAATAGGCCCAGCCGTCGCCGAACGAGCCCGCGGTGGCCTGTGCGAGCACGGTAACGCCGGTGCGCGGGGCGATGTGTTCACGCACGACCAGCACCGCGAGGCCGATCAGCATCGGTCCGAGCAGCGCGCCGAGCATCAGTTCGGTGCGTTGGGCGCGTTCGGCGCGGGGCTCGCGGAAGGAGGGTACGCCGTTGGCGATCGCCTCGATCCCGGTCAACGCCGAACAGCCGGCCGCGAAGGCCTTGAGGATCAGCAGGATGCCCAGGGCCTCGGTGACATGGAGCGGCAGCGCTGCGCCGACCACCGCTGCGGGGTGCGGGCGTACGATCCCGGTGACGATGACACCGAGGATCACACAGACGAACACCACCATCGGGAGCATCAGGAACCGGGCGCTCTCGGCGATGCCCCACAGGTTCACGACGGTGAGCAGCACCAAGCCGCCCAGGCATACTTCGAGCAGGTGGGGTGCCAGGACGGGGAACGCGGAGGCGAGACTCGCCGCGCCGGCCGCGAGGCTGACGGCGACGGTCAGCACATAGTCCACCACCAGGCTCGCCCCGGCCAGCAGGCTGACCGTGGCACCCAGATCCTTCTTTCCGACCGCGTAGGCGCCGCCGCCGTCCGGATGCACCGCGATGACCTGGCAGTAGGAGGTCACGAGCACGGCCAGCAGGACCGTGATGGCCAACGCGATCGGCAGGGAAAGATGCAGCGCGGTGGAACCGGCCGCCGCGAGTACCAGCAGCATGGCCTCCGGCCCGTAGGCCACGGAGCTGAGCGCGTCGAGCGAGAGCGCTGCCAGTCCGCCGAAGCTGGTCAGGTGATCCTTACGGCCCTCGCCGTGCCGCAGTGGCACTCGCGGTGCCACCCTCCGCGGAGCCGTCGAAAGGCCCATGTGTCCTTCTCCCGCTCCCTGGTTCCGAATCGCACGAAATCGGCCGGCGAGAACTCCGCTGCGGCGCCGATTTCCCGATGGGCCGAAACACCACTGGTCAAAAGTGGAACCCAACGCCACGGCGTTGCCGGATACCTTCGCCTCCGAGGGACGAGCCGGGGACTTAGGGGATATGAGCCGGAGCGTCCTGCCGATCATTAAGCTACTCCCCCGCCATGCCCTCGGCACCCGCGCAACACCGTTCCCGCGCTCTCATAAGCTGATCCGCGCTCCCGAGACCCTGCCACGAGAGGCCCGCAGGAGCGGCCCGGGCCACCGAGACGAGACTTCGTGCAACCGCGCAACCCCAGCAGCGCCGACCGCGATCTCCTGCACACGATCTTTCAGCATGCGCTCGCCCACGCCACGGGCCAAGAGTTCGGGACGACCCGATGGTACCCGCGCGCCGCCCGAACTCCGATTCGCCGACGGCATGATGCGGGACGGCTCGCAGGCCGGCGATGCTGCCGGAGCGTAGTGTGCGGCCAGAACCGCCCGAAGACCGCCGATGTCCGCCGCCCGGGTTCCGACTTGGTGATCGCGCAGAATCCGACTCCGCGCCCCTCACCGTTCATTCGTATCCGCCGTCATGGGCGGTGGAAGCCGTTTGTCACCTGTGTCGGTCCGTGAGCGCACACGAGGCCGTGCCCGCCGGCAACCTGTGCCTGTTGGCAGCCACCCAGGCGTACACGCAGCGGGCGACGGTCCGTACGATCGGAAGGCCGACAACGGCGCCCGAGGCGCGGAATGCGAAGACCGGGGACGACCGGACGAAGTAGGCCAGCGCATCGGCGCCGCCAGAGCGGGCCTCGCCTCGTTCGAACAGGATCACTTCCCGGTCCAGGCGGGCGCGGTGTCGCGCACGGGTGGGCGCGGGCAGCACCTGCCAGGGCATGGACGTGATCCTCGGCCTCGCCCATCTCGCAATGCGGTCGATCACCGCCTGGCAGAAGGCACAGTCCCCGTCGAAGGCCAGGACCAGGCCGGAGTCGTGAACCGTTCTGCTCATAGTGCTCTCGTCTCGGTCGGATGCCTGGTCGATCCGGTCCCGCCCAAGGGTCTGCGGCGGCCCCGTGAACGGTCGTCGCCTGCAGTCACGTGCGATCCAGCGCCTCAACCGGCCGAACCTTCTGCGTCGGGACTACAGGGCCCGCGCCCGTGATCGGGCGTGATGCGTCCGGCGCCGCGGGTCCGGCTCGCCGCAGGAGCCGCCGAGCTCGCCGTGCCGCATACATGTAGAAGCGGTCCGAGAGGAACACGGCGTCCGCGATGACCATCGAGCCGGAGAACAGTGGGAGGCCCATGAGTACCGCGATGCCCAGATGCATGCACAGCAGCATGGACAGGGCGACGTACTTGAGTCGGCCGAACAGCGTGAACGGGAAGGCCACCTGCACCAGGACGGTCAGATAGGCGGCGACCGTGATCATCATCGGATGGCTGTCCGCGACGGCAGACAGCGCCGGCCACGGCTGGAACAGACTGAGGTTGAGAACGTAGTGAAGCGCGGTTCCGTTGTCCCAGTCCCCGCCCTGCACCTTGTAGAGGCCCGCGGTGGCGTAGAGGATGCAGATCTGAGCGCCGATGACCACCATGCCGCAGTTGTGCAGCACTGTGATCAGGATCCGCCTGGACACGCCGAGCTGTCGGGCGAGTTCGGAGGATTTGAACCGCGCGAACGTGCGCTTGCGCCGGTACGCGGACCCTCGCAGCCGGGCCCTGCGGGAGTCGAGCGACCAGCGTCGCCCGCAGGCGGTGCAGACCATGTAGATGCTCATGAGCGTGACCAGGTTGTCGCCGCCGTCGGTCATGAGGATGGACCTGGCGTAAAACGACGTCACCACGAGCGCGAAGACGATCGAGAGCATTCTTGTCCGCCAGCCCATCGCGAACAGCACGCAGACGAGAAGAGCGAACCCGTAACAGACCTCGAAGTAGATCGGGCTGTCCGACAAGGCCAACACGCTGAACCAGCCCGTCCGGTCGAGCAGCTGGCGCGAGAGCGCGGGCGTCAGCGGCGAGCCCGGTCCCCAGATCTCGTCGCGATGCGGGAATTCCCGCAGCAGATAGACGAGAAAGATCAGTCCGTATCCGATGCGCAGTGCCGCGGCGGCGTACAGCGACAGCGGCCGCTCGGTGACGGCGAGTCCGAACGCGTCGAGCCGGGCCAGCACGTGCGCCAGGCCGGAAAGGGCCGGCGAGTCCTCGCCTCCCGCTGTGGATGTCGCGTTCGAACCCTGCTCACCTGACATGAGACGGCACCTTCCACCACGGTAGGATTCTGATATCGGCGGCGGGAGCTGGAGGACGGGGACGGCCGGGCAGGGTCTGCGCCGGGATGGGTTGCGTCACCACACGCAACTGGATGCTCTCGACGGCGCCCCTACGATGGGCCTCGACCCGATCCACCGCGATGTTCCGCAGGTAATCCCGCACCGACACGGCCCAACCGGAGTCGGCCTGATCGCTCGCGCCGAACGCGTCGAGGTAGCCGGTCCAAGCCCTACGCAGCGTGTTCTGCGCGGTGTGGCTCGGAAACACGTCGTGCTTGATCGCAGCGTCGTCCAGAGCCGACAGATCGAACCAGGAGCTGACCTGGGCCCTGCCGTCCGGCCCGGCCTTCATCGTCCTTGCCGAGATCTGCCAGTTGGCCGACTGAGGCTGCGGCGCGAACAGCTGCCAGTTCTGATCGAACAACGGGTCGATCCAGTCGTCGATCTGTCCGCTGTACCGCTGCGAGATGGGATTGACGGGCGCCACGTAGAGGCTGACCATCAGCACGTGCGCGACAGTGGCCACCAGGCACGCCGCGACCACTACGCCAGTCACCGCCCGCAACGGGCGCGAGAGTCCCGACAGCCCGGACGGCGCGGCCTCCTCGAGCGGCGCCGTCACCGTCAGCTCGGCACGGATCTCGACCGGATCGTCGAGCACGTCCAAGCCCGATTGCTTCACATTCACCGAACCAATTCCCTCAGTGCGCAGCGACACCCGGCCCTGCTCATCCTGTCTGCTCCCATCGGCAAATCCCGTGACACACCGTGTGCGTCCCGGCTCCGCCACCGGTGGCGCGCTCGCCGACAGGGCAAGGGCGCCACCGGCGGATTCCGCGGTAGTCGTCGTTCTCCGGGGCGGGCGCCCGACAGTGATGGATCTCCGTCAGTCGCCGCCGCTGCGGCTCTCGTCGGGACGAGGTGAATTTCACCTCGTCCCGACGAGGGCCGCTCTCATCGCCGGTGAGCCCATAGGGCACCGGCCGCGGGGTCAGGACCCGCCGCCCCACCCGCCGTCGCTGCCTCCCGACATGCCACCGTGGCTGTCCGACGTGCCACCGTGACCGCCTGACGCGCCGTCAGCCGAAGGGCTGGCGGGCCACGACGGCTTGTCCGCCGGCTTCGAGGGCTCGGGTCCCGGCTTCGAGGGCTCGGGACACGGGCACGGCTTGGGCTTGGGGGGCTGAGAGTGACAGGTCTGGCACGAGGGCTTCGAGGGCTGGGGGTGGGGTTGGGGGTGGGGCCGGCAGCACTCGCCGCCGCCGTTGGCCCCGCCGTTCATGCC
>DATJIF010000112.1:0-242582 GCA_035493475.1 Actinospica sp.
CCTGGGCCTTTGTCTTTCTGCGTTATGCGATGTTCGTCGACGCGGGTCAGGCGGGCGAGCCGGAGGACGTGGTGCTCGGCGATAGGGTCATCATGGGCATCGGGCTGGCTTGGCTGATCTTGTTCGCGCTAGGGGTATTCGCCAGCGGTTAGTGGCATCAGCCTCGCGGGTCACGTCCCGTGCGTGGTCTTCTCCCACGCGTAAGGCGCACGGATCAGCTGCACCAGACCGCGCCAGCCCGCGTACGCGTGCAGCAGCCAGTAGACGGGGATGAAGACGGCCAGCGCCCAGCCTCTTCCCCGCCGGCGGGCCGCCGCCATGATGCACAGCGTCATCACCGCCGTCGAGCCCCACATCGCCACGGCCGCGACGCCGACCAGATCCACCGAGACCCCGTCGAGGCGCACGGGCGCCGCGGGGAGGAAGCCCACCACGAACAACAGCGGCCACAGCATCGCGATCAACGGCGTGCCCCCCACCAGGACCAGCAGGGAGACCATCCCCGACGCGCCGAACCGTCGCAGCGCCGCACGCGGGTTGCGGGTGTGCACCAGCAGGGTGAGCAGGTAGCCCTTGAGCCACCTCGTGCGCTGCTTGATCCAGCCGGGCACCCGGGCCGGGCACTCCTCCCACGTGGTCGAGTCGGCGATCTCGGTGGTGTAGCCGTGGGCGGCGATGCGCATGCCGAGGTCCGCATCCTCGGTGACGTTCCACGCATCCCACCCGCCCACCTCGCGCAGGACGCGCGTGCGCAGGTGGTTGCTGGTGCCGCCGAGCGGCACCGGCAGGCGCAGACGGGCCAGGCCGCCGAGCATCAGATCGAACCAGAACGCGTACTCCTGGCTGAACATCCGGGTCAGCCAGTTGCGGTCCCGGTTGTAGTAGTTCAACCGGGCCTGCACGCACGCGAGCCCGTCCCCCCGGTCCGCGAACTGCCGGGCGACCTTGCGCAGCTGGTCGCGTTCGGGACGGTCCTCGGCATCGAAGATCACCAGCAGCTCGCCGCGCGCGAGCATCAGCCCGAGGTTGCACGAGCGCGGCTTGGTCTGCGGCTTGCCCGGCGGCAGCAGCACGATGCGGATGTGCGGGGGAGGGTCGACCGCCCGCACGGCCCGGATGGTCGCCTCGTCGCGGCGCTCCAGCAGGACGAGGATCTCCAGCTTCTCCGCCGGATAGTCCAGCGTGGCGAGCCAGCGCACCGTGTCGCCGATGACACGAGCCTCCTGGTAGGCGGGAACCAGGACGGTGTAGTCCGGCAGCTCCCCGTCATCCGCCGGCCCCGTGTCCGCACCGTGATCCACCCAGCCGCCGCAGAGCGCGGCGAGCAGCACGCGGAAGAGCAAGCTGCCGCTGAACAGCACCGCCGCCGCGCACACGAGGACGACGCCGTACCCGGCGAGCAGAGCGGCCACTATCGCGAGCGCCACGGCGCATCCGGCGGCCTTCTGCCAGGCGCGTATCCCGGAGGCGGCGGCGAAGTCCGGGTGCCGCCGGGTGAAGCCGTTGGCCATGGCGTCCGCGGTCTCGGCCGCGCGGACGGACGTGATCAGCTCCTGCACGGCGCTCCGGTCCGCCTGCCGGTACTCCACGCGCTCGCCGGGGAACCACCCTCGCAGCGGTTCCCCGGAGCCCTGATACGCCGTCAGGACCAGCACGCCGTCCTCGGTGCGGCGCACCGGCAGCGAGTCGCAGTCGAGCAGCGTCTCGACCGGGATGTGGGAACCGCAGGCGACATCGACGTCGTCGCCGACGATCGGGCGCGGGGCCTGGGGGATGGTCATGATCTCGCTCCGGCTCGTGGTGGATTCCGGCATCAGACAGACTTCTGGTAGGCGCGGAAGGTCAGGCCCGCGAGCCGGACCATGACGACCGCGAAGATCAGCAGCAAGCCGCACCGGCCCAGCACCGCGTGCCAGTCCGCGGTACCCGCCAGCGCCGGACGCCCGGCGTCCAGCGCCCAGTTGACGGGGTTGCAGGCGGCGAGGCCGCGAATCCAACGCGGCATCAGCTTCTCGGCCATGAACGCGGACGAGAGGAAGCTGAGCGGCAGCAGCAGCACGGAACTGAGCCCGATCAGGGTCTCGCGGCGCCGCGCGAGCATGCCCACCGCGGTGGACAGGGCACCGAATCCGGTGCACAGCAGCAGCGTCGCGGCGGTCAGCACCGCGATCCCGCCGGGACCGCCCGGGTAGCGCGCCCCCGCGGCCCAGCCGAGCAGCACGACGGACAAGGACTGCGCCACGGAGCTCAGCGCGTGCTCGAGCACGGCGCCCCCCGCGCTCGATGTCCTCGACCGCGCCCATGCCCGTCCACATGCTGGCGGAGAACGAGCTCATCACGACCACCCCCGGGACGAGGTAGTCCAGATAGGAGCCGGCCCCCCAGCCCGGCAGCGAGGCGACGGCCCGGAACACGCCGCCGAACAGGAACAGCCAGACGGCGGGCTGCACCAGCAGCCCGGCGATCGGGTAGAGGGGCTGGCGCAGCCCGTTGCGCAGCCTGCGGCAGGCCAGCCACCACGTGTGCGCGAGCATCCGCCTCATCGGACCGCCTCCGCGCGCTCGGCGCACGCCCCGGCCGTCGCGGCGAGGTAGACGTCGTCGAGGGTGGGCCGGGTCAGGCCGGCCGCCGTCACCGCGACACCCGCCCGGGCCAGCGCGGCGAGCACGTCCGGCAGAGCCGCCGCGCCGTCGTCGGTGCGCGCCGAGAGCCGCACCCCGTCCGCGGACAGCGCCAGCCGGCGCAGCGAAGGCAGCGCCCGCAGCGCCTCGCGCGCATCCGACCCGTCCGCACGGTCCACGTCGACGTGCAGGGCGTCGCCGCGCAGAGCGCCCTTGAGCTCGTCGGGCGTGCCCTCGGCAACGATCCGGCCGCCGTCGAGGACCGCGAGCCGCCCGGCGAGCCGGTCGGCCTCCTCCAGATGGTGCGTGGTGAGCACCACGGCCAGGCGGTCCCGGTCGGCGAGCCGGGCGACCTCGTCCCACATCGCGGCGCGAGCCCGCGGATCGAGCCCGGTGGTCGGCTCGTCGAGGAAGAGCACCCGCGGCGCGTGCACCAGGCCGAGCGCGACATCCAGCCTGCGCTGGGTGCCGCCCGAATAGGTGTGCACCAGCCGCCCGGCGAAGCGGCCGAGATCGAAGCGCTCCAGCAGCTCGTCCACCCGCCGGCGCAGCACGGCGCCGCGCATCCCGTGCAGACGCCCCTGGAGCACGAGGTTCTCCCGGCCGGTGCCGTGCGGATCGGCGCCCGAACGCTGGGCGACCACGCCGATCGCCGCACGCACCCGCTCGGGATGGCACACCACGTCGTGCCCGGCCACGCGGGCGGTGCCGGAGTCGGGGCGCGCCAGCGTGGTGAGGATCTTCACGACGGTGGACTTCCCGGCGCCGTTGGTGCCGAGCAGCGCGAGCACCTGGCCAAAGCCCACCGCGAGCGAGACGCCGTCGAGCGCCCGCACCGGCCCGGGGTAGGTCTTGACCAGCCGCTCAGCCAGCACCGCGGGTTCGACGCTCACGCCGCGCCCCCGGACAGCCGCGCGGCGAGGGCGCGGCCGATCTCGGCGAGCGGCTCCGGACGCAGCAGGTGCTCGTGCCGGCAGGCGACCTCGTAGGTCTCGACGCGGCCGTCGATATGCGGCGTCCACGCGGCCGCGGTCAGTCCCAGCTCGCCCTGGGTCTCGGTGGCGTTCACGAAGAGCGCGTCGCCGTGGAACGTGCGCGGCGTGTGCGCCCGGAACGCGCCCATGACCGCGGCGGCCACATCGACGACGGCGTCGACCCGGTCGGGCGCCCAGTCGGCGAGCGAGCCGCCGTGCCGGCGCAGCAGATCGGCGATCCGGCCCTCCTCCAGCGGTTCGCCGTCGAGAATGCGCGGGTCGTAGCCGAAATCCCCCAGCACGACCTCGGCGATCTGCCGGTACGCCGGCGCGGTCTGCCGCTCGGGGAAGCCGGGGAGCGCGTCGAGCAGGGCGAGCAGCGCGGTACGCTCCCCGCGGTCCTGGAGCGCGACCGCCACCGCGTGCGCGATGGTGCCGCCCACCGACCAGCCGACGAGGTGGTACGGGCCGCGCGGCTGGACCTCGCGTATCCGCTCCGCGTAGTCGGCCGCCATCTCCTCGATCGACGCCGCGGGCGGCTCCGGCCGGGCGATACCGCGCGCCTGAAGCCCGTAGACCGGCCGGTCGGCGTCGAGATGGCGCAGCAGCCCGGCGTAGCACCAGCTCAGTCCGCCGACCGGGTGGACGGCGAACAGCGGCAAGGACCGCCCGCCGACACGCAGCGGCAGCAGCACGTCGAGCGCGTCGTGCCCGGCGCCCGCACCCGACCCCGCCGGGCACTCGAGCCGGGCCGCGAGAGCCTCGGGGGAGGGGCACTCGAAGACCGCGCGGACGCTCAGTTCGGTACCGAGCGCCTCGCCGGCGCGTCCGGCCAGCCGGGCGGCGAGCAGCGAGTCGCCGCCGAGTTCGAAGAAGTTCACGTCGGCGCCGACGCTCGGCCGATCCAGCAGCTCGGCGAACAGACCGCACAGCACCACCTCGAGCCGGGTGCGCGGCGCGCGCCCAGCCGCCCCGGCCACGGCGTCGGCGGCACCAGGGGAGGGCAGCGCCCGACGGTCGATCTTGCCGTTCGGGGTGCGCGGCAGCCGATCCAGCGCGACGTAGGCGCTGGGCACCATGTGCTCGGGCAGCGCCGCGGCGGTGTGCCGGCGCAGTTCCGCGGCGGACGGCAGCGACGCGCCGGTCACGTACGCGGCCAGCGATCGACCGTCCGCACAGGCCGTCACCACCGCCTGCTCCACGCCGGGGTGGCCGCGCAGCACGGCCTCGATCTCGCCCGGCTCCACCCGGTGCCCGCGCACCTTGAGTTGGTCGTCGGCACGGCCGACGTACTCGAGCTGGCCGTCCGGGCGTCGGCGCACGCGGTCCCCGGTGCGGTACATCCGCTCGCCGGGCGCACCGAACGGGCACGCCAGGAAGCGCTCGGCGGTCAGCTCGGGCCGCCGGTGGTAGCCGAGCGCGACCCCGGTGCCCGCGATGTACAGCTCGCCGACGGCCCCGACCGGAACCGGCCGCCGCTCGGCGTCGAGGACGTACAGCCGAGTGTTCCAGAGCGGGCGGCCGATCGGCGGGCTCCCCTCGTGACCGGCGCTCAGGTGCGCGACGGTGGACCAGATCGTGGTCTCGGTGGGTCCGTAGACGTTGAGCACCCGCGAGGCCTGCCGCAGCAGCTCGGCGGCCAGTTCGGCGGTCAGGCGCTCCCCGCCGACCAGCACCCGCACGCCGCGCAGCGCATCGGGCCGCTCCGCGAGCAGGCCGCTCCACAGCGTCGGGGTCGCCTGGGCGACCGTGGTCCCGCTGTGCCGGACCAGGTCCGCCAGCAGCCGCGGGTCGCGCACCTGGTCGCGCGAAGCGACGACCGTGCTCGCGCCGACGACCAGCGGACCGAGCAGCTCCAGGGCGGCGATGTCGAACGCGACGGTGGTCACCGCGAGCACCCGGTCCCGCGGGCCCAGCCGTACCTCCTGTGCCATGGACAGCAGCAGGTTGGTCAGGGCGCTGTGCGCGACCAGGACGCCCTTGGGCTTCCCGGTCGAACCGGAGGTGTAGATGAGGTAGGCGGGCAGGTCCGGGCGCAGCGGCGCGGTGCGATCCCCGTCCGCAGGATCGTCAGCGCGGGCGTGCTCGAGCGCGAGCAGGGTGCCCGGGTCGTCGAGGACTAGGCGGGGCGCCGAAGTGGTGTCGGTTGATGTGACCAGGCACAGGGCGGCCTCGGCGTCGTCGAGGACGAATCCGGTGCGCTCGTCCGGCTGGCCGGGGTCGAGCGGGAGGTAGGCGGCGCCCGTCTTGAGGACCGCGAGGAGGGCCACCACGAGGTCGGTCGATCGCGGCAGGAGCAGCGCCACGATACGGCCGGGCCCGATGCCGCGGCCGATCAGCAGGTGCGCCAGGCGGTTGGCGCGCTCGTTCAGCTCGGCGTATCCGATCCGGCCGTCCTGCGCGACGACGGCGGTGGCGTCGGGCGTCTCGGCCGCGCGCCGCTCGACCAGGCCTGCGACGGTGGCGTCGGGCACCGGCTGCCCGGTCTCGTTCCAGCCGGTCAGCACCGCCGCGCGCTCGTCCGCTCCCAGGACCTCCAGCCGGTCGAGGCGCAGTTCGGGATCCGCGGCGACGGCGCGCAGGACGCGCAGGAAGCGCTCCTGGTGAGCGGCGAGCTCGTCGGCGCCGTACAGCGCGGGATTGGCCTCCAGCAGGAGATGCAACGCGTCGCCGTGCACGCTGCCGCGTACGGCCAGGTCGTCCACGGGCCCGCGGCCGAGCGGCTGCACCCGGGTGCGGTGCTCCCCGAACAGCAGTTCGTAGTCGAACGGCAGGACCTCGACCACGGGGCCGAACAGGCGGTCCGCGGGACCGAAGGCGCCCAGGTCCCGGCGCAGCGCCCGGGCCGGGTACCGCTGGTGCCGCAGCGCGGCCCTGGCCTGCTCCGAGACGCTCCGCAGCAGATCGAGCACCCGGGCGTCCCGGGGGATCGCTATGCGCAGGGGAAGGACGCCGGACATCATGCCCGGCGTCAGCTTCGCCGCCTTCCCCCAGCGGCCCGAGGTGGGAAAGCCGATCAGCAGGTCCGTGCCGCCGGTGTACCGGTGCAGGTAGGCGGCGAACGCGGTGACGAGCAGGCTCGGCAGCGTCGTCCCGGCGTCGGCCGCGGCGGCGCGCAGCCGCCCGGTCTCGGACGGGCTGAGCCGCACGGGCGGCGCGAGCAGCGTCTGCCGCGCGGCGGGTGCCCGGCGGCCCGCGAGCACGGTCGGCTCCGGCCGGTCCGCGAGGAGCCCGGTCCAATACGCGCGGTCCTCCGCGAAACGGGGCGACGCGCGGTAGGCGGCCTGCTCCTCCCACACGACGCCCGGCGAGCCGAACGCGCCGCGCTCAGGTTCCTCGCCCCGCAGATACGCGGCGTACAACGACGCGACCCGCGCGTTGAGCAGCGAGATGCCGAAGCCGTCCATCACCAGGTGGTGGCTACGGTGATAGCGGATCCAGCGGTCGGGGGAGAGCCGCAGCGCCGCCTCGGCGAACAGCGGTCCGCGCAGCGGGTCGATCGGCCGGGCCATGTCCTCGGCCATCCACTCCCGGGCCGCGGCCGCCGGGTCCGGCAGCGCGCTCACATCGACGAACTCGACCGACCACGGCGAGGGCGGACCGAGCACCTGCCGCGGCTCGCCGCCGGGCTCCGTGTCCTCCCAGCGCACATGCAGCGCCTCGGCCTCGTCCAGGGCCCGGCGCACGGCCTTCTCGTACAGCGGCACGTCGATCGGCCCCGCGATGTCGAGATAGCCGCCGACGTTGAAGGCCGGACTCGCGGGATCCAGCGCGCAGCCCAGCCAGACATCCGCCTGAACGTCCGTCAGCGGGTACGCCGGGAAGGGTTTATCAGTGCTCGTCACGTGCGGCCCTTCAACTCAGGGGTCGACAATGACGACCATTGAAGCGCCGAGCCTCACAGGACTCCGATCATCGCGGCCAACGGTGGCCTTTCGGACCACACCGCCCCGACCAGGCACGGCCTGTCGGACACTCTTGAGCACCGCGTGTGCAATGCTCGCGCCCATGGTCGATTCCTGGGTCTTCGACGACGGCGCCGCGGCGGCCACACCCGACACGACACTGCGGGAACTGCGCGAACGCATCGCGGCCGGCCGCCTGGAAAGCTGGCTGACGAGCACGGCCGGGCAATCGCTGGGCATCATCAGCAACACCGAGCGGGCGATGGTCCTGCTGTTCGACGCCGACGGCGGCAGCCGGAACGCCGTAGACCCCGGAGCCACCGGCTGGAGCGAGGGCTACCTCCTGGCCAACGGGCAGCACGACGCGTACCCCGACGACGACACGGTCCCGCTGCCCGAGGCCCTGCGGATCATCGGCCGCATCCTCACCACCGGCGAGCCTCCCGCCGACCGCCCCTGGAGCATCCAGGGATAGCCCAAGGCGCCCGGTTCCGGGCCCGGCGGTCCGCCGACACGCGGCATCGCCTACCAGATGACCGTACCCGGGGAACCCGCTGGTCAGCGACGCCGGGCACCTACAGCGGTGCGATCGTGATCACGGTGGCGTAGTCGAGGCTGGTGACACCAGTGGCGGTGGCGCAGTCGAGGAAGCTGAGGTTCGGGGCGGTGAAGGTCTCGACGACGTGGTCGCCGGTGAACTCGCCCGTGGTCACGTCGCCGGTCTCGGTCAGCACGGTGTTCGAGCCGACGTGGGCGGCTGTCGCGGTGAAGGTGAACGAGGTCGACTGGCCGTCGTTCCAGACGATGGTCTCGACGCCGGACTCGGTGAGGACGGCGTCGCAGCTCAGGTTCAGCAGCGCGGTCACGTCGCGGGTGCCGGAGGTCGCGCTGGAGCCGACGGCCAGGCAGCTTCCGGTGGGGCTGTGCGGGCCGATGACGTTCAGCCGGCCTTGGTCGACCACGGTCGTCGGCCGGACGGTGTCGGTCAGGCCGGGCGTGTAGGTGGTGTACGTCCAACCGGTGCACGTGATCGTCGCAACGGCGGCATGGGCCGGCGCGGACGCGGCCATCGCGGTACCGAGGGCCAGGGCCACGACGCCGACGAACGCGACGGCGGGCCTCCTGGTTCTCGCCATTGACACTCCTTGGCAGCTGGGGGAGCGAGCGGACACGCCGGAACCTACCCGCGGGCGTCACGCCCACCGGGGGCGCTCGAATCGTCCACCGGCGCACGCACCGCGTCGGGCCCTTGGACCGCTGCGCAAGCGCAGTCGGTCCGACCCCAACCGCGGAGGCGTCGCAATGATCAGGAAGACCAGGGGAGTGGGCAGCGGGCGACGCCACCGGGACGGCTTCGGCGGGGAGCCCATCGGTAGCGGGGTACCGCGGGTCCTCGTGTTCCCAGCGCTAGAGGCTGCACCAGTGGAGGGTATTCGGGGTGCGCAGTGCGAGCACGAATTCATCGAGTGAGCTCGTCCGCGCGCCGCGGCGGATCGTGGCCTGCACATTGTGCTCGAACAACGATGCATGATACGGGGCGATGTCCGCGCCAGCGTTATGCATGATTGGGGCAAATCTGCCATCTGACCTGCAGGAAGCCCGTGAAGTCGCGGTTAGCCAACGTTATGCATGCACCGTCGGCGGCATGTTTCCTGCAAAAATGCAGCTCAGGAGCTATATGCGATGCGCATGGCGCACGGTTTGAGGCAGGGCAACGCCGACACGCGAAGCGCCGTCGTGCATCATTAGGGGCTAAAAAGCAGCAGGTCAGAGCTAGATCTACACTTAGAGTGACAAGATGACCATTCCCCATATCCTGCATAATCTCTCTTATGCATCATGAGGGAGACGTGGGTGGGAAGGGGTATCGCAAGGGTCTTCACGGGGGCGCGCGACGGGTGCGAGATTCACGGCGCAGTCCCCCGCGGTCGCTTCGCTTTCTCGGCGTGCAACCGACGAGATTCGTCATTCGGCTGGCTGGGTCGGCTGCGGCGAATTAGCCTGGTCGGGTGGAGGGTGATGATCGGTGGGGCGAGGCCGGCGGGACCGGCCTGGCCGCCAATGCGACACAGGCGCGGGCTGCGCGGGCCTTGGTGGAGGCTCTCAGCCCGCTGGACGCGCGCACGGCTGCATTGTTGCGTGCCCTGGCACATCAGCTGCGTAATCCGTTGACGGCGGCGCTGGGCTATCTGGAGCTGCTGGACGACGGTTCGCTCGGGCCGCTCACGGCGGAGCAGCAGCGGGTGCTGAAGGTCGTGGCCGACGGGATGTTCCGGCTGGCCGAGCTGGTCGAGGAGTTGGAGCCCGGGGCTTCGGCGGGTCGGGGGTGACGTTCACATGGACACGGCGGAACCGCGGCGGCGCGCCGCGGTGGTGATCGAGGACGCTCCGGACATCTGTCTGCTGGTGTGCGACACGCTGCGGCAGGCGGGGTTCGAGGCGACCGGGGCCGGGACCGGTGCGCGGGGCTTGGAGCTGGCCAAGCAGCTCTCCCCCGACCTGGTGACCTTGGACCTGACGTTGCCGGACATCGACGGTATCGAGGTGTGCCGGCAGTTGCGGGTGGTCTCGAACGCGTACGTGATCGTGTTGAGCGCGCGGGACGAGGAGACGGACCGGTTGATCGGGCTCGAGGTGGGTGCGGACGACTACATGGTCAAGCCGTTCTCGCCGCGTGAGCTGCGGGCGCGGGTCGGTGCGATGTTCCGGCGGCCGCGGCTGGAGGATCCGGGTGCGGAGGAGCGTTCGGAGTCGGTGTTGCGCACGGGCGGGCTGCGGGTGGATCAGGAGAGCCGCGAGGTGACGCTGGACGGGGTGGCGGTGGCGCTCACCCGGACGGAGTTCGACCTGCTGGCGGCGTTGATGAGCAGTCCGCACCGGGTGTGGGAGCGGGACACGTTGGCGCGTCGGGTGCAGCATACGGACTGGCCCGGGGACGATCACGTGATCGATGTGCACGTGGCGAATCTGCGGCACAAGCTGGGTGACACCGGTCGGCGCAGTCGGTGGGTGACGACGGTGCGCGGGGTGGGTTACCGGTTCGGCGGCGGCGGGGAGTGAGCGTGCCGCGTTCCGGGTCGGCCGCCCTGCCCGTGCGGCGGGCCCGGAACGCGTTCGGTGTCGGTCAGGGGGTCTCGGCGGGTCCTTCGAGGGCGGGGACGGTGTCGAGGGCGCGGTCGCGGTGTTCGTGGTTCGTGCGGCGTTCGCGGACGATGGCCTTGAGGACGCGTTGGCCGTCGCGGAAGGTGCGCAGGTTGCTCTCGCCGGTGCGGCGGACGCGTTCGTAGGAGGCGACCTCGGCGATGGCGAGGTGGGCGGTGGCGGCGTGCGCGGCGAGCAGGGTCTCTATCTCGAAGCCGTCGCCGAAGGCTGGTTCGGCCTCGGCGATCGGGGCGAGGGCGAGGGCGTCGACGCAGCGGGTCCAGAAGGCGTTGTAGCCGTAGCAGAGGTCGCTGAAGCGGGTGTGGTAGACGCGGTTCATCAGGAAGACGAGGGCGGCGTTGCCGGTGCGTCGCAGCAGGGTGAGGTCGGCGCTGCCGCCGCCGGGCAGGACGCGGCTGCCCTTGGCGTAGTCGGCGCCGTCGACGAGGGCGGCGACGAAGTCCTTGATCTCGGCGGGGTCGGCGGATCCGTCGGCGTCGAGGGTGATGACGACGTCGCCGGTGCAGGCGAGGATGCCGCAGGCGAGGGCGTTGCCCTTGCCGTGTCCGGTCTGGTGCAGGACGGTGATGCCGGGTCGGGCGCGGCGGGCGGTGCGGACGGTGTCGTCGGTGGAGTCGCCGTCGACGAGGATGACCTCGTGCAGGCCTGCGGGGAGTTCGGCGAGCAGGGGCGGGAGGTTGGCGGCCTCGTTGCGGGCGGGGATGACGACGCTGACCCGGGGTGAGTCGAGGGGCAGCGGGCGGGGTGCGCCGGGGTCGTCGCGGTGGGCCCGCCGGGTGCGTGCGTGGCGCGGGGCCGTCGTCGGGGACGGCGCGAACACGGGGGTTGCCGCGGTGACCGTCACGGTGCGTCGCATATACATGGATTGCTTTCCTTCCCGCCCGTCGGCAGCTCGCTGAGCCTTTTACTCTTGGTTCACTGAGCCTTTACTGAGAGCTTGTGTTCCGAAGTTTCAGCGGCTTTCAAGCGTTGATCAGGGTTTGCTCAATCCGGTGGCGTCCGGCCGAGGCTGTCGCCGTCGAACAGGCGGCGCAGGGCGGCGGCGACGGCGTCGGCCTCGGCGCGTACGACGGCGAGTTGGGCGGGGGCGGCGGGCAGGCCGACGCGAAGGGTGGTCTCGAGCGTGGAGAGCAGGGCGGGCAGCCGGCGGGCGCCGAGCATGGCGCTGGCGGCGCGCAGATCGAACATGACGCGGGTGGCCTCGGCGGCGTCGGCGGCGGCCACGGCGTGTTCGATGCGGTCGAGCCGTTCGGGGAGCAGTTGGAGGAAGGCTCGGATGTAGCGGCGCAGCGACCGCTCCCCCACGTCCTCGCGGACTCGGGCCAGCTGGGCACGGCTGACGGGCTCGAGTTCGGGGTCGGGCTGGCGTCTCGGTCGGCGCGCGGGTCCGGTCATGGCGCACGCTCTTTCGGTTAGCGGGTGCCTCCAGGGTCGGGCGGCTGTGCGAAGAGGAGGTCTGGGCCGCATCATCTTCTGCTCAAGAAGCGGGGGGATGTCATCCTGGGTACCTCCGGGCATTGGGAAGGCTCTCCGCCATGGCGCGCTGGGAATGCTGGAACGCGTGGACCCTCGCCGAGCTGCCGCGGCTGAACCGCGCGGTGCTGGCGGGGTCGGCGACGCCCGGGCAGCTCGGCGCGGAGCTGTCCCGGGCGGTGCTGGAGCAGCTCCCCCGGCCTGAGGATTTCGACGCGGTGCAGGCCCGGCGGGTGCTGGTGCTGCTGGGGTTGGCGGGGGCGTCGGTGGCGCGGCACCACCAGGAGGCGGACGTGGCGCGCAAGGCGCGGCCGGAGGAGTCGTTCGGGCGGCTGCGGGTGGGGCCGGATGCCGACGCGTTCTCGGATTACTTCACCCGTTTGGCCTACATGACGGGGGCGGGCCATCCGGAGCGGGACAGTTACGCGTCGCTGGTGCGGTGGAACGCGCCGACGACGGTGGTGGAGCGGGACGGGGTGGTGCTCGCGGAGCTGCCGGGCGTGTTCCCTGATCCGCGGATCCGGACGTACACCGATGATCCGGGCGAGGTGGCGTTCTTCGAGCTGCTGAAGAAGTCGGAGGCGTTGGAGGCGGCGGTGAACCGGGCGCTGGATCCGGTGGCGGACGGGGCGGTGGATCCGCTGGGGCCGGAGGGGACGGCGCGGGCGTTGGACGCGACGCGGCTGATGTACGCGCTGATCAGGTTCAACCGGGATTTCGCGGAGCGCGGTCCGGAGCGGGGCGGGCTGCGCACGGAGCACTTCATGGACGTGTTCCGGCAGTTCGCGGTGCACTGGCGGGTCGGGGACGTGCCGCCGACCGGTGCGCAGGATCCGGAGTTCCTGCGCCGGGACTTCCTGCTCGGCATCGACTTCCCGGACTACGGCCGGCATGTGCGGCGGGTGTTCCCCGGGCTGCTGGCCGGGGAGCGGGAGGTGTTGGAGCGGGACATGCTGCGTGAGCCTCTCCCCCGCACCGTGCTGCGTGCGCTCGGCACGGACGCGGAGGGGCTGGACCGGCTGACGGGTGATCAGATCCGGGGGCTGCTCGCGCGGGCTCCGGCGCTGGCGGCGTGGTACCTGCTGCTGTCGGCGAACGCGGTGTTCGGCGGCGTGCACCTGCGGCTGACGGAGAAGTACCTGTTCAAGCCGCAGCGGGTGCGGGACGCGGCGGGGATCGGCGACCGGGAGCTGGTGTCGAACCGGCGCGGCACGACGGGGATGGAGGAGCCGCTTCTGGTGCGGTTGGCGCGGGCGCGGCGGGAGCATCCGCTGCGGGCGGTGGGGCGGGTGCCGGAGCGGGAGGTGGCGGCGTTCTGCGGTTTTCTGCCGGACGCGTCGGGTGAGCTGCGACTTCCCACGGTGCGGTTCGCGGGTGAAGGCTGATTTCGGTATTGAGGTTGCCGCGGCGCGTTCCGCGGCAGAGCATGGAAGGGTCCGTCATCTCCTGTGATGATGCGAGGCAGCCATGCGCCAGCGTCCCGGCTTCAGGGGAACAGCGGCCGGCCTTCGCTCGGCGCTGACTCCGACAGCGCTCATCGTGGCCGCCGTCGTCGTGGTGTGCCTGCTGGACCTGGGTCTGGCGCTGAGCGCGGACGAGGACGGGCCGGGGCGGTCGCCGCTGCTGGCGCTGCCGCCGGTGGTGGAGGCGCTGCTGCTGGGGCTCATCAGCCTGCTCGCGCTGGTGGGGGCGGCGCGTAGCCGGACGGCGCTGATCCGGGCGCAGACGGCGCGGGTGCGGGCGGACGAGGACGCGAAGCGGCTGCTGCAGGTGATCGACAACTCGTCCGCGGTGATCTACATGCGTGACCGGGAGGGCCGGTACCTGCTGGTGAACCGGCGGTACGAGGAGTTGTTCGGGGTCCGGCGCGAGGAGATCGTCGGGATGACGGACTTCGACCTGTTCCCGCCGGAGGTGGCGGCGGATTTCCGGGCGAACGACCTGAAGGCGCTGGCGTGCGGGGCGGCGATCCAGGCGGAGGAGAGCGCGCCGCATCCGGAGGGGCCGCGCACGTACATCACGGTGAAGTACCCGATCACGGACACGGCCGGCCGGCATTACGCGGTGTGCGGGATCTCGACGGACATCACGCCGCTCAAGCGGGCCGAGGAGGAGGCGCGGCTGCTGAACGCGAGCCTGGAGTCGCGGGTGCGGGAGCGTACCGCGGAGTTGGAGGCGTCCACGCGGGAGTTGGACGCGTTCGCGTATTCGGTGTCGCACGACCTGCGGGCGCCGTTGCGGGCGGCGGCGGGCTTCAGTGAGCTGCTGTTGGAGGATTTCGGCGGGGCCTTGGACGCGACCGGCCGGGACTATCTGGCGCGGATCGTGGCGGCGACGTCCCGGATGAGCCGGTTGATCGACGATTTGTTGACGTTGTCGCGGGCGACGCGGGCGGAGTTGTGCTGGCGGCCGGTGGATCTGACGGCGATCGCGCAGCGGATCCTGGCGGACCTGCGCGCGGCCGACCCCGAGCCGGACCGGCCGATGGAGTTGATCGTCGAGGACGGGCTGCGGGCCACCGGGGACTCGGCGCTGCTGGAGCTCGCGTTGCAGAACCTGCTGGCGAACGCGTGGAAGTTCACGGCGAAGCAGGACAAGGCGCTGATCCACGTGGGTAGCGAGAAGCTGTCGGACGGGTCGTGCGTGTTCTTTGTGCGGGACACCGGCGCCGGGTTCGACATGCGGTACGCGGAGAAGCTGTTCGTGCCGTTCCAGCGGCTGCACTCGCGGGACGACTACGCGGGCAGCGGTATCGGGCTCGCGATCGTGGGGCGGATCATCACCCGGCACGGCGGGCGCATCTGGGCCGATGGCAACCCCGAGCATGGCGCGGTGTTCCGGTTCGTGCTGCCGGACCGTCCTCCCCCGGTGCGGGAGGTGGGGCCGTGATGAACGAGGCGCCGATCCTGCTGGCCGAGGACAATCCGGACGACGTGCTGCTGACGCGGCGCGCGTTCAGCAAGAACGGGTTCGAGAATCCGATCATCGCGGTCGCGGACGGGGAGGCGTGCCTGGACGCGCTGCTGCCCGCGCACGGCCCGGCGGTGCACCCGGCGCTGGTGCTGTTGGACATCAACCTGCCGAAGATCGGCGGCCTGGAGGTGCTGCACCGGCTGCGCGCCGACCCGCGCACCCGCACCGTGCCGGTCGTCATCCTGACCACGTCGCGGGAGCAGCGGGACGTGCTGGAGGGCTACCGGCTGGGGGCGAACAGCTACGTGTGCAAACCCGTCTCGTTCACCACGTTCGTCGCCGTCGTGCGCACCCTGGCGACGTACTGGCTGCGGGTGAACGAGCCCCGGCCGCTCCCGGGCGCCGCGCCGTGACCGCCGCCGGGCCGCGGGTGCGGGTGCTGATCTGCGAGGACAGCGACGACGACGCGCTGCTGATCGCGACGAACCTGCGGCGCGGCGGCCTGGCGGTGGACTACGAGCGGGCCGAGCGGGCGCAGCAGGTGGCCGAGGCGCTGCGCGAACGCACCCCGGACCTGGTGATCAGCGACTACCACATTCCCGGGTTCGGTGCCGAGGAGGCGTTGCAGCTGCTGCGCGACAGCGGCTACGACCTGCCGTTCATCCTGGTCAGCGGCCGGATCGGCGAGGAGCAGGCGGCGAACCTGATGCGTGCGGGCGCCCACGACTTCGTGCTGAAGGACCGGATGAGCAGGCTCGTGCCCGTGGTCGGCCGGGAACTGCAGCAGGCGCAGGAACGCCGCGACCGGCGGGCTTTGCAGCAGCAGTTGCGGCAGGCCGAGCGGCTCGACTCGCTCGGGCGGCTGGCCGGGGGTATCGCGCACGACTTCAACAACCTGCTCGCCGTCATCCTCGGCCACACCGATCTCGCGCTCGCCGACCTGCCCGAGGACGACCCGCACCGCGAGGGCCTGACCGTCATCCGGGACCTCGCCGAACGCGGCTCGGCGCTGACCCGGCACCTGCTCGTGTTCAGCAGGCACGAGTCGGTGAACCCGGAGACCCTGGACGCCAACGACATCGTCGCCGACACCGAGCGGGTGCTGCGCGGCGCGATCGGCGAGGACGTCGAGTTCACCACGCGGCTCGCGGACGGGCTGTGGCCGGTGCACATCGACCGCAGCGAACTCGAACGGCTGCTGCTGAACCTCGTCGCCAACTCCCGGCGCGCCATGCCGCGCGGCGGGCGCCTGGTCATCCAGACCGCGAACGTCCCCGGCGAGCAGCCCATGGTCCGCATCAGCGTCGCCGACACCGGCACCGGCATGTCCGAGGAGATCAAGGGCCACGCGTTCGAACCCTTCTACACGACGGACGCGGCCACCGGCACCGGGCTCGGGCTCTCGACCGCGTACGGGACGGTGAAGTCGGCGGGCGGGGACATCGCGCTGTACTCCCGGCCCGGCGGCGGCACGACCGTGCGCATCGACCTGCCCGCGCACCGCACCCCGGCCGGCCGCCCCACGCCCGACTCCCCCAGGCTCGAACCCGGGCACGGCGAGCACCTGCTCGTGGTCGAGGACGACGACGCCGTGCGCGACCTCGTCGGGCTGATGGTGCGCCGCGGCGGCTACGAGGCGGTGTGCCTGCCCACCCCGGCCGCGGCGCTCGACGTCATCCGCCGCGAGCACGCGTCCTTCGACGCCCTGGTCACCGACATGGTGATGGCCGGGATGACGGGCCTGGAGCTCGCCCGCGTCGCCCGCACGTACATGCCCGAACTCCCGGTGCTGATCATGTCCGGGTACACCGCCGGAACCCTCCCGGACGGCGAGGCGCTGCCCGAGGGCATGGCCCTGATCCGCAAGCCGTTCACCAAGGACGCCCTGCTGCACGCCGTCGCACAGGTCCTCGGCGGCGCGCCCGACGAGGTCTGACGGGTCGGGTCGTTCGCGGCACCGGATCATGATTCTTGAGACAATCCTGGGATGGAATCGAGTTCGGGTACTGAGCTGTCGCTGGCGGAGGCTGTCGAGGAGTTCCTGCGTTCGCGTGCCGCGCTCAAGCAGTCCGCGAACACGCTCGCCGCGTACCGCCGCGACCTCGTCGGCGTCGGCACCGTCCTTGCCCGCCAGGCCGGGCGCGGCGAACCGGAGCACCTGCAGCTCGCCACCGTGACCGGCCGGACGCTGCGGGCCGCGTTCGCCGAATACGCCGAACCGCGCGCCGCCTCCTCGATCGGGCGCGCCTGGTCGGTGTGGAACCAGTTCTTCACGTTCCTCGTCGCCGACGAACTCGCCCCCGGCAACCCGATGGGCTCCGTCGGCCGCCCGAAGGCCCCGCACCGCTACCCGAAACCGCTGCGCGGGGAGGACACCCCGGAGCGCATCCTGGAGTCCGCCGCCGCGCCCGCCGACCACACCCGCCGCCGCGCCCCGTGGCCCGAACGCGACTTCGCCGTCCTCGCGGTGCTGCTGTGCGCCGGGCTGCGGTCCACGGAACTGCTGGAGCTCACGGTCTCCTCGGTCGGCGGACGCGTCGGCGAGCGGATCCTGACCGTGCGCGGCAAGGGCGGCAAGGAACGCGCCGTGCCCGTCGAGCCCGAACTCGAGGCCGTCATCGACGAATACCTCAAGTCCCGCGCCGCCCGCTTCGGCGGCCGCGAACCCGGCCGCTCCGACCCCCTGTTCGTCGGCGCCGACAACGCCCCGCTCGGCCGCGGCGCCCTGCAGTACCTCGTCTCCCGCTCGTACCGCGAGGCGGGTGTCTCCGGCCAGGTCCCGCGCGGCGCTTCCGTCCACGCGCTACGCCACACCTTCGCCACCCGCCTCGCCGAGGACGGAGCCTCCGCCGTCGAGATCATGCGCCTGCTCGGCCACGCATCCCTGACGACCAGCCAGAACTACATCGACGCCACCGCCCGCGAACAACGCAACGCCATCCGCGCGTCACGCACGTCGCGCGCGCTGCGCAGGGCCACGGGCGCCGTCGAAGCCGCCGACGTCGGTGACTAGTCGATGCAGGCCCGTGTCGGTGACTAGTCGATCCTGGCGGGGCCGAGCGGCCGCCACGCGCACGCCGCGACGACCAGCATCACCGCCGCCGCGATCCAGAACGGCGCGGTCAGCCCGAGCCGCTGAGCGACCAGCCCGCCGGTGACCGTCCCGATCGCGGCGCCGCCGAGGTCGAGCAGCATCCGCACACTGCCGACCCGGCCCCGCAGCTCATCCGGCACACGCTGCTGATACAGCGTCGAGGCGACCGACCCCCACACCATCGTGTGCACACCGAACAGCACCAGCACCGGCGCCGCGAACCACACATGCGTCGTCACGGCGAGCGCGACATGCGTGAACGCCTCGACCAGCAGCCCCGCGCGCAGCAACGTGGCCGCGCGCACACGCTCCTTGATGCGCCGAACGGTGAGCGTGCCGAGCGTGCCGCCGACCGCGAACGTCGTCAGCAGCAGCCCGTAGCCGAGATCTGTCAGCCCGAGCCGCTCGCGGACGTAGAGCACGAACACCGCGAACGCGCCGCAGAACGCGACGTTGCCGACGCCCATGCTCAACGACATCGTCCGCAGCACGTGGTGCCGAGCCAGCCACCGCACGCCGGTCGTCACGTCCGTCCGCAGGCGGGCACGTGGGCGTGGGGTCGTGCGCGGAGTCGGAACCGTGCTGACCGGCCGGAGGGTCGCGATCAGCGCCGCCGCCACAGCGAACGTGAGCGCGTCCGTCGCGAACGGCGCCCCGGCGGCGAGTGCGAACAGCCACGCGCCGAGCGGCTTCGCCAGGAACTGATTACCGATGTTGAAGGTGAGCGCGAGCCGAGCGTTCGCCTCGGCCAGCGACTCGTTGGCCACGACAGACGGGACCAGTGCGCTGCTCGCGGTGTCGGCGAGCGTGTCGGCGGTGCCGAGTGTGAAGAAGACCGCGTAGATGAGCGGCAGAGTCACGGCGTGCACGGCGGCGGCCGCCGCGAGCGTGGCCAGGGCGGCGGCGCGGGCCAGGTTCACCACGACGATCAGCGTGCGGCGATCGAGCCGATCGACGTAAACGCCGCTGACCAGTCCGAACAACAGCCACGGCACCTGCTGGCAGAACACGGCGACCGCCACGGCCGTGGGGTCGCGGGTGATGGACGCGACCAGCATCGGCCCCGCGGCGAGCGTGACGCCGTCGCCGACAACCGATATGGCCGACGCGGTCCAGAGCGTGCGGAATCCCGCGCCGAGCGGCGCGGACTTTCGGGCATGCAAGACAAGCTCCTCGGTGAAGGGAGAACGGTCGGATCGAATCCGTGTCCGTCTCGCCGAGAGAGCGGTGACAGGGCCGGGAGGATCAGGAGATCGTCAGTGGCGGTCTGCGTGCTCTCGTGTGGCGAGGCGGGTGACCGTGTCCGTGCCGAGGCGCATGCCAACTCCCATCCGAGGACGTCCGTGTACGTGGTCGCACGTGTGGTGCGTGGGCACCGTAGCCCGCGCACCACACGTGACGCCACGCAATATCCCGTAGCTGGATCCGTCAGCTGGCGGAGAAGACCAGCCGCCGGGCGTGGTTGCGGTACCCGACGCTCAGGAACGCCGCCGCCATCGGCTCGTTCACCAGATCCGTATCGGCGCGGATCATCGTGGCGTCGGCCTCCGCGACCAGGATGCGGGTGATCTCCGCGAGGATGCCGTGCACGTAGCGGCGGCCGCGGTACTCGGGCAGCACGCCCAGGTAGCCGACCACCGGGAACAGCGGATTGCGCGACGGGACGCCGAAACCGACGATCTCCCCGTCCTCGTTCACGGCGACACGCCACCACGAACGCTCGCCGAGCATCCGGTCACGCAGGTGCACGAGGTCGTCGCGGGCCTGCTCCTGCGCACCCATCCGCGCCGCGTCCCGCGTGGACGTCGTGTCGAGGGAACCCGCGAGCGTTCGCGTGAACAGCTCCACGAACACCTCGTCGTCCGGCTCCGGACGGAATGACAGCCCGTGCACCGGCTCGACGATCCCGTCCTGCGGCGTCCACTCGAACCGCAGCCGCTCCAGCAGCTTCCCCAGCCCGGCCCGCTCCACCGCCGCCCGACGCCACGTCAGCGCGTCGGCCACATCAGGCTGCTCACGCCAGTCACTCGGGATGAACACGTGGTACTCGGGCGGCTCCACCTGCCCGAACTCCGCCGCGAACGCCGCGTGACCGGCAGACAGCAGCTCCGCGGCGAGCTCGACCCGCCCCTCACCGCTCCCGACGGATCCGTGCACGTAGATGCCGTCCAGCGCGCCCGGCTCCGCCTCATGCGGCGAAGCCCACCAGACCGCGACCGCGAGAACACCGCCGTCGCCATCGCCATCGCCATCATCCGGGCCGCCGTCCCCGTCCACGGCGATCCACGTGCGCGCGTGGCTGTACTGACCGTCCTCGAGGTACGCCAGGTAGCGTTCCGCCGTCAGCGGGCACGCCCCGTCGCGCTGGATGAACGGAAGGATCCGGTCGAGGTCGGCCGAGACGCTCGGCCGGAACGTGACACTGGTACGAGAAGAAGAATGCAAAGTCGCCTCCGAGGCATGGTGCTGATGCGGGAGGCGCGACCGATCCGGTCCGGTGGCTTTTCAGCGGACTCCGAGCGGAGCCGCGGGTACCGAGGGAGGCGCCGGAAGAAGATGAATCGTCATTTTCGGGGCCTCCTCCCCTAGGGCGGCCGTGCCACCACGGGCCGCGAACGTCTCGAACGCGCGCAACGATAGGAGCCGGACGCAACCACGTCAACGCAATATCCGCGGACCGCACACGGAAGCGAGACACGACACATGGGCCGCACAGACTTCTTCCACGACCCCCGCGCACCGAAGGCGAACTCCCTCGTCCCGGCCGCGGGCATCCTCGCCGTCGACGACACCGGACGCCTGCTCCTGCAACGCCGCCGCGACACCGGCCAGTGGGCCATCCCCATGGGCAAGATGGAGCTCGGCGAAACCCCCACCCAATGCGCCGTCCGCGAGACGTTCGAGGAGACCGGCATCCGCGTCGAGCCACTGGGCCTGCTCGGCATCTACTCCGACCCCGCCTACATCGTCGCCTACGACGACCACACCGACCCCACCGTCTACGGCGAGGTCCGCCAGGAGTTCGAGATCACCCTGCACGGCCGCCCCCTAGACGGCACCCCGACCGCGAACGACGAAGCCTCCGACGTCCGCTGGTTCACCCCCGCCGAACTCGACGCCCTCGACATCCACCCCAGAATGCGCCAACAGCTCGCCGACTACCTGGCCGGCCTCCGCGCGCACGTGGACTAGCGCGTTCGAGTAGCGTGGCGTCCATGTCGGGGCGCCGCTGGTTTCGAGGTGACTGTCACGTTCACTCCGTCCACTCGCACGGCGGGGAACTGCCGCCTGAGCAGTTGGCGGCCGACGCGCGGGCGGCAGGGCTCGACTTCGTGGTCACCACCGAGCACAACTCAGCCGACGGGCAGAAGGACTGGGCGCAGGCTGCTGCCGGAGACCTGACGGTGCTGTTCGGCCAGGAAGTCGTCACACATACGGGCCACTGGCTGGCACTCGGCCTCGAACTCGGCCAGGTGATCGGGTGGGATTACGGCGTGCGCAACGAGGCGGTGAGTCAGCACGTCGCCGAGGTCCATCGCGGCGGCGGGTTGTGCGTGGCCGCCCACCCTCACGCGCCGTACCCCTCGGGCACGTTCGCGTATCCGTACCGAGACTTCGACGCGGTCGAGGTGTGGAACGGCCCATGGACCTCCGACCTACCATGGCAGGCCGACAACGAGGCCGCGCTGGCCGAATGGGGACGCGGCCTGGCTGCGGACATCCACCAGGGACGCTGGCGCCCGGCGATGGGCAACAGCGACACCCACCTCGCCGGCCAGATCGGCATTCCGCACACCGTGGTGTCCGCAGACGAATCGACCGCAGCCGCGATCCTGGCCGGCATCCGCGCAGGCAGAACCTGGATCGCCGAATCGGCCGCAGTAGAACTCTCCTTCACCGCTTCCGCAGGTAGCCGTCATGCCGGAGTCGGAGAACGCCTCGACAGCCATGGCGCGTCAGCCCTCGTACGGGCCCAGGTGAGCGGCGTGCCCGACGGGATCGTCACCTTCCACTCCGAAAGAGGCACGGCGCACCGTGCCGCACTGCCCGCCTCGGGATCAGGCGACGTGCAATGGCAGACAACGGCGCGCGAGGCAGGGTTCGTCCGCGTAGAAGTGCGCCATCCCAACCGCCGAATGGCCGCGCTGAGCAACCCGATCATCCTCGCGTGAGCTGAAAGCCGCCGATGCAAGGCGAGCGGCCACGGAGATCGTGCGCAGCGCCGTAGGCCTGCGGACGTAGTGACCGAGGTACGAGGGAGCGTAGGTAGCGGGCCGCAGGCTGGTTGAGTAGGGCGGGTGGGCGGGGTAAGTAATCGCCCCGGACGTAGTCGGCGGCACGCAGCGAGGAACGAGCGCAGTGCCGGTGACGAAGGTAGGGGCGAATACCAGCCGCAAGCTGACAACGCGGAGCGAGCGTGCGACACCTGCGGCTAGCGGCCTCGGAGGCTCGGACTCCCCCGGCGGGTGTAGTTCGGGGTGCGGGTTGGGGCCGAACGGGCGAGGCTGAAGCAGTCGGGCGGTACGAGGATGCGTGCGGCCGGGTGAACGGCGTGGTCGGGTCCGTGGTGTGCGGGCGCCGGGCGGCGTTCGGAGCCCTGAGTGCTGAGTCGGAGTGGAGGCGGCGGAGGCTATGACGCAGACGCAGGTGGCGGGAGTGCCGCGGGTCGTCGTGGTGGGGGCCGGGTTCGCGGGGCTGGCGTGCGTGCGGCGGCTGGAGAAGCGGCTGCCGCCGGACAAGGCGCACATCATGCTGATCGACCCGACCTCGGCGTCGCTGTATCTGCCGCTGCTGCCGCAGGTGGCTTCGGGGGTGCTGGCGGCGTCGTCGGTGGCGGTGCCGTTGGCGCGGCTGCTGAAGCACACGATCCGGGTTCCGGGCGGTGCGCTCGGGGTGGATCTGCCCGCGAAGACGGTGTACGTGAAGAAGATCCTCGGGGAGGACGAGGCGATCAAGTACGACTATCTCGTGCTGGCGCCCGGGTCGGTGACGCGCACGTTCGACATCCCCGGGCTCGCGGAGCACGCGCGCGGGATGAAGACGCTCAAGCAGGCGCTGAACCTGCGCGACCACGTGATCGCGCAGCTCGAGCTCGCGGCGGCGGCGAACACGGAGGAGGAGAAGCGGCGGCGCTGCTCGTTCCTGGTGGTCGGCGGCGGGTACGCGGGCACCGAGACGTGCGCGTGCCTGCACGAGCTGACGACGAACGCGGCGAAGCGGCTGCCGGGCCTGGATCGGGACCTGGTCTCGTGGACGCTCGCGGACCTGGCCGACAAGCTGATGCCGGAGCTCGGCCAGGACCTCGGCGGCGTGGCGATGCGGATGCTCGCCCAGCGCGGGGTCAGATTCAAGCTGGGCACGTCGGTCGCGGCGGTCACCGACACGGAGGTGAAGCTCACCGACGGGACGACGCTGCCGACCGAGACGCTCGTGTGGACGGCCGGGGTCGCCGCGTCTCCGCTGGTGCGCGGGCTCGGGGAGACCGAGCGCGGGCGGCTGGTGGTCGGCGCGGACATGCGGCTGCCGGGCTGGGACGGGGTGTTCGCGCTCGGCGACTGCGCGGCGGTGCCGGACCTGGCCAAGCAGCGCGACGGGGTCGAGGGCGCCGTGTGCCCGCCCACCGCGCAGCACGCGATGAGGCAAGGGAAGGTCGCGGCGGACAACGTCGTGTCGGCGATGGCGGGGCGGCCGCTGCGCGAGTACTTCCACAAGGATTTGGGACTCGTGGTGGACCTGGGCGGGCCGCGCGCGGTGGCCAAGCCGCTCGGCATCCCGCTGTCGGGGATCCCGGCGCAGGTCGCGACGCGCGGCTACCACGTGATGGCGATGCACTCGATGCGTTCGCGGCTGCGCGTGCTCGGCAACTGGGTCAGCCACGGACTCGCCGGGGACGACCTGCTGCGGGTGGACATGGGCATGGACCGGCCGCGCACGCTCGCCGGGTACGAGTTCACGGACATGTACCCGGATCCGGACCACATCGCGGGGATCATCGAGGGGTTGGAGTCGGATAGTCGGGAGCAGGGAGAGTAGGGGCGACTCGGTAATAGGTGCGATGGGGGTTCAGTCCTGTCGGTGGGGTCTGGGATGATCCCTGGCATGGAAGCCCACACCACCTCGCCCGCCGGCGGGGACGTCGACGCGTCGCACGTCACCGGGCGGCAGATCCTCGCGCTCGCGATACCCGCGCTCGGGGCGCTGCTGGCCGAACCGCTGTTCGTGCTCGCCGACAGCGCGATCGTCGGGCACCTCGGGCCGGCGCAGCTCGCCGGGCTCGGCACGGCCGGGGCGGCGCTGAACACGCTCGTGAACGTGTGCATCTTCCTCGCGTACAGCACGACCGCGCAGGTCTCCCGGCTGATCGGCGCGGGACGGCGCGCGGAGGGGCTGGCGCGCGGGGTGGACGGGCTGTACCTGGCGGTCGGGCTCGGGCTGCTGCTCGCGGTCGTCGGCGTGGTCGGCGCGGACCCGATCGTGCGCTGGCTCGGCGCCGGAGCCGAGGCCGCGCCGTACGCGGCGACCTACCTGCGCGTCAGCTCGCTCGGACTGCCGGGGATGCTGCTCGTGCTCGCCGCGACCGGGCTGCTGCGCGGCCTGCACGACATGCGCACGCCGCTTGTGGTCGCCGCGGCGGCCGCGGTCGTCAACACACTGCTGAACTGGGTTCTCGTGTACCCGTGCGGCTTCGGGATCGCGGGATCGGCCGCGGGGACGGCGTCGGTGCAGACGGGGATGGCCGTGGCATATGCGTGGATCGTGGTCAGGGCGTGCCGGGCCGAGGGGGTCACGGCGCGGCCCAACCTCGGCGCGATCCGGGGCTCGCTCTCGGCGAACGCGGCGCTGCTGATCCGCACGATCGGCCTGCGCGTCTACCTGCTCGCGGCCGTGTGGGGCGCCGGACGGCTCGGCACGACGGCGCTCGCGGCCAACACCATCGCCTCGAACCTCTGGTTCACGCTCGCGCTCGCACTCGACGCCCTCGCGATCGCCGCGCAGGCTCTCGTCGGGCACGAGCTCGGCGCCGGGCGTACCGACGCGACCAGGAGGGTCGTGGCGCGGATGAACCGGTGGGGGCTCGGGTTCGGCGTTCTGACCGGGATCGGGCTGGCCGCGCTCAGCCCCGTGCTCGCGGGCGCGTTCACGAGTGACCAGGCGGTCGCGGCCGTGCTGACGCCCGTGTTGCTGGTGGCCGCGGCGTTCCAGCCCGCGGCTGGGGTCGTGTTCGTGCTCGACGGGGTGTTGATCGGGGCGGGGGACGCGGTTTACCTGGCGTGGGCGTCGCTGGCGTGTACGGCGATCTTCCTGGCCGCGCTCGGGGTCGTGCTCGCGAGCGGGGCGGATCTGACGTGGCTGTGGGTGGCGGTCGGGCTGTTCACGCTCGCGCGGCTCGTGTTCCTGGGGCTGCGGGCGCGGGGTACGGCGTGGATGCGGGTCGGGGCGCAGGTGCAGGGTTAGCCGCAGGGTCAGGGCCGCGGCTCGACGCGGGCGATCGCGGCCACGTCGTCGGGCTCGGGGCTCGGGTCGGTCTCGAACCAGCCCTCGAAGATCTCCCGCAGCACGTGCATCGAGGTCAGGCGCAGGCTCAGGGCCAGCACGTTCGCGTCGTTCCAGCGGCGCGCGCCGGCCGCGGTGACCGAGTCGGTGCACAGCGCGGCCCGGATGCCGGGCACCTTGTTCGCCGCGATCGACACGCCGGTCCCGGTCCAGCAGGCCACGACCGCCTGGTCCGCCCGCCCCTCGACCACGTCCAGCGCGGCCGCCCGGGCGCACACCGACCACACCGCGGCCGGATCGGTGTCCTCGGCGCCGTCGGCGATCGCGCCGTGCCGGGCGACCACCTCGTGCCCGAGGGACTCCAGCAGGGCGGACATCGAACGCGACACCACGTCCCGGGAATCGGCTGCCACCGCGATACGCATACCGGTGAGCGTAACGCGGCATCCGGATCTGTAGGGTGTCCGAGGTCCATGTTCAACGGAAAGGCACTGCGATGGCTGACGAGGTCGTCCTCTACACCCTCGGCGGAACGATCTCCATGGCGGGGAGCGGAGCCGGCGACGGCGACGTGGCCGGCGTGGTCGCCCGGCTCGGCGGCGCGGACCTCGCGCACGACGTGCCCGGCCTCGCGGAGACCGGCGTCGCGCTCGTCGTCGAGGACGTCGAGCGCGTCCCCAGCGCCGACCTCACCTTCGCCCAGGTCCTCGAACTGGTGCGACGCGCCTCCGAGGCCGTGCGGGCCGGGGCGCGCGGAGTCGTGGTCACGCAGGGCACCGACACGCTGGAGGAGAGCGCGTACCTCGCCGACCTCGTCTGGCCGCACCCCGAACCGCTGATCTTCACCGGCGCCATGCGCAACCCCACCTTGGCCGGACCCGACGGACCGGCGAACCTGCTCGCCGCCGTCACCGCCGCCGCCGAACCCGCCGCACGCGGCCTCGGGGTGCTCGTCGCGTTCAACGACGAGCTGCACGCCGCGCGCTGGGTCCGCAAGGCCCACGCCACCAGCACCGCCACGTTCGTCTCCCCGGACGCCGGCCCGGTCGGGCGCCTGGAGGAGGAGCGGGTGCGGATCCTGTCCGTCCCGCCGCGCCGCGCGCCGCTGCCGATCCCGGCCGCGGACCAGCTGGACGCGGTGCGGGTAGCGGTGCACACGGCCGTGCTGGACGAGCAGGGCGACGAACTCGACGGGACCGCCGAGCGCTACCAGGGGCTGATCGTGGCCGGGCTCGGCGTCGGGCACGTCACCAGCCGCCTCGTGCCCGCGCTCGCCGGACTCGCCGAGCTGATGCCGGTCGTGCTCACCTCGCGCGCCGGCGCCGGACCGGTGCTGCGGCACACGTACGGCGCGCCCGGCTCCGAGATCGACCTGCAGAACAGGGGCCTGATCAACGGCGGGCTGCTGCACCCGTACAAGGCGCGCGTGCTGCTGCGGCTGCTGCTCGCAGGCGGCGCCGACCGCGAGCAGATCGCCGCCGCCCTCGCCGAGCACGGATAGCAGCCAGACGGGTTACCGGGCCGCGAGCGCCTTCAGGCGGGACGCGGCCTCGGTCAGCACCTCGGGCCGCTTGCAGAACGCGAACCGCACGTACGGCGCGCCCTGGTCGCGGTGGTCGTAGAACACCTGGCTCGGGATCGCGACCACCCCGGCGCGGTGCGGCAGCGCGCGGCAGAACTCCGCGCCGTCCGCACCTGCCGCGCCGGGCAGGCCGAGCGGGCGGATGTCGGCGGTCACGAAGTAAGTGCCCTGCGTGCGCATCACTCCGAACCCGGCGTCCGCGAGCGCGGCGGACAGCAGGTCCCGCTTCGCCTGCAGGTCGGCGGTGAACGACGCGAAGTACTCGGCGGGCAGCGCGAGCGCCTCGGCGACCGCGTACTGGAACGGACCCGAGCTGACGTACGTGAGGAACTGCTTCGCCGCGCGCACGGCCGAGGTCAGCTCGGGGCTCGCGCACACCCAGCCGACCTTCCAGCCGGTCACCGAGAACGTCTTGCCCGCCGACGAGATAGCCACCGTGCGCTCCCGCATCCCCGGGAACGACGCCAGCGGCACGTGCTCGCCGCCGTCGAACACCAGATGCTCGTACACCTCGTCGGTCACCGCGTACAGGTCGCGCTCCACGCACAGCTCCGCGACCTGCGCCAACTGCTCGCGGCCCAGGACGGTGCCGGTCGGGTTGTGCGGGGTGTTGAGCAGGATCAGCCGCGTCCGGTCGGTCACGGCGGCACGCAGCTCGTCGAGGTCCAGGCCGAACCGGTCGCCGTCCGGGCGCAGCGTCACCGGGACGCGGCGGGCCCCGGCCATCGCGATGCACGCCGCGTACGAGTCGTAGTACGGCTCCAGCGCGATGACCTCGTCGCCGGGTTCGAGCAGGCCGAGCAGCGCCGCCGCGATCGCCTCCGTGGCCCCGGCCGTCACCAGCACCTCGCGGTCCGGGTCGTAGTCGAGCCCGTAGTTGCGCGAGCGGTGCGCGGCGATCGCGCGGCGCAGCTCCGGGATGCCCGGCCCCGGCGGGTACTGGTTGCCGCGGCCCTCCGCGATCGCCCGCTGCGCCGCCTCCAGGATCGCGGCGGGACCGTCGGTGTCCGGGAAGCCCTGGCCCAGGTTGATCGACCCGGTCTCGACCGCCAGTTGCGACATCTCGGCGAAGATCGTGGTGCCGAACTCGGCGAGGCTGCGGTTGAGCGCGGGGCGGGCGGGCATCGGGGCTCCTCGGGTCACGACGGAATGGATCACACTGTAGTGGCCGGGACGGTGAAGCAGATCCACGCGTCCGCCGGGATCTCCGGCCGGCCCGCGACCGGCCGGTGCTCCAGATGCCAGCCCTCCCCGGCCGCCGCCTCGGCCACCCGCGGCCAGAACGCGACGGCCGCGGTGTTCGCGTCCTGAAACGCCACCTCCCAGGACCCGGGACTGCGGCGCAGCACGTCCAGCGCCGCGGGAATCCCGTGGCCCCGGCGGCGGGCGGCGTTGACCAGGAAGAACGAGTTCAGCACGGTCGGGCCCGGGCCGCCGAGGCCGCGCACGAGGGCGAATCCGGCCGGGTGCCCGTCGAGGTGGAACACGTACGCGGCCCAGCCGGGGTCGGTCAGCGCCGCGTGCAGCCGGTCGGAGCGGAAGGTGCCGTCCGGGCCGGGCAGCGCATGCGTGTAGACGGACATGTCATGCCGGAACAGCAGCCACAGGCGTTCGAGCAGGACACGGTCGGCGGGGTCGGCGGGCGCGGCGGCGCGGACAGTGAGAGCGGTCATACCATCTAGTACCACATCAGCGGTCAGCCGAGCTGGATCGACCGCTTGGCCAGGCCGTTCCAGAACCCGTCGATGACGCTGCGCTGCGTGTCGAGGTCCGCCTCCCCCGCCCCCAGCGTGACGAACAGCGGCGCGAAATGCTCGGTGCGCGGATGGGCTGCGTGCGCGGCGGGCGCCTTGTGCTCGAAGTCCAGCAGCGCGTCGATGTCCCCGGCGGCCAGCGTCTCGCGACCCCACGCGTCGAACTCGCGCATCACCGAGGCGACCGACCCGTCCCGCGACAGGGCCCTGAGGTTGTGCGTGAAGAAGCCGCTGCCCACGATCAGCACGCCCTCGTCCCGCAGCGGAGCGAGACGCCGGCCGATCTCGTACAGCTCCCCCGGGTCCAGGCTCGGCAGCGAGATCTGCAGCACCGGCACGTCCGCGTCCGGGAACATCTCCACCAGCGGCACGTACGCGCCGTGGTCCAGGCCCCGGTCCGGCACGTCCTGCACCGGGCGGCCCGCGGCGGCCAGCAGCTTGCGGACCTGCGCCGCGAGCGCGGGAGCGCCGGGCGCCGGATACGTGACCTGGTAGTAGTGCCGCGGGAAGCCCCAGAAGTCGTAGACCAGCGGGATCGTCTCCACGGCGCCGAGGGCGAGCGGCGCGTCCTCCCAGTGCGCGGACACCATCAGGATCGCGCGCGGCCGCGGCAGCCCGGCGGACCACGCGGCCAACTCCCCCGGCCAGATCGGGTCGTCGGCCAGCGGCGGCGCGCCGTGGCTCAGGTAGATCGCGGGCATGCGCACGTCCAGGCTCGGCTCACTCATACCAGCGGGAAGGCGGACGCGGCCTCGGGTTATTCCCGGCACCCGGCGGGTCGCGGCCGCTACCGCCCGCGCAGCCGGTCCACCTCGCGCCGGTCCCGCTTCGTCGGCCGCCCCGCGCCCCGGTCCCGGATCGCCGTCGGGCCCGCGAACTCGCGCGCCGGGGGCGGCGGGCTCTCGTCCAGGTAGCAGGTCGCCGCGACCGGCGGACCGACCCGCTTGGAGATCAGCTTCGTCACGGTCACGATCCGCTCCCAGCCGTCCGAGCGGCGCACCCGCACCTGGTCGCCGACCTTCACCGCCTGCGCGGGCTTGACCTTCTCCCCGTTCACCCGCACATGCCCGCCCTTGCACGCGTCGGCCGCCTGCGAACGCGTCTTGGCCAGCCGCACCGACCAGATCCACACGTCCAGCCGCACGCTGCCCGGCCCGCCCCCGTCGCCGCCCGCCGTCGCGCTGTGTGATCCGTTCTCGGCCATCCCACGACGGTAGCGGATACTCGCAGGGCACCGGCACCGCAGCCCCCGTAGTCTCGTCGACCATGGACTGGAAGCGCTGGCACGACCGGTACGACGACCCCGACTCCGACCTCGCCGAACGCCTGACGGTCGTGCGCGACCGCATCCGCGACGCGCTCGACGCCGCCCCCGCCGGACCGCTGCGCGCGATCAGCCTGTGCGCGGGCCAGGGCCGCGACCTGATCCCCGTGCTCGCCGAGCACCCGCGCGGCCGCGACGTGCACGCCCGCCTGGTCGAACTCGACCCAGAGAACGCGGACGCCGCCCGGCAGATGGCCGCCGAACTCGGCCTGGACCAGGTGGAGGTCGTCACCGGCGACGCGTCGCTCACCGACCACTACATCGACCTGACGCCCACGGACCTCGTGCTCGTCTGCGGCGTCTACGGCAACCTGCGCGCAGCCGACATCGAGAACACGATCGCCACGTGCACCGCGCTGTGCGCCACCGGAGGCACGGTCATCTGGACGCGCGGCCGCCGCCCGGAGGAGTCGATGGTGCCGCGGATCTGCGCGTGGTACGACGAACTCGGCTTCGAACAGCTCTGGCTCCAGGAACCGGACCGGCAGAACTGCGTCGGCGCGTACCGGTACCGCGGAACGCCGAAGCCGCTGGAGCCGGGCGTGAGCATGTTCGAGTTCATCGGCTACGACGTGCTCTACCCGAAGCCCGCCGCGTAGCGTCCCGTTCCCGCTGGTACTCGCTGGTTCTAGCTGGTGGCGGCGGCGCGCTCGGCGAGCCACTCCTCGTGCGCCGCCGAGACCCGCCGCCACAGCGCCGCCCGCTCGGTCTCGTCCACGTCGTCGAGGTGCAGGCCGAAGACGTCCGCGAGCAGCTCGAACCAGGCTTGCTGCGAGTCGATCGGCTGCTTCGTCACGCCGTCGCCGTCGATGCGGTAAATCATCCGGCCGCGCAGCACGTCCGCGCCGTGCGCATCCCGACGACTGGCGATCGCCGCCCGCACGAAACTCGAGTCCGGCGACGTCGAGAGCCGGTGATGCGCCTGCGCGAACGCCTCGACCCCCACCGGCTCCGGCGCGAACACCATCGACACGAACGACTCGTGCCCCGGATCATGCACGAACCGCCACCCGCCCACGCGGCCCGCCCACGGCTCCAACCCGTACGTGAACGGACCCTGCGACACGGCGGTCCGGGTCCCGATGCCGTTGGGCGTGCCCTCGCGCAGCGGCATCGGCTCGTACGGGGCGTCGCCGAGACCGCAGTCCACGAACCAGGCCTCCCCGTCGCACAGCACCGTCAGCACCTGGTGATTGATCGTCAGCCCGGTCGAGGCCTGGTCCACCTCCGCGCCGCGCACCTCGCCGAGATGCCGCGTCACGTCGTACCCGAGCGACGCCAGCAGCGTGCCGAGCGCCCCGTTCAGATGAAAGCAGTAGCCGCCGCGGCCGCGCGCGATCCGCGCGATCGTCTCCGCCGGATCCACGCTCGTCGGCCGGTTCAGCTGGATCTCGAAGTTCTCGTACGGGATCCGCTCCATGTGCGCCCGGTGCGCCGCGAACAGCCACGCCGCGTCCGGGCGCCCCGGCCGCTCCAGCCCGAGCCTGGCCAGGTATCCGTCGATGTCCGCCGCCGGATCCGGCCGCACCGCCCCACTGCGAAAGGTCACGCAGGCGAGCCTAACGGTCGTGGCGGCGGCGGGGGCGACGAGCTGGCCGAGGCCGAGGTCGAGGCCGATGGTGACGGTGACGGAGAGGCCGACGCCGTGCTGGGCGATGGCGTCGGGGTAGGAGTGGGAGTCGGGTTCGGACTCGCGGACGTGGTCGGGCTCGACGTCGGACTCGGAGTCAGGGTCGGGGTCGGACTCGCCGATGTCGTCGGCGTGGGGGTGGACGTGGCCGTCGGCGTGGGCGTCGGGCTGGGGCTCGGGGTCGTCGTCGGGCTCGGCGAGGGCGAACCGGTGCCGGGGCCGCCGACCTGCACGGAGAACGAGTTCGTCGCGAGTCCCGCACCGCCCTGCCACAGCTCGAACCCGGCCTCGACCGCGATCAGGTAGCAGGACTCCGAGATGTAGCCGCGGCTCACGGCGTCGCGGGCGATCGGGTACAGGTCCAGCGCGGTCACCGACGTGGCCGGAGTCGTCAACTCGTAGCTGATCGTCGGCTCCGTCGTCTGCACGCCCTCCCACACCCGGTAGCTCGTGCCGTCCAGGGTCACGTCCGACGCCACCGTCGCGCCGTACGGCTGCAGCGAGCCCTGGTGGCCCAGCCAGACCATGACCTCCGCGCAGTCCGGGGCGCCGCGCGTGGTGGCGGCATGGTTGAACCAGATGTCGTAGGCGACGTCGTACACGTTCCCGGTCCCGGTCGGCTGCGTCGTCGTCCAGCTCGTGGTCACCTCACCGGGCGTCAGGTTCGCCACCTGGATCGGGTTCGCCGCGAGCCCGCCGGTCGAGCAGGAGCCCCAGTGGCAGCCCTGGTAGATCGACGGATACCCGCCCGGAGCGCCCGGCGGCGTGGTCATGTCCGAGTTCGCGACGGCGAAGTCCGCACCGCCGTCCGTGGTCACGCACTCGTTCGCGCCGGAGTTGTACTCGTCGTTCTGCACGATGTACGTCCCGCCGCCCACCGACGCCTGCTGGCCGCCGCACAGCGTGGCCGGCTCGGCGTTCGCGCCCTGCGACGGCAGCAGGAACAGCGACGCCGCCACGACCGCCAGCGCCCCGGCCACCGTCGCCCCGGCGGCGATCCGCGGCTCGCGCGCACGCCCTGGCCTGTGCGTTCCCATGTACCGCCGCCCTCGTTTCTCCGGATCATCCTCTTGATCCGGAAGGTAGCTCCGGGCGGCCGACAATCAAGGGCCGAACGGGGTGTCACGCTCGCGAATCACCCGAAGGGACGGCATTGCGTTATGCCGTCAGAGCGTCACCCACGTTCCGCGGCAGCAGCACCGCCTCCACCGCCGGAACCAGCAGCAACGCCGCGACGACGATGAACGCCCCCTGATAGTCGTCGTGCACGCCCAGCGCCAGGCACAGCCGCAGCGCCATCGCGCCCGTCGCCGCCCCGAGCCCGACCGCGAGCTGCTGGATCGAGGAGGAGAGCGTGTTGGCGTCGGCGAGCCCGGCCGCGTCCACGTCGGCGTACGCGACCGTGTTGTAGACGGTGAACCCGATCGACCGGAACGCGCCGCTCGCCACCAACAGCACGACCGTCAGCACGATCGGCGTGTCCCCGCGCAGCGCCGCGATCAGCGACGTGGTCACGACCGAGCCGAGCACCGCCCCGAGGACCACGGTGCGAAAACCCAGGCGGCGCAGCAGCGGCGTGGTCGCGGGCTTGATGCCGATGTTCCCGGCGAACAGCGCCACCGTCGCCGAACCCGCGCGCGCCGGAGTCCAGCCGAACGAGTCCACGAAAAGCAGCGGCACCAGGAACGCCACCGCGTTGATCGCGATCCGGAACACCGACCCGCCCGCGTGCGCGAACCGGAAACTGCGGATCCGCAGCGCGTCCAGCCGCAGCAGCGGATTCTCGGCGGTACGGAAGCGGCGGATCGCGGCCACGCCGGTGACCAGCGCGACCGCCACGCAGCCGTACGCGGTCTCCAGGTCGGAGCCGGGGATCGCCACGATCGACGCCGCGGACGTCAGACTGCCGAGACAGAGCGCGCTCATCGTCCACCCGCGCACGTCCAGACTCCGTGCCGGACCACGCTCCGGCGGGATCGCACTCACACATGCGAGCGCTACGGCCCCGAGCGGCACGTTCAGCAGGAAGATCCAGCGCCACGAGGCGTACGTGGCCAGGAACCCGCCGACCACCGGCCCGAGCAGCGGCGCGGCCAGCGCGGGCCAGGTCAGGAACGCGACCGCGCGGATCACCTCCTCGCGCCGCACCCCGCGCAACACGACGAGCCGCCCGACCGGCACCATCAACGCCCCGCCGACACCCTGCGCGACCCTAGCCGCGTTCAACGCCGCGAGCGAGGGCGCCAGCGCGCACAGCGCCGAGGCGACGGTGAACACGACCACGGCTGTCGCGAACACCCGCCGCCCGCCGAACCGGTCCACCGCCCAGCCGCCGAGCGGGATGAACGCGGCCACCGTCACCAGATACGCGCTGATCGGCACCGCCATCGCCGCCGACGACACCCCGAGCGCCGACGCGGCCCGCGGCGCGGCCGTGGTCAGCGCCGTGCCGTCGAGCAGCTCCATGAACATGGCCCCGGCCACGAGCAGCGCCGTGGGACGCGAGAGCGCTCCCGCTGATCCCGCTGTCCCTGCGGATATTCGCATGGGGTGCAGCATCGCACGGACGACGTAAGGACCGAACCCCGCGTCCGCACTACGACCATCGTTGCGCGGCGGCCTGCGCGACGTCCTCCAGCCGCGCGAGCCGCCCGCGCACCACCTCGTCCTCCGTGTCGAACGCGTCCGCTCGCTTCGGATTCACCCCGACCGTCCCGTCGAGCTGCTCACGCAGGATGTCCGCGTGGCCCGCGTGCCGCGTCGTCTCGTTGAGCATGTGAACCATGACGTTGAACAGCTTCACGTCCGGCCGCGGCCACCACGGCACCCGCCCCGGCGCGTCGACCGCCAGCGCACCGATGGTCTCGTCGGCGTGCTCCCACACCCGACGGTAGAGCCCGACCACGTCCTCCCGGCTCACGTCGTCTGTGACCCAATGCTCAGTCCGCCACGCGGCCGGATCGTTCCAGCGTGGCACGGTGTCCGGGAACGGCCGGTCGAAGACTTCGCCGAAGTACCGCGCCCCCGAATACGCCACGTGCTTCACGAGCCCGAGCAGGTTCGTCCCCGAAACCGTCAGCGGCCTGCGAACGTCGTACTCGCCAAGCCCGTCCAGCTTCCACACCAGCGCGTCCCGCACGTCACGCAGCTCATCGTGCAGGTACTCCTTCGCGAAATCATTGAACATGGCATGAACGTAGCCGACGTAGTCGGGGACGCGGCGGAAACAAGATTGCCGCGGGCAGGCTGGCAGCGTTCGGCGACACGCCCGCCGTCGAAACACTCTGCCGCGCGCTGCTCGACCACGTCGGCGGCCCGCTGTTCGACGGGTTCCGCGCCATCGGCGAACGACCGACGCAATAGACTGCGGTCTGCGCCACGTGGCCACGGAACATGGAGAGAGACCGCAGTGAACGGATACGCAGTCTTCGACATCGAAACCACCGGCTTCCGGCTGCACCCCGACTCGATCGTCGAGATCGCCGTCGTCCACGTGGACGCGGCCGGGGAGATCACCGGCTCTTGGGACACGCTGCTGCGGCCGCGCGACGGCGAGGTCGGGCCGACCCACGTGCACGGCGTCACCCGGGGCATGGTCGAGGCCGCCCCCACGTTCGCCGACCTCGCCCCCGCGCTCTACGACCTGTTCGCCGACCGGACCCCCGTCGCGCACCGGATCGCGCAGTTCGACGGCCGGTTCCTGAACGCGCACTTCACCTGGTCGGGCATCGAGACCGACGCGTTCACGCGCGGGCTGTGCACCTGGCAGCTGGCGAGCAGGACCCTGCCGCTCGCGCACCACACCCTCGGCGACTGCTGCGACCACCTGGGCATCGAGCTGACGGACGCTCACCAGGCCCTCGACGACACGGTCGCGACCGCGCAGCTGCTCGGCCACTTCATCCGCTCCGGCCACTGCGCCACGAGCACCGCGAGCGTCATCCCCGCGCAGCGCACCGCCGCCCCGCCCACGCTGGGCCTCAGCGCCGGATCCCCGTTCTACCCGCGTAACAGCGGGGTGCGAAACTAACCAGCACCATGACGAACGACACAGACGAGGCAGACGAGGCCGTCCGTTTCTGGCAGGAGCGGCGGCTGTGCTTCCTCAGCACGCCGCGCCCGGACGGAACCCCGCACCTCGTCCCCGTGGGCGTCACCTTCGACCCCGAAGCCAAGATCGCCCGCGTGATCAGCAGCGCGAACAGCATGAAGGTACGCAACGTCCGCGCCGCCGGGCCCGCCGGAGCCAGGGCCGCGGTCAGCCAGGTCGAGGGCGCCCACTGGTGCACCCTCGAAGGCACCGCGCTCGTCAAGGACGACCCGGAGTCCGTGGCCGAGGCCGTCCGCCGCTACGCCGCCCGCTACCGCCAGCCGCGCCCCAACCCCGAGCGCGTCGTCATCGAGATCACCGTCACCAGGGTCATGGGCACCCTCAAGCCCCCCGGCTGGTAGTGCGTCAGTCGCTGCTGCTGTCCTGCACCGGATAGTGGATGACGGCCGCGCCGCCGGTGGCGTAGTTGGCGGCGTCGGCGGACACCTTCCGGCCGTACTCCGACGCCCGCGCCGCGACCATGGCGTCGAGGTCGGCGAACTCGCCCTCGAACACCGCGAAGTACGGCGCCTCCCCGTTGACCGCCGCCACGTCGAAGCTGTACCGCCACGCGAGCAGACCGGGCCAGTTCTTGATCAGCGGAAGGTGGTTGTTCACGTAGTAGTCGCGGAAGTGGTCAGGGTCGGCGGGCTTGGAATACAGGACCACCAGCTTGTGCATGACGACATCCGTCCAGATCAGGCTCGACAGTCTTGCCGAGAAGCGTGCGCACAGCGGCCAGCGTCGTTGCTGACGATCGTGAAGTCGCCTTCAGAATAGCCGGGGCACGGTCACGTTCAGGCCGCCGGGGCAGGGGCGCCGGAGTCGGTGTGGCCGAAAACCCCCGGGACCTTCGGCCCATACCCGGCGGCCACAGGGGTACGCGAAACTGGCTGAGCAGGTTCGGCGGGGTGTGTCCCGGGCCGAGTCAGACCGGGGAGGTGGACCGCGGTCACGCGCCGGAGACTGTCGAAGGAACTCCTCAGGGGCCTGCCCTGGCGGCATCCTCTCAGCTCCCGAACCGCTTCCGCCCCCGCATCGCCGATCCTGGGAGCCGCCATGCCCTCTTTCGGAAGTCTCGGCCGCCGAGACGCCTCCGCCGCCCCGACCACGGCGCCCAGAGTGGTGTTCGCGCTCGTGGCCATCGCCTGGTTCATGGTCGTGCTCGACACCGCGATCATCACCGTCGCGCTGCCGGTCATCAAGCGGCAACTCGGCTTCGGCGCCGACTCGATCCAATGGGTCATCACCGCCTACGTGCTGACCTTCGGCGGCTGCCTGCTGCTCGGCGGCCGCGTCGCGGACCTCTTCGGACGGCGCCGGACGCTCGTGACGGGGATGCTCGCGTTCACCCTCGTCTCCCTGCTCATCGGGCTCAGCTCGTCGGTCCCGCTGCTCATCGTGCTACGCGGCCTGCAGGGACTCGCCGCCGCCTTCATGTCCCCGGCGGCGCTCTCGATCGTGCTGGTCACCTTCCCGGAGGGCCGCCGCCGCGCGCGGGCCCTCGGCTACTGGTCGATGGTCGCCACCGGCGGCGCGGCCGTCGGGCTGCTGCTCGGCGGCGTGCTCACGCAGTACACGAGCTGGCGCTGGGACTTCTTCATCAACGTGCCGATCGGCCTGGTCGTCAGTTTCCTGATCAGCCGCCTGGTGCCCGCGCACGCGCACACGGGCGTGCGCCGGACCATGGACACCCCCGGCGCCGTGCTCGCCACGCTCGGCCTGATGGCCGCGGTGCTCTCCTTCAGCCAGGCGCCGTCCTGGGGCTGGACCGACCCGCACACGCTGGGCGGACTCGTGGCGTGCGTGCTGCTGCTGGCAGCTTTCGTCGTCAACGAACGCCGGGCGGCCAGCCCGCTGATGGACCTGTCGATCTTCAAGATCCGCAACGTCGCCGGCGCGAACGCCATGATGGCCGCCGTTTTCGCGGGCAATCTCAGCATGTTCTTCCTGATCACCCTCTATCTGCAGGGGGTCGAGCACTACAGCGCGATCCGCACCGGCCTCGCGTTCCTGCCGTTCCCGGTGATCCTCGGCTTCATGTCCACGCGCATGGCGCACCTGATCCCCCGGTTCGGATTCCGCCCGTTCCTGATCATCGGACCCGCCACCGTCGCCGTCGGCATGACATGGGTCTGCTTCCTGCCCGTGCACGGCGACTACCTCCTGCACGTGCTGCCCGGCCTGGTGGTCATGCCGCTCGGCTACGGCATGAGCCTGGCCCCGATGTACGCGGCGGCGACCACCGGCATCCCGCCGCGCTACGCGGGCCTGGCCTCCGGTCTGATCACCACCTCCCAGCAGATGGGCGGAGCGCTCGGCGTGGCCGTGATCTCCGGCACCGCGTCCTCCGTGACCTCCTCGCTGACCCGTGACACGCCGCTCCAGGCGCTGGCCAGCGGCTACGACGCCGGCATGGCGGTCGGGGCGGGCTTCACGCTCCTCGCGGTACTGCTGGCCGTCGTCGTCATCCGCAGCCCCGCCCGGGTGCCCGCCCCGCAACAGGACCCGCAGGACGCGCCCCAGCCCCAGATCGCCGTTCAACCCGCCGCCATGACCAAGGAGCTGCCATGACCGCGAGCACCACCACCGACCGCTTCCGCACCGCCATGGAGAAGGGCGACCTAGCCGGCCTGGAGGAGCTGCTCACGCCGGACATCCGCTTCTACAGCTCCATGAGGCTCGAACCCACCGAGGGCCGCGAGACGGTCATGGGCCTGTTCGGCGTGTTCATCCGGACACTCGAAGACTTCCGCTACGTAGGTTCCTACACCGGAACCTGCGAGACCACCGCCGACGGCAGCGAGGCCGAGTCCTCCGTCCTGGTCTTCCGGACCGCCGTCCGCGGCGAGGAGCTCCACGGCATCGACCTGCTGCACTTCGACGAGCAGGGCCTGATCAAGGAGTTCACCGCCATGGTCCGCCCCCAGTCGGCCGCCGAGGCCATGGCGAAGGCCATCCTCGAAGGCCTCGTCGCGGACGGTCTCATCCCGGCCCCCGCGTCGACCGCGCCCACGGAGTAACCGGGGGTCAGTTTCTCCGCTCGTTCGCTCGCAGGCCGTCACCGCTCCGGTGACGGCCTTTCACGTGCCCGCTCTCAGAACCCCTCCCAGAACCGCATGCAACATAACGGGGCCGCTCCCAGAACCGCATGCAACATAACCGGAATTATGTTGACTGCCCGCCGGAGGGTTCCCGGAGGCCAGTTTTCGGTTATTGCCGTATTGGCGTTATCGGTAATGCAGTAATGGTGGGTGGGGGTGCGAGTCCTAGGGAGGCGGGGGCACTGGCAGGAGTTCTCGGGTGGGCGCAGGGTGGAGGCATGACGACGACATTGATCACTGGGGCTAACAAGGGCATCGGGTACGAGACGGCGCGGCAGTTGGTGGCGGCGGGGCACACGGTGTGGATCGGGAGCAGGGACGCGGAGCGGGGGCGGCGGGCCGCGGACGAACTGGGGGCGCGGCTGGTGGTGTTGGATGTGACGGACGACGAGTCGGTGGCGCAGGCGGTGCGGACGATCTCGGACGCGGGCGGCGGGCTGGACGTGCTGGTGAACAACGCGGGGGTCGAGGGGCGCGGGCCGGGGAACGCGGTGATCGGGCCGGCGGACGTGACCGCGGACGAGATGCGGAGCGTGTTCGAGACGAACGTGTTCGGCACGGTGCGGGTCACGCACGCGTTCCTGCCGCTGCTCGAGCGTTCGGCTGCTCCGGTGATCGTGAATCTGAGCAGCGGGCTCGCGTCGCTGACCGGGCTGAGCACGCCGGGCAGCCCGACGCACTTCTACCCGGGCGTGTCCTACCCGGCCTCGAAGACGGCGGTGAACGTGGTGACGGTGCAGTTCGCGAAGGCGTTCCCGCGGATGCGGATCAACGCGGTCGAGCCCGGGTTCACCAAGACCGACCTGAACGGCAACACCGGCACGCAGACGGTCGAGGAGGGCGCCCGGATCGTGGTGCGGATGGCCACGGCGGGCACGGACGGGCCGACCGGCGGGTACCTCAGCGCGGACGGGGAGATCAGCTGGTGAGGCGTTTGCGCTGGTCGTGAGGCTGAGGTGGGCAGGGTGGGCGGGTGTCGGCGGGCGCGGTTAGCATCGAAGGCACGGACGGGCCCAGCGGTGAGGAGCGCGCATGGCGGCGTATCGGGGCAGCGAGGTGACGCTGCGGATCATCGGGACGGATCTTCCCGGGCTCAGTTGCCCGCCGGGCGGTGACTTCCCCGGATACGACAACATCCATGTCGCGGTACAGCGCAAGGACACCCCCTCCGAACTGCTCGACGTGCAGCCGGGCGACGCCGAACGCGTCTCCTGGTCGCTGCCGTGCACGGCGGCGACCAGCAAGGAGGAGGGCCTGGTGCTCAACGGGCCCTACATCCAGAACCGGCTCGGCGGACGCTTCGTCTACCTGTCCTGGGTCAGCCTCGGCACCGACGGCAAGCCGACGATGTTCCGGCGCGGCAAGCTGATGCTGAGCGAAGTCACCCCGCACATGCTGGCCGAGGCGGTCGAGCGCGGGCAGTTGCGGGCCCGGCTGACGATGACGGACGAGAAGGGGCACCCGGTGTGCGCACGCCTGGTGCCCCCGCACGTGCAGTGGAACGCGGAGACCAAGGGATAAGAGGCAGGGATGGAGCCCCGCCGGGTCAGGTCGGTCAGGCGGGGTCGGGGATCGCGGCGGTGGCCGCGGTGGCCAGTGCGGTGATCGCGAACAGCGCGACGGCGAGTACGTGCACGACGGTGCACCACAGGCAGATCGCGTCGATCTCGAACAGTTCCGCGTAGACCAGGCGTGCGACGAAGCAGACCCCGAGGATGGACAGTGCCAGGCGGGCCGTGCGCAGCCAGGGTGCCCGGGCGCGCCACGTGGCGGGCAGGCCGAGGGCGGTCATCGCGGCGAAGAACGCGAGGCCGAGCACGGCCACGGGGATGCCGAGGAGCATCGATTCCGGGCTGGTGGTGACCTTCTGGCAGTCGACGACGCCGGTCGCGGGGCAGGCCAAGGTGACGGACTGCGTGTAGTGCGCGATCGTCAGGTAGACGGAGACGGCCAGGCCCGCCGCGGCGGTGACCAGGGTGGCGGGGGCGGCCCAGGTCGGGAGCGAGGAAGGGCGGACGGGGGCGGAGGCGGCACCGGCGGCGGGGGACGTCGTGGCCGCCGCGGGGGTGCGTGGGGTGCGGGTGCGGGGGGTCACTTGGTCGCCTCCAGGGTCTTGATCTCGGTGGCTTGGCAGACGGCGGCGGGCTGGTTGTGCGTCAGGCCGCAGAGCTGGGCGGTGATCCGGTTCGCGGTGCCGACGATGGCCTGCGCGGCGGGGCTGCTGGTGTCGGTGAGCGCGGTGGCGATCTGGGTCCAGGTCATGCCGCCGAGGACCTGCGGGCTGTAGCCGGAGCTGCGCAGCATCGTCGTGCCGCCGAGGTCGATGAACGGGATGCCACCCTGGCCGTCGGTCTCGAGCAGCTGCTGTTCGGCGGCGGTCGGGGTTTGCAGGGGGTTGCCCGCGCGGTCGGAGATCTCGACGGGGTGGAACGCGAGGTACGGGCTCGTGTAGGTGGCGTTGAGGAACGTGAAGGTGTTCGTGTTCGCGTACACGTCGGAGGAGCTGGACTCGGTGAGGCCGAGGCCGGTGAACGTGCCGAAGCGGCTGAGGGCGAGCACGAGCGGCCAGCGTTGCGCGGCGCAGTACGGGCAGTATTCGGCGCCGAGGTAGAGGACTTCGGGCTTGCCGCCGATGGTCAGGGCGGTGCCGCCGGGGACGGGTTCGGCCTGGGCGGTGGTGCCGCCGGTGCCGATGCTCGCGAACACGGACGCGGGCACGCCGGTGGCGCGCTTGACGACGTCGGTGGTGGCGGCCGCGCTCGTCGTGGTGGTCGACGCGGTGCTGCTCGAGTGGTTGTCGGTGGCGGCCTTGGTGAGGACGAGGGCCGCGAACAGGGCGATGACCAGGCCGATGCTGAGGAACGCGGCGCGGCGCTGACGGTTGCGCTTGGCGGTGACGGCCTGCTGGTAGGCGACGCGGCGGGCCGCGGTCGAACCGCGTCTGGGCGCGGTGGAATGCGAACTGTTCATGGAGGGACGTGCTCCTGACTGCGCGTGAGATATGGAAAGGGGGAAGGCGGTCAGGCCTTCCGACGGCCTAACCGAGCGCGGTGCAGGAGGTCAGGGGCGGTCCGCGGCGCACGACGGCATGCCGCAGGACGGGGTACTTCGGGCGGATCCGGGTCGTCGCCCAGGGCGCGGCGCACAGGCGGGACGGGGCGGCCGGGGCGACCAGGCGGGTGAGCGCGAGGGCCAGGGCGGGCCACCAGCGGCGCAGCGCCTCGGCGAAGGCGGCCAGGCCGGTGAGGCACTGGCGCAGCGTCAGTTGCGCGTGCTCGCCGCCGTTCAGGCAGATCGCGCTGATCAACGCCACGACGAGCTGCGCGGCCAGCAGGGCGAGGCCGACGTGCAGGGCGCCGTCGGTGTCGAGGGCGGCCGGGGCGGGGCTCGCGGTGCGGGCGCAGCGCAGGGTCTCCCCCATCGCGGGCACGGCCTTGATCACGCCGCAGCCGGTGAGCACGGACTGGTCGACCTGCGCGAGCGAGAACCAGTAGTCGAGGCCGATCTGCACGACGACGGTGACCGCGCCGATCCCGGCGAGGCTGCGCGCGCGTCCGCTGCCGAGCCAGGCGAGCGGGTAGACCGCGGCGAGGGCGGCGAGCACCGCCCACAGCGGGGCCGAGCCGCGGCCGACGACGGCGAAGGTGACCGCGGACAGCAGGACGCACGCCGCGGCGAACACGGCGGCGCGCAGCGCGCGGGGACACAGGCCTTCGTCGGTCATGGCCGTTTCATCGTGTCACGCCGGCGGGTCGGACGCTGGCGGATCGCGGTTCTTTCTGGGAATTCTCAGCATCGCGCGGGCTCGCGGGTGGTCTTTCCGCGCGTCGGCCGCTGGAACACGCGTACGAACCCTGCCACGCGGTGTGGTACCACAGATCCGCTGGCCACGGCTGGCGGACGCCCGCGTATCGGGGGCGCCCGGCCGGTTCCGGTTCATTCTTCCAGGGCCCGTAACGCCCGGTCAGGGGCGCGTTCGGCGGGCGCGCGCTGTCTTGCTGGGCATGCTCGCGGACTGAGATAACTCGCTCCGTGCCGCCGCGAGGGGAGAGGGAGACGAGGCATGGACAAACGGTACGAGGCCTATTGCCTGACCGATCCGCTCTTCTACGACCATCCGGCCGGACGGCTGGACGCGGCCGGCGTGTACGAGCACGTCGACCGTCCGGCGCCGCGCGGCTGGAGCGCGGCCGCGTCCGGCGACTGGTGGCACCTGCTGCCCGATGACCACCGGCTGCCGGAGCAGGGCTGGAAGATCCACGTGTCCGCGACGCCCGAGTCGGCCGCGGCCGTGCTCGACGCGCTGTGGGAGCACTGCGTGGGCGCGCGGCTGGCGTTCAAGTTCCTGCGCTCGCCCGCCTCGCTGTTCCTGCGCAACTCCAAGTACGCCGAGCGCGGCTCGTCCGGCAAGTTCGCGACGGTCTACCCCGCGGACGAGGACGAGCTCGAACGCACCCTCAAGCAGCTCGACGACGTGCTCGCCGGGCAGCCGGGACCGTACATCCTCAGTGATCTGCGGTACGCCGACGGCCCGCTGTACGTGCGCTACGGGGCGTTCACGGCGCGCCGCTGCCAGGACGCGTCGTCCGGGGAGTCGGTGCCGGCGATCGCGGATCCGAGCGGGCGGCTGGTGCCCGACCAACGCGGGCCGGCGTTCTCTCCCCCGGCGTGGGCGACGCTGCCCGGTTTCCTGGCCCCGCATCTCGAGGCCCGGCACGCCGCGAGCCTGGCCGGGCTGCCGTACGCGATCGAGAAGGCGCTGCACTTCTCCAACGGCGGCGGCGTGTACCAGGGCACGGACAAGCGCACCGGCCGCAAGGTCGTGCTCAAGGAGGCCCGGCCGCACGCGGGGCTGATCGGGGACGGCCGGGACGCGGTCGCCCGCCTGGAGCGCGAACGCGACGTGCTGCGGCTGGTCGCGGGCTGCGGCGCCGGGCCGGAGGTGCTGGACTGGTTCGAGCTCGGCGAGCACCGGTTCCTGGTGCTCGAGTTCGTCGAGGGCCGCACCCTGAACACGATGTTCAGCGAACGCTTCCCGCTGATCGGCCGCAGCCCGGATCCGGGGGCGGTGCGCGCGTACACGGCGTGGGCGCTCGGGATCCAGGTGAAGGTGGAGAAGGCGATCGCCGCGCTGCACGAGCGCGGGGTGGTGTTCAACGACCTGCACCTGTTCAACATCATGGTGCGCCCGGACGACTCGGTGACCCTGATCGACTTCGAGGTCGCGGCGCCGGTCGCGCAGGCCGGGCGGCAGGCCTTGGCCGCGCGCGGGTTCCAGGCGCCGCGCGGGCTCGCCGGTCCCGCCGTGGACGACTATGCCCTCGCGTGCCTGCGCCTGGCGCTGTTCCTGCCGCTCACGGGGCTGCTGGCGCTGGACCGGGGCCGGGCGCGGGCGCTGTCGGACGCGATCCGGGGCGAGTTCCCGGGGATACCGTCGGAGTTCCTGGACGACGCGGTGCGCCGGATCACGACGGCCGACCCGAACGGGCAGCGCACGCCGGCCGCGTTGGACGAGCCGCTGACCGGCGGCGACTGGCCCGGCGTGCGCGACTCGATCAGCGCGGGGATCGCCGCGATGGCCACGCCCGAGCGCGCCGACCGGCTCTTCCCCGGCGACATCCGGCAGTTCGCGCACGCCGGGGCCGGGCTCGGGATCGCGCACGGGGCGGCCGGGGTGCTCTACGCCCTGCACGCGACCGGCGCCGAGGTCCCCGACGCGTACGCGCAGTGGCTGCTGCGACGCACCTACGACCCGCCGAAGGACACCCGGCTCGGCTTCTACGACGGCGTGCACGGGATCGCGTACGTGCTCGACCTGCTCGGGCACCGGGACGCGGCGCTGCGGCTGGTGGATGCGGCGCTGGCGGAGCGCTGGCAGCGGCTCGGCCCGGATCTGACGGAGGGTCTGGCCGGGATCGGGCTGAATCTGCTGTACTTCGCCGCGCGCACCGGGGACCGCGGGCTGTACGGCGCGGCGATCGAGGCGGGCCGGCTGGCGACCGAACTACTGGCGCAGCAGGACGCGGCACGGACCGGGGGCGGTTCCGGCACGCGGGTTTCCGGACCGGCGGGCCGCGCCGGCCTGCTGCGCGGGGCCAGCGGCCCGGCGCTGCTGTTCCTGCACCTCTACGAGCGCACCGGCGAGCGGGACTGGCTGGTGCGGGCCCGGTCCGCGCTGCGCATGGACCTCGCGTGCTGCACGCTCTCGGAACGCGACCGGTCGATGCGGGTGAACGAGGGCTGGCGGGCGCTGCCGTATCTCGCCGAGGGCAGCGCCGGGATCGGGTTCGTGCTGCGCCGGTATCTGACGCACCGTGACGACGAGCGGTTCCGGGCGGCGGCGGGCGCGATCCGGCGGGCGTCGGCGTCCCGGTTCTACGCGCAGTCGGGGCTGTTCGCCGGGCGCGCCGGGCTGGCGCTGGCGCTCGCGGACGAGCAGGCGTGGTCGGCGGCCCGGATCGCGGCGGGCGAACAGTTGTTGACCGACGAGGACGGCTGCGGCGCGCAGGCGTTCGACCAGGCGCGGCGGTTGGCGTGGCACGCGGTCGGGCACCGCGGACGGCTCGCGTTCCCGGGCGACCAGCTGCACCGGCTCTCGGCGGACCTGGCGACCGGCGGCGCGGGGGTGCTGCTGGCGATCGGCGCGGTGCTCGGCGAGCCGGGCGCGCACCTGCCGTTCCTGGGGCCGCGCGCCGCCGCGTGACCACACAGACTCCCCCGGGCCTCGCGCCCGGGGGCGGGGAAACGCAGTATCCGGATACACACCACAGGAGGAACCATGTCCCTGCTCGACCTGCAGACCCTGGAGACCGTGAGCGAGTCCTGCGACTGCGGCCACGGCGGGCACGGCGGCGAGGGCGGCAGCGAGCTCAGCCTGTTGCTGTGCGACAGCGCGCTGAGCGTCACGCTCTGTCTGTAGCCGTCGGTACGGCCTAGCACCGGTACGAACCGCGGTCGGTCTGTGAACCTCCTACGCTCACAGGCCGGCCGCGGCTTGCGTGTCAGCCTACGACCATCCGGCGCCGCCCGCTTGAACAGAGATTCGCGTTCATGTTTTTGCCGTGAGCAGGGCTGCGCTTGGCAGACACTTGACCTTACCCGGCAGTAAGTTGACGGATCGCCAGGCTCCCGTAACTTCCCGTGCACTCCCACATGCCCCGGGAGGGATAAACAGTGCGCTCCTTCCGCTCCCCATCCCCGCGAACCGGCGGAGGCAGACGCGTGCGCCTGCTCGCCGCCGCGGCCGCCGCCGCCCTCGCCGCGTCGACCGCGACCGGGGTGGCCACCGCCGCCCCGAACCCCCAGGCCAAGGCCCTCTCGGTCGTCGACGACTGCGGCGGCCGGTGCTACGACATCCTGCCGCCCGGCGAGAACGGCAACGAGACCCTCGCCCAGATCCTGCTGTTCAAGGTGTTCGGCACCTACCCGTCGAACAGCGACGACCAGCTCGGCCCGTACCAGAACCTGGTGACCGCCGCGACCGGCCTGACCGACTCGCAGATCAACCAGTTCTACAACTCCTCCGCGCTCGGAGTCCCCTCGGCCGACGTGCAGTCCACCGAGTCCCCGGAGACCGGCGTCACCATCGTGTTCGACGACTCCGGGATCCCGCACATCACCGGCACCACCCGCGCCGAGGCCGAGTACGGCGCCGGATACGCCGGGGCCCAGGAGCGGCTGTGGGTCATGGACCTGCTGCGCCACCTCGGCCGCGGCGAGCTGACCTCGTTCGCCGGCGGCAACACCGGCAACCAGGCGCTCGAGCAGAACCTGTGGCGCGGCGCCCCCTACACCGAGGCCGACCTGCAGGCGCAGGTCACCGAACTCGCCGGGGACGGCAGCAACGGCGCGCAGGTCAAGTCCGACATCGACAACTACCTCGCGGGCATCAACGCGTACATCGCCGCCACCGGACCCTCCGCGGCCGACGACTTCCCCGGCGAGTACGACCTGACCGGCCAGTCGATGTCGCCGTTCACCGAGACGGACCTGATCGCGATCGCGGACGTCATCGGCGCGCTGTTCGGCAACGGCGGCGGCGAGCAGCTGCAGGCCGCGCTCGTGAAGCAGGCCGCCGAGGCCGAGTACGGCACCACGGCCGGCGACGCGTTGTTCAACGGGCTGCGCGAGCAGAACGACCCGGAGGCGACGACCACCATCCACGACGGCACCACCTTCCCGTACGGCGAGGCGACCGGCGAGAACGGTCTCGCGATGCCGGACGCGGGCTCGGTGCAGGCGGTGAACATCGTGCAGAACGCCTCCGGCACGGGAGTCAACGCGTCGGTGGTCAAGTCGGCAGCGAAGACCGCGAGCAGCGCGCAGGAGGCCGTGAAGGTCGCCGCGTTGCAGAAGAAGCTCCCGGCGTCGTTGCGCGCCAACGCGTCGAAGCTGGTCGGGATGTACAACAAGGGCGCGATGCCCGGCGTCGAGGTTCCGGCGCCCGGCCAGCAGCACCCCGGCATGTCGAACGCGCTGGTCGTGTCCGGCAAGGACACCGCCTCCGGGAACCCGGTGGCCGTGTTCGGACCGCAGACCGGCTACTTCGCCCCGCAGCTGCTGATGCTCGAAGAGGTCGAGGGCCCGGGCCTGAGCGCGCGCGGCGCCTCGTTCGCGGGCCTGAACATGTACGTGGAGCTGGGGCGCGGCCCGAGCTACGCGTGGTCCGCGACCTCCGGTGAGCAGGGCACGTCCGACACGTTCGCCGTGCAGCTGTGCAACACCGACGGCTCGGCCGCGACGACGAGTTCGACCGCGTACCTCGACAACGGCGTGTGCACGGCGATGACGAAGCTGACCCGCACGGACTCCTGGAGCCCGACGGTCGCCGACAGCACCGCCGCCGGGTCCTACACCCTGACGATGTACCGGACGAACTACGGGCTGGTCGAGTACACGGCGACGATCGGCGGGAAACCCGTGGCGTACACGGTCCAGAGATCGCAGTACATGCACGAGGCGGACTCCGCGATCGGGTTCATGCTCTTCAACAACCCGACCCTGATGTCCACCGCGGCCGGGTTCGAGTCGGCCGCCTCGAACGTGAACTTCGACTTCAACTGGTTCTACGTCAACTCCGCGCATACCGCCTACTACAACTCCGGGCAGAACCCGGTGCGCGCCGCCGGCACGGACCCGAACCTGCCGTTGTGGGGCAACAGCGCGGACGAGTGGGTGAACTGGAACCCGGCCACGTACACCGAGTCGGACACGGCCACCTCCGCGCATCCGAACTCGATCGACCAGGACTACTACGTCAGCTGGAACAACAAACAAGCCCTCGACTACAGCGCGGCCGACGGCGACTTCAGCTGGGGCCCGGTCCAGCGCGTGGACCTGCTCAACACCGGCATCCAGAGCTACCTCGCGACCGGCTCGAAGTTCACCGAATCCGCCCTGATCAAGGTCATGGAGACGGCGGCGACCACCGACCTGCGCGGCAAAGAGGTGCTGCCGCTGCTGCTGGACGTGATCAACTCCTCGACGGTGACGAACTCCACCCAGGCGTCGCTGGTGGCGGAGCTGACCACGTGGATGAACGCGGGAAGCAGGATCCTGCCGACCTCCTCCGGCGCGCAGACCTTCCAGAACGCGGCGGCGATCCAGCTGATGGACGCCTGGTGGCCGCTGCTGATCCAGGCCGAGTTCCAGTCCGGGATGGGCACGGGCCTGTTCGACGCGACCATCGCGGACATGCAGGTCAACGAGTCCCCGTCCGGCGGGCAGCAGATCGCGGTGTCCGGCGGCGCGTCGTCCTCGAACGAGGCGCAGCCGCACAAGGGATCCGCGTTCCAGTTCGGCTGGTGGGGCTACGTCAGCAAGGACCTGCGCAGCGTCCTCGGGCAGTCCGTGACCGATCCGCTGCCGGTGCAGTACTGCGGCTCCGGCAGCCTCAGCGCCTGCCGCACCGCGCTGCTGAACTCGCTGGTCGCGGCGTCGCAGGAGTCGGCGGCCACGGTCTACCCGGCGGACTCGTACTGCTCGGCGGGCAACCAGTGGTGCGCGGACAGCATCATCCAGGACCCGCTCGGCGGTATCACGCACGCCGAGACGACCTGGCAGAACCGGCCGACCTACCAGCAGGTGGTGTCCTTCACCTCCGGCGGCTGACGGTCGGCGGCTGACGGTCAGTCGAGTGGGAGCGCCCGGGCGATCACGTACGCCTGGGCGCTCTTCTCCTCCCCGACGCGGGCCCGCGTCATCCGCGCGACCGGCTCCAGCCCGGCGGCGGCCAGGTCCTGCTCGACGCGGTCGGGGTGCAGGCGGTAGGCGTGGTAGGACAGGCCGCTGTGCCCGTACGCGTCGGTGATCACGCGGCGTTCGTCGGCGCCGATGTGGAACGCGAGCAGCACGTGCCCGCCAGGCTTGACGGCGCGGCGGAATCCCGCGTACACGGCCGGATGACCGGGCGGCGGGACGTGGATGACCGAGTACCAGGCGACGAGCCCGTCGAGCTGATGCTCCGGCAGGTCAAGCGCCGTCATCGACCCGACGGTGAACGTCAGGTCCGGGTGGCGGCGCGTCGCCTCGGCGACCATGCCCGGGGACAGGTCGATCCCGGCGGCGTCGAGCCCGAGCCCGGCCAGGTGCGCGGTGATCCGGCCCGGGCCGCAGCCGACCTCCGTGACGCGCGGGATCCGCCCCGGGGACGCGGCGTGTACGAGTTCGGCGTACAGGCCGAGGACGGCGCGGTCGTACGGCTGCTGCGCGAGGTGGTCGGCGAGCAGGTCCGCGTAGCTGGCGGCGACGGTGTCGTAGGCGGTGCGCGTGGCGGCCAGGAACTCCGGGTCGGCGAGCTCAGACACGCCAGGCCCCGTCGCGCATCAGGGTCCTGCCCTTGAGTTCGTTCTCCTCCCGCCACGCCTGGATGCGCACCGGCGTGACCTCGAAGAACGCGTACGCGCCGCTCGAACTGGTGTCGCCGCGCGGATCCCACGTGTGCTTCGCCGCGAACGGGTCGGCGACCTCGGCCGGGACCTGCTCGCTGCTGAACGTGCGCACCCGCCCGTCGATCATCACCACGTCCCGGGTGCCGCCGAGCGCGATCCGCACCGTGCCGCTCCCGGCGAGGTTGCGGCCGGTCGGGCTGCCGTCCGGGGTCGCGAGCACGAGTACGCTGCCGGTCCACGCGAACGACAGCGGCACCAGCGCCGGTTCCCCGGCCGGGCTGGCCGTGGCGACCCACACGTCCTGTTCGGACTCGAGCAGGTGCAGGACGTGCTGCTTGCGGTCGGCGGCGCTGCGCGGCGGCGGAATCGTCATGCCGATCACGCTAGCAGCGGCCCCCGACACCGGACGCGGCAAAACAACTTGCCTGATCACGGGGCGGTTTGCTGCACTGAGGAGCATGCTGACCGACACGATGCGGCGCACGTTCCGCGAGCAGGGTTACGTCGTGGTCCCCAGCGTGCTGACGGACGCTCAGCTCGGCCGCGGCCTCGCGCTCGTCGAGGAACTGCTCGCCGCCGATCCCCCGCCGCCCGGGCACGTCGGCCAGCTCGCCCGCTGGCCGCGCTTCACCGAGACCGGGGACAACCCGCTGCTCGACTTCTACCGGGAGGTCGGGGTGGCCGAACTCGCCGCGCAGCTCGTGCGGGAGGACCTGCCGTTGCAGGACCCGGACTTCGCGCAGCTCGCCGTCACCGTCCCGCCGTGGCCGCACCGCCCGGGCGGCCCGCACGTCGACGGGATCACCCCGACCCTGCCCGACGGCACTCCCGGCACGTTCACGCTGCTCGCGGGCGTGTGGCTGAGCGACCAGACCGCGCCGTACACCGGAAACCTGTGGGTGTGGCCGGGCACGCACCTGCGCGCGGGCGCCTACTTCGCCGAGCACGGCGCGGACGCCCTGGCCCGTGCCGACGAGCTGCGGCCGGGCCCGTTCCCGGACGTCGAGTGGGGCGAGCCGGTGCAGGCCGCGTGCCCGACCGGGAGCGTGCTGTTCGCGCACTACCTGCTCGGGCACAACTTCGGGGGGCACGACGGGCCGGCCGACGCGGCGTGGCGCCGCACGCTCTACTACCGGGTCCGTACCGTCGGGCACAGGCAGCGCTGGCGCACGGTCGTGACCGAGCCGCTGCACGAGTTCCAGTGAAGGAGAGCCGCGGATGCTGCAGGACGAGCTGATCGAACGGGTCCGCGCCGTGTGCCAGGCCGATCAGGGCCTGGACGCGGCGCTGATGTACGGCTCGTTCACGAAAGGCGAGGCGGACCGGCACAGCGACATCGAGTTCTGGCTCTTCTTCACCCCCGCCGCGCGCGACCGGCTCGACCCGGCCGAGTGGTGCGCGCGGATCGCGCCGGTCACGTACCTGATCCGCAACGAGTTCGGCACGCACGTCGCGATCTTCCCGCAGCTGATCCGCGGCGAGTTCCACTTCGCGACCGTCAACCACTACGGCGTGCTCACACAGTGGCCCGAGCGCGGCGCACCCCCCGAGAAGATGATCTTCGTGGACCGGTCCGGCAGGCTGGAGCGGCTGCTGAAGGCGCTGCCGGAGCGGATGGCCAAGCCCGCGGAGCCGAAAGTCGCCGTCACCGAGTACTGCGACCGGTACGTCAACCGGCTCACCCGCGCCGTCCACCTGGTCGAACGCGGCGAATACCTGCGCGCCTGGGACACGCTCGTGCACGTGCAGCGCTACCTGACCTGGATGGCGCGCATGGCCGAGAACTCGACCGCGCACTGGCTCACCCCGTCGCAGGCCGCGGAGAAGGAACTCACCCCGCGCACGGTCGCGGGCCTGGTGGCGGCGACCTCCGCCGCGGACGAGGCGGGACTGCGCCGCGCGCTGCGGGCCGCGCTCGACGAGGGCCGCCGGCACTGGGAGGCGATCGGCGGGCCGGTGCCGCACGCGTTATTCCAGGAGCTTTCCGCGGCCGTCGATGCCTATCATCAGTGACCATGTCAGCACCGTCACGCACGTTCGAGGACCTGCTCGCCGAGGCCGAAGCCGTCTCCGTGGACGGCTGGGACTTCTCCTGGCTGGACGGGCGCGCCACCGAGCAGCGCCCCACCTGGGGATACCAGCGCCTGATGGCCGAACGCCTGGCCACCGCCCGCGCCGCGCTCGACATCCAGACCGGCGGCGGGGAGGTGCTCGCCGGAGCGGAGAGACTGCCGCCGGTGATGGCCGCCACCGAGTCGTGGCCGCCGAACATCGCCAAGGCCACCCGGCTGCTGCGCCCGCGCGGCGTCGTCGTGGTCGCCGACCCGGACGAGCCGCCGCTGCCGTTCGCCGACGAGGCCTTCGACCTGGTCACCAGCCGCCACCCGGTCAGCGCGTACTGGACCGAGATCGCCCGCGTCCTCGAACCCGGCGGCACCTACCTCTCCCAGGAGGTCGGGCCGCGCAGCGTCGCCGAGGTCACCGAGTACTTCATGGGCCCGCAGTCCGAGGAGGACCTCGACTCCCGGCACCCCGACTTCGCCCGCGCCGACGCCGAGAAGGCCGGGCTCGACGTCGTCGACCTGCGCTACGAGGAACTGCGCACCGAGTTCCACGACGTCGGCGCCATGGTCTACTTCCTGCGCAAGGTCATCTGGATCGTCCCCGGCTTCACCGTCGACACCTACCGCGACCGGCTGCGCGAACTGCACGAACAGATCCAGGCCGACGGACCCTTCACCGCCACCACCACCCGCTTCCTGATCGAGGCCCGCAAGCCGTGACCGAACCCGCCCTGCTGGCCCAAGGCCGCGACGCCGACGTCTACGCCCTCGACGACACCCGCGTCCTGCGCCGCTACCGCGACCCCTCCCACAGCAACACGCTGATGGAGGCGAAGATCATGGAGTACGTCGCCTCCCACGGCTACCCCGTCCCCCGCGTGTACGACGCCACCGACAGCGACATGGTCATGGACCGGCTCGACGGCCCCACCCTCATGCAGGCCTTCGAAGCCAAGCCCTGGCGCCTCGGCCGCTACGCCCGCGAACTCGCCGCCCTGCACGACCGGCTCGGCGCCATCCCCGCCCCCGACTGGCTTCCCGCGCCGCGCACCTGCCCCGACCTCGACGGCGACCGCGTCATGCACCTCGACCTGCACCCGCTCAACGTGATCCTCACCCCCGACCGCGGCCCCATGGTCATCGACTGGACCAACGCCGCCACCGGCGACCCGGCCTTCGACCTCGCCTACACGATCGTCACCACCGCCACCGCCGACCTGCCGCCCAGCCCCGCCGTCGCCGCACGCCGGCTGTTCCTGCGCACCCTGCGCCGCGCCTCGACCTCCGACTCCGGACCCCGCATGGCCGACGCCGCCCGCGCGAAACTCGGCGACCCCAACCACACCGCGTCCGAGGCCGCCCGGCTGCGCGCGATCATCGACCGCGCGCAGCCGGGACGCTGACCTGATCCTCGGTCAGAACGCGGACACCGACTCCGGGGCCCGCTCCGCACGCGAGAGGGCCCGCAGCACCGGCACCGCACCGTGCCGCCTGACCGCGAGCGGCGCCAGCAGCCCGATCACCCGCGCATACGCCGAATCCGACGCCTGCGGAGTCTCCACACCGACGCTCACCGCGAGATCGTCGGTGTGGATCAGCAGCTCCAGCACCCGCGTCGCCAGCACGTCACCGGCCGCCATCGCCCGCCCCTCGATCCACGGCATCGCGATCACGTCCTCCGGCGCGAGCGAGGCGAACTGCGCGGACAGGTACTCCCGCGCCTCACGCGTGAGCCGCAGCACCTCCGCCGCCCCGGCCTCCGCGCGCTTCTCGCCGGTGTCCCGGATGCCCGCGTTCACCGGCGCGTCCAGATCCGCACCGATCCACGCCGCCTGCTCGTAGTGCGACAGCAGAGCCGTGACGGCCGCACCCGGCTCCGGACGCCCGCTCTCCACGGCCCAGCGCGCCGACTGCACCTGCCAACCCAGATGCGCGGCCAACCCGCCCACCGTGAACCCCTCGCACGCGCTCGGCTCCGCCCAACGCCCCGTCACCTCGGCCGACGCCAGCAAGACGATCGCCGCGTCCGACGCCGCCAGGAAATCATCGAAGATCTTCGCCATGCGCAGGAGACTACGCGCACGAACATTTGTACGCTATAAAACCGCAACCGCCCCACGGCGCGCCCCCGGACCGGTATCCTCGCACCCACGATGCCCCTCCCGCCGCGCCGCCCCGACGAGGAGATCCACGCGTGACCACCGGACTGCGCACCTGGTTCGACAAGGCCGGGCCCCTCGCCCAGTCGCTCACGATCCTCGCCGCCGTCATCGCCGTACTCGCCGTCGCCGTACTGCTCTGGCGCGGCTCGCGCTCCGCCCTGCGCGGCAAGAAGGCGGCCGACACCCTCACCGTCGTCGCCGCCGCCATGGCCTCCTCCGTCGCCGCGACCGGCATGTGGCACTTCTTCAGCCGCACCATGCACCTGCCGACCTGGATCCAGGCCGTGCTGTTCGCGTTCATGGAGATCAGCGTCCTGGCCTCCGCGCTGCGCGCCCGCGCCAACGTCGCCCGGGACGGCAACGCCGGCGCCGACGGACTCGCCGTCTGGGTCCTGACCTGCGCCTCCGGCCTGATGTCCGCATCCGAGGCGTCCAGCCTGCAGGAAGCGCTCGTCCGGCTCGGCGCCCCGCTGGTCGCGGCGTGGCTCTGGGAACGCAGCATGGTCCCCGAACGCCGCGCCCAGAAGGTCAAACAGGGCACCGCCGAATCCGTCCGCTGGCTCTTCTCCGTCAAACGCGTCGCCGTACGCCTCGGCCTCGCCACAGCGCTCGGCGCCGACCTGGAGACCGAGGACGCCAACCGCCGCATCGACCGCTTCGTCCGCGCCGACAACCGCGCCCAGCGAGCCAGCTTCCTGACCCGCCGGCACGCCGGACGCCGCCGCGACCGCGCCCACGCCCGGCTCATGGAACAGGCCCGCATGCAGGCCGACCCGCGCGCCCTCTACGCCCACCTCGGCCGCCAGGCCATCCTCGACGTCCTGGCCCGCCTCGGCGGCGACGACGCCGTCATAGACCGCGAGCGCGCCCGGCAGATGCAGCACATCCTCGCCGACGCCGCCGGCACCGCCCCCGAGACCGCACCGGCCCCCGCCACCGGCCGCAGAAGGGCCGCCACGGCAGCCGCACAGGCCCCCGCGCCCGAGCCGATGGCCGCCGCCGTCCCCGTCCCGCAGCAGCAGCCGTTCACGCCGCCGCAGCCCGAACCCCCGCAGCCGCCGCCCGCCGCCCCCCTGCCGGAACCCGAGCCCGAGCCGGAGTTCACGCCGCGTCAGGACGAACTCCCGATGCAACTGCCCCCGCAGCCGATGCCCCTGCTCGAGACCGCCAACGGCTTCCACGGCGTCCCAGCCCCCCGCCAGCCCGTCGCGGCCCCGACCAACGGCCACACCAACGGGCACGCGGTCACCTTCGTCGCCCCGACGCTGCCCGACCCGGAACCGGAACCCGAACCGGTCTACGCGTACTACGAGCCGGAACCGGACTACGAGCCCGAACCCGAGCCCGTCGCGCCGCCGCCCCCGCCGCCGCCGGTCCGCATCGAGGACCAGCAGCTCGTGAACCGGATCATGAAGGCCATGGCCAACTCGCGCAGCACCAACCCGAACATGCTCAAGCTCGCCAGCGAGGTCGGGATAAGCATCGTCGAGATGCAGGACGTCATAGAGAAGCTCGGCGGCTTCAACGTGCTCTGGAACAAGGTCCGCCAGGACCAGGAGGCCGAGAGCACCGGCAGCGACCTCGAGTACTACCCCGCGTAACCCGAACCCGGCTCCGGCCGCCTGCGCACCCACACCAGCAGCAGCACACTGACCACCGCCGCGTACGCGCACCACGTCGAGGCGAACTCCACCTGCCACGCGATCGCGCACCCCACCGCCCCGACGAACGCCACGAGCCCGAACCAGCGCACGAACCGGTCCGGGCTCAGCAGCGGCGCCCCCAGCGTCGCCAGCAGGTAACCCCCGATCAGGAACCAGCCCGCGGTGATCCCGAGCCCGTAGTCCAGCACGTGCCCGTGCGCCCTCGCCGTCACCCCGTGCGCGGCCACGTCGAACCCCAGGACCGACGAGACGACGGCCCCGACCGCGAGCGTCGCCGTGAGCCGTGCCGCGTCACGGGGCCACGCTGACACCAGGACACCGAGCGGAACCAGCGTCGGCAGCACCACGAACGCGATCACGCCCCACACCGTCACCGCCGCCCGGCCCGCACCCGCCGACACCCGACCCTGCGTATCCAGCCAGACCACCGACTCCACCAACTGATGCACCCCCAGCACCAGCGGCAGCGCACCCAGAACCCGATCCCGGCCACGGCGCGCCCCCACCAGCGTCACCACCCCCAACGCCCCGATGACCCCACCGGCCACCGCGTCGGCCGTCGGACTCCAGCACATCCCGAACCCCTTCCCCCGGAAATGTCGCCGCCCGGCACTACGATGCCGCCGTGACGGATCTTCAGCTCGCCCACGCCACCGTACCCGCGCCGCACCAGCCGACCACCACCGACCGGCTGGCCGAGGCGACCGCGGCCTGGCTCGCCGCGAAGAAACCGACCACCCGCGACGCCTACCGCCGCGACCTGCAGTCCTGGGCCGCCTTCTGCGACCAGCGCGGCCAACACCCGCTGCTCGCCCGCAAACCCGACGCCGACCTCTTCGGCGCCTGGCTCCAGGACCCGTCCGGAACGCGCCTCACGGCCACCTCCGCCGCCCGCCGGATGGCCGCCGTCTCCTCCTGGTACCGCTACCTCGTCGCCTGCGACCTGCACGACCGCAACCCCTTCGGCGCCGCCGAACGCCCCCGCGTCGACCGCGACTACAGCGCCACCGCCTTCCTCGACGAACCCTCGGCCCGCCGCCTCATCCAGGCCGCCGAGCACCACCGCGGCGTCACCGGCCTGCGCGACGCCGCCATGATCCGCCTCATGCTCCAACTCGGCGTCCGCGTCACCGAGGTCTGCGCCCTGACCACCGAATCCCTCGGCACCACCGCCGGCCAACGCACCGTCACCATCCACGGCAAGGGCGGCAAACGCGTCGTGCGCGCCCTGCCCCCCTCCGCCGGCGAGGCCCTCGACCGCTACCTCGCCGCCCGCGACGCCGTGCAGCCCGGGGACGGGACACGGCACCTGTTCACCACCGACACCGGCCGCGCCGTCGACCGCACCCACCTGTTCAAACTCGTCCGCCGCCTCGCCCGCGAGGCCGGCCTCCCGCACCCCGACTCCATCACCCCGCACTCGCTGCGCCACACCTTCGCCACCCTCGCCACCGAACGCGGCGCAGACCTCGACGACCTGCAGGACGCCATGGGCCACGCCGACCCCCGCACCACCCGCCGCTACCAGCGCTCCGCCCGCCGCCTCGACCGCGACCCCGCCCACCTCGTCGCCGCCGCCCTCGGCTGAACCGGGCCCCCGCTGGAGCCGCGCCACCCATACGCCACAGTCCGCCATGAGCCGAATGGGCGACCGTGATCATGCACACATCGACGAAAGGGGGGAATCTAAGAACAAATACTCCCACACGGGAAGAAGCACGACATTGACCCTCTCCCTTCCGGTGGTCCTCCTCTTCGGCGTCCTGATGATCCTGCTCGTCCGCAAGGGCGGCATGAAGATCTCGCACGCCATCGTCGCCGCCTTCTTCGGCTTCTACCTGGCCTCCACCACCCTCGCCACCCAGATCAACTCCCTGGACTCCACCATCGCCCACCTCGTAGACTCCGTGCATCCGTAGCTGCACGTGCATCCGGGGCGCGCCGGGCGGCCGAAAGGGCGCCCCCCTACGCGCCACCACGCCGCTCCGCAGTTGCCAAACCACCGGTAAAGTAGAAGTCTGCGACAGATCCGACACTCGAGGACACTGCCGACCAAACGGCGCCGACACCGTCGAGAAGGGGACGAGCGTGCCGACCATCCCCGAAGCAACCCTCCCCGTTGCCCTCACCGCCGTACGCCACGGCCAGTCCACCGCCAACGCGGCCTTCGCCGAAGCCAACGCCACCGGCGCCCTCACCGTCCCCATCACCGAACGCGACGCCGACCTCCCGCTCACCGACCTCGGCCGCGCCCAGGCCGCCGACCTCGGCCGCCGCCTCGCCGCCGACCCACCGCGCCTGGTTTACTGCTCCCCCTACCTGCGCGCCCGCGAAACGATGCAGATCGCCCTCGCCGCCGCCCACGAACACGGCGCCCCGCACCCCGCGCAGATCCCCGTCCGGTACGACGAACGCCTCAGAGACCGCGAGACCGGCGCCTGGGAGATGCTCACCGACGCCGCCCTGCGCCGCAAATACCCCGAGGACATCGCCCGCCGCGAACACGTCGGCCGCTACTACTTCCGACCCCCCTGCGGCGAGAACTTCCCCGACGTCCAGCTCCGCGTCCGCTCCGTCCTCACCGAGGCCCTCGCCGCCGGCGCCGGACGCCACCTGCTCATCGTCGCCCACGACGCCGTCGTCCTCATGCTCCGCATGATCCTCGACCCCCTCGACGAAGCCGCCCTGCTCGACCTGCTCAGCCGGCACGGCGCCGTCACCAACTGCGCCGTCACCCGCTGGGACCTCGACCGCGGCACCGCAGGCCTCCGCCTCACCCAGGCCAACGACGCCACCCACCTCACCCCCGACCGCCACACCTCCTGAACGCACGGACACCAAGGGCCCGGGACGAATCGTCCCGGGCCCTTTTCGCCGCGTCCGTCACACGTCCGCGGGCCGCTCGTTGTAGACCCCCGTGTACTCCTGCCCCGACAGCTTCCCGATCTCCGCCAGCACCGCGTCCGCCACCGCACGCCGCGCCCGCGAGTTCGTCTCCACGGCCTCCCCCGGGAAACCCACCTCCGACGCCGCGATCGGCTCCCCGAACCGCACCACGATCTTCCGCATCCGCGGGAACTTCGCCCCCACCGGCAGCACCTCGTTCGTCCCGATCACCCCGACCGGCACGATCGGCGCCTTCGACTTCAACGCCAACCAGCCCACCCCGACCCGCGCCCGGTAAAGACGCCCGTCCCGCGACCGCGTCCCCTCCGGATAGATCCCGAACGCCACCCCCGACGCCAACACGTCATACGCCGTGTCCAAGGACGCCTGCGCCGCCTTGTGATCCCCCCGCCGCACCGGCACCGCCCCGATCCCGGTGAAGAAGCCCTTCATGAACCGCCCCTTGAACCCCGGCGACGTCCAGTACTCCTCCTTCGCCAGGAACGCCACCCGCCGCGGACAGATCATCGGGATCAGGATCGAGTCGATGAACGACAGATGGTTCGACGCCACGATCACCGGACCGGACTTCGGCAGGTTCTCCAGGCCCTCCACCTGAGGCCGCCAGATCGCCAGGGTCAACCGGGTCACCAGGACCTTCAGCACCGCGTAGAACACGCTTCGCCTCTCTCACATACCCGAAACAGCCCGCCGCCCCTTCGCGGACGCGACGGTAACGAACAATACGGGGTCGACTCGATCGGGTGGCAACCGGGCGACACGATGCGGACACGCCCCGCCCCCCGCCGTGGCCTGCTGCACTACCCCCATGCGACCCACCCGCTGGCGCGACCCGCACCTCGCCGCCGCCTACGCCACCCGCCGCTACAGCCTCGACCGCGCCGCCGCCTGGCCGCGGCTGACCGAGCTGCTCACCAGCCCGGACCCGCGCCACGGCCTCGGCCGGCCCGACGCGACCGTGCTCGACCTCGGCAGCGGACCCGGCCGCTACGCGCACCACCTCGCCGAACACCACTGGACCGCCACCTACGCCGTCGACATCTCACCGGCCGCCCACCGCCACGGAGACCGCAGCCTCCGCGACGCCTGGGTGCACCGCATCCTCCCCGCTCGTGACGGTAGTCTCCCGCTGCGCGACTGCCAATGCACCGGAGCCGTCGCGCACCTGCTGATCTGCCACCTGCCGCATCCCGCCGAGATCCTCGCCCTGCTCACCGAGACCCGCCGGGTGCTGCGCCCGGACGCCCCGCTGGCCCTGGTCGAACCCGGCGACCACGGCCACGACTTCCACACCCTGCGCTACGGCCGCCCCGACTGCCCGGCCGGCGGCCTGGCCCCCGGCGAGGCCTACCCCGTCGACTACACCCTCGCCGACGGCACCCGGCTGCGCACGACCGCCTACCACCACCCGCCGGACGTGCTGGCCGACCTCGTCACCCGGGCCCGCTTCCGGCTCGACCCCGGCGCCCCGGAGCGGCTCCACGCCCCCGACCACGGAGCCGCCCCTTTCCTGCTGTGGACCGCGCGCGCCTGCTGAGCCGCCGGCCGTCCCTAGCCCTGCGGCCCCTGCGGCCGCGCCGTCAGGACGCAGAACTCGTTGCCCTCCGGGTCCGCCAGCACCACCCAGCGCACCTCGCCCTGCCCGACGTCCACCCGGCGGGCACCGAGCGCCTCGAGCCGCGCCACCTCGGCCGCCTGGTCGTCCGGGTTGAGGTCGATGTGCAGCCGGTTCTTCACGGTCTTGCCGTCCGGCACCCGCACGAAGCACAGCCCCGGGAACCGCGGCTCCTCCTTCGTGCCGCCGATGATCGCGACCTCGTCGTCCGCCTCGTAGACCACCGTGTGCCCGAGCGCCTCCGCCCACCAGTACGCCTGCGCCCGAGGGTCCAGGCAGTCCACCACGACACTCCACCACTGACTCGCCATGAGCCGCGCTCCGTTCTTGTTGAGTCGTAGGCCTTCTTGTTTGAACCGCAAGAGTTACAGCTTGATCATCGACCCTTGAGACCGCCTATTGCTTTAGGGCCTGTTATCTTTGAAAAAGAAGCTCAACGAGCGTGGCAGTCGACGAGATGATCGTTGACCAGGCCGCACGCCTGCATCAGCGCGTACGCGGTCGTCGGCCCCACGAACGCGAACCCCGACTTCTTCAGCGTCTTCGCCAGCGCCACGGACTCGGCCGTCGTCGCCGGGATCTCCTTCGTGCTCCGCGGACGCGGCTGCTTCGCCGGGGCATGCGACCAGATCAGCTCGGTCAGGCCCCCGTCCAGCGCCAGCGCGGCCTTCGCGTTGGCGATCGCGGCGTGCACCTTCGCCTTGTTGCGCACGATCCCCTCGTCCGCCAGGAGCCGGGCCACGTCCGCCTCCCCGAACTCGGCGACCTTCGCGATCTCGAAGCCCGCGAAGGCGGCCCGGAAGTTCTCCCGCTTGCGCAGGATCGTGATCCAGGCCAGCCCGGACTGGAACGCCTCGAGACAGACGCGTTCATAGAGTTCGTTCTCGCCACGCAGCGGCCTGCCCCACTCCGCGTCGTGGTAACCGAGGTAGAGCGGATCGGAGCCCGCCCAGGGGCAGCGGGCCAGCCCGTCCGCCCCGATCGTCACGCCGTGATCGTCCATTCCGGCATCATGACACCGAGGGCTGACAATCCGGGACGCCGCGCAGCCCCCGGCGCAGCAGCAGCGCCAGCACGAGCGCGGCCACCGCTCCCCCGGTGCTCAGCAGATACGCGTGCTGCGCCCCGACGTCGTCGATCAGCGGCCCGCCGACCGACCCGCCCAGCGTCACCCCGAGCGCCAGGCCGGTGGTGCCCACGGTCAGCCCCTCCGTCAGCAGGTCCGCCGGGACGAGCTCCTCGAGCAGCGCGAACGCCGTGATGAGCGTCGGGGCGATGGTGAACCCGGCGAGCAGCAGGAACGCCGCGAGCAGCCAGAGACTGTCCGCGAGCGGCAGCAGCGCGGCGGTCACGGCCATCGTCGAGAGCAGGATCAGCAGCTTGCGCGGCAGCGGCGTCGACAGGTGGATCGCACCGAAGCCGATGCCCGCGACCATCGAGCCGAGCGCGTAGACGGCCAGCAGCAGGCCCGCGGACGACTCGTGGCCGTGCTCCTGCGCGAACGCGACCGTGATCACCTCGACCGAGCCGAACAGCGTGCCCGTGCCGATGAACACGAGCAGCAGCACCCTGACGACCGGCACCGCGATCGCCCCGAAGCCCTGCTTGCCGCGCGTCGGCACCGGATCCGGCTGGGTGCCGCGCTGCACGCACAGCGCGAGCGTGCCGAAGGCCAGGAACGCGGCCACCGCGCTCAGGCCGCTGGACGGCGCGACGGACGTGGTCAGGAACGTGACGAGCACCGGCCCGATCAGGAACACGACCTCGTCGATCACCGATTCGAGCGCGTAGGCCGTGTGCAGCGTCGCGGTGCCCGAGTAGATCCGCGCCCAGCGGGCCCGCACCATCGAGCCGATACCCGGCATCAGCGCGCCCGCGAGCGCCGCGAAGATGTAGAACGACCAGGTCGGGGCGTGGAAGCGGACCGCGAGGATCAGCCCGACCAGGGACGCCGCGCTGGCGGTGGCCACCGGGATCGCGATCTTGTCCTGGCCGTGCCGGTCGATCAGCCGGGAGGTGATCGGGGAGCCGATGGCCTGCACGAACGCGGCGGTGGCCGAGACCGTGCCGGCGATCGCGTAGCTGCCGGTCTCCCGCTGGACCAGCAGCACGCTGCCGATGCCGATCATGGACAGCGGCATCCGGGCGACGAAGGCCGCGCCCGAGAAGCCCTTCGCGCCGGGCGTGCGCAGCAGCCGCAGGTAGCTGCCCAGGCCGCCGTGCCCGCTCTGAACGCCCTCGTCCGTCATCGGCTCTGTGGTCACGGGACGATTATTCGCCCTCGGGGATGTACGAGAGCTGGTAGACCTTCCGGAGCGTCTCGTGCACGGTCCAGCGGGTCACGGCGCCCTCCGGCAGCACGGCCGCGTCGCCGGGGCCCACCTCGAGGGTCGGGCCGTCCTGGATCTCGATCGTGGCCCGGCCGCTGAGCACCACGAACAGCTCGTCCGCCTCGACGTCGGTGACCACGCCCGGGGTGATCTCCCAGACGCCGCGCTCGACCGCGCGTCCGCCGGGAGCAGTGGCGGGCTGCTCGTGCAGCACGAGGCTGGCGGTGCGCGGATCGCCGGCGACGATCGTGGCCGGGTCGAGCTCGTCCGGGGTGAGCACGGCGTCGGCCACGGCGAGGGAGAACGGCGGCAGCGGGGAGAGGTCCATGAATCCGATCTTGCCCGAATGGCCCACCGGCGCGCACCTGGCACCGTGTAAGGGCTGAGAGTGGTGCCATGGACGTGGTGCGGCACGGGGTCTTGAACCGCTTCGGCGAGCAGTGGACGGTGCGGTTCGGGCGCGAACTCGGCCAGCCGCCGGAGCGCGTGTGGTCCGCGCTGACCCGGCCCGCCGAGCTCGCCGCCTGGTTCCCCACCCGCGTCGAGGGCGACTGGTCGATCGGCGCGCACCTGGAGTTCCCGTTCGCCGAGGTCTCGCTGCCGACGATGCACGGCACGGTGCTGCAGGTGCGCGAGCCGCGCGTGCTGGAGTACACGTGGGGCCCGGACACGCTGCTCTACCGGCTGTCGGCGGGCGGCACCGGCACGCACCTGGACTTCGTGGTCACGCTGGAGGAACTCGGCACCGCCGCGCGGGACGGCGCGGGCTGGCACGAGGCGCTGGACCTGCTCGAGACCTCCCTCGACGGGGACGAGCTGTGGCCGCTCGGCGAGCGGTGGGCCGAGCTCGTCCCCATGTACCAGGCAGCCTTCGGTCCGGCCGCGTCCACGATCGGTCCGCCCGAGGAACTCCGGGGCCAGGGCTAGCGCAGGATCTGCAGTTCCCGGCTGGTGCGGTTGAGCCGGTCGCCGCCGGTCTCGGTGCAGACGCAGATGTCCTCGATGCGCGCGCCGTGCCGGTCCGGCAGGTAGATCCCGGGCTCGACGGAGAACGCCATGCCGGGTTCGAGCCGACGGCTGGAACCGCCGACGATGTACGGCTCCTCGTGCGTCTCGAGGCCGATGCCGTGGCCGGTGCGGTGCACGAAGTACTCCCCGTATCCGGCCTCGGCGATCAGGTCGCGGCCGACGGCGTCGAGCTGCTCGGCGGTGATGCCGGGGCGCACGGCGTCGGTCTGGGCGCGCTGGGCGGCGAGCAGCACCGCGTAGTACTCGGCGTATTCGGCGGGCGGGTCGCCGAGCACGTAGTTGCGGGTGGAGTCGGAGCAGTAGCCGTCGGGCATGGTGCCGCCGATGTCGACGACGACCGGTTCGCCGCGTTCGATGACCCGGTCGGAGACCTCGGCGTGCGGGCTGGCTCCGTTCGGTCCGGAGGCGACGATGACGAAGTCGACCTTCTCGTGGCCCTCGGCGAGGATCGCGTCGGCGATGTCCTGGCCGACCTGACGCTCCGTCCGCCCGGCCCGCAGCCACTCACCCATTCGGGCGTGCACGCGGTCGATCGCGTCCCCCGCGCGGCGCAGCGCCTCCGCCTCGGCCGGGGTCTTGCGCATCCGCAGGTCGCCGAGGACCGCGCCGGCGAGTTCCTGGCGTACGCCGGGCATCGCGTCGCGGAAGCCGACGAGCTTCTCCGCCCACATGTGGTTGTCCACGCCGACCACGCCGAGGTCCTTGGGCAGGCGTCCGGCGGCGAACTCGTACGCGTTCTGCGTCTCCTGCCATCCGGCGATCTCGATGCCCAGCTTCCCGGCCGGGGACGCGTGCGCGGCGGGCACCTCGAGTTGAGGGGCGATCAGCAGCGGGTCGCCGTGCACGGGCAGCAGCAGGCAGGTGAGCCGCTCCATCGGCAGCGCGTTGTATCCGGTGAGGTAACGCAGGTCCGCGCCGGGGGTGACGATCAGGGCGTCGAGTCCGGCCGCGGCGGCCGCCGCGCGGGCCCGCTCGAGGCGGTCGGTGGAGAACAGGGCGTCGGTCACGGGATCAGGGTATGGCCACCCGCCGAATACCGGCGACCGGTACGCTGCGGCCGTGGATCAGAGTGACACGAAGCAGGGTCCTACGCGGGGTCAGCAGGTCGCGACGGCGGGGGTCATCGGGGCGATCGCCGGGGCGGCGCTCGGCAGCCGCGGGGGTCTGCGGGGCGTCGCACGCGGCGCGGCGGCCGGGGCGGTCGGTCTCGGGGCGGTCGAGGCGGTGGCGCGGGCCCGGCAGAGGCCCGGTCGGATTCCGGCGCGCTGGGCCCGGATCGCGGCGAGCGGCGCGCTGGCGGCACCGGCCGGCTGGCTCGGCGGGAAGCTGACCGGCTCGGGCCCGATCGCGGTGGGCGCGGCGTCCGGCGCGGTCGCGGGCGGCATGGGGCTGCGTCCGCAGAAGGTGGCGCTCGGCCCGGTGTTCGGCGCGGCGGTCGGGGCCGGGTTCGCGGCGTTCGACCGGGACGCGAATCCGGCGCTGGTGGCCACGACGGCGGTCGCCGGGTTCCGCGTCGCGTCGGCGGTGATCTTCCCGGACGAGCAGATCAGCATGCTGGCCGAGCGCGTCTCCCCCGAGGAGCTGCCGTTCGTGCTGCCGCTGGCCGCGCATTCGCGGTACATCGGCATGGGCTACGTCGAGGAGTTGGCCGAGCGCCTGGAGCGCGAGTACGTGCGCGACACCCGGGACGTCGGCATCATCGGCTCCCTCGACGAGCTCGAGGGCGCGCAGTTCGAGCCGTCGCTCGTGCAGCCGCTGGTGCGGGAGTTCTACGAGCACACGACGCGCTTCAAGCTCGATATCGTCCCGAAGTGGCGCACGTGGGTGCGTCCCGGCTACCTCGTGTACCGCACGCTGCTGGCCCGGCCGCTCGGGCAGGCGAACGTGCCGATGAACCAGCGTGAGGCGCTGCGCGGCGTGCACAGCCGGATCGACACGATCCTGCCCGGCAAGGACGACGAGCCGCTGCTGCGCGGCTGGCTGCGCTCGTTCGCGGACGACGACGAGCCGATCTACGTGGGCGTGTACACGACGTACCGGCACGAGGATCGCGGCTACGTGCGGGTGGGCTTCCCGCTGCCGGAGATGAACTTCACCGCGACGCTGATCCCGCTGCACCGCAACGACGGCGGCCTCACACTCACCAGCACGAGCACGCTGTCGGACCAGCCGGGCCACTACCTGACGTACATCAACCGGGAGAACGGCGAGCTGACCACGGCGGCCGTGCACGGGTTCGCCGAGCAGCTCGAGGTCTACGTGCGCGACGGGCGGCTGCGGGCGGAGCACTCGTTCAAGGTCTTCGGCCTGCCGTTCCTGGTCCTGCACTACGAGATCGCCCGGAAGTAGACGCGACATATCGCGTTTTCCAAGAAACGGGGCTAGACTCCGGTTCATGCCTGCAGAACTGCCCGCGCGCGGCGCGGAGGACCTCGAGCAGCGCGCCGCCGACCGCGACCGGGACGAGGTCGCCGTCATCCTGGGGGAAGCGCTCGCCACCGGACGGCTCACCAGCGAGGAGCACGCCGAGCGCCTGGAGGCCGTGTACGCGGCCCGCACCTACGGGGAACTGGAACCGATCACCCGCGACCTGCCGCGCGAACGCACCCGCGGCGTGGTGCTGCCGGAGTCGACGGTGCGTCAGGAGGTGTCCGCGACCCTCAGCAAGGTGCACCGCGGCGGCCGCTGGGTGCCCGGCCGGCACACCGAACTGCGCGCGAACTTCGGCGCCCTGATCGTGGACATGTCCGAGGCCGTGCTGCCCGGCCGGGAGATCACCGTCGACGTGAACTCGCTGTTCGGCAAGATCATCCTGCGCGTGCCACAGAACGCCCGGGTCATCGACGAGGGCGGCGCCCTGTGCGGCAAGTGGGCCGTGCACCACCGCCGCCGCGCCGACAACGAGACCGTGGGCGTCGAGGAGGGCCCGCTGATCCGCATCACCGGCCGCGCCCGCTTCGGCAAGGTCGCCATCGTGCGCGCCGGCTCGGACGTGAACGTGCTCGGCCACCTGTTCGAAACCCTCTGGGGCCCCAACACCCGATGAGCGACGTCTACACCCGAACCCAGGACGCCTACGCGCGGGTCGCCGGGAACTACGCCGACCGCTGGGACCGGGCCGCGACCTCCTGGGTGCACGAGCAGACCGACCGGTTCGTCGCCGCGCTTCCGGCCGGGGCCCTGGTCGCGGATGTCGGCTGCGGACCGGGGAACGACACCGTGCGGCTGCGCGAACGAGGGCTGCGGGCGCACGGCTTCGACCTGTCGCACGCGATGCTCACCGCCCGCGCCGTCCCCGGCCAGGTGCGCGCCGACCTGCGCGTTCTCCCGCTACGGGACGGTGCGCTCGACGGCCTGTGGTGCATCGCCGTACTGCTGCACCTGCCGCGTGAGGCCGTTCCGGCGGCGCTCGCCGAGTTCCACCGCGTGCTGCGGCCGGGCGGACGCGCCGTCATCTCCATCGCCGAGGGGGACGGCGAGGGCTGGGAACCCTATCCGCACCAACCCGACGAGGACTCCGGCGGCGGGCCGATCGAGCGGTATTTCGTGTACCACTCCCGCGACGCGTTCACCGGGCTGCTGGCCGCCGCGGGGTTCGAGATTCTGTGGACTGCCTGTGCAAGCACGCATCGGGACTGGCTGTCCCTACACGTGCGGCGCATACCGGGAGTACATTGAGGAAAAGGCGGGCGTAACGCGCGCATTCGTCGTCCCGGGAGGAACGGACAATGGCCCAGTCCAGGTTCCGGACGGACCGTCAGTTGTCGGCCCGCATGGTCACGGTCATGGGGACGCTCGTCCTCGCGTACGCCGGCGCCGTGACCGTACTGACTTTCGTACTCGGCAAATACTGGCCGCTCGGCGTCGCGGCGATCGTCGGGTTCCTGGCCTTCCAGATGCTGGCGAGCGACAAGGTCGCGCTCAAGGCGGTCGGCGCGCACGAGGTGAGCGCCGAGCAGGAGCCTGAGCTGCACGCGATCATGGACCGGCTGTGCGCGCTCGCGGACATGCCGAAGCCGACGATCGCGGTGGCCGAGTCCGCGGTGCCCAACGCGTTCGCCGCCGGCCGCAAGCGCAGCGGCATCGTGCTGTGCGTGACCCGCGGCATGCTCAACAAGCTCGACGAGCAGGAGCTCGAGGGCGTCATGGCGCACGAGCTCTCGCACGTCGCGCACGGGGACGCGATCGTGATGACCGTCGCCTCGTTCATCGGCGTCCTCGCCGGGCTCACCGCCCGCGTCGGGGCGCAGCTGATGTTCTACGCGGGCCGGATGCGCGGGCTGTGGCAGTTCCTCGTCGTCGCGCTCGCGGTGACGGCACTGTCCGCGGCCACGTGGCTGATCTCGGTGGTACTGATCCGCGCGCTCTCCCGGTACCGCGAGTTCGCCGCCGACCACGCCGCGGCCGAGCTGACCGGCAACCCGGCCGCGCTCTCCTCCGCGCTGCAGAAGGTCGCCGACCACAGGGGCCTGATCCCCGCGAAGGACCTGCGCCGGGCCACCGCCGTCAACGCCTTCGCGTTCTGCCCGGTGACCACGAACAAGCAGGCCGCCTCGCAGCTGCTGTCCACGCACCCGACCGTGGCCGCCCGGATCGAGCGGCTCGAGCAGGTCGCCCGGCGGCTCGGCTGAGAGAAAACGGCCGCAGCCGGAGAAAGTGCTGAGATGCTGCTGAGATTCCGTCGCGGGACCCGCAGTCCAGACCGTCGTCCGGGTTAGCCTGGGGTATGGACGAGAACAAGGCGTTGAGAGTGGTGGACGCGCTGCGTGACCAGGGCGTGAACGCCCACCTCGCCCGGGAGGGCGTCTATCAGTTCGGGGTGCGGATCATGCTCGGCGACGGGCGCGAGGCCGTGTGGGACACCGACGACACCCCCGGGCTCGAGGCCCAGGTCATGCGGGACGGCATGCTGGTCGGCTTCGTGCCGCAGATCCCCGGCTCGGAGGCCTTCGACGTGCCGCAGGTGGTCGACGCCATCGCGCGCACCGACTACGACCAGCCGGTCGCCACCCGCAGCGCGACCGCTCCCCGACCCAGCGCGCCGCTCCCCCGCGAGGGCGGCGTGTTCCGTCGTTTTCTCGGTGGATTCCGGGAAAGGTAGAAGTCCAGTCCTCGACGCGGCGCAGGAGAGGAGGCGGAGGGCCCCATGGTCGTGGCCGAATCCGTCGAACCCGCCCGGCTGCTCGTGGCGGCCCTGATCACCGGATGGGGGCTGCTCGCGATCGGCATGGGATCGATCATCTGGACGAACTTCGGGGGCGTCGCCGACTTCAGCGCCCGGCACCTGTCCCGGCTCGCCCGGGCGCGGCTGGAGGAGACGCACCGCCGCAACACGGTGCGCGCCTACCGCAGGCACGGCGGCTTCTGGATGGCGCTCGGCGCCGGCGCGGTGCTCTGCGGTCTGCTCGCGTTCCTGTGGGCGGTCGGCTGAGCCGCGCGCTCAGCCCAGCTCGCTCGACAGCGGCTCGCCGGTCTCCAGCAGGGTCTTGAGGCTCGCGACGACCTGCGGCCAGCCCTGGCTGACCATCGCGGCGACGGTCGAGCCGGGCTGGAAGCCGTCGTGCACCACGGTGAGCTTGACCCCCTGCTCGTTCGGCTCGATCTCGAAGGTCGCCTTGGAGCGGGGCTCGGCGGCGAGCCGGTCGCGCAGCTCGTCGTCCCAGCCGAAGCGCTCGGCGAGCTCCGGGGTGATGGCGTGCCAGGTGTAGGAGAGCCGGGTGTAGGGCTCGGCCTCCAGCACGACCTGCTCCTTGTCGCTGATCAGCACGCCGTGGTTGTCCCAGGTCATCGGCGAGCCGACGGACCAGTCGGTGGTGAACGCCGTGGCCCAGTAGCGGCGGGTGAACGCGGGGTCGGTCAGCGCCTGCCACAGCTTCTCGGGCGTGGTGCGGATGTAGGTGGTGTACACGAAGGTCGGGGCGTCCATCGGGGTCTCCTCCAAGGCGAGTTTCAGGTCGGCCAGGGCTTGCACCCGGGCCCGGTCGTACCGGCTGATCCAGCGGTGCGCGATCTCGTGCACCGGCGCGGCGTTGAGGTAGTGCAGTTTCTCCCGGCCGCGCCGCACGGTGGTGACGAGGCCGGCCTCCTCCAGCACGGCGAGGTGCTTGCTCACGGACTGCCTGGCCATCGCGAGCTCCGCGCACAGGTCGCGCAGCGTCTGTCCGTTGCGTGCATTGAGGCTGTCCAGCAGCGTGCGCCGACTGGGGTCGGCCAGCGCCTTGAACACCTCGTCCAGGCCGTCCACGCCCGCCTCCGTCCCTATATGCAGCCGTGCGGCTGCCTTTCAATTTAGGCAGCTGCACGGCTGCATGTCAAGGAAAACCGAGGTGGCCTCCGCTCCGCGCGGCTACCATGTTCGAATGCGGGAGCTGATCATCCTCGGCACGGCCTCGCAGGTGCCGACGCGCACACGGAACCACAACGGCTACTTCCTGCGCTGGGACCAGGACGCGTTCCTGTTCGACCCCGGCGAGGGGACGCAGCGTCAGATGACGCTGGCCGGGGTCGCCGCGTCGGACATCACCCGGATCTGCGTAAGCCATTTCCACGGCGACCACTGCTTCGGGCTGCCCGGTGTGTTCTCCCGGCTCGCGCTCGACCAGGTCACCCATCCCGTGCACTGCCACTTCCCCGGTTCCGGCGCGCCGCTGTTCAACCGGCTGTGCTGGATGTGGCCCGAGTACCGCCGCCAGATCCTGCGCGAGGAGCCCGCGTTCGGCGACCGCGTCCTGCTCACGCAGGAGGCTTCGTTCGGCCGCCTCGAGGCCGTGCGCCTCTCGCACGGCGTCGATTCGTACGGCTACCGGATCACCGAGCCGGACGGCCGGCGCATGCTGCCCGGGAAGCTGGCCGAGGCGAACGTGCGCGGCCCGCGTATCAGCGAGCTGCAACGCGAGGGCCGGGTCACGACCGAGACCGGCGACGTGGTCACGCTCGACGACGTCAGCGTCCCGAGGCCGGGCCAGGTGTTCGCGTTCGTGATGGACACGCGGGTGTGCGCGGGAGTGTACGAGCTGGCCGCCAACGCCGACATGCTCGTGATCGAGTCGACGTTCCTGACCTCCGAGGCCGCGCTCGCCGCCGAGCACGGGCACATGACGGCGCGTCAGGCGGCCACCGTGGCCGAGGAATCCGGCGTGCGCACGCTGGTCCTCACGCACTTCTCGCAGCGCTACACCGACCTCGGCCGCTTCGAGCACGAGGCCCGCGAGGTGTTCACCGGCGAACTGTACGTCGCGGAGGACCTGATGCGGATTCCGTTCCCCAAGCGGGCGGCCGAATAGCGCTACCATCACACCGGGTACACCGCGCGTTACGGGGCAAGGGGTCGAGGTGGAGTTCGGTAGTCGGTTCCGCTATGTCTACCAACCGCTCAGTCCCGGGGGCGACACGCCTTGGCTCGGCCACGAAGCGGAGGTCGAGGCGCTGCGCGAGCGGATCGCGCACTCGGACGGGGGCACGTTCCTGGTCGCGGGCTTCCGCGGCGTCGGCAAGACCACCGTCGTCCAGCGCGCCCTGCACGAGCTGAGCCGCCCGGACGCGAGCGGCCGCGTGCTCGTCCCGGTGCATCTCAGCCTCGCGCGACCGGTCAAGCCCGAGCAGTTGCTGTTCGCGATCATCCGCCGGACCGTGGACGCGCTGGAGGATCAGGGCCTGCTCGACTGCCTGCCGTCGCAGGCGCTCAAACAGCTGCTGCTCGCCTACGCGCGCACGTCGATGTCGCTGACCAGGCACGACGAAAGCAGCCATCAGTCGTCCCGGAACCTCGCGTTCGGCGGCGCGACCGGCGCGGCACCGTTCCTCCTCAACTCCCTGCTGCCGAAGCTCGAACTCGGCTCGTCGTCCGGCCGCAGCCTCGCGATGGAGGCGTCCTTCCTCGGCTACTCCGACACCGACGTCGAACACGACTTCCTCCGCGTCGTCGGACTGCTGAAATCCGCACCGTCGAGCACGCCGCCGCCGCGCCCCTGGTACCGCCGCCGCAAGCAGGGGCCGGACGAACCGCAGCAGCCCGCGCCGCGGCCGTCCGGTCTGGTCGTGGTCCTCGACGAACTCGACAAGCTCACGGCCGTGCCCGGCGGCATCGCGGCGTTCGAGGAGATCCTCAGCGCGCTCAAGAACATCCTCAGCTGCGACGGCCTGCACGTGATCCTCGTCGGCGGGCCGGATCTGCACGAACGCGTGCTGCTGGACGTCGAACGCGGCGAAGGCCTGTACGAGGGCGTGATCGGCTGGCAGTTGTACGTGCCCTGCCTCTGGGACAGCGCCGCACGCCTGCTCGACCGCTATCAGAACCCGACGTTCGAACCCGACGAACGCACCCAGCTCGCCGGATACCTGCGCTTCGCCGCCCGCGGACTGCCCCGACGGCTCTTCCAGGAGATCGGCTCGCTCGTCTCCTTCCAGGGCGACTCGGCGCACCTGACGCTCACCACCGTCGACAGGCACCGCATCGCGCTCTACGACACGGTGCAGGGCGTGCTCGCCGACTTCCTCGGCGACGTGGACCCCGAGCGGCACTCGACCCTCGACGAGGACCGGTTCCGGATGGCCGCGCACCAGATCATGAGCCGGATCCTGCGCAGCGAGGGCGCGGTGTTCTGCGCGGACGACATCCTGCGCGCCGAGCAGGACGAGCAGCCGCGGCCGTCCTGGATCTCGAGCGAGTCCGTGGAGCAGCTGCTGCGGCACCTGGCGTGGGCGCGGTTGCTGGAGAGTGTCGGCGGGGAGGAGCGGACGCTGGTGGGTCGCGAGCTGCGGCCCCCGGAGTTCTACCGGCTCCCCGAGATGATGCGCGCGCAGCTCGCACTGCTGGCCCGCAGCAGCGAACGCGATCGGGCCCGGCTGTTCGCGTCGGTCGGCTCGAAGGAGAGGCCGGCGTGGCGGCGAATCAGAGTGGCACCTTCGCGCCTCATCGATGACCGCACCGAGCCCACGATGGACGAGGCGTACCGCACGACGCCGGTGCCGCAGGAGGAGCTCTCGGGCCAGTACGTGTACGTGGCGGAGAGTCCTGAAGACGTGCCACGGCTGATGACGCGTCGGGAGGTCGAGGCCCTGGACCGGCTCGTCCCGCGCGCGTTGAACTTCATCGGCGGCGGCCGGTACGAAGTGGTCGATCTCCTCGGCGTCGGCGGCATGGGCAGCGTCTACAAGGCCAGGGATACCCAGACCGACCGGTTCGTCGCGATCAAGGTGCTCGAATCGGCCACGCTGCGGCAGCGCAGTGAGATCAGGCGCCGATTCTTCCGGGAGATCGAGATCGGCCTGGCCATCACCGCGCGCGGCACCGCGCGCATCCTCGCCGGACCCTTCCAGGACTCCGAGGGGCGAGTCGCGTTCGTCATGGAGTTCATCGAGGGCACCAACCTGCACCGGCTCGTCGCCGAGACCGGCCCGCTGTCCCCGGCCGTCGCCGCACGACACGCCCGAGAGATCGCGCTCAGCGTCCACCAACTGCACCGCATGGGCATCGTCCGGCTCGACGTGAAGCCTTCCAACGTCATCATCTCGCCGGCCGGCGAGCCCGTGATCATCGACCTCGGGATCGCCCGGATCGCGGCGGTGAGCGACATCACCGAACCCGGCGTACTCGTCGGAACCCCGACGTACATGGCTCCCGAGCAGGTCTCGGGCGGGCCGTTGACCGTCGCGTCGGACGTGTGCTCGATCGGCCTGGTGCTGTGGTTCATGATCAGCGGGCAGCCGCCGCGTGGCGACTACGCGGAGCCGGCCGCGCTGTTCCACCGCATCGTCAACGAGGAGCTCGACCCCTCCGGGCTGCCGTGCTCCGCGTACTTGCGCGAGGTCATCCGCGAGGCGACGCGGATCAACCCGGCCGAGCGGTTCATCAGCGCCCAGGGGATGGCGCTGGCCCTGGACCGGGCCCCGGAGATACGGCAGCGGCCGCCCACGCGCTAGGCGCGGACGGCCGCGGGTGCGGGGGAACCCGCGTCACCTCACTGGTTGATCTTCTTGAACGTCAGCGCCACGAGCACGGTCAGCGCCGCGACGATGGCCGAGCCGGTCAGCGCGGCGGTGGTGCTGCTGATCACGGCGGTGGCCGGGTGGCTGCGGGCGGCGTTCCCGGCGACCGTCACCAGGACGGCGATGCCGAGGCTGACGCCGGTCTGCTGCAGGGTCTGCATCGTGCCGCCCGCCGCGCCCGCGTCCTCCGGGCGCACCGAGTGCATGATCAGCACCATCAGCGGGCTGAACGCCATGCCCATGCCGAGGCCCATCACGACCATCGGCCAGAACAGGCCCGGGAAGTACGCGGTGTGCTCGCCGATCCGGGTGAAGCCGATCAGGCCGGTGACCAGCAGGACCGTGCCGATGATGGTCAGCGGCTTCGGGCCGAAGCGCGGCAGCATCCGCGGGATCAGCCGGGACATGGTGAACACCAGCGTGGCCATCGGCAGGAACGCGAAGCCGGTGCGCACCGGGCTGTAGTGCAGCACGTCCTGCAGGTACTGGGTCAGGAAGAAGAAGCTGGAGAAGCCGGCGGCCGGGCCCAGCAGGTAGTTGGCGTACGCGGCGGCGCGGTTGCGGTCGCGGAACAGGTGCAGCGGGAGCAGCGGGTGCTCGGCGTTGCCCTGCAGGATGATGAACGTGGCGGTCAGCGCGAGGCCGATGGCGATCGGGGCGATGGTCAGGGTCTCGCCCCAGCCGTTGGACGCGGCGTGGATCAGGCCGTAGACCAGCGAGCCGACGCCGAGGGTGGCGGCGACCGCGCCGGAGACGTCGAGCTTGGTCTCGTGCCGCGGCGGCTGCTTGAGGAAGCGCGGCGCGAGCACCGCGGCGACCAGGCCGAAGGGCACGTTGATGAACAGCACCCAGCGCCAGGAGGCGGCCTCGGTGAGCACGCCGCCGAGGATCAGGCCGATCGCGAAGCCCGCGGAGGACATGCCGGCGAACAGCGACAGCGCGCGCACCCGGGCCTTGGCCTCGGTGAAGGTGCTGTTGAGCAGCGCGATCGCGCTCGGTCCGGCCGCGGCGGCGCCGACGCCCTGGGCGACCCGGGCGGCGAGCAGCCAGGCGGCGGAGGTGGCGAACCCGCCGGCCAGCGAGGCGACCGTGAACAGCACGATGCCCCAGGTGAACAGCCTGCGGCGGCCGTAGAGGTCGCCGAGCCGCCCGCCGAGCAGCAGCAGGCCGCCGAAGGTGAGGGTGTAGGCGTCCAGTACCCAGGCGAGCGAGGACGGGCTGAAGTGCAGGCCGGACTCGATGCGGGGCAGCGCCACGTTCATCACCGTGGCGTCCACCATCAGCATCAGCTGACAGGTGAGGATGATCGCCAGGGACAACCCTGGCCTCGACCTCGGTTCCGGGCGTGGCCTGGAGTCGCGGCCGATCTCGGTCGCGGCGACGGGCAGGACGGGCTTTTGCAGGGTGCCTTCGGACACGACGTGCTCCAGGTAGCGGAAGAGGGGGAAGTGGAGGTACTCTCCACTTAGCGATGGTTCAGACTATACGGAGACCCTCTCCGGTTAGTCAAGCGAAAACGGAGACAATCTCCGGCTGCTGTGAGGAGTCCAGGATGCGTGCGGACGCGCGACGCAACTACGAGGCGCTGATGGTCGCCGCCCGTGAACTGTTCCAGGAGCAGGGCCCGGACGCGCCGCTCGACGAGGTGGCCAAGCGGGCCGGCGTCGGCGCGGGCACGCTCTACCGGCACTTCCCGTCGCGCAACGACCTGGTCGCCGCCGTCTACGTCGCCGACATCGAGTCCATGTGCGACAGCGCCGAGAAGATCGTCGCCGAGGAGGGCCCGGCGGCCGCGCTCAGCGACTACATGGACCTGCACCTCGAGTTCACGCTGCGCAACACCGGCATCAAGAAGGCGATCAAGGAGATGCTCGCGGACGGCGACACCCGCCCCGGCCTGACGCTGTGCAAGTCGCGGATGACCGACATCGCCGGCGACACGCTCGCGCACGCCCAGCAGGCGGGCCTGGCGCGCAAGGACGTGGACACCACCATGTTCCTGCGCATGCTGCACGGCATCGCGCTGGCCTGCGAGGAGAACCCGGAGATGGCCCCGGCGATGCTGCAGGTGATGAAGAGCGGGCTGTTCACCGCGTAACGCGCCGGACCCTCGGCGAGGCGTCGGATCCTGGGCGACGTGTCGCGCGGCGTCCTCCGTTCGGCACACCCGACATGCCCGGCGCGGCCACGTCCGTAGCCTGAAAGAGTGAGGTCGGAAGAGCTGCTGGGACCCCTGTTCGAACAGGTCCCGGTCGGCCTGCTCGCGGTGCGCCCGGACGGCACCGTGCTGCTGGCGAACCAGTGGATGCTGGAGTTCTTCGAGCCCTTCGCCGTCGACCCGGAGTCCCGGCTGATGCGGGTGGACTGGCGGCGCATCTCGCTGCCGGACGGCCGCCCCGTGCCGCCGGGCACCCTGCCGCTCGAGCGCGCGCTCGCCGAGGGACGGCAGGTCGGGCGGCAGGAGTACCTCTACCACGGCAACGCGGGCGACCGCTCGATCTCCGTGGACGCCGTCCCGGTCCTGGACGCGGACGGCGCGGTCGTCGCGTACGCCTCCACCGTCGTCGACGAGACCTCGAACCGGCGCTTCCTGGACCAGCTCGGCGAGATCCAGCAGGAGCTCGACACGCACGTCAGGGAACTGAGCCGGGTGCACCGGCTGATCGAACGCCTCTCCAGCCGGTCCGAGCTGCCCGAACTGCTGACCGAGACCGCGGAGGTCGTCGCCGAACTCGACGGCGCGGACCTCGTCGGGATCTTCCTGGAGCACAACGGCGATCTGCGGCTGGCGGCGAGCTGCGGCATGACCCCCGAGCAGATCCGCATCGTCAACGCCGTCGAGGCCAAGGACCTCTACACCTCGCGCCGCTCCCTGCTCGGCCTGCCGACCACGCTCGTCGACATCCACACCGAACCGGGTCTGCCGCCCGCGTACCGGCAGGCCCTGCTGGCGCTGGAGGCCGTGTCCGTCTACAGCATCCCGCTGCCCTCCCCCGACGGCAGCGCCCTCGGCTCCGTCGTCTCCGTCTTCCGCTCCGTGCGCATGCCCAGCCCGCACCAGCGGCAACTCGTCGAGACCTGCGGCCGCATCGTCGCCCAGCTGATCATCAACGCGAGGGTGCGGGCCCGGGACCGCGACGTGGCCGTATCCCTGCAGCGCAGCATGATGCAGGCCAAGCTCCCCGACGTGGCCTGGGGCGAACTCGCCACCTTCTACCGCGCGGCCTCCACCGGCATGTTCGTCGGCGGCGACTGGTTCCACGCCTCCGCGCTCACCGACGGCCGCCTCAACCTCGTCATCGGCGACGTCGTGGGCCACGGCATCGACGCAGTGGGCACCATGGGCCGCATGCGCTCCGCCGTCCGCGCCTACACCCTCCCCGCCGAAGGCACCGCTCCCCCCGACCCGCTCGAACTCGCCACGCTGCTGGACCACTGGTGCGTGGAGACCGACTACGGCCTGGCCTCCACCGCCTGCTTCGCCGACATCGACCCCGTAACCCGCCGCTGCACCCTGGCCAGCGCCGGCCACCTGCCGCCCCTGCTCGTCGACCCACGAGCCGTCCCCCGCTTCACCCACACCGACGCCCTCGGCGCGCCGCTGGGCATGCTCGCCGAAGGAGCTCAGCCCACTGAGATCACCTTCCACCTCCCGCCCGGCGCCACCCTCCTGCTCTACACCGACGGCCTCGTGGAACGCCGCGGCGAGGACATCGCCGACGGCCTAGCCCGCCTGGCCGAAGTCTCCATGCGCGAACTCCGCGCCCCCGGCAACGACGATCTGGCCGCCACCTGCGCCCGCATCGCCCAGGCCTGCGCCCCCGACAACACCACCGCCGACGACGTGGCCATGATGGCGTTCCGGATGAAGGGCTAGGCCCGCCGGCGTCACAAAACCTCCGCGCAGCTCGTCATAGTCGTGAGACGAGGTGCGATCGACGAGGGGACGGAAGAATGGTGGCCACGCGACTCGAGGCGGATGAGGCTCGGATTAGGGGGCTGGTGGCGGAAATCGTCGCGGGAATCCGGGACAGGGATCTCAACGCTCTGCGGCCGGTCTACGCGTCGGACGTCGTGTCCTTCGACGTCGAGCCGCCGCTTCGGCATGTCGGCGTCGAGGCGAAGTTGGAGAACTGGGCGCGGGTGTTCGCGGTCTTCCGCTCCGTGGAGTACGACGTTCGTGACCTGACGGTCGTGGTGGGCGGCGATGTCGCGTTCGGGTACTGCTTCGGTCGGCTGCACGGGACGCTGATGAGCGGGGCGGCGACGGACGGGATGTGGGTGCGGGTCACGCTGTGCTTCCGGCGGATCGACGGCGACTGGCTGGTCGTGCACGATCAGGCGTCGGTGCCGTTCGACATCGTCAGCGGCCGGGGCGTCGCGGATCTCGAGCCGTAGCCGTCCCGTGCGACACGGCGATGATGGCGCTTGCGATGGTGAGCGGCTAGGATCTGGCGGGTCTTGAGAAGCGATTAACGTCGCATCAATACATCCTTTGTACCCTATGACCAGCCGATAAATTCTTAACCAACCTCGAAATCCGCTGGCAGGACGTAGATGACTCCTGAAATGTCGCTGAACCGTATCGCCCCGCTGGCTCCGAACGCCTGGTTGCGCTACGACGTGGTCCACCGCATGATCCCGCCGGGCGTGACCGATGTGCTGGAGGTCGGTTGCGGGCAGGGCGCCTTCGGGGCGCGGCTGTCCGCGCAGTACCAGTACGTCGGACTGGAGCCGGACCCGGAGTCGTTCGCCGTGGCGCAGGGCCGGTTCGCGCAGCTCTCCGGCGGACAGGTGCGCAACGTGCCGCTGGCGTCGCTGGGCCCGGACGAGCAGTTCGACCTGGTGTGCGCGTTCGAGGTGCTCGAGCACATCGAGGACGACGAGACGGCGCTGGCGCAGTGGATCGAGCACCTGCGGCCGGGCGGCTGGCTGCTGCTGTCGGTTCCGGCGCACCAGCACCGGTTCGCCGCGTGGGACGAGGCGGTCGGGCACTTCCGGCGCTACGACCCGGAGCAGTTGGCGGCGCTGGCGGGGAAGATCGGGCTCGCGGAGGTCGAGGTCCGTGAATACGGCGCGCCGCTCGGCTACGTGCTGGAGATCGGCCGCAACGCGGTGGCCGGCCGGAAGCTGAAGGCCATGAGCGAGGCGAGCATGGAGGAGCGCACGGGCGCCTCCGGCCGGACGTTCCAGCCCGCGAATCCGGCGGTGTCGGCGCTGACGCACTACGGGACGGCGCCGTTCCGGTACCTGCAGCGGAGTTTCGCGCACGGAACCGGCGCGGTGATGCGGGCCAGGAAGCCGGAGTAGAACTCAGGGCGCGGGGTCTTCGGCGGGCCAGTCGGGGCTGATGACGCCGCCGTGCTCGCGCAGCAGGGTGCGCGCCGTCTCCAGCGGCACGGGGCGGGCGAACAGGAAGCCCTGGCCGTACCGGCAGCCCGCCTCGGCCAGCAGGGCGCGCTGCTGATCGGATTCGAGTCCCTCGGCCACCACGTACAGGCCGAGGGAGTCGGCGATCCGGATGATGCCGCGCACCAGGTCCATCCGGCGCGGGGACACGGTGATCTCGTCGATGAACGACTTGTCGATCTTCAGCGCGTCGAACGGCAGGTCGTGCAGGTAGCTCAGTGACGAGTAGCCGGTGCCGAAGTCGTCGATCGCCAGGCCCACGCCGAGCCCCTTGAGGGCGTTGAGGTCGTGCGGGCCGTCCTCGTCGGCGTGCCGCATCAGGGCGCTCTCGGTCAGTTCCACGATCAGGGCGTCGGGGCCGATCCCGGCGTCGGCCAGGCCCGCGGCGATGTCGGCGGTCAGGCCGGGGACGGAGAACTGCCGGGCGGAGACGTTGACGGCCACGCGCACGTCCCCGGCTCTCGGTTCGGCGCGCAGTTCGGCGGCGGCCTGGGCGGCGCTGGCGATGATCCAGCGGCCGAGCGGGACGATCAGGCCGGTCTCCTCGGCGAGCGGGATGAACTTGTCCGGGGTGATCAGGCCGCGTTCGGGGTGCGGCCAGCGCACCAGGGCCTCGAAGGACGCGATGCGGCCGGTGGCGAGTTCGACGACGGGCTGGTAGCGCAGTTCGAGCATGCCGCTGGTGATGGCGTCCTGCAGGTCGCTGTGCAGTTGGGCGTGCTCGAGCCGGGCCCGCAGCATCTCGGGGGCGTAGCAGCGGATCGCGTCGCGGCCGGCGGCCTTGGCGGCCTCCAGGGCGAGCCGGGCGTTGCGGATCACGTCCTCCGGCCGGGTCTCGCCGTACCCGGGGGCGACGCCGACGCAGCTGGTGAGCCGGACCTGTCCGGCGGGCAGGTTGAAGGGTTCCGCGACGACGGCGGCGATCTTCTCCGCGACGTCGAGGCAGGCGGCGGGCGAGGCGTCGGGCAGTTCGAACAGGACCGCGTACGCGTCGGACTCGAAGCGGGCGGCCTCCAGCACGCCGGGCGCCTGGGCGAGCCGGTTGCCGGTGGTGATCAGGATCAGGTCGCCGAACTCGCGGCCGTGCACCTCGTTGAGTTCGCGGAAGTTGTCGAGGTCCAGCTGCACGACGGCGAGGACGGGGCCGTTGGCGCGGGTGGTGGCCATGGCCAGTTCGACGCGGCGGCTGAACTTCAGCCGGTTTCCCATGCCGGTGAGCCGGTCGTGGTACGCGTGGTGGCGCAGGTCGCGTTCGAGCCGGCGGCGGGCGGTCACGTCCCGCAGGGTGAGCACGAGCGCCTGCACGGTGGGGTCGGCGCGCAGGTCGGAGCAGGCGACCTCGAGTTCCAGGCGTCCGGCGCCGGGCCGGTCCAGGGCCCAGTCGACGCGGCTGGCCGAGCCGCCGTGGCCGGGCGGTTCGCCGAGGGCCTTGGCAACCCACGCGGCGTTCGAGGCGCCGAGCAGGTCGGTGAGGTCGAGCGCGGCCGGGTCGGGTTCGCGGAACAGGTCGACGGCCGAGGGGCTGGCGTAGCGGACGTGGCCGGTCTGGTCGACGAGCACGATCGCGTCGGACGCGTCGTCGACGAGGGCGCGGAAGTAGGCCTCGTTGTCGCGGCGGCTGATCTCGCGGGTCAGCCCGAGCCTGCTGAGGGCGAGCGAGGCCTGCGAGGCGAGGATGCGCAGCTGGCCGAGCCGTTCGCCGAGCCCGACGGGTCCCTGCGCGACACCGAGGGCGAGCGCGGCGGGGGCGGCGGTGTCCTCGGCGGTGTGGCCGAGGGTGGCGTGCGGCCGGTCGCCGAAGTTCTCGTCGATCCACTCCTCGGGGTCGGTGGCCTCGACGCGTCGGGCGCGGCGTGCGTCGTTGTCGAGGGTGAGCAGTTCGTCGTCCGCGGCGACGGCGGCGACGGCGATGCGCGGTTCGCCGGGTCCGGCCAGGACGGTGGCGGCGTCCAGGACGGTGCCGAGGATCTCGCCGGTGTCGTTGGCGGCGACGAGCCGGTCGGCGGCCGCGCCGAGGGTCTGTTCGGCGCGCAGCCGGGCGTCGGCCTGGGCGAGCGCGAGGCTGAGCCGGGCGACGAGCAGCAGCGCGATGACGGTGCCGAACACGGCGATGACCCCGCCCTCGTCGTGCCGGTCGATGGCGGCGGCGAGCATGACGGCGACGGCCGGGGCGATCGCGGCCAGGGCGAGCAGCGCGGAGCGGCGCGGCGGCGGGGTCCGCGGGGGCGTGGTGATCGGCTGCACGATCGCGGCGGCGGACGGGCTGAGCGCGGCACCGCCCCAGCAGACCAGGCCGGCGGTCCACACCGTGGTCTGCGCGATGCCGAGCGCCGAGTCGCGGTCGATGTGGATCGCGGCGAGCTCGACGAGGCTGAACAGTACGTCCGCGCCGAGCATCATCGCCGTGCCGACGAGCAGCATCCACACCGCGGCCGGGGCGCGGCGCGGGTCCGGGTAGAGCAGCCGGCCGAGGATGACGAGGATGAACGCGTCGCCGAGCGCGAAGGTGACGGCGTAGGCGCGCACGGCGGTGGACGGCAGCGCGTTCCCGGCCAGCGGCACGACCAGCAGCGTCCAGGTGAACAGGCTCAGCCCGGCGAGCACGATGAGGGTGTCGACCAGCCGGGCCCACAGCGCGAGCGGGCTGCCGCGCATCGCGATCACCAGCACGGCGATCGCGGCCAGCGGGAAGGCGCCGCAGGCGAGGAAGTCGACCGTGGACGGGACGGTGATGCCGCCGTCGCCGCGCATGTCGTCGCCGAGCACGATGTAGTTGCTGGCGAGCAGCAGCAGCCCGGCGAAGGCGAGCAGCCGCCAGGCGGGCAGCCGGTCGAGCCGGGCGAGCATCGGCCCGGCGGACAGCGCGCCGACCGCCGCCACCCCGACCACGAGCCAGATCACGGACCGGCCGAGCGGCGGCAGCAGCGGGCAGACGAGCAGCAGGCAGGCCTCGGAGGCCAGGTACCAGCTGAGCGCGGGCCGGGCACGCATGCCTCCAGCTTGCGCCCTGACCGCTGATCGCACGAGTGGGGCGGCCCGGATGGGCGCGGCCTAGACGGTTGGTTCGGGGGTATGCCGGGGCGAAACGGCTGATCGGCGGCGCCTGGACGCACGCCGCGACCCTCCACAGACGACCGAGTATGCGCCGGGCCGCGGCGCGCGCCCAGGCTTGCCGCTGAGCCTTTTCGCCGTGCACGATGACTTTCGCGGATCGGCGTGAGCCCCAGCTCGTCCGGCTTTCCGGCCTACCCCCGAACCAACCGTCTAGTCATTAGCTCTGCTTTGGATTTACCCTGGTGCCATGGAAGACCCCAAGGCCCTGGCCGGAGAGCTCTCCGCCTCGTTGTCCGGGCTGCATCGCACGATCCGGCGGCATGTGCGCTCCCGGCTCGCCCTCGAACCGCTGGCCGGGGCGCAGGGCGACCTGCTGCGCCTGGTCGTCGAACGTCCGGGGATCAGCGTCTCGGCCGCCGCGAAGGAGCTGCGGCTGGCCGGGAACTCGGTCTCCACGCAGGTCCAGCAGCTGGCGCGGCTGGGCTATCTCACGCGGGAGACCTCCCCCACCGACCGGCGCGGCGCGGTGCTGCGCGCCACCCCGGCCGGCGAGGAGCGGCTCGCGCGCTGGGCCGACGAGCGCGCGGAACTGTTCGAGCGTCAGCTGCACCGGCTCACCGAGCAGGACGTGACCGCGCTCGCCGCCGCGCTGCCCGCCCTGCGCGCCCTGACGGATCTGATCGGCACGGATCGGGAAGTGTGATGACCACGGACAACGCCGAGCACGACATACCCGCCCTCGAAGTCACCGGCCTCGTCTACGCCTACAAGCAGAACCGCGCCGTCGACGGCATCGACCTGACCGTCGCCCCGGGATCGGTGTACGGGCTGCTCGGTCCGAACGGCGCGGGCAAGACCACCGCGATCCGCGCCGTCACGACCCTGCTTCCCATCCCCGCCGGCATGGTGAAGGTCTTCGGCCGCGACCCGGCGAAGGACCAGATGGGCGTGCGCCGCTCGCTCGGCTACGTGCCGCAGCAGCTGTCCGCCGACCAGGGGCTGACCGGCCGGGAGAACGTCGCCAACTTCGCAAGGCTCTTCGACGTGCCGCGGTCGGTGCGCGCCGAGAAGGTGGAGCGCGCCCTCGACGCGGTCGGGCTGCTGGACGTCGCCGACCGGATGGCCTCCGCGTACTCCGGCGGCATGGTGCGCCGGCTCGAGCTCGCGCAGGCGCTGGTCTCCTCCCCCAGGCTGCTGATCCTCGACGAGCCGACGATCGGCCTGGACCCGATCGCGCGCGACTCGGTGTGGAAGCACATCGCCGAGGTGCGCGCCGCGACCGGGATGACCGTGCTGGTGACGACCCATTACATGGACGAGGCCGAAGAGCACTGCGACCGGATCTCGCTGATGCACAAGGGGCGGATCCAGGCGGTCGGCAGCCCCACGGAGCTGATCGCGTCGCTGCCCGACGCGCACCGGGACAACGCGTCGCTGGAGACCGTGTTCCGGTACTACTCGGGCGGCGCCGGGCTCGACGAGGCGATCGAGGGAGGGATCCGCGATGTCCGTAGTACCCGCACCACGGCGAACCGCGTCCGCTGAGGGCGGCGCACTGCTGACGGCGGCTCACCCGGTGCGCACCGGCTGGAGCGTGCTGCCCGCGCGCATGGCCGCGCTGTGCATCGTCGAGCTGCAGAAGATCCGGCACGACCGCTCCGAGATCTACTCGCGGGCGGTCCAGCCGCTGCTGTGGCTCGCCGTGTACGGCGAGACCTTCACGAAGATCCACGCGATCCCGACCGGTTCGACCCCTTATCTGGACTATCTCGCGCCGGGCATCATCGCGCAGTCGGCGATGTTCATCGCGATCTTCTACGGCATCCAGATCATCTGGGAGCGCGACGCGGGCGTGCTCACGAAGCTGATGGTCACCCCGACCCCGCGGGCCGCCCTGGTGGCGGCGAAGGCGTTCGCCTCGGGCGCCAAAGCCGTGATCCAGGCGGTCGTGGTGCTGGTCATGGCGGCGCTGCTCGGGGTGGGGATGACCTGGAACCCGCTGAAGCTGCTGGCCGTGCTGCTGATCGTGGTGCTCGGCTCGGGCTTCTTCGCCTGCCTGTCGATGTCGATCGCCGGGATCGTGCTGACCCGGGACCGGCTGATGGGCATCGGCCAGGCGATCACCATGCCGCTGTTCTTCACCTCCTCCGCGCTGTATCCGGTCTCGGTGATGCCGGGCTGGCTGCAGCCGATCTCGCGGATCAACCCGCTGACGTACGAAGTGGACGGGCTGCGCGCGCTGCTGATCGGCGCGCCCACCGATCTGTGGCTCGACCTGGGCGTTCTGGCCGGATCCGCGGTGCTGATGGTGACCGTGGCCTCGATGCTGCTGCCGCGGCTGGCGAAGGGCTGAGACGGCCCGGCCCCTGGACTCGCGCGCGCGGCGCGATAACCTACCCGGTACACCGACATCGGAACCGTCCTTCTCCCCGGCGGATTCGGCAGCGGTCGCGCTCGGAACGACGAGGGCACGCCGTACCGCGGCGTGTCCCTCAGTCGATCTCGGCGAGGACTGGATCTAGGCTGGGGTTTGACGTCAACGGAAGGATCGGGCATGGCGTACCGCGTCACGTTCGTGTGCACCGGCAACATCTGCCGGTCCCCCATGGCCGAGCACGTGCTGCGCGGCCACCTCGGGCGCGAGGGGCTGGGGGCGCGGGTGGACGTGGACAGCTCCGGCACCGGCGGCTGGCACGTCGGGGACCCGGCGGACCACCGGACCGTGCGGGTGCTGCGCCGGCACGGCTACACCTCGGCGCACCGGGCCCGCCGGTTCCGGCCGGAGTGGTTCGACGGCTACGACCTGATCCTGGCGCTGGACACCGGGCACCTGCAGCAGCTGCGCAAGCTCGCCCGCGGCCCGCAGGACCTGGCCAAGCTCAGGCTGCTGCGGTCCTATGATCCGGCCGCGGGCACCCGGCTGGACGTGCCGGACCCGTACTACGGCAACGACACCGACTTCGAGCACGTGCTCGACCTGTGCGAGGCCGCCATGCCGCGGCTGATCCGGGACATCCGGACCGCGCTCGCCGAGCAGCCCGAGGACGAGTCCGACGAACTGCTCGACGAGGACGCCGAGGCCGAGGTGGACGACCGCTCGCTGCGGCGGTGACGCACGGTCCGCCGACGCGCTGACGCAGAGGTCTGCGACGGCCCGTCGGCGGGCGGCGCTGACGCGGCGTCAGACGGTCAGCGGGCGGCGAGGCGGTCGATGGCGTCCTTGATGGCCTCGCCGAAGGCCTTGCTGCCGGTGTGCCCGGAGTCCTCGACGATGACGAGTTCGCTGCCGGGCCAGGCCTGGTGGAGGTCCCACGCGGTCTTGACGGTGCAGCCGAGGTCCATGCGTCCCTGCACGAAGATCGCGGGGATGTGCGCGAGCTTGGCGGCGTCGCGCAGCAGTCGGCCGTCCTCGAGGAACGCGGTGTTGGAGAAGTAGTGCGCGCAGATGCGCACGAAGGCGAGCCGGGCGTCGTCCACGCGGGCGCTGTAGCTGCCGGGCGTCCCGTTGGCCTCCTGCGAGATGACGGCGTCCTCCCAGGCCATCCACTCCGCGGCGGTGCGGGCGCGGACTTCGGGGTCGGGGTGGGCCATCAGCCTGCCGTAGGCGGCGAGCAGGTCGAAGACGTCCTTGCCGCGCTCGTCCTCGGGGATGTACGTGCGGAAGCGTTCGTGGGCCTCGGGGAAGATGCGGCCGACGCCCTCGTAGAGCCAGGCCACGCCGTCACTGTCGCTGGTGGTCACGGCCGGGATGAGCGCGTGGGTGACACGGTCGGGGTGGGCTTCGGCGTAGGCGATGATGAGGGTGGAGCCCCAGGAGCCGCCGTACAGCATCCACTTCTCGACCCCCACGTGCTCGCGCAGCAGTTCCATGTCGGCGATCAGGTTCTGCGTGGTGTTGGCGGTCAGGTCGGTGGCCGGGTCGCTGGCGTGCGGGAGGCTGCGGCCGCAGTTGCGCTGGTCGAACAGGATCGTGCGGTAGCGCTCGGGGTCGAAGGCGCCGCGCTGGTTGAGGTTGCATCCGGCGCCGGGGCCGCCGTGCACGACCGCCACCGGGACGCCCTCGGGGTTGCCGACCTGCTCGTAGTACATCCGGTTGCCGTCGCCGACCTCGAGCAGGCCGGAGTCGAAGGGGTCTGAGACAGGGAATCGAGGCATAGCGACCCACCCTAGCCCCTTACCCCTCGCTGATCACGGAATTATGATCGGGCCCATGGCGCCCACGGATGCATTCACCACCCGCCCGGAGCTCGCCGGGACCTTCGGCATGGTCGCGAGCACGCACTATCTGGCGACGGCCGCGGGGATGGCGGTGCTCGAACGCGGCGGGAACGCGTTCGACGCGGCCGCCGCAGTGGCGTTCACGCTGCACGTGGTCGAGCCGCATCTCAACGGTCCGGGCGGGGACGTCCCGATCATCCTGGCGACGGCCGCCGATCCGGTGCCGCGCGTGCTGTGCGGCCAGGGCCCGGCGCCGTCCGCGACCGGCATCGGGCATTTCGAGGGGCTCGGCCTGACGCTGATCCCGGGCAGCGGGCAGCTCGCGACGGTGGTGCCCGGTGCGGTCGGCGCGTGGCTGACGCTGCTGCGCGATCACGGGACGCTGCCGTTGCGCGACGTGCTCGACTACGCGATCGGATACGCCGAGCACGGGCATCCGCTGGTCGCGGGCGTCGTCGGCACGCTGAACTCGGTGGCGGAGCTGTTCCGCACGCGCTGGCCCGACTCGGCGGCGCAGTGGCTGCCGGGCGGGCGCGTCCCGCGGCGGCACGACATGGTGCGGCTGCCCGCGCTGGCCGCGACGTATCGCAGGCTGCTCGCCGAGGCGGAGGCGGCGGGCGCGGATCGCGAGGCGCAGTTGGATGCCGCGTACCGCGCCTGGTACGAGGGTTTCGTCGCGGAGGCGGTGGACGCGTTCGCGGCGCGGGAGGTGCTCGACGAGACCGGGCGTGCGCATCGCGGCCTGCTGTCGGGCGCTGACATGGCCGCTTGGCGCCCGTCGTATGAGCCGACGGTCTCGCTGGACTGGCGCGGGGTGACGGTGCACAAGGCGGGGCCGTGGTCGCAGGGTCCTGTGCTGTTGCAGCAGCTCGGGATGCTCGATGCGCTCGGCGAGCTGCCGCCGCACGGCAGCGCGGAGAGGATCCACCGCGTCGTGGAGGTGGCGAAGCTGGCGTTCGCGGACCGGGAGGCGTTCTACGGGGACGATCCGGAGGCGTACGCGGCGCTGCCGGACCTGCTCGACCCGGACTATCTCAAGGCGCGAGCTTCATTGGTCGGCGACGTGGCGTCCACGGAGCTGCGGCCGGGCTCGCCGGGCGGGCGCACGCCGCGGCTGCCCGGTTTCCTGGCCACGCCCGAGGCGTTCGCGGACAGCGGCGAGCTCACGGACGCGATGGCGCAGGTCGAGCAGGTCGACGAGGCCGGGCGCACGCGCGGCGACACCTGTCACATCGACGTCGTGGACCGCTGGGGGAACCTGGTCTCGGCGACGCCCTCGGGCGGCTGGCTGCAGTCGAACCCGACGATCCCGGAGCTCGGGTTCTGTCTCGGCACCCGCGGCCAGATGTTCTGGCTGGAGCCGGGGCTGGCGAACAGTCTCGCGCCCGGCAAGCGTCCCCGCACGACCCTGACTCCCTCGATGCTGACGCGCGACGGGGTCCCGGTGACGGCGTTCGGCACGCCGGGCGGGGACCAGCAGGACCAGTGGCAGCTGCTGTTCCTGCTCAACCACGTCGGCGACGGGCTGAACCTGCAGGCGGCGATCGACGCGCCGGCCTGGCACAGCAGCGCGATGCCCGCCTCGTTCGCCCCGCGTAAGCGCGCGCCGCGGGAGATCGTCGTCGAGGACAGATTCGGCGAGGAGGTCTTCGCGGCGCTGACCGCGCGCGGGCATCAGCCGGTGCGTTCGGGGGCGTGGTCGCTCGGCCGGCTCTCGGCGGTGACCCGGGATCCGGCGACCGGGGTGCTGCGGGCCGGGGCGAACCCCCGCGCGATGCAGGGGTACGCGGCCGGGCGCTGAGTCCGCGGACTGATCAGGCCGGGCGGCGGCGGGGCGCCGCCCGGTGCAGCAGCAGGTAGACCTCGCAGCCGAGGCAGTAGTCGAACGCTGCGTTCAGGAACGCGGCGGCCAGCGCGAGGCCGGTGGCGATCATCGCGGCGACGGTCCAGCCGGCCAGGTAGGAGAACGCGCCGACGAGCGCGAAGCCGAGCCCGACGAACTGCGCGAAGATCGGCGGCGCCGGGTTCTCCAGCTCGGTCGGCGCAGCGAGGCGCGGGCGGACGAAGCGGCGGTAGATCCAGCCGTACGGCGCGTACCTGAGGTCGGAGAACGCGCTGACCGCGAACACGAGGGCCTGGGCCGCGAGCAGCCAGCCCCAGCCGGTGCCGAGCACGACGATCAGCACGACGGTGGTGATCGCGGCGCCGAAGCGGGGTCCGCGCGGGTCGATGAACGGCTTGAGCGGCGGCGCGGACGGGTCGGCGGGCTGGGTGGCCATGGCGGGGGTCCTTCGTGGGGAGAGGGAGGGAAGCCTGTGGGGTGGGCCGCGGGCGGGTCAGGCGGCGGCGCTGACGGCGGCGAGGACCTGCTCGCGGCGCGGGACGCCGCCGGCGCGGGCGGTCTCCCGGCCGGCGGGGTCGAGCACGAGCGTGGTCGGGGTGCGCAGGATGCCGAGTTCGCGCACGAGGTCGAGGTGCGCCTCGGCGTCGATGTCGTAGTGCGCGACGCCGTCCACGTCCTCGGCGACCTTCGCGAGCACGACGCGCGCGGCCCGGCAGGGGGCGCAGAACGCGGAGCTGAACTGCACGAGCGTGGCCCGCTCGCCGAGGGGTCCGCCGAGCGTGTCGGTCAGCGGCCCGGCGGCCTGCCCGTCCTCACGGGCGCGCATGACGCCGTCCGTGCGCCTGCGCCACAGGCCGAAGGCGCTCGCGGCGAGCAGCACGAGCACGGCGATGATCAGACCGGGATTCACGGTGTCCGTCCAGGGAGGATGCAGTCGGCGGGGAGGGTGGTGTGGGCACGATCGTGCGCATGGTTATCGGCAGGACGGACAGGAGGCCGAGCACGCTAGGTCGCCGTCCGTGTTCGTGCGCGGACAGGACATGGACCACACCAGGCCGTAGTCGATGTGCTCACGGCGCACCAGCGCCACGGCACCACTACGGTTCGACTGCATACCGCCGATGATAACCCCTGGTCACCGTGCGCTCCAAGGTCGTCCCATCATCTGAGTATTCGCACGGACGGGTGCGGGCCGGGCGTGGCGTGCGGACGGGGGCCGCGGCGTGCCCGTTATGTATCTGGCATGAAGATCAAGTTCATCTCGCGCCGCCTCGCCACCCTCTCGCTCGCCGTCGCCGCCGTGCCGGGCGTCGCCCCGCTGACCGCCCCCGGCCACGCGCCGGTGCCGACGCCGGTGCCGATGATCCCGGCGCCCGCGCCCGGGGGCTGGACCCGGCAGAACCCCGGCGCCCCGGGCGTGCGGCAGGCGGCGACGTTCGCGGACACCGCGCTCGGCCAGGAGTTCGGCCACCCGTACGTGGTCGTGCGCATCTCGCGGGCCGACTCGCAGGTCGTGTCCGGGGTCAACTACCGGCTGAAGATGCGGATCGCCGAGGTGGACAACGCGATCCTCGGCCAGCGCAAGGACTGCACCGTCGTGGTCTGGTCCCGGCCGTGGCTCAAGCCCGCGGACGTGCTGACCTCCTTCGACTGCCAGACCGAGGACAGCTTCGACCTGACGAACCTGAACCTCGCCGAGTAGCGCCGCACCGCTTGCCCGCTCCCCCCAGTTAGTTATACGGTATTAATAGTTCTAGTAGCGAAACTAACTAAGCACCTGGGGGGTGCCTGATGCCGGATCTCTCTCCGCGGCGGCGGAACCTCGTCCTCGCGATCTGCTGCATGAGCCTGTTCATCGTCGGCCTGGACGTCACGATCGTGAACGTCGCGCTGCCGACGATCAAGGGCGACTTCCACGCGCAGCTCGCCGACCTGCAGTGGATCATGGACGCGTACACCCTGGTGCTGGCCTCGTTCCTGATCCTGGCCGGGTCGACCGCGGACCGGCTCGGGCGGCGGCGGATATTCCGGATCGGGCTGCTGCTGTTCACCGCCGGGTCGCTGATGTGCTCGCTGGCGCCCTCGCTCGGCTGGCTGGTCGCGGCGCGCGTCGTGCAGGCGCTCGGCGGCAGCATGCTCAACCCGGTCGCCCTGTCCATCGTGACCAACACGATCACCGACGCGAAGGAGCGGGCGCGCGCGATCGGCGTGTGGGGCGCGGTGTTCGGCCTGTCGATGGCGCTCGGCCCGGTGGTCGGCGGCGCGCTGGTCTCCGCGGTCGGCTGGCGCTCGATCTTCTGGGTGAACGTGCCGGTCGGCATCGCGGCGCTCGTGCTGACCACGGTGTTCGTGCCCGAGTCGAAGGCGCCGCGGGCCCGCCGGGTCGACCCCGTGGGCCAGGCGCTGGTGATCGTGACGCTCGCCAGCGCGACCTCCGCGATCATCGAGGGCCCGCGGCACGGCTGGGGCAGCGGGCTGATCATCGGACTGTTCGCGGTCGCGGTCCTCGCCGTCGCCGGACTCGTCGCCTACGAGAACCGGCGCGAGGAGCCGCTGATCGACCCGCGCTTCTTCCGCTCCATGCCGTTCTCCGGCGCCACGGTCATCGCCGTGTCCGCGTTCCTGTGCCTGTCCGGCTTCCTGTTCCTCAACGCCCTGTACCTGCAGGACGTGCGCGGCTTCTCCGCCGTGCGCACGGGTCTGATGACGCTTCCGATGGCGGCCGCCAACATGGTCCTGTCCCCCATATCCGGGCGCATCGTCGGTTCCCGCGGCCCGCGCCTGCCGCTGATGTGCGCCTCCGTCTTCCTCGCGCTCGCCGCCCTGCTGATGACCACGTTCACCCCGACGACGTCGCTGTACGTGGTCACGGTCGCGTACGTGCTGATGGGGCTCGGATTCGGGTTCGTCAACGCCCCGATCACCAACACCGCCGTGTCCGGGATGCCGCGCTCGCAGGCCGGGGTCGCGGCCGCGGTCGCCTCGACGAGCCGTCAGGCGGGCAGCTCCCTCGGCGTCGCGATCTTCGGTTCGATCCTGGCGTCCGGCGCGTTCACCCACGCGAGCCACGTGTGCTGGTGGGTGGCCTTCGGCTGCGCCGTACTGATCGGCGTCCTCGGTATCATCACCACGGGCCGCGCGGCCAAGGAGAGCGCCGCGCGCACGGCGGCGATCTTCACGGCGCCGGACGGGGCGGCACGGGTGACGGTGGGGCAGGCGGCATCATGAGCACGAGCACGGACACCGGCGTGGCGGTCGGGCGCGACCAGGACCTGCGGCTGGTCTGGGACCGGATGCGCACCATGGTCTACGACGACAACCGGCGCGCGGAGGTCTCGGCGGCCGTCGGCCTCAGCTTCGTGAAGATCAAGGCGCTGCGACGGCTGCTGATCCGGCCGATGCCGATGCGGGACCTCGCGGCGATGCTGGTGGTGGACAAGCCGTACATGACGCAGGTCGTCGACGCGCTCGAGGAACGCGGCCTGGTGGTGCGCACCGTGGACGAGCGGGACCGGCGCTGCCGGATCGTGTCGCTGACCGACGAGGGCCGCGCGACGGCGCAGCGTTCTGAGGAGATCCTCACGCGCCCGCCCGCGATCCTCGCGCAGCTCCCGGACGAGGACCTGGCCGAACTGACCCGGATCCTGGCGAAGCTGCCGACCACCGGGGACGGCGAACCCTCCTGACCACCGCCCGCGCGCCGGGCCGGCGGGCCGCCGTCAGTTGCGGCGCCGGTGCCGGATGCGCGCGATGCTGACGGGCACGATCGCGACCACGAACACGACCAGCACGGTGCTCATCCGCTTGAACGGCGCCGTGTGGAACGTCTGCGCCGCCGGCACGATCAGCGCCGGGGACGAACCGACCGGCTTCGGCGTGGTGGGCGTCGGGGTCGGTGTCGGGGTCGGTGACGGCGGCGCGGGGACGGCCTGCGGCGCGTTCCGCGGGCTCGGTTTCGCGCTGGTGGACAGCACGATCCGCGGCGCGGGCGTGCTCGGCGGCGGTGTCGAGGGCGGCGGGGGCAGCGTGCAGATCACCGGTCCCGACCACGTCGGGGACGCGCTCGCTGTGGGGGTCGCGGTCTGACCCTCCGTCGGGGTCGGGGTGGGGGTCGGGCAGTCGTCGCCGGGCAGGCCGATCCCGACGACCGAGGTGCCGCCGAGGGTGACGGTCAGGCCGTCGCCGCAGTCCGTGACCGTGACGATCGACGCGGGGGCCGGGCCCGCGTCGGCCTCGGCCAGCCCGATCGGGACCGCGACGACCGCCGCGCACACCCCGGCCAGCGCGACCGCGCGCCGTCCCGCGACGTGCCCGGGCGCCATCAGTTCGATCCCGGGGCGGCGAGGAACTGGTGCAGCGGCGTCGCGTCCGTGTGGATCAGCCCGTGGTACAGCGACTCGAGGTCGAGCACGAACCAGAACGACAGGCACACCAGCAGCGTCGACACGGCCAGCCCCGCGAACGCGAGCGCGGAGGCCCGCAGCCCGAGCGTGAGCGGCGTCAGGATCGTGATGAAGCTCAGCACGCCGAGCGCGACGAGCAGCGCCGGGGAGGTCTCCGAGTTCGAGGCGGCGAGCCGGTCCGCGCGGGCGGCCGCGACCGCCTGGTACTCCCCGATCGCCTGGTCCTCGATCGTGCCCAGCGACGTGTCGTCCGCGACCGGGTGCGTGACGGCGGCCTGGCCGGTGTTCAGGGCCTTCGCGGCCGCGTCGTCCACGGCGTCCGACGGGGGCGGCCACTCGTGCGCCAGCACGGCGTTCGCGTAGTCGATCGCGGAGGCGCGTACGACCGCGCCCTCCCCCGCTGGCATCCGCTGCGCCGTCTGCACCAGCGCCGTCAGCGCCGTGGACTCGGTGCGCACGTCCGCGTTGATCTGGTCCACGTTCTGCCACTGCACCACGACCACCAGCGCCAGAAGGACCATATAGAGCGTCGAGATGAAAGTGTTGACGTAGTCGAGGGCTGACGCGTCCGCCCGTTCCGGTTTGTGTTCCTTACGCACCTTTTCGGTGAGTACCAATGCCGCTGTCGCGGCCAACACGAGAATGATCAGCACCGCGATGGCCATGCCGCAATCCCCTCCCACCAAGCCCTGAACGACTCGGATTCTCGAACGGACATCCCCGCCGCATTCAGCCGGAATCCACCGGTACGAGGGATTTACAAGGGCCGCGGAATCCCGTTTTCGCGCCGTGCGCCGGATACGCATCCGTACACGCGGTCTTGGCGACCTGTTCGCTTCACTGTGATGTGACGTCAGTTCTCCGGGAGCAGAGTCGATCTTTGTTCCGGGGGCACTCACCCCCCGGGGAAAAGGGGACATCCACCATGCCCGAGAACCGTTACACCAGGCGGCGCGTGCTGGGCACCGCCGCGGGCGTCGCCGGCGGCGCCGCGGCCCTGAGCATGCTGCCCGGCTCCGTGCAGCAGGCGCTCGCCGCCCAGCGCCCGGCCGGCGGCTTCGAGTCCATCGAGCACGTCGTCCTGCTGATGCAGGAGAACCGCTCCTTCGACCACTACTTCGGCACCATGCCCGGCGTGCGCGGCTTCAACGACCCGCAGGCGCTGCGGCTGTCCACCGGAAAATCCGTGTTCTACCAGCCGGACGCCGAGAACCCGGACGGCTACACCCTGCCGTTCCACCTCGACACCAAGACCACCAGCGCGCAGGCGATCCCGTCCACCAGCCACGCCTGGGCCGTGCAGCACCAGGCCTGGAACAACGGCAGGATGGACCAGTGGCTGCCCGCCCACCGCGCGGCCGACGGAGCCAACGGCCCGTACGTCATGGGCTACTACGAGCGCGAGGACATCCCGTTCCAGTTCGCGCTCGCCGACGCGTTCACCGTCTGCGACGCCTCGTTCTGCTCCGTGCAGGGCCCGACCTGGCCGAACCGGCTGTACTGGATGACCGGCACGATCGACCCGGACGGCCTGCACGGCGGCCCGATCACCTCGAACTCGCTGCCGAACGGCCCGTACACCTGGACCACCTACGCCGAGCGGCTGCAGGCGGCCGGGGTCTCCTGGAAGGTCTACCAGGAGGAGGACAACTACGGCTGCAACATGCTGGAGAACTTCGCCGCGTTCCAGGACGCGCAGCCCGGAGACCCCCTGTACGACAACGGGATGGCCCGGCAGGCCGCCGGCACCTTCGAGGACGACGCCCGCAACGACAACCTGCCGCGGGTCTCCTGGATCATCCCCACCTCCACGCAGTCCGAGCACCCGGACTACCTTCCGGCCGCCGGCGCCGACTTCGTCGCCAGCAAGATCGAGGCGATCGCGTCGAACCCGAAGGTGTGGGCGAAGACCGTGTTCATCCTCACCTACGACGAGAACGACGGCCTGTTCGACCACGTGCCGCCGCCCACCCCGCGCGCGGGCACCGCAGAGGAGTTCATCGGCGGCCTGCCGATCGGCGGCGGCTTCCGCGTCCCGACGATCATCATCAGCCCGTGGACCGCGGGCGGCTGGGTGTGCACCGAGCGCTTCGACCACACCTCGACGCTGCGGTTCCTGGAGAAGTTCACCGGCGTGCGCGAGCCGAACATCAGCGACTGGCGCCGCCGCACCTTCGGCGACTTCACCTCCGCGTTCCGCTTCGGCTCCGAGGACCTCGGGTTCCCGCGCCTGCCGGACACGACGGCGCTGCTGGCCGCGGCGGAGCAGGAGGTCGCCGACAACCCGGCCCCCACCCTGCCCGGCGCCGACCAGACCCCGCCGAAGCAGCAGCGGGGCTGGAAGCCGACCATCTGACGCCGCGACACCCGCGGCGGGGCCGGGCGGTTCCACAGGCGGCCCGGCCCCGTCCGCGGGTGGCGGGTCGCGGGATAAGTAGGTGCCGCGGAGTTGACGCGCCGATTACGATCACGGCATGCCGACTACTGATTCCCCGTTCCCGCCGTCCGCCTACCCGGCCGCGGAGCGCCTCGACCTGGTCGAGGACCTGCACGGACACCGCGTCGCCGACCCGTACCGCTGGCTCGAGGACCCGGCGGCCGCGCAGACCGTCGCGTGGTCGGCCGCGCAGGACGAGCTGTTCGCCGCGTTCCAGGCCGCGCTGCCCGACGGCGGCGCGCAGCGGGCGGCGTTCCGGGCGCGGGTCGGCGAACTCGCCGACGCGGGCGCCGTGACCGCCCCGGTGTGGCGCGGGCAGCGGTGCTTCTTCACCCGCCGCGCCCCGGGCCAGGACCACCCCGTGCTGCTGACGGCCGGTCAGGACGGGGCCGAACGCGTGCTGATCGACCCGTCCGCGATCGACCCGAGCGGCGCGACCACCCTCGACCTGTGGTTCCCCTCCCGCGACGGCGCGCTGCTGGTGTACCAGCTGTCCGAGGGCGGCACCGAGGAGTCGCTGCTGCGGGTGATGGACGTCGCGACCGGGGACCTCGTGGACGGCCCGATCGACCGGACCCGCTACGCGCCGGTCGCCTGGCTGCCGGACGACTCCGCGTTCTACTACACCCGCCGCCTCGCGCCCGACCAGGTGCCCGAGGGCGAATCCCAGTACTACCGGCGCGTCTACCTGCACCGGCTCGGCACCGACCCGGCCGAGGACGTACTCGTGTTCGGCGAAGGCCTGGACAAGACCAACTTCTACGGCATCACCGTCTCGCGCGACGGCCGCTGGATCGGCATCACCACCTACCGCGGCACCTCACGGGCCAACGACCTGCACGTCGCCGACCTCACCGAGTCCGGCCCGGACAAGCCGCGCTGGATCGCCGTGCAGCAGGACGTGGACGCCGGCACCGACATCTCCTTCGGCCGCGACGGCCGCTTCTACCTGCGCACCGACCGCGACGCCCCGAACGCGCGGCTGTGCGTCGTCGACCCGGACCGATCGCCGGACTCGCTGCCGGACGCCCTCGGCTACGGGCAGTGGCGCGACGTGCTGCCGGAGAACCCGAAGGCCGTCCTCGAGGACTACGTCATCCTCGAGGACACCGTGCTCGCGCTCTACTCCTGGCACGGCGTCAGCGAGCTGAACCTGTTCGACCTCGCCACCGGCGAACTGCTCACGCAGGTCGCGACGCCGAACGCGGGCAGCATCCCCGCCCTGCACGCCCACCAGGACGGCGGCACCCAGGCGTGGTTCGGCTACCTCGACCACGTCACCCCGGTCAAGGTCCTCGCCTTCGACGCGCGCACCCGCGAACTGACCACCTGGGCCGACACGCCGGGCACCATCGAACTCGGCGACGTGCACGTCACGAGGCTGATGTACCCGTCGAAGGACGGCACCGCGATCCCGATGACGATCCTCGCGCCCGCCGCCGAACCCGACCGGCCGCGCCCGACGATCCTCTATGGCTACGGCGGCTTCACCCTCACCATCACCCCCGACTTCAACGCGCTGCGCCTGGCCTGGGTCGAGGCGGGCGGGGTGTTCGCGATCGCGAACCTGCGCGGCGGCAACGAGGAGGGCGAGGACTGGCACCGCGCCGGGCGCCTGGACAAGAAGCAGAACGTGTTCGACGACTTCCACGCCGCGGGCGACCACCTGACCGCGACCGGCTGGACCACCCGCGAGCAGCTCGGCGTCTTCGGCGGCTCCAACGGCGGCCTGCTCGTCGGCGCCGCGCTCACCCAGCGCCCCGACGCGTACGCCGCCGTCGTCTGCTCCGCCCCGCTGCTCGACATGATCCGCTACGAGCGGTTCGGCCTCGGCGCGCTCTGGAACGTCGAGTACGGCTCGGCCTCGGTGCCGGAGGAGTTCGAGTGGCTGCTCGGCTACTCGCCCTACCACCACGTGCACGAGGGCACCGCGTACCCGGCGACCCTGTTCACGATCTTCGAGAGCGACTCGCGCGTCGACACCCTGCACGCCCGCAAACTCGCCGCCGCGCTCCAGCACGCCACGTCCGGCCCGATCGCCGACCGACCGATCCTGGTGCGCCGTGAGCACAACGTCGGGCACAGCACCCGGTCGATCTCACGCTCGCTCACCCTCTGGGCCGACCAGCTCTCGTTCTTCGCGCACCAGTTGGGCCTCTAGTCAGGTTCTCTCCCCGCTGTCCGCGGTGGGTTCGGGCAAGGCCATCGCGCCCGCGGGCGGGGTGCCTCGGGGGCGGCGCGGCTCACGCACGCCGCCCCACCCGTCGCCCTCGTCCGTGCCGGGCGACCAACTGCCGGGCGGGCCGCCGCCGAAGCCGCGGCGCGCGCCGGGTCTGACGCGCACGGCGCGCATGGTGTGGCCGAGCCATCTGATCGGTGCCGTGAGTGTCGCCATGATTGCTCAACGTTTCGACCGTTTCGCCGGGTTCCCATCGCGTCCTGCCGATCTCTGTCGGTGGGGCAGTGCACACTTGTTCGTATGAGATGGGCTGTGTACGCGGACGAAGACGGCGGGGGCCGGCTGGCCCTGCTCGCCGAACCGTCCGCGGATACCGGCACCGTCGCCACCGCCATCGCCGAGGTCCGCACCGTGCCCGACCTCGCCCCGGTCATCCGCGAGCTCGAATCCGCCCACGAACCGCGCTGGATCTGGGCCGACACCGCACGGCTCTACCCGGACCTGCTGCGCGGCGGAATCCGGATCGCGCGCTGCCACGACGTGGTCCTCGTCGACGAGATCCTCGCCGCGCGGGCGGGAAAGTTCGGGGCGCCGCGCACTCTCGGCGCCGCCTACGCCCGGCTGCACGACCTGCCGATCCCGGACGTGGGCCGGATGGCCGCCGCCACCGAGGCCGTCGGCGGCAACGGGCCGCAGCAGGACGCGCTCTTCTCCCCCGACGACACCGGACTGCCGCCCGAGGTCGACCCGCTGTCCGCGCTCGTCGAGGTCTACCAGGCGCAACTGGCCGAACTCGACGCCGCCGGGCGCGAGGTGCGGCTGCTCGCGGCGGCCGAATCAGCGGGCGGACTCGCCGCCGCCGAGATGACGCACGCCGGGCTCCCCCTCGACCCGCGACTGCACTCGGCGAACCTCACCGAAGCGCTCGGCCCGATGCCCGCGTTCGGCGGCCCCACCGCACGTCCAGCGAAACTCCAGGCGCTCGTCGAACGCGTCGCCGAGGCCTTCCACACCCCCGCGCTCAACCCCGACTCCCCGTCGCAGCTCCTCAAAGCCCTGTCGACCAACGGCCTGCCCGCGCACACCACCCGCGCCTGGGAACTGCGCGAGTTCGACCATCCCGGCGTGCCGCTGCTGCTGGAATACAAGGAACTCGCGCGCCTGTACTCGGCGAACGGCTGGACCTGGCTGCGCGCCTGGGTGCGCGACGGCCGGTTCCGTCCCGAATACGTGGTCGGCGGCGTCGTCACCGGACGCTGGGCCAGTCGCGGCGGCGGCGCCCTGCAACTGCCCGCGATGGTCCGCCGCGCCGTCGTGGCCGATCCCGGCTGGACCTTCGTCGTCGCCGACGCCGGGCAGCTCGAGCCGCGCGTGCTGGCCGCGATCTCCGGCGACCGCGGCCTGGCCACCGCCGCCCAGGCCGAGGACCTCTACACCGAACTCGGCGACGTCTTCGGCGGCGACCGCGCCAAGGCGAAACTCGGCATGCTCGGCGCCATGTACGGCCAGACCAGCGGCGAGGTCGGCCCGCTGCTCGCCACCCTGCGCCGCCGCTTCCCCCGCGCCATCGCCCTCGTCGACGACGCCGCCAAGTCAGGCATCGAAGGCCGCGTCGTCCACACCCGCCTCGGCCGCGCCTGCCCCCCGCCGTCACCGAGATGGCAACGCCTGGTCTCCGGCGCCGAGGGTGAGGCCAAGGCCGACCAGGTCCGGCACGACCGCGGCCGCTTCACCCGCAACTTCGTCGTCCAGGGCAGCGCCGCCGAATGGGCCCTGGCCCTGATAGCGACCCTGCGCCGGAAACTCGCCGACTCCAGCGCCGAACTCGTCTTCTACCTCCACGACGAGGTGGTCCTGCACTGCCCCGAGTCGGAGGCCGACCGCGTCCGCACCGCCGTCACCGAATCCGCCCAGGAAGCCGCCGACCTCGTCTTCGGCCCCACGCCCGTCCGCTTTCCCCTCCACGTGGCCACAGTCCCCTGCTACGCCGACGCGAAATGAGGGGTCTGCGCTAGCTGGAGCCGGCGGCCCAGCCGATGATCAGCGAGGCGTTGGTCCACGGACCGGTGTCGAGGGCCAGCGCCGTGCCGGAGTCGAGGTTGACGACGGTGAGCTGCATGTTGACGATGTCGGCGAGCGTGTCGGTGTGCGCCGGACCCCAGATGAACTGGTCCTGGCCGGGCGAGGGCGAGCCGGTGATGTCCGCGAACGGCAGGTGCCAGGTCTTGCCGGCGTGACCGGTCTGCGGGTCGATCACCGCGACCTCGTCGTTCGCACTGTTGCTCTCGGGCTTGATGAGGATGGGCTGGCAGGTGCCGGTGCGGAAGAGCGAGGCGGTGGTGGAGTTGTCGGCGATCTTCGCGTGCGCGGGCGTGGCTTCGGCGGCGGTGACGGCGCCGGTCAGCCCGGGGACGACGTAGAGGCCGATTCCGCTGTCGGTCGTCAGGGCGACGGTGCCGCAGGAGGCGACGAGCGACCACTGCGTCGGTTCGTTGACGGTGCGCGGCGCGGCGCCGGTACGGAGGGTGGCGACGGTCGTGGTGTCGGCGGCCAGGGTGTTTCCGCTGTTCTCCGAGATGCTCGCGGGGAACGGGCCGCTCTGCTGGAAGACCAGTTCGCTCTGGTTGAGCCAGGTTCCGCAGGTGAAGCTGGAGTAGACGTACGACGGGACGCCCACCGTGCCGACCGGTCCCGCGGTGTACGCCTGGCTGCTGACGGTGTAGAGGCTCGTCATGTGCCCGGCCGCGTCGGACAGGTAGAGCGCGTCAGCGGTACCGACGGCGAGGTGCTTGCCGTCGGGCGCCCAGTTCACGCAGGCGATCTTGGTGGTGTCCGGCGGGGTGAGCGTCTGATCGGTGCCGGTCTCGAGGTTCCGCAGCACGAGGCCCTTGCCGGAGCCGTAGGCGAGCGTGGTCCCGTCCGGGGAGAGCGCGGCCGCGACGTACGGCGGGCTCCCCGCGGGCTGCGGGCTCGGCGCGGCGAGGATCCGCCGGTAGGCGGCCTTGCCGTGCGCGTCGAAGGTGAGCTGGCCGATCTCGCCGCTGAGGCTCTCGACGACCAGCCTTCCGGTGAACTGCGGTCCGCTCGAAGCCGCGGCGGCGGGATGGCTCGCCGCCGTGCACGCGGTGGCGACGGCCAGCACGCACGCGGCGAGCAGGCCGGTGACGCCGGCGCGGTGGGGTCCGTTCGTCATACCCGCATTAAATCAGTCCCCTGAGCTCGGCGGTACGACACGCGGACAACCCAGGGTTGTCAGATCGACCGAGACAACCTAAGGTTGTCTCATGGATAACTCGCCGAGCCCGCTCAACGCGCTCATCGCCCAAGTCCGCGACGCACACCCCGACGCCGACCCGCTCGCCCGCGTGGCCGCGGCCTGCCAGACCGCGGCCGACCTCGAACAGGTCGCCGACCACCTCGTCGGCCACTTCGTCGACGAAGCCCGCGCCGCCGGGTTCACCTGGACCCAGATCGGGGAGCACATCGGCGTCACGAAGCAGGCCGCCCGCAAGCGCTTCGCCCCGCCGGACGTCCCGCAGCAGGTCACCGACGCGGCCGCCCGCGGCAACGTCTTCGGCCGGTACACGGACCGCGCCCGGCACGTCGTCGTCCTCGCCCAGGAGAACGCCCGGCAGCACGGACATCCGCTGATCAGCACCGAGCACCTGCTGCTCGGCATCTGCCAGGAGGACAGCGACATCGGCGCCCGAGCCGTCGAGGCAAGCGGCGTGCCCGTCGCCGACCTCCAAGCCGCCGTCACCGCCCGCCTCGCACCCGCCTCCACCGAACTCCACGGCCACATCCCCTTCAGCCAGGAGGGAAAGAAGACCCTTGAGCTGGCCGCCCGGTCGAGCCTCCGCCTGGGCCACGAGCAGGTCGGCACCGGGCACCTACTGCTGGCGCTCATCGAGGAAGGCACCGGCCTCGCCGCCGAGGTGCTCACCGAGACGGGAATCACCGCGGAGCGCGCTCAGACGGAGGTCGTCCGGCTGGTCGGCGCCGCCTGACGCAGAAGCACGAGTCAGGCGAGACGGCCGATGACGGTGCGCAACTCGTCGTAGGACTCTGCGAGGTCGAGGCCCAGGCGGAAGCGTTCCAGGCGGACGGCGGCCACGTTCCTGGCTTCGTAGAGGGTGCGGCGCCAGGCGGCGTGGGGGGCGGGGTCGAGGGGGCCGTAGCCGGTCCAGAAGGCGTCGCGTTCGGTGCCGGGGCGGCCGGCGGCGCGGTAGATCGCCCAGTCGGATTCGGGGTCGCCCCAGATGACGCGGTCGCAGTCGAACAGGCCGGTGACGGTGGGTTCGGGGGCGTGTTCCGCGAGCATCACGTTGATGGTCCACAGGTCGCCGTGCAGCAGGCTGGGCGTCTCGATCTCGTCGAGGACGTCCTTGCCCTGCACGGCGATCGCCAGCACCTCGCGGACGTCGTCGGCGGGGATCTCGGCGTCGTCGAGGTCGGCGATGATGTCACCCAGCATGGCGTGCACGGCGTCGCTCCACGTGGCGTGTGCCGGGCGGCCGAGGGGGCTGAGCGGGCCGAAGTGGTCGCCGTGCACGGCGTGGATCCGCCTGCTGATCTCGCCGAGCTGCCGGAAGAACGGGCCCCACTCCTCGCGCGGGTAGTTCTGCAGGCCGATGCGGGCCGGGATGCCGGGCACGATGGTCTGGAACATGTAGTCGCGGCCGACGACCTGGTGGGTGAAGTCGACGCCGAGGGTGCGCGGTAGCAGCGCGGCGATCGGAGCGAAGTACGGGGCGGCGGCGTGCTCGCTGCGCATGAAGCCGCGTTCGCTGCGGTACTGGCGGGCGGGTTCGGGGGCCACGCGCAGGATGCAGGCCGGGACATCGCCACGTCCGAGCTCGACGCGGTAGGTGGTGTTGTAGGTGCCGTCGCCTAGTTCTACGGCCGCCGTGACCTCGACGTCACCGAGCAGCCGGTCCGCCATGGCCTGGATCTGCTGCTCGGTGAGCGGGCGCTGATACGCCTCGGGAGTGCGTGCTACGGATTCCAGGCGCATGGAGCAAGATTAGAGGTCGACGACGCGGGCCGGTTCCAGTACGACGCGGCCGCCGACCTCGGACCAACCCGGTGTCTCGGCGGGGCGGACGTGCAGCACGGAGCCGCGGCCCTGGCGGATCGTCACCTCCCGGCCCAGACGCTGGGCCTGGCGCAGGGCGGCCGCGCCGGTGGCCTCGTCCTCGGGGATGCCGATGCGGCCGACGAACGTGCGGGCGCGCAGGATCCCGGCGGGCTCGTCGATCCACGCCCAATGCTGGTGATGGGCCTGCTCCTCGATCGGCGGGACCTCCAGGCCGTCGATGCACGCGGGCGTGTTGTGCTGCACGAAGTCGAAGTCGGGGGCGTACACGGTGTTGGCGCGGATCCACGTCACCCGGTCCGGACCCTCGCCCTCGGCCCACGTGTCGACCGGGTCGGCGAGCCTCGGCAGCAGCCGGGCGGGCTGGGTACCGGTGGCCTCGGCGAGCACGCGGGAGGTGCCGACGAGCGGGTGCCCGGCGAGCTTCATCTCGGCGGTCGGGTTGAAGATGCGCACGTGCGCGCCGTCGTCGTCGATCCGGTCGACGAACACGGTCTCGCTGAACCCGAGGTGCGCGGTCAGCTTCGGGCCGAGGCCGCTGTCCAGGGCCGCCGTGTCCAGCACCACACCGAGCTCGTTGCCGTAGCGGCCGCCCTCGTCCGCGAAAACCCGCACCACCAGCACATTCATCGTCATGTCCGGTAGCCTACGGCCCGTCATCCGCAACGCACGAGGGCCAGGGGCCGCGAAGTGATGACTCCGCGGCCGCGACCTGCCGAAACCGGAAGGTAGCATGATCGTATGACTGACACACCGGTGGCGTTCGTGATCGCGATGATGGAGGAGGCCGAGGGCATCTTCGATCTGCCCGCGTGGACCGAGCTCAGCCTCGCGCCCTTCCCCGTCTACCGGCGCGGCGACGACACCGCGCAGGCCGTGGTCGTGGTCAGCGGGATCGGCACCACCAACGCGGCCGCCGCCACCCAGCACGTGATCGACCGCTTCGCCCCGGACCGCGTGATCAACATGGGCCTGGTCGGCTGCCTGACCCACTCCATCGAGATCGGCGCCGTGCACGCCGTCTCCACCTGCGCGTTCTTCGACGTCGACGCCACCGCGTTCGGCTACAAGATCGGCCAGATCCCGCAGACCGAGATCCACGAGTACCCGCTCACCGGCAACACCCCGCAGCCGCTGCCGACCGCGCGGCTGCTGTCCGGCGACACCTTCGTCACCGGCCGCGACGGCTTCCACCCCGAACTCGCGGGCTTCGACGCCGACTTCGTGGACATGGAACTGACCGCGATCGCGCACACGCTGCTGCGCAACGGCCGGCTCGAACAGCTGGAGAGCTACAAGGCCCCCTCCGACTACTGCGACGGCGACTCCCCCGACGCGTTCGAGGAGAACCTGCCCTACGCGCTCGGCAAGCTCGCCGTCGTCGCCGAACAGATCCTGCGCGCCCGCTGCGCCGCCGCGGCGACCGCCGCCGCCGAACCGACCGGAGTCGCCCAGTGAGCACCACGCCCGCCGTCCGCGTCGAACTGCTCGCCAAGCACTCCTCCGGCAAGGACCACATCGCCATGACCGGCGGCACCCTCGGCGCCGACAAGCGCGTCACCGCCGCCGAGCCGCTGCGCCTGCAGCACGACTTCTTCCCCGTCACGACCGTGGACCCGGCCGCGCCCGGCACCGCGCGCGACCGGCTGTTCGCGGGCGTCCACTCGATCGAGCACGCCCTCGCCTCCCCCGACGGCGGCGACCTGCGTGCCCGGCTCGCCGAGGCCGCCGGGCACGGACCGGGGTTCGCCGCCCGGCTCATCGATATGAGCCCTTATATTCCAGGTCTGCTGAACGCGGCGGACCCGGCCGGCCTGCCGCTGGGATTCCGCTCCACGTTCGTACTGACCGGCGACGCGGAAAGCGACCTGCCGACCGAACGGCTGCTGGCCGCCTACCGGGCCGCGCTCGCCGTGATCCGCGAGAAGTTCCAGGCGGGCGAACCGGTCCCGTTCTCCACTCCCGAGGCGTGCGGCCAGTACGACCTGCACTCCGCCGACGCCGCCCTCGAACTGATCGAACTCGCGCTCACCGCCGCCGCGTCCCCGAATCAGGTGACCGAGACGTACGCGGCGACCGGCGCGACCGAGCTGTACGTGTGCGACCTGCGCCTGGTCAAGCCGCGCCTGCCCGAGGCCCACGACCAGCAGGTCCTCGACCTGCTCGGCGGCCACCTGCTCTCCCAGCGCATCGAGCACGACGGCGCCAACCTCACCGCCGGCAACTTCGGCTGCAGCACCGGCGAATACCTCATGGTCGCCAACCCCGAACACCTCGCCCAGGACGCGCTGCTGCTGCGGGCACACCGCGAGGTCGCGGGCACCCTCGCCGAATCCGGCTCGTACACGGGCACTGATCCGGTACGGCACGCGGCCGCCGTCGACGCCCGCTTCAGCCTGGAGCACATCGAGAAGTACAGCCCGGAAGCACTCGCGAGCTGAACAGCCGACCAGCTGAGCCGCAGAGCACTGACACCCCGGAACGGCGAGGCCGCGGACCGAATCCGTGACCTCGCCGTGACCATACCGGTGAGTGCGGATTCAGTGCGGCTAAACGATTTCCGAGATTCCGCTGAGTCTCCCTAAGAATTCCCCCCGACCCACGCTCAACAGGCCATACCGCCCGGGTGCCGCTTCCCCGAAACAGGATTCAGCCCACCCTCCACTGTGGAAGACTGGCCGCGTGAGCAAAGACTCCCCCGAGGGCGAGGCGGCCGACCGGCTCCGCCGCCCCGCGCGGATCGTGCGACGCGCCCGCCGCGGCCCCGCACACCCCGAACCCGCGCCGCCCGAGGAGACCACGCCCCGACCCCGCGCGCTCGGCCTCGACCCCGCGGACCTCGCCGGAGCCCTGCTGGCCGACCTCGCCGAGATCGCCGACCAGGACGACCCGTTCGAGTTCGAGATGATGGTCTCCAGCTTCTGCGGCATCCTCGACATGGCCCAGACCGCCGCCCTCGTCGGCTCACTGCCCCCCGACGTCGTCCCCACCCTCGTCCACCAGTTCGAACAACGCCGCGACGGCCTGTCCCTCGCCGTCCTCGCCAGCCTCGCCCTGCTCGCCGACGGCGAAGCCGCCGCCGCGGCCGCCCGCGGCGCCGCCCGCATGTGGCGCGCCGGCATCCTGCCGCCCGGCTGGTTCGACGAACTCGACCGCGCCCTGCACCCCGACGAATGCGTCTGCGTCCGCCGCGAACTCGACGGCGACCTGCTGCACCTGCTCTCCTTCCGCCGCGCCGGCCGCCGCCACGCCTTCGCCGTCGTCGTCCGCGACGAACAGGACGGACCCGCCGAGGCCATCGCCCCGCTGCCCGCCGAAGTCCTGCCCGAACGCCTCGCCGACATCGTCACCGAACTCGTCCCCCGCGACGAACTCGACACCGTCACCATCACCCACCTCGACCCGAGCGAAGCCCGCCGCCTGCTCGAGACCGCCGTCCGCACCCGCGCCCTGCAGGACGCCCGCCTCGACCTCGACGCCCGCTTCGCCCAGTGGGACGAGTCCGCCACCCCCGGCGTCCTCGGCGCACCCCCCTACCCCACCATGATCGCCGCGCTGCGCAACCGCCTCGACTCCCTCCCCCCGCCCCCGCGCGACCACGACTTCGACCCGTGGAGCGAACCGGCCCCCGACGGCTTCGACTACGACGTCGACCTCGCCTTCCCCGAATTCCCCGCAGCGTTCGGCGCCGCCGTCTTCGTCGCCGACCACCCGCACCGCGACGTCCCGCCCCCCGGCCCCGGCCTCACCCGCATCACCCCGCCGCTGCGCCGCCTCCCCCTCGACGGCCCCGCCCCGATCTACCGGCTGCGCATCGACCTCAAGGGCGCCAAACCCCCCATCTGGCGCCGCGTCGAGATCCCCGGCGACCTCACCCTCGCCGCCCTGCACGACGTCATCCAGACCGTGTTCGAATGGGAGGGCTACCACCTGCACGTCTTCGAAACCGCCTACGGCGACTTCGGCGACGGCGACGTGGACCTCGGACACGGCCTCGACGGCGAGGTGACGATCGAACAGATCCTCACCGGCCCCGGGGCCAAACTCACCTACGTCTACGACTACGGCGACTACTGGGAACACGTCGTCCGCGTCGAACGCACCTACCAGGGCGACCCCGACGTCCACTACCCCCGCTGCATCGGCGGCCGCCGCGCCGCACCGCCCGAGGACTGCGGCGGCCTGTGGGAGTACCAGGAATCCCTGCGCGAACACGGCGACGCCGGAGCCGACGTCTTCGACCGCGACGAACTCAACCGCCGCCTCGACGAAGGGCGCTGGCACGGCGGCCACTGGGACTGACCCCGGGACACGTCTCGGGACCCGGCACGAACATCCGCACCGGGCCCCGAACGAGGAAATCCGCCCTCTTACATCTGTGGCGAAGCTGTGACAGTGACTACGGCAGCTGAGCCTGGATCCAGTCGTTCAGCGCCGGGCTCGACTCGAAGCTCGCGATCAGCGCGTACCGCGTGTGCGTCCCCGAGTGCGCCCCGCCGTGCCACAGCCGCTCCGAGTCCACCACCGCCTGCTGACCGGCCGGCAGCGGGATCTGGTACTCGGTCTTCTTGTTGAACCGCTCGGAACGCACCAGCAGCCGCGACGTGGCGTCGTTGGTGAACTCGTGCCACACCCGCACGATCCAGCCGTTCGAGTCCGGGTTCTTCAGGTTGTTGTTGTCCTGGTGCAGGCCCCACCGGCACTCGCGGATCGTGTTCGGCGACATGCGCAGCAGCTGCACCCGGCCGTAGCGGGCGCCCACCGAGTCCAGCCACGCCATGATCGTCGGGCACTTCTCGGCGTTCGGCGTCGGCACGCACTCGAGCTCCTCCTTGCCCACCTCGTTCGCGCCGATCATCTCGATCTTGCCGGTCGGCGACGTGATCGGGGCGAAGAAGGTGAAGGGGTCCGACTTGTACGTCGTGTACTCCAGCGACTCCCACTCCGAGGCGGGGATCTCCGGGCCCGAGTACTTCTGCAGCTGCACGTAGCCGCCGCCGGCCTCCACCAGCGGGGCACGGTAGTGCTTGGTGTTCAAGTCCGGGACGAACGGCGGCTTGCGCACACCGGTGAGGTCCAGCAGCTTCCCGGTGTATTCGTTCTTCAGAACGTCGGCGAGACCTGACATTCCTTCGCTCCCCATCTCCTCGGCTCACAGGGCCTGTCCGGGGCCCCATGCGCCCGCGCGGTCACCTGATGATGTGCACATTCGGTCAGCGTACGAGGTGCATGTTAACGCCTCCTCGGCGAACTCTGAATCCGGCCTCAGCGCTCACCCACGGGCGATTTGCCCCGGAAAAACGGCCTCACTCACCCTATCGACCGAATGGCTGTCCTTCATATGGACGAGTCATCAGACCGAACGGTTGAGCGAGGCCGTCAAAAACTCAGCAGACGTTCACCCGCCACTCACAGCCGCGGGTCCACCGGCTCCGACTCCAGCGCCAGCACCGCGAACACCGCCTCGTGCACCCGGTACAACGGCTCCCCCGCCACGAACCGGTCGAGCGCCTCGAGCCCCAGCGCGTACTCCCGCAACGCCAGCGACTGCTTGCGCCCCAGCGAACGCCGCCGCAGCCGATCCAGGTTCCGCGGCTCCAGGTACTCCGGACCGTAGATGATCCGCAGGTACTCCGGACCACGGCACTTCACCCCCGGCTGCACGATCCGCCGGCCGTCCCGCACCAGCGCCTCGAACGGCTTGACCACCATCCCCTCGCCGCCGGCCCCGGTCAGCTCCTCCCACCACGCCGTCGCCGCGCCGACCGCCGACTCGTCACCGAGATCGACCACATGCCGCCGCGTGACCTGGAACAACTCCGAATCCGCCGCACACAGCCGGTCGAGCACGCCCAGGTGCCAACCGTGATCCCGCACGGCATGCACCGAACCCTCGGCCGCCAACACCTGGAACGGCGCCAACCGCACCCCGTCCAGACCCGACGTCGGCCAGCAGTACCGGCCGTACGCAGCCGTGAACGCCTCAGCCGCCGCACGACGCCCGGACTGAGCGTCCAGCAACCCGCCGACCTCCAGCCCACGAGCCGACGCCTGCTCCAGCACCGCGATCGTCGCGCCCAGACCCGCACGCGCCGCCGCACCGACCGCCGCGTACTGATCACGCAACAGCCCCATCGCCTTCGCCGACCACGGCAGCAGCTCACAGTCCAGCAGCAGCCAGTCCGTACCCAGCTCGTCCCAGAGCCCCGCCCTCCCGACGGCGGCCCGGACCCGGCCGAGCAACACCTCCGTCGTCTCCGCCGAGTCGAAGAACGGCCGGCCCGTACGCGTCACCACGACCCCGGTCGAACCGTCCTCCACACCGAACCGCTTCGCCGCGGCCACGCCCGCGTCGTCCCGCGTCACCAACACGACCGCGCGCGAACCCATGTGCTTCTCCTCGCACACGACCCGCGACACACTCGCCGACGCGAAATACCCGAACGCCTCCGCCGGAGCCTCCAGCAGACCCGGCTCCGACGACGTCGCCACCGGAGCCATCGTCGGCGGCAGGTACACCAGCCAGCGCGGATCCACCGCGAACCGGCTCATCACCTCCAGCGCCGCCGCCGCGTTCTCCTCGCGCACCGCCAGATTGCCCATCAGCCGCGTCTCCACGACCCGGCGCCCCAGCACGTCACCGATGTCCAACACCACCGGATCCCGCGTCGCACGCACCGGACCGAGCGGCTTCACCGGCTCGTACCAGACCTGCTCGGCGGGCACGGCCACCAGCTCACGCTCCGGGTAACGCAGAGCCGTGAGCCGACCGCCGAACACGCAGCCGGTGTCCAGGCAGAGCGTGTTGTTCACCCACTCCGGCTCCACGATCGGCGTGTGCCCGTACAGCACCGTCGCCGAACCCCGGTACTCCTGCGCCCACGGGTAACGCACCGGCAGGCCGTACTCGTCGGTCTCCCCGGTCGTCTCGCCGTACATCGCGAACGACCGCACCCGACCCGACGCACGACCCTGGTACACCTCCTTGAGCCCCGCGTGCGCCACGACCAGGCGACCGCCGTCCAGCACGTAGTGGCTGACGAGCCCTCGACAGAACTCGACGACCCGCGTCCGGAACTCCTCCGACTCCTCCGCCAACTGCTCCAGCGACTCGGCGAGACCGTGCTTGACCTGCACCTTCCGACCGGTCAGCGCCCGCGTGAGCTTGTTCTCGTGGTTGCCCGGGACACACAGCGCGTGCCCGGCCTCGACCATGCCCATCACCAGCCGCAGCACGCCCGGAGTGTCCGGCCCCCGGTCCACCAGGTCGCCCACGAACACGGCCGTACGCGACTCCGGCGGCACCGCGTCCACCGCACGCCCCTCCGCATCACGTATCAGGCCGTACCCGAGCTCCGTCAGCAGCGTCTCCAACTCCGAACGGCAGCCGTGGATGTCGCCGATCACGTCGAACGGCCCGGTCAGGTCACGCTTGTCGTTGTACGCCTTCTCGAACTCGATGACCGCGCCGTCCACCTCCTCGACGCCGCGCAGAATGTGCACCTTCCGGAAGCCCTCGCGCTCGAGGTTGCGCAGATTCGACCGCAACTCCCGCCGCTGACGCGCGATCACGTGCACCCCCATCTCCCGATCGGGCCGCACCGCGTTCCGCTCCCGGCACACCTCCTCCGGCACGTCCAAGACGATCGCCACCGGCAGCACGTCGTGCGCCCGGGCCACGTCCACCAGCGCCGCCCGCGACTTCGGCTGCACGTTCGTCGCGTCGATCACCGTCAGCAGCCCACGCCGCAGCCGCACCCCCGCGATGTGGTGCAGCAGCGCGAACGCGTCAGCACTCGCCGACTGGTCGTTCTCGTCGTCGCTGACCAGCCCGCGGCAGTAGTCCGACGACAGCACCTGCGTGGGCTTGAAGTGCCGCCCGGCGAACGTCGACTTCCCGGCACCCGTCGTGCCGACGAGCACCACGAGCGAGAGTTCAGGAACAGTCAGGGTACGCGTCGTCATGGTCTACTCCACCCCCTTTGGGCCTGTTATCTCTGTGAACACCGCCAGCTGCGTCGCCGGCCCGAGCTCCGGATCGACGTCGCCGACCGGCCGGTACTCGACCGCGTATCCGCGCCGCCCGGCCACCGCCTCGGCCCACGCCGCGAACTCGGCCCGGGTCCACTCGAACCGGTGGTCGCGGTGCCGCATCCGCCCCGCCTCCAGCGTCTCGTAGCGCACGTTGTACTCGGCGTTCGGCGTCGTCACCACGACCGCGCGCGGCTTGGCCGCCCCGAACACCGCGTGCTCCAGCGAGGCCAGCCGCGGCGGATCGACGTGCTCGATGACCTCCATCAGCACGGCCGCGTCGTAGCCCTTGAGCGACGTGTCGGTGTACGTCAGCGAACCCTGCTTCAGGGTCAGCCGCTCGGCCACCTGCGCGGGCTGCCGGTCGAGGTGCAGCTTGCGCGCGGCGTACTGCAGCGCCCGCGCCGACACGTCCACGCCGACGATCTCGGTGAAGTACCGTTCGTGCAGCAGCGCCCTGAGCAGCGCGCCACCGCCGCAGCCGAGGTCGAGCACGCGCCGTCCGCCGACGTCCTTGAGCGCGGCGATCACGGCGTCGCGCCGGTGTGTGGCGAGGGAGACGTGCGGGGTCTCCTCCTCCACCACTTCAGGTTCGGCTTCGATCGCGTTGTCGAGCTCCGACTCGGGCACCTCGTCGGACTCGGCGAGGCGGGCCAGGGCGCTGCGCACCAGTGTGGGGCGGCGGCCGAGGTAGCGGCGCGTGATCAGCTCGCGGTCCGGGTGGCCGGGCAGCCAGGCCTCGCCCGCGCGCAGCAGCTTCTCGACCTCGCTCGGGTCGATCCAGTAGTGCTTCGACCCGTCGAGGACCGGCAGCAGCACGTACAGCTGGCTGAGCGCGTCCGACACCCGCTGCACGCCGGTGAGCGTGACATCGCAGTACCGTGACTCGCCCCACTCGGGGAACGCCGGGTCCAGCGGCAGCGGCACGGCCTCGACGGTCCAGCCGAGCGGCTCGAACAGCCGCGTCACGAAGGCCTCCCCCGCCGGGACGACCGGCAGGTGCAGGGTGAGCGGCAGCGCGGCGGCGGCGAGCTCGGGCCGGTCCTTCGACGTACCGCGGATCGCAGTGCGGAAGACCTGCCCGATGGCGCCCGCGAGCAGCGAGGTCGCGGCGTACGGCCGGTCGTTGACGTACTGCGAGAGCGAGAAGTCGGCCGAGTCGAGGTTGCGGCTCTTGATCAGGCCGATCGGGTCGATCTCCAGGTAGAGCGCCGCCGTGCACTGCTCCTCGTCCGCCTCGGGATAGAAGACCCGCGAGCGGCCGAAGCCGTGCGAGAAGTCCTGCACGGCGGCCGGGTTCTTGGCCAGCAGGTATCCGAGGTCGGTCGCGGGCCAGTCCGCTCCGGGCGGCCGCGTGGCGGTGATCGTCACAAGCATGCGCAGCAGTGTCCCGGACGTACGCGGCCGAAGGGAACCGGTTTAGCTGCGCGGACGGGTCCCGGCGCCCACCTCGCCGTTTGCCAAATCTGCTCGATCATGCGACCGTTCGAGCAGTATCGCGCATCCAGTGCGCAGTATCGATCATTCGGGACACGCGAGGGAGGTCCGGCCGTGCGGCATGTCACCGCGGAGATCGCGAGCCAGCCGGAGTGCTGGGAGCGGGCGGCGGCGCTCGCACCGGGAGCGAGGGGATTGCCCGCTCCGGGTGAGCGGGTGGCGGTCGTCGGCTGCGGGACGTCGTGGTTCATGGCCGCGAGCTACGCCGCGCTGCGCGAGGCCGCCGGCCAGGGCGAGACCGATGCGTTCGCGGCGTCCGAGTTCCCGGTGGATCGGCGCTATGACAGGGTGCTGGCGATCACCCGCTCGGGGACGACGAGCGAGGTTCTGGACCTGCTCGAGAAGCTGCGCGGGAGCGTGCCGACGACGGCGATCACCGGGGATCCGAGCACGCCGGTGATGCAGGCCGCCGACGAGCTCGTCATGCTCGACTTCGCCGACGAGAAGTCCGTGGTCCAGACCCGCTTCGCGACCACGACCCTGGCTGTCCTCCGCGCGCACCTCGGCGAGGACCTGAGCGCGGCGATCGCGGATGCGCGCACGGCAGTCGAGAGCGCGCTCGCTCCGGAACTCGTGGCCGCCGAGCAGTTCACGTTCCTGGGCACCGGCTGGACGATCGGGCTCGCGGCCGAGGCGGCGCTGAAGATGCGCGAGGCCGCGGGCGCGTGGACCGAGTCGTACCCGGCGATGGAGTACCGGCACGGGCCGATCAGCATCACCGGGCCGAACCGCGTGGCCTGGGCGTTCGGAGCGCTGCCGGACGGACTGGCCGCGCAGATCGGCGCGACCGGGGGCCGGTGCGAGCAGGGCCCCGAGTCGGATCCGATGGCCGAGCTGATCCGGGTTCAGCGGCTCGCCGTCGCGATCGCCGAGTCGCGCGGCCTGGACCCGGACCAGCCGCGTCACCTCACCCGCTCCGTCATCTTGGCAGGACAGTCATGACCCTGGTTCCGACCGGCTCCCTGCTGGCCGCAGCGCGCACCGAGAAGCGGGCGGTCGCGGCGTTCAACGTCATCACGCTCGAACACGCCGAGGGGATCGTCGCGGGCGCCGAGCGTGCCGGGCGGCCGGTGATCCTGCAGATCAGCGAGAACGCGGTCAAGTTCCACGACGGCCGCGTCCTGCCGATCGCGCTGGCTACGCGGGCGCTGGCCGAGGCGGCGAACGTGCCGGTGTCGCTGCACCTGGACCACGTCGAGGACGACGCGCTGCTGCATCAGGCTGCTGACGCCGGTTTCAGCTCGGTCATGTTCGATGCCTCGCACGCGTCGTACGCGGAGAACGTCGAGCGCACGCGCCGGGCCGCCGATTGGGCGCACGCGAACGGTCTGCTGATCGAGTCCGAGCTCGGGCAGGTCGGCGGCAAGGACGGCGTGCATCTCAGCGCGCACGAGCCGGGCGCGCGCACGGACCCCGACGAGGCGGCCGCGTACGTCGCGGCGACTGGCGTGGACGCGCTGGCCGTGGCGGTCGGCAGCTCGCACGCGATGACCGAGCGCACGGCGGGCCTCGACTTCGCGTTGATCGAGCGGTTGCGCGACGCGGTTCCGGTGCCGCTGGTGCTGCACGGTTCCTCGGGCGTACCGGACGACACGTTGGCGAAGGGCGTGCGCGCGGGCATCGTGAAGGTCAACATCGGCACCGCGTTGAACATCGCCTACACCGGCGCCGTCCGGTCCTTCCTGGCGGGCGACGCGAAGGCGGTCGATCCGCGGAAGTACCTCAAGCCCGCGCGCCTGGCCCTCGCGGAGACGGTGGCGCAGCTGATCGGCGTCATCGCGTAGGTGCTCGCTCTTGGCAGGACCGCTGTCATGTGACATTTTACTGTCGTGGACCTGCCGAAAGAGTGCGACCTCGTGGTCATCGGCGCCGGGATGACCGGCGCCGCGTGCACCTGGTACGCGGCACGGGCCGGGCTGCGGGTCGCCGTGCTGGACCGGGGCGCGGTCGCGGGCGGCACGACGGGCGCGGGCGAGGGGAACCTGCTCGTCTCCGACAAGGAGCCGGGCCCGGAGCTCGACCTGGCGCTGCTCTCGACGCGGCTGTGGCGTGAGCTGGCAGACGGGTTCGGCGGCGGGATCGAGTACGAGGCGAAGGGCGGGCTCGTCGTCGCGGCGCGGCCTGAGGGGTTCGCGGCGCTGGAGGCGTTCGCGGACGAGCAGCGGCGGTCGGGGGTCGTCGCTGAGTCGGTCGGCGCGGATGATCTCTCAGGGCTGGAGCCGCACCTCGCGGACGGTCTCGCGGGCGGCATCCACTATCCGCAGGACGCGCAGGTTCAGCCCGCTCGCGCCGCGGCGCTGCTGATCCGGGACGCGACTCGGGGCCACGGAGCTTCGCTGCATACGAACACGACCGTCACGGCCCTGACACGCGGCGCGGACGGGACCGTGACCGGCGTCGTGACCGATCGCGGCACAGTGCATGCTTCGTGGGTCCTGAACGCGGCGGGCACGTGGGGCGGGGAGGTCGCGCGGCTCGCGGACGTGCATCTGCCGGTGCTGCCGAGACGCGGATTCGTGCTGGTCACGGAGCCGTTGCCGCGCCTGATCCGGCATAAGGTGTACGCGGCGGACTACGTCGCGGACGTGGCGAGCAGCTCGGCCGCGCTCCAGGCGTCGGCGGTGGTCGAGGGGACGGCTGCCGGGCCGGTGCTGATCGGGGCGAGCCGGGAGCGGGTCGGGTTCGATCGGCGTTTCTCGCTGGAGGTCGCGCGGCTGCTCGCGCGGCAGGCGATCGACCTCTTCCCCGCATTGGCGCAGGTCAAGGCGATGCGGAGCTACGTCGGCTTTCGACCGTACATGCCGGACCATCTCCCTGCCATCGGCCCGGATCCGCGCGCACCGGGACTGCTGCACGCGTGCGGCCACGAGGGTGCGGGCATCGGCCTGGCACCCGCGACGGGTCATCTCATTGCCCAGATACTGACCGATGAGACCCCTGATCTGGATCTGACTCCGTTCCGGCCCGAGCGATTCAACGACACTGGCGGTGAGGAGGCATGAGACGCAATCCCCTGATGCTCGTCGAGGCCCAGCCGGAACCGGCGTTCCAGGTGACCTTCGATGGCGCGACGCTCGACGCACTGCCTGGTCAGACGATCGCGGCCGTGCTCTGGTCGGCGGGAATCACCGCGTGGCGGCGGACGCGGGTGGACGACCGTCCGCGCGGCGTGTTCTGCGGCATCGGCGTGTGCTTCGACTGCCTGGTGACGGTGAACGACATGCCGAATCAGCGTGCGTGTTTGCTGCCCGCACAGCCCGGCGACGTGATCACGACTCAGCGGGGTGACGGCCATGGCGCGGCATGAGCTCGCAGTGATCGGTGCGGGACCGGCCGGTCTCGCGGCGGCGATCGCGGCAGCGGACGCGGGCCTGCGCGTCGCGCTGATCGATGGCGCGGCGGACGCGGGCGGACAGTTCTACCGGCAGACGGCGCGGCAACTCCACGCACGACGGCCCGAGCGGCTGTATCACGGCTGGTCGGAGTGGGAGTCGCTGCGGGACCGGCTTGCTGCACACCGGGAGTCGGAGCGGATCACGTTCCTGGCCGAGCGGCACGTGTGGCACGTGGAGCCAGCCGACGGGGACGGGTTCGTCGTTCACGCGCAGGTCGGGCCGGAGCAGCAGCGATCTGAGTCGGTGGCGGCCGGTGGGCTGGTGCTCGCAGTCGGGGGTTACGAGCGGGTGCTGCCGTTTCCCGGATGGACGCTGCCTGGTGTGCTGACGGCCGGTGGAGCGCAGGCGATGCTCAAGGCGGGGCTTGTGCTGCCGGGCAGGCGTGTGGTCGTCGCTGGCGCCGGGCCGTTGTTGCTGCCGGTCGCTGGCGGGTTGGCTGCGGCGGGTGCTGAGGTCGCGGGGGTGTTCGACTCGTCCGATCCGCGTGCGTTCGGTCGGCATGTGCGGGCGCTCGCTCAGAATCCGGAGAAGCTCGCGGAGGGTGTCGGTTACGCGGCTCGGCTGGCGTGGCACGGGCTTCGGGTGCGGTTCCGGTACTCGGTGATCGCGGTGCACGGAGACGAGCGGGTTGAGGCGGTCACCGTCGCAGGGCCCGATGGAAGTCGCGGGCGGCGGATCGAGTGCGATGCGCTGGCCGTGAGCCACGGGATGCTCCCGCACACGGAGATCGCGCAGACCCTCGGCGCGCGGATCGGCATCAGAGGCGCTGTCGCGGTCGATACGGAGCAGCGCACGGACGTCGCGAACCTGTGGGCGGCGGGCGAGACGACCGGGATCGGTGGCGCTGCGTTGTCGCTGGTCGAGGGCGAGATCGCGGGACGGTCGGCGGCGGCGAGGCTGCGTGGTGACATGCCGAGAGACCTTGCGGCGAGTCAGCGGACGCGGCGTCGGCTGGCGGCGTTCGCGGAAGCGTTGGAGGACGCTTACTCGGCCCCGGCGGGATGGGCGGATCGCGTGACCGACGAGACAGTCCTCTGTCGGTGCGAGGAGGTCACGGCGGCCTCGGTCCGTGAAGCAGTGTCCGAACTCGGCGCGACCGATCTGCGGACCATCAAACTACTGACGCGCGCCGGCATGGGCTGGTGTCAGGGACGGATCTGCGGGCCGGGAGTCGCGGGCGTCGCCGGATGCCCGCTCACGCCCGCGAACACGCCGTTCGCCCGGCCGGTGCCGCTCGGCGTACTGGCGGAAATCGACGACAACGGAGGCTCAGAGTGAACGACTCGATCGAGACCCGCGTACCGTGGCACGGCGTGCTCGTGGCCACCGCGCTCCCCCTGCGCGAGGACCTGAGCGTGGACTACGACGCGTACGCCGCGCACTGTGCGTGGCTCGTCGCCGAGGGCTGCGACCAGGTCGTGCCGAACGGGTCGCTCGGCGAGTACCAGACGCTCGCGCCCGAGGAGCGCGCCCGGGTCGTGCAGACGGCTGCGGACGCGATCGGCGCGGACCGCGTGATCCCGGGCGTCGCGGCGTACGGTTCGGCCGAGGCGCGGCGCTGGGCGGAGCAGGCGGCGGACGCGGGGTGCCCGGCCGTGCTGCTGCTCCCGCCGAACGCGTACCGCGCCGATCATTCGACCGTGCGCGCGCACTATGCCGAGGTCGCGAAGGCCGGGCTGCCGATCGTGGCCTACAACAACCCGTTCGACACCAAGGTGGACCTCGTCCCCGAACTGCTCGCAGAGCTCTACCACGCCGGACACATCGTCGCGGTGAAGGAGTTCAGCGGGGACGTGCGGCGGCCGTATCAGCTCGCTGAGCTGGCGCCCGGCCTCGACCTGCTGATCGGTGCGGACGACGTGCTGCTCGAACTGGCCATCGCCGGGGCTAAGGGCTGGGTCGCGGGCTACCCGAACGCGCTTCCCGCGGCGACCGTGAAGCTCTACCGCGCCGCCGTCGCCGGGGACCTGCAGACCGCGCTCCCCCTCTACCGTGAACTACACTCGCTGCTGCGCTGGGACTCGCGGACCGAGTTCGTGCAGGCCATCAAGCTGTCGATGGACATCGTCGGGCGGTACGGCGGTCCGTGCCGGGCCCCGCGCAGCCCGCTGACCGCCGAGCAGGAGAAGGCCGTGCGCGAGGCGACCGAGCGGTTCGTTGCTCAGGCAGGAGTCTGATTCATGCGCAGCAAACTGGTCCTGCACGCGGTGGATTCGCACACCGAGGGCATGCCGACGCGCGTCATCACCGGCGGCGTGGGCGTGATCCCGGGCGCGACGATGTCCGAGCGGCGCGTGCACTTCATGGAGCACCTCGACCACCTTCGCACGTTCCTGATGTACGAGCCGCGTGGCCACGCGTCGATGAGCGGCGCGATCCTGCAGCCGCCGACCCGCCCCGACGCCGACTACGGAGTGCTGTTCATCGAGGTCTCCGGCTGCCTGCCGATGTGCGGGCACGGCACGATCGGCGTGGCGACGGTGCTGGTCGAGACGGGGATGGTGCCGGTCGTCGAGCCGGTCACGACCGTGCGGCTGGACACTCCGGCCGGCCTGGTCACGGCCGAGGTGCACGTGGAGGACGGCGCGGCCACGGCGGTCACGCTCGCGAACGTGCCCGCGTACAGCGTCGCGCTCGACCGCAAGATCACGCTCCCGAGCGGCCGCAGCGTGACCTACGACCTGGCGTACGGCGGCAACTACTACGCGATCCTGCCGCTGGAGCAGTTCGACCTGCCCTTCGACCGCGCGCGCAAGAACGAGATCCTGGCGGCCGGGCTGGAACTGATGGACGCGATCAACAGCGAGGACGAGCCCTTACACCCGCTGGACGCGTCCGTGCACGGCTGCCATCACGTCCAGTTCCTAGCCCCGGACGCCACGCCCGAGCACTCTCGGCACGCGATGGCGATCCACCCGGGCTGGTTCGACCGCTCCCCCTGCGGCACCGGCACCTCCGCGCGGATGGCGCAGCTGCACGCGCGCGGCCAGCTGGAGATCGGGCGCGAGTTCGTCAACGAGTCGTTCATCGGCACGCGCTTCACCGGCCGGCTGCTCGGCGAGACGACGATCGGCGACGTGCCCGCCGTGCTGCCCTCGATCACCGGCCGCGCATGGATCACCGGGACGGCGCAGTACATGCTCGACCCGACCGACCCGTTCCCGGCCGGGTTCCTGCTGTGACGGCCGACGGTTCGGCGCTCACCTCGCTCGGCGCGCACCGCCGCCTGCGGGACCAGGTCGCGGACGCGCTGCGGGCCGCGCTGATCGCCGGCGAGCTCAAGCCCGGTGCGGTGTACTCGGCCCCCGGCCTGGCCGCGCGCTTCGGCGTCTCGGCCACGCCGGTACGTGAGGCGATGCTCGATCTCGTGCGCGAGGGTCTCGTGGAGACGATGCCCAACAAGGGATTCCGCGTCACAGAGGTCTCAGAACGGCAGTTGGACGAGTACACACAGATCAGAGAGCTGATCGAGATACCGATCATCGTCGGACTCGCACGGACCGCCGACCGCGCACGGCTGGAGGCACTGCGTCCGCAGGCCGAGCTGATCGTGGACGCGGCGGTCGCCGGCGACCTGATCGGCTACCTGGAGGCGGACCGTCGGCTGCACCTCGCGTTGCTCGCGATGGCCGGGAACGAGCACCTCGTGGCGGTCGTCGAGGACCTGCGGAAGCGCTCGCGGCTCTTCGGCCTGCAGGAACTCGCCGACGCCGGGAAGTTGGAGTCCTCGGCACGCGAACACCTCGAGTTGCTCGACGCCCTGATCGCGGGCGACGAGGAGGCGGTGCGCGCGTGCATGGCGCACCACCTCTCGCACGTCAGGACCCTGTGGGCGAAGTAGCCCGCCGGCGGCCTAGTACGGGTTCGCGATGACGGTGACCGTGCGGTCCTGCACGCCCCAGTTGCTCGCCTGGACGCCGGGCAGCCACACGTCCACGGTGTCGTTCTGAATCCACGCGCCGATGTCCGCCGCGTAGCAGGTGCCGTAGCCGGGGACCGTGAAGTACGTGCCCCACGGGATGACGCGCGGGTCGGTCGCGCACACGCCGAGCTGCGAGTTCAGGCCGGAGGCGGTCTGGCCGACGTCGTTGTACGAGGTCACCATCACCGGGATCTGCGTGCCGACCGGGACGTCGCCGGGGCCGGCCGCGAGGGTGCCGTTGCTGCCGAGCCAGTACGGCACGGAGATCTGGCCGAGCGAGGCGTCCGACTCGCTCGTGTCGTACATGGCCACGACGTCGTAGTACGCACCCTGACAGGGCGAGGTGTCGGTGACGGTCAGCGGGCCGGTCTGGCCCCAGTAGCTGATGTAGCCGACCGCAACGCCGTCCCGCCACACGCGGTAGGCCACGGCGTTCGGCACCGGGCTGACGGTGATGGTGACCGAGCCGTTCGAGAGCGAGCCGCTGAGCGTCGGGGCGGCCGGGCGGTTGGAGAAGTTCACGGCCGCCGCGGTCTGCGAAGGCGGCGTCCACGGTGAGACGGTGCGGGTGGGCGGGGTGACCCCGGCGTCCCAGAACGGACACGCGGGCAGCGAGCTGGCCGCGTGCGACTTGGTGGCGGGCGCCGAGGAGCCGGTGGCGGCCTGCGCGGCGGCGATCGGGGTGAGGACGGTGGCGCCGACCGCTATGGCCGCGGTGCCGGTGGCGAGCAGCCACGGCCGGATCCGGGCAGCGCGAAACAGGGCGTGCATGAGTGGCTGATTCCTCCATGACCAGGAGCGAGAGCCGCGGTGTGGGCGACCGCGGGTGAAGCAGCATTCGTAGTCAAGCGCCGGGTCCGGCACCCGTCAAGGGTCTAGACCACTTTTCGCCGCGGCGGTGTCGGCGGCCCCGGTTAGGATCGAGCCATGAAGCTGAGCACCGTGATCCTGCCGGTCTTCCCGTGGCGCGAGGGGCGCGCGGTGTGGCGCCGCGCCGAGGAGCTGGGTCTGCACGCCGCCTACACCTACGACCACCTGACCTGGCAGTCCTTCCGCGGCACGCCGTGGCACGGCACGGTGCCGACGCTGGCCGCGGCCGCCGCGGTGACCGAGCGGATCAGGCTGGGCACGATGGTGGCCTCGCCGAACTTCCGGCACCCGGTTCCCTTCGCCAAGGAGCTGATGACCCTCGACGAGCTGTCCGGTGGACGCTTCACGCTCGGCATCGGCGCCGGTGGCGAGGGCTTCGACGCGACTGTACTGAACGAGGAGCGCTGGTCGGCCAAGGAGCGCGGATACCGCTTCGCCGAGTTCACCCGGTTGCTCGACAGGCTGCTGAGCGAGGACGAGACCACCGAGACCGCGGGCGCGTACTACCGGGCCTTCGAGGCGGAGATGCTGCCGGGCAGCACGCAGCGGCCGCGGATGCCGTTCCACGTCGCCGCGATCGGCCCGCGCGCGATGCGGCTGACCGCCGAGCTGGGCCAGGGCTGGATCACCTTCGGCGCCTCCGAGGACGGCCCGAAGGTGGTCGCCGAGCAGATCGGGCGGCTCCGCGAGGCATGCGCCGAGCAGGGCCGGGACGGTGTGGCCGGGCTCGAACTCACGCTGCTCAACATGGGCCGCAGCGAGACCGAGCGGCCGCTCGCGTCCTTCGAGGCCTTCGTGGACTGGGCCGGGCGCTACCGGGAGGTCGGCATCACCGAGCTCGTGCTGCACTGGCCGATCCCGGACACCGAGTTCGCCGCCGACCTCGAGGTCTTCGAGCGGATCGCCACCGAGGGGCTCGCGCATGTTGACGGCTGAGCAGCTCAAGGCAGTCTGCCTGGAGCAGCCGGCCGCCGAGGAGACCTTCCCGTTCTCGGCCGAGCTGTCCGTGTTCAAGGTCGGGGGCAAGGTGTTCGCGCTGACCGCCCTGGACGAGGCGCCGCTGCGGATCAGCCTGAAGTGCGTGCCCGAGGTCGCGGTGAAGCTGCGCATCGAGTACCCGGCCGTCACCGCCGGATACCACCTGAACAAGCAGCACTGGAACACCGTGCTGATCGACGGCTCGGTGCCCGACCACCTCGTCCGTGAGATGGTCGAGGACTCGTACGACCTGGTCCGCTCGAAGCTGCCCAAGGCCGTCCGGATCACTTTGGGCGACGTGGCCCCCGGGAAGTAAGGTCTCAGCCATGCGTGACATCGTGCTGATGGCGGATCCCCGGGTGGGGCGGATACCCGTCGTGGACAACGGCGAGCCGCTCGTGGACCTCGCCGACGCGGGCTTCCTGGTGGACATCCGCCAGGAGGACCCGCTGGGGGCGTCCCGGCAGTTCCGGGCGGGCGCGGCCGAGCGGCTGGCGCGGGCGGAATCGCTGCTCCCGCCGGGCCTGCGGCTGCTGGTCGTGGAGGCGTACCGGCCGCTCGAGCTGCAGCGGAAGTACTTCGAGGGCTACCGCGAGGAGCTGGCCCAGCTGAACCCGGACTACACGGCCGAGCAGCTGCGCACGGCCGCGAGCCGCTTCGTCTCCCCGCCCGAACTGGCCCCGCACACCGCGGGCGCGGCGATCGACCTCACGCTGTGCGACGCCGAGGGCCGCGAGCTGGACATGGGCACGATCCTGGACGCCACGCCCGAGCAGTCCGAGGGCCGCTGCTACACCGAGGCCCCGGGGCTGCCGGCGGGGGCCGCGGCCAACCGCGCGATCCTGGTCGAGGCGATGCACTCGGCCGGATTCGTCAACTATCCGACCGAGTGGTGGCACTTCTCCTACGGGGACCGCTACTGGGCGCTGATGTCGCAACGCGCCGAGGGGATCTACGGGCCGGTCGAGTACCGCGGCCCGCTCGACGACTAACGTCTTCCCAGGTCAGCCGCGTACGCCGAGGGCGAAGATGCGGCGGAACGGCAGCAGTTGCACGGTGCGCCCGGCGATGGTGGTCGGCGGGTACGCCTCGCGGAGCAGCGCCTTGTACTCGTCGCAGAACTCGATGGCGGCCGGGGAGTCCGGTCCGCCGAGTTCGACGAGCACGGGGCGCAGGCCGGTCGAGCTGACGAAGTCGAAAACGCCGTCCTCGCCGTCGACGACGTAGAGGTACGTGGTCTCCCAGGCCTCGGCGGCGAGCCCGGCCGCGTCGAGCGCGCGCAGGTAGACCTCGGGCTCCGGGACGTTGGGGCGCACCTCGAGCCCGGTCAGCCGACTCGCCCAGCGCGGCTCGCGCTGCAGCTCGCCGAACAGCGTGTGCGAGGGCGAGTCGAAGTTGCCCGGCACGCCGAGTGCGAACGTACCGCCGGGCGCGAGCAGCCCGGCGAAGTGCGGGATCAGGTCGAGGTGGCCGGGGACCCACTGCAGCGTGGCATTCGTGATCAGCACGTCCACCGGCCCGCCGACCTGCTCGGCCGTCACCTCGCGCACGTCCCCGAGCCGGAACTCCAGGCGGCCGGGCATAGCGCGGGCCTGCGCGGCGTCGATCATCTCGGCGGAGTTGTCGATGCCGAGCACGTGCGCGCCGGGCCAGCACCGCACGAGTAGTTCGGTCGCGTTGCCGGGCCCGCAGCCAAGGTCGACCACGCGCGTCGGCTCCGACTCGTCATCGGCGCGGACGCGGGCGAGCAGGTCGCGGAACGGCTGAGCCCGCTGGGCGGCGAAGCGGAGGTAGTGCTGCGGGTTCCAGGTGGTGCTCTGCGTCGACATGGACGGCTCCCCGACTCGTGCAAATTATCTTGACATCGAGATACCCTGCCAGGAATCTATCTCGACGTCAAGATAGATGCGGCTCACCAGCCCGCGAACGCCCGGTCGCTCGGCACGATCTTCATCCCGAGCGGCATCAGCGAGATCGGGATCAGCTTGAGGTTCGCCCAGGCGAAGGGGATGCCGACGATGGTCAGCGCGAGCGCGATGCTGGTCACGACGTGCCCGATCGCCAGCCAGATCCCCGCCACGACCAGCCAGATCACATTGCCCACGCAGGACGCGGCCCCGGCGTCCTCGCGCGGCACGGCGGTGCGGCCGAACGGCCAGATCACGAAGGAGGCGATGCGCAGCGAGGCTATCCCGAAGGGGATGGTCACGATCAGCACGAAGCAGATCAACGCGGCGATCGTGTACCCGATCGCGAGCCAGAGGCCGCACAGGAAGAACCAGATGACGTTCAGGATGAGATTGAGGACTTCGCGCATACCCCCAGCCTCGCAAACCCGCGGCTCCCGCGCCTCCGGGGAAGTCCCTGCCAACGACCCTGATATCTTCCGGACATGGCTCGGATCTCCGCGGTGGTCTTCGACATGTACGGAACCCTGACGCCGAGCTGGCCGCGCGACGTCTGGGACGAGCAGAAACGGGCCTGCGCCGCACCGCTCGGGCTCACCGAGAGCGTCTGGCTCGCGGCCCTCGACGCCTCCTGGGACGAGCGGCTGACCGGCGTGCTCGGCTCGATCACCGAGACCTTCCGGACCGTCGCGACCCGAGCCGGAAACGCGCCGTCCGACGAGCAGTTGGCCGCGGCCGTGGCGCTGCGCTACGCGGGCTACCGCAAGGTGCACGAGCTGCGCCCGGACGCCCTCGACGTGCTCGGCGCCCTGCGCGCGGACGGATACAAGATCGCCCTCGTCAGCGACTGCACACCGGAACTCGCCGACCAGTGGGATGTGCTCGGGCTCGCGGACTTCTTCGACGCGACCGTCTTCTCCTGCAACGAGGGCACCCGCAAGCCGGATCCCGTGCTGTTCCACGCGGCCGCCGAGCGCCTGGGCGTGCAGCCGGACGAGTGCCTGTACGTGGGCGACGGCGGCGGCGACGAGCTGGCCGGTTCCGCGGGCGTCGGCATGCACCCGGTCCTGCTCGCCGGCGCCGACTGGACCGCGCACCACGCCCCCGGCCGCCCGACCGCGGAGTGGACCGGCCACCGCGCCGAGACCCTCTCCGAGATCCCCGCCATACTCGCCGGGTATCGGATCGACTAGCCGAACTTGAGGTCGAAGCGCTGCTCCCGCGTCTCGATCCCCCACTTGCTCACCGGCTCGTCGCCGGTCAGCTCGAACCCGGCCTGCCGGTACAGGTGATGCGCGGCATCGAGCCCTGAGATCGTCGTCAGGAACACGCCGGGGAAGCCGCGGCCCCGCGCGTAGTCCATCGAGGTCTCGACCAGCTTGCGCCCCGCTCCCCTGCCCCGCAGGTCCGGGTGCAGCAGCAGCCAGCGCAGCCGCCCCATCCCCTCCTCCGCGAGCATCGCGATCGAGCCGAGGATGCGGCCGTCGTCCTCGGCCACCCACATCTCGCCGACCTGCTCGCCCCGCTCCAGCCGGTCGAGCGCGAAGCGGCAGATGCCCGCGCCGCAGTACGCCTCCATCGACTGGTCCATCGCGTACTCCTCGGCGTACAGGCGGCCGTGCAGCGCGACGACCTCGCCCAGGTCGCCCGGCCGCGTCGCCAAACGGATGATCACTGTCCCTGCCTCCGTTCTCCACTGAAACGCTTGTTTCAGTGGCTCCCATGGGCAAAGATAGCGGCATGAACGGATCAGTGGAAGCCCCGGCGACCCCGGAGGCGCCGGCGGGATCGCCGCGGCGCGCGGAACTGCTGGAACGCACCCTCGAGTACGCGATGCGCACGAATCTCTCGGAGCTCTCGCTGCGTCCGCTCGCCGCCGAGATCGGGTCGAGCCCGCGGGTGCTGATCTACCTGTTCGGCTCGAAGGACGGCCTGCTGCGTGAAGTGCTGGCCGCCTCGCGCGTGCGGCAGTTGGCCGTCGTGACGCGCGCGCTGGAGGAGTCCGCCGAACCCGGCGAGGTGCTCGGGCGCCTGTGGGCGTGGATGCGCGAACCCGAACACGCGGGCCTCGGCCGGTTGTTCTTCGAGAGCTACAGCCGCTCACTCGGCGGCGGCGAGCCCTGGACCACGTTCGCGGTGGACTCGGTGCGCGACTGGGAGCCGCCGCTGCGCCGCATGCTCACGCCGCGCGACGGCACCCCGCCCGCGGAGGCCGAGGTCACGCTCGCCCTCGCGGTACTGCGCGGCCTGTTCCTGGACCTGCTGGCCACCGGCGAGGCCGAACGCGTCGACCTCGCCTGGCGCAGATATGTCGAGCTCAGCTGGCCTTCGATACCGACGACATATTGAAGTCGGCGACGCGCAGCGCGGGCATCGACGTGCGCGTGAAGTAGTCGTTCCACTCGCGGGGCAGGGTGATCTCCGGACGCCCGGCCTCGGAGATCCGGCTCAGCATGTCCACCGGGGACTCGTTGAAGCGGAAGTTGTTCACGACGCCGACGACCTCGCCGCCCTCGACCTTGTAGACGCCGTCCCGGGTCAGGCCGGTGAGCAGCAGCGACTGCGGGTCCACCTCGCGGATGTACCACAGGCAGGTCAGCAGCAGGCCGTCCTCGGTCGCTCGGGTCAGCTCCTCCAGGCTCGCCGTGCCACCCGACACCTCCAGCAGCAGGTTGTCGATCGGCGGCGCGACCGGCAGGCCGGTCTCCTGCGCGGAGTGACGCGTCGTCATCAGCCGCTCCAGCACGCCGTCGCGCACCCAGTCGGTCGGGCCGAGCGGCAGGCCGTTGTCGAACACCGAGGCCTGCGCGGAGGAGGCGGGGGCGATGGCGAAGTTCGCCGCCTCCAGACCGGCGGCGGCCGGGTCGGACCACAGCCGCAGTCCCGGCACGCCGATCCGCTGGCCCACCTTCGTCGCGCCGTTGCCGCCGGGCGCGGAGAAGACCGTGCGGCCGTCCGCGGCGTCCCGGGCCGCGGCGGTCCAGTACGTGTAGATCATCAGGTCGGCGACGGCGGACGGCGGCAGCAGCGTCTCGTAGCGCCCGGCGGGCAGGTCGATCCGGCGCTTCTGCCAGTCCAGCCGCTGCCCGAGCCCGGACGCGAGGTCGACGACGTCCACGTCGGTGAAGTCCCGGGTCTGCGCGCCGCCCCAGGCCGAGCGCACGAAGTCGGGGCTCTTCGCGTTGAGCTCCACCTTGCCGGTCGGCTGGTCGTGCCGCAGCCGCAGACCGGTGCTGGTGGCCAGGTACGTGGTCACGGCGGCGTGCTCGGCGAAGCCGAACAGCAGCTGGCCGGCCGAGCGCGCCGCCTCGAAGGCCTGGCCGAGCGCCGGGGCGAGGCCGGCGAAGACCTCGATGTCGGTGCCGACCGCCGCGTCCTCCCACCGCACGCCCTGCAACGCCGGGGCGTCGCCGGGGCCGAGCAGCGGACGGGCGTCCGGGGCCGGGCTGGCGGCGCGCGCGGCGGCCTCGTTCGCGCGGACGAGCTCCTCGATGGTGTCCTCGGTCACGCCCGTCTTGCGCATGGACGCCGTCGAGACGCCGTCCCCGCTCCGCAGCGTGGAGACGACGGTGACCCGGCGGTTGGCCGCCACGCCGTTCGTCGTCAGGGTGTTGTTGGCCCAGCGCAGGTTCGCGGTGGCGGACTCCTCGACCAGCACGACGGTGCCGTCCGCCTTCGCGGCCGCGAGGGCCCGCTCCGCCAGCTGCTGGGGACTGATCAGCCCGCTCACTTGCCCGCCTCCTGCACCGTGTTGAGGATCCTGATTCCGCGGAACAGCGCGGTCGGGCAGCCGTGCGAGACCGGGGCGACCTGCCCCGGCTGGCCCTTGCCGCAGTTGAACGCGCCGCCGAGCACGTAGGTCTCGGGGCCGCCGACCGCCTCCATCGCGCCCCAGAAGTCGGTCGTCGTCGCCTGGTAGGCGAAGTCCTTGACCTGCCCGGCGAGCTTGCCGTCCTTGATCAGGTAGGCGCGCTGGCCGGTGAACTGGAAGTTGTAGCGCTGCATGTCGATCGACCAGGACTTGTCGCCCTGGATGTAGAGGCCGTGCTTGACCTTCCCGATCAGCTCCGCGGCCGACGGTCCGTCCGCGGCGGGCTGCAGCGAGACGTTGGCCATCCGCTGGATCGGGGCGTGGCCCGGCGAGTCGGCGAAGCCGCAGCCGTTGGAGCGGCCGCCGTTCAGCCCCTTGAGCCGGGCGATCCGGCGGTCGAGCTGATAGCCCGTCAGTATCCCGTCCTTGACCAGATCCCACTGCTGGGTCTGCACGCCCTCGTCGTCGAAGCCGACGGTGGACAGGCCGTGCTCCACCGTGCGGTCCCCGGTCACGTGCATCACCGGCGAGCCGTACTTGAGCGAGCCGAGCTTGTCGAGGGTGGCGAAGGAGGTGCCCGCGTACGCCGCCTCGTAGCCGAGCGCGCGGTCCAGCTCGGTCGCGTGGCCGATCGACTCGTGGATGGTCAGCCACAGGTTCGAGGGCTCGATGACCAGGTCGTACTCCCCCGCCTCGACCGAGGGCGCGGCCAGCTTCTCGGCGAGCAGCCCGGGCAGCGCGGCGAGCTCGGACTCCCAGTCCCAGCCCTCGCCGCGCAGGAACTCCCAGCCGCGGCCGACCGGCGGCGCGAGCGTGCGCATGGTCTCGAACGCGCCGGTCGCCTCGTCGATCGCGACCGCCTCGACCGCCGCGTGCATCCGGACCCGCTGCTGCGTGGTCACGGTGCCGTTGGTGTCGGCGTAGAACTTGTTCTCCTTGACCGCCATCACGAACGCGTCCACGTGCGAGACCGCGTCGTGCGCCAGCAGCCCGCGGGACCAGCCGCCGAGCAGCGCGATCTTCTCGTCGTCCGGCACCTCGAAGGGGTCGACCTCGTACGCGGAGATCCACTCCTGCTCCCCGTGCGAGGGCTCGGGCGCGAGCACCACCGGCTCGGTGTTCACCGGCGCGGAGACCTCGGCCACCCGGACCGCCTGCTCCACCAGCCGCACGGCCGCCTCGGGCGTCTGCACGGTCCCGGCGGCGAAGCCCCAGGTGCCGCGGTGCACCACCCGGACGGCGAGACCGCTGTCCACGGACTCGTTCACGCCGTCCAGTTCGGCGTCGCGCAGACGGATGGTCTGCTCACGGATGCGTTCGGAGCGCAGGTCGGCGTGATCGACGCCGAGCTCTCGGGCCTTGGCCAGTGCGGCCTCGGCCAGTTCCCGCAACGGCAGTGCGGCGAAAGTCGGATCAAGACTAGGCATAGGACCGAAACTACTACGCGCCCCTGACTTCGCGCAGCAATCAATTGACGGTCTGGGAAGATCGTGCCCGGTAGATTTTGTGTGCTTATGACCGGACTCAGCGGCCGCCCGGGGTCGCCTCCGGGTCCGGTCCGGCCGCGGCCTCCGCGACGCTGTAGATGTCCGGTTCGAGGTAGATCACCCGGGCCACCGGATACGCCTCGCGCACGCGCGCCTCGGCCTTGTTGATGGCGCTCGCGATGTCGACGGCGGTGGCGTCCGGGCGCACGGCGATCTTCGCGGCCACGAGCAGCTCCTCGGGGCCGAGGTGCAGCGTGCGCATGTGGATCACCCGGGTCACCAGGTCGCCGTCGACGAGGGACTTCCTTATCCCGGCGACGACGGTGGGCGCGGCGGCCTCGCCGAGCAGCAGCGACTTCGTCTCGACGGCCAGCACTATCGCGACGCCGACCAGCAGCACGCCGATCGCGAGGGTTCCGGCGCCGTCCCACACCCCGTCATGCGTGACGACGGACAGCACGACGCCGAGCAGCGCGAGCGCCAGGCCGATCAGCGCGCCGAAGTCCTCGAACAGCACGACCGGCAGTTCGGGGGCCTTCGCCGTGCGGATGAACCCGACCCAGCTCTGCCCGCCCTTCGCGAGCCGCGACTCCCCCACGGCGGTCCGGAAGGAGAAGCCCTCGGCGCAGACCGCGAACAGCAGGACGCCGAGCGGCCAGTACCAGTCGTCGAGCGGGTGCGGGTGGGAGATCTTCTCAACACCCTCATAGACGGCGAACAGTCCGCCGATCGTGAACAGCACCATGGAGACGAGGAACCCGAAGATGTAGCGCTCGCGCCCGTAGCCGAAGGGGTGCTCCTCGTCCGCCTCGCGCTGCGCCTTGCGGCCGCCGACCAGCAGCAGGACCTGGTTGCCCGAGTCGGCCAGCGAGTGCACCCCCTCCGCCAGCATGGACGAGGAACCGCTGATGCCCCAGGCCACGAATTTGGCCACGGCGATCGCCACGTTCGCGCCGAGCGCGGCGGCGACGGCCTTACTGCCTCCCGATGTGCTCACCGGAGAGATCGTACTCGAAAACACTGTGGCCCCCTCTTCAGTGAGAGGGGGCCACAGTGCTTGTTCATATTCTGTTGTACTCCGGATGGCGGCGCCGTTGCCGCTACGCGTCAGGCGTGGATGGCCGGGGCGGCGTCGGGGTCGGCCGGGTCCGGCTTGCCCGCCTTCAGGATCAGGCCGCAGATGATCGCGCCCGCGGCGAAGATCGCGGCGGCCCACCAGAAGGCGACGATGTAGCTGTGGATCGCCGCGTTCGCCTGGACGACCTGGCTCGCCTTGTTCTTGCCGACCAGGTAGTTGGCCGCAGCGGTGGTGGCGAGGGAGTTGAGCAGCGCCGTGCCGATCGAGCCGCCGATCTGCTGGGCGGTGTTGACCATCGCGGAGGCGACACCGGCGTCGTGCGTCTCGACCCCGGAGGTGGCCGCGTTCATCGCCGGGGCGAAGACCGCGCCCATGCCGACGCCGATGACCAGCAGCGGGCCGAGGATGTTGGTGGCGTAGCTGGACGTGAGGCTGATGCCGGTGAGCCAGGCCATGCCGCCGCCGGCCATCAGCATGCCGACGAACACCAGCGGCTTGGCGCCAAGGCGCGGGTAGAGCTGCGTGGTGCTGATCGTCGCGGTGAACATCAGCGCGGCGACCATCGGCAGGAACGCCACGCCGGTCATGACCGGCGAGTAGCGCAGGATCTCCTGCAGGTAGTAGTTCAGGAACAGGAACACGCCGAACATGCCGATACCGGTCAGGAACATCGCCAGGTACGAGCCGCCGCGGTTGCGCTCGAGCACGACGCGCAGCGGGAGCAGCGGGTGCTTGGTGCGGGTCTGCCAGAGCACGAAGGCCGCGACCAGGACCAGGCCGCCGACCAGGAAGCCCCAGGTGCCCGGAGCGCTCCACGGGTGCGACTCGGCGTTGGCGAAGCCGTACACGATGCCGAACAGGCCGAGGGAGACCAGCACCGTGCCGACGATGTCGAGCGAGGGGCGGTCGGCGTCGCGCGGGTGGCGCGGGATCAGGGTGAACGCGCCGGCGATCGCGACGACCGCGATGGCGACGTTGACGTAGAGGGTGAACCGCCAGTTGAGGTACTCGGTGAGCACGCCGCCGAGCAGCATGCCGATCGCGGCGCCGGAACCGGCGATGCCGCCGAACACGGCGAACGCGGTGGCGCGCTCCTTGGCCTCGGTGAAGGTGGTCGACAGCAGCGAGAGCGCGGCCGGGGCGAGCATGGCGCCCGCGACACCCTGCAGGGCGCGCGCGGTGACCAGCACCTCGAAGTTCGGCGAGGCGCCGCCGAGCGCGGAGGCCGCGGCGAAGCCGATTAGGCCGATCAGGAACATCGCGCGGCGGCCGATCACGTCCGAGACGCGGCCGAACAGCAGCAGCAGGCTGCCGAAGGCGAGCGAGTAGGCCGTGACGATCCACTGCCGGTCGCCGTTCGAGAAGCCCAGGGCCTTCTGCGCGTCGGGCAGCGCGATGTTCACGATGGTGACGTCGAGCACGATCATCAGCTGGGCCAGGCCGATGACGGCCAGGATCAGCCAACGCTTGGAGTGGTGCTCGTCGTGGTGCGACTCGGTGCCGGCGTCCGCTATCCGCGAGCCGGCTCCCGTCGTCTGGATTTCAGCCATGGATCTTGTCCCATGCATCCGGAGGAGATCGTTCCGTTTCTTAGAATCGACTGTATCATGGAAGTGGAGGACTTGCCTCCACATGGAGCCAGGTGTTCCATTTGGAGGCGACGAGGGTTCACCCGGGTGGTCCCCGGGTACCCGGCGACGAAGGCAGGAGCAGTGCAGATGAACGCGAAGTCCGAGGTGGCGGCGCCGCGCAAGGCCGCGACGGTGCCCGCGAGCCGTCCGCTGCGCCGGGACGCCGAGCGCAACCGGCGGCTGATCCTCGACGCGGCCCGCAGCGTCTTCGCCCAACGCGGCCTGGACGCCTCGCTCGACGAGGTCGCGGCCGAGGCGGGCCTCGGCGTGGGCACCGTCTACCGCCGCTTCCCCAACCGCGACGCCCTCATCGACGCCCTCTTCGACGAGATGGTCCTGGCGATCCAGTCCATCGTCGACGAGTCCGCCGCCGTACCGCGCGCCTGGGACGGCCTGGTGCACTTCATCACAAACATGCTGGAGAAGCAGGGAAGGGACAAGGGCCTGCGCGACGTGCTGCTCTCCCGCCAGCCGCACCCCGGCCCCTGCGAAGTCGCGCACGACGACGTGGTGCGCGAGAAGGTGCAGCCGCTGCTCTACGACCTGATCGACCGCGCCCAACGGGAAGGCGACCTGCGCCCCGACGTCACCCCCACCGACTTCGGCGTCATCCTCGTCGCCTCCGTCAGCATGGTCGACTTCACCGCCCCCGTCGACCCCGACGTCTGGCACCGCCAGCTCTCCATCATCCTCGACGGCCTCCGCGCCCGCCCCGACGGCACCACCACCCCCCTCACCCTCGCCCCCCTGGACGACGACCAGATCGACGTCTGCATGACCGGCTGGAAGTACGGCACCCGCGAAACCCCACGCCAACGCCCCAAGCCGTCCTGAACTGCACGTTCACCCGCCGTCCACAAGTGATTGGCCAGCCCGCCCCGGCGACTGCTACTGTTTTCCACGTCCCGGGCGATTAGCTCAGCGGGAGAGCGCTTCGTTCACACCGAAGAGGTCACTGGTTCGATCCCAGTATCGCCCACAGCGAAAGATGCTGGTCAAGCCCATGATTTCCGAAACGGAAGTCATGGGCTTGATGCTTTCCGCTCCCAAAAGGCTGAGCCCACTTCGCCGGAGCCCGCCGGCCGCTGCCCGGCGCCGAAGCGGTTCTCGAGCTCCGTGCCCTGATTGCCGACGGAGACTTCGAGCCCTACTACGCCTGGCACCTCCGCCGCGAACGCCAGCGCACCCACCAAGCCCGCTACCAGGACAAACTCAGCCTCGCAGCGTGACCGCGCCTGTCACGCAGCGCGAGCCGCACCCATCGGCAGACGGCGTTCGACACTATGCCAGTGGGCTGGTACTTGGGTAGTCTGCTGCCTGGATCACCCGAATGGGCCGGGCGTGGTGACCGGGGACGGCAGTGCGGACGACGGGCCGGCTAATCCGCGCAAGACGCTGAAAGGTACTTCACGTTCATGCAGCGAATGCCTGTGATTGAATCCGGGGGGCTCGATCATAGATCGGGGGGCAGGTATCTCCTGGCGCTCATGGCACGCCAGAAGGCGAGCATGATCTGGGCGGTCTTCACGTCCGGGGTCTGGAACACGAGCCAGGTGGTCATTCCGGTCGCGATCGGGCGGGCGCTGGACCACGGCATCGCGAAGCGCGACGGCGGCGAGCTCATCCTCTGGTCGGTCGTCATCCTTCTGCTCGGCGTGCTCAGGGCGCTTTCCGGAACGGCGTTCTACCAGCAGTCGGTGATCACCGCCACGCTGTCCGGGTGCCTGACCATGCAACTGGTCACCCGGCACGTCACAGCGCTGGGCGCATCGCTCTCGCGCGGGTACGACATCGGCGACCTGACGGCGACCTGTACCTCGGACGTCACAACCATCGGCAACGGGATGCGCCACGTCGGCCGGGTGCTGGGCTCGGTCATCGCCGTAGTGGTCATCATGGTGCTGATGTTCATGATCACGTTCCCGCTGGGACTGGTGGTCCTGGCGACGGTGCCCGCCGTCGTCCTGCTCGGGGGCTATCTGCTGCGTCCGCTGCACCGGCACCAGGGTGACTACCGGTCCCAGCAGAGCCGGCTGGCCGGCCGGGCCGTCGACATCGCCTCGGGGCTGCGGGTGCTGCGCGGGATCGGCGGTGAGCGGCAGTTCGCGAAGGCGTTCCACGCCGACTCGGCGACGCTGCGGACCGCGGACGCCCGGGTGGCGCGCGCCGAGGCGAATCTCAGCGCGACGGACGTCCTCATGCCGGGCCTGATCGCCGTGATCGTCACGTACGCGGCGGCCCGCTTCGTGCTCGACGGGCATGTGACGATCGGCCAGTTGGTCCAGTTCTACGCGTTCGCGGTCTTCCTCACCCTGCCGCTGCACGACATCATGGAGGGCGCCAACCAGCTGACCCGGGCGCTGGTCTCCGCCGGCCGGGTGACGGCTTTGCTGAACACGCCGGTGCCCGACCGGACCGGCTCGGCCTGGACCGGCGGGGACCGGGGCGCGGTGCACCTGGTCGACGCGGAATCCGGACTGGACCTGGCCCCGTCGACGCTGACGGCGGTCGCCTGCGCCCGTTCCGGGGACGCGGACGTGCTGGCCCGCCGGCTGGCCCGCTTCGAGGACTCCGACAAGGTCATGCTGGGTGACCAGCCGTTGTCGTCGCTGCCGATCGCGGACGTGCGTTCCCGGGTCCTGCTGGCCCGGAACAACGACCGGTTCTTCGCCGGCCCGATCCGCCACGAACTCGCGCCATCGGGAACCGCCGCGCCCGAGAAGGTGGCCGACACCCTGCGGATCGCCAGTGCAACGGACATCATCGACGCGCTCCCCGACGGTCTGGACACGCCGATGGCCGGGCGCGGCAAGACCTTCTCGGGCGGTCAGCTGCAGCGGCTGAGACTCACCAGGGCACTTCTCATGGATACGGACTTCACGTTGCTCGTCGAGCCGACGAACGCCCTCGACGCCTACACGGAGCACGCCATCGCGACGAATCTGGCCCGCTACCACGAGTCGGCGTCCGGCCGGCGCGGCACGGTGGTATTCACCGTCAGCCCACTGATGCTCATGCAAGCACAGGCAGTCGCCTTCGTGGTCGACGGCCGCGTGGTGGCGACGGGGTCCCACCAAGAACTCCTGGATCGGCATCCGGGTTACCGGAACCTGCTGGCGCGCGACGAAGTGGTGGAGGTCTCGCAGTGAGCACCCGATTGTTGCCCGTGGCCGACGGACGCGCGATCCGCCGCTTCCTTTCGACTGCCGCGCGCCACCACAGGCGGGAGCTGTCCTGGACTCTGCTGCTGTACGCGATGGCCTCGGCCTGTGGTCTGGTCGGTCCCCGGTTGCTGGGGTCCATGGTGCAGGGCATCCAGAGCGGAACGACGACTGCGGGCCACGTGACCGTGCTCGCGGCCACGATCGGCGCGTTCATCCTGCTGCAGACGTTCCTCATCCGTTACGCGTTCCGGGCCGCCGGAGCGCTGGCCGCGACCGTGCTGGCCGACATCCGCGAGAGATTCGTCGACGACACGCTCGCGCTCTCGCAGGATGTGGTCGAAAGCTCCGACGAGGGCGACCTCGTCACCCGGGCTTCGGGCGACACGGACCGGCTGCGGCGCAGCGCGCAGCAGGCCGTGCCCTCGGTCACCGAGGCATTGGTGTACATCGTGCTCAGCATCGGCGCGCTCGCGCTGGTGTCATGGCTGCTGCTGCTCGCGATCCTGGTCCTCGTGCCGCCGCTGGCGCTGGCCACCAAGTGGTATCTGGGCCGGGCGTATCCCTCTTATCTCCGCGAGGCCGAGGCCTCCGCCGGCCTCACCGAGGGCCTGACGGCGACCATCCAGGGGGCCGCCACCGTCGAGGCGTTCGGGCTGGAGGCGGACCGGGTACGCCGGGCCGAACTCGACGCCGAGGCGTGGTACGCCGCGGTCCGCAACAGGATGCGGATCCGGACGGTGCTGTACACCACCGAGGAGTTCCTGTTCGTCCTGCCGCTGGCCCCGATCCTGCTCCTCGGCGGATACGCCTACACCCGGGGCTGGGTCGACCTCGGCCAGGTCACCGCGGCCACCGTATACACGCTGCAGATGATGATCCCGCTGGAGACCCTGCTCGATTGGGTCGGGACGCTCCAGATGGGCAGGGCGTCGCTGGCGCGCATCCTCGGCGTCTCGGACTCGGGGGCCGAGCGGGCGCTGCCGGAGCACGGCGAGATCAGCTCGGCGGACCTGTCCGTGCGGGACGTCCGGTTCGCCTACGGGAACGGACCGGAAGTCCTGCACGGGATCGACCTGTCGGTGCGGACCGGCGAGCGCATCGCGATCGTCGGACAGACCGGGAGCGGCAAGTCGACGCTGGCCCGGCTGCTGTCCGGGGTCTACCATCCAGGCGCGGGCAGCGTCGACATCTCCGGGGTGGCGCTCCAGGAGATGGCGCCGCACGAACTGCGCAAGCACGTGGTGCTGGTGACTCAGGAGCAGTACATCTTCGGGGGCTCGCTGCGGGAGAACCTCGAACTGTCCGCCGCCTACGCGGATCGGGAACCGCAGGCGACCGAGGACCTCGCGCTGTGGGACGCGTTGAAGGCGGTCGGTGCCGACGAGTGGGTGACCGGCCTTCCGGAGCGGTTGGACACCACGGTCGGCGCGGGCGCGGAAGAGCTCACCGACGCGCAGGCGCAGCAGATCGCCCTGGCCCGGCTGCTCCTGGCCGATCCGCCGGTGCTGATCCTCGACGAGGCCACCTCCCAGATGGATCCGGGATCGGCGCGGCATCTGGAACGGGCGCTGGCGACGGTCCTGGAGGGACGGACCGTCATCGCGATCGCGCACCGCCTGCACACGGCACAGGACGCGGATCGGATCGTGGTCATGGAGAACGGCCGCATCGCCGAGGTCGGATCCCACCAGGTTCTGCTCGACAAGCAGGGCGCCTACGCCCGGCTGTGGTCGGCCGGCGCGGACCCGGTGCCCTCCTGCTGACCGTTCCAGTGGTCCACGAACGCTTCGACCGTCGGGAACTCGAGCCACGTCACGATGCTCGTCTCCACCCCCAGCGCCGCCTTCAGTGCGTCGACGAGGGTGATCATCAGCAGCGAGTTCCCGCCGAGGTCGAAGAAGTTCGTCTCCACGTCCACCTCGGAGACGTCGATCCCGATCACCTCGGCCACGACCTGCGAGACCTTCTCCTGCGACACCAGCATGGCCGGCGACCTCCTGTGCGTAGTTCTTCCGTCGCCGGCGTCCGCCGGCCGGGCTCAGAGTTCTGGTACGGCGGCACCCCGGGCCTCAGGGCCCGTCGATGCCGTACAGCTATCACCGGTCGACAGGCCGGTACGAGGGGAGCGTAGAGGAAGTTGCCAACCGATCGACTGCTCCAGGTGATCTTCGGGCCGACGAAGGGGCCGCTCGTGTTCGCCATCCCGCCGTCGGGTTCGGGCCCGTCGCTGTTCCGGCGGTGGCTTCCGGACCGGCCGGCCGGGCTGGAACTGGTCGCGATCCACGCACCCGGCCGCGAGAGCCGTTTCGCGGAACCCGCGGTCTCCTCCCGCACGACTCTGGTGGACGAGATCGCCGCCGCGATCGATGAATACGCGGAACGCCCATACGTCATCTTCGGGCACAGCGCCGGAGCGCTTCTCGCCCGCGAGGTCGCCTGGCGGCTGCGGCAGAAGTCGCGGCCGGTGTCCCTGCTCGTCGCCGCCGGTTCCGCCGCGCCGGACGTCGTGTTCGACACCACGCTGGCCGATGCCGACGACGCGACCGTCATCGGCGCGATGCGCGCTTGGGGTGCGATCCCGGACGACATGCTGGACGAGGACGTGGCCGAGGTGATCCTGCCGGTGATGCGCGCCGACATGGCCGTGGCCGAAGCCTGCCGCGTCGGCCGCCCGCCCACGGACGAGGACCGTCTGGACATACCGATCATCGCGATCACCGGCGAGGACGATCCCGCGGCCGAGATCCATGTCCGGAGCTGGGCCGCGTGGACGGACGCGGGCCACGCCGCGCATGTGGTGCCCGGAGGCCATTTCTTCCCCTTCGAGCACCCGGCGGCGGTCCTGGAGATCCTGGCCCGCGGTGCCGGCCGGCCGGGCGGGCCCGGGGGGACGGCCGACTGAGGCTCCTCGACGCGAACGTATCGTGTCCTCGTCCGATCCGGTACGGGCGAGGACACGATACGTTCGCGTCGGGGCGGCGGCCGGGATCACCGGCGTCAGCCGACGTGGTTCACGAAACCCGCGTCGACCGGGAGGTTCGTGCCGGTGATGTACCGGGACTCGTCGGAGCACAGGAACGCGACGGTGTTGCTGATGTCACCGGGCTCCAGCAGCTCGACCGGCATCGCGTTCTGCGAGTGGAATCCTTCCGCGACCTGCGAGGCCAGCCACGCCTGCATTCCGTCATTGGTGGCCATGAGGGTGTTGACCGCGGTCGGGTGGATGACGTTCACCCGGATGAAGTCCGCGGCCAGTTCCTCGGCCAGGCCGCGCATGATGCCCACGACGCCGTGCTTCGCCGTCGTGTACGGACCCGCCCCCACGCCGCGCAGCCCCGCGGTCGAGCCGATGAGGATGATCGATCCGCCCCGGTTTCCGGCGAGCAGGTAGGGGATGGCCGCCTGGCAGGTGTGCCAGACCCCGCTCAGATTCACGTCGATGGTGTCGTTCCAGGCCTGGATGTCCTCTTCCAGCGTCGTCATCTTGAACTGGGCGGTGCTGATGCCGGCGTTGGCGACGACGAAGTCCAGGCGGCCCAGTTCCTCGACGCCCTCCTGCAGGGCGCCGCGCAGGCCCACCACATCCCGCACATCCGCGACCCGGGTGACGATGCGCCGGCCGAGCTTCTCGACCTGCCGCGCCGTTTCGGCCATGTCCTCTTCCGTGGACATCGGGTAGGGAACGGAATCGTAATTCCGGCAGATGTCGATCCCGATGATGTCCGCGCCTTCCTCGGCCAGCCGAACGGCATGGCTGCGGCCTTGTCCGCGACCGATTCCGGTGATGAATGCGACCCTGCCTTCAAGACGTGACACAAGCTCTCCCACTGGGTTCTTTGAATTCGGTGTGTATGCGAAATGAGCGATCTGCCATGCTCGGCCGCTAATCGGCCGGAGGCGCACTCGGAACCAGACCCCTGCGACTCGCCTTGCCCGATTCCGTCTGGGGCAGGCTCGAAACCAGCTCGATGTGCTGCGGGACCATGTACCGGGGAAGCTTCGCGGCCAGCGCCTGTCGGATCTGGCGGATCGCGCGGCCCGCCGCTCTCGGGTCCGACGGCTCAGGGCTCTGCTCCGCGCCGTCAGCGGGCGGATCGGGGACGACGTGGGCGAGCAGGCTCGGAGCCCGGCCCGGCGTGGTGTGCAGCACGACGGCGGCGGCGGATACACCGGGACAGGCCCGCAGACAGGCCTCGACCTCACCCAGTTCGATGCGGTGGCCGTTCACCTTGACCTGGTCGTCGATGCGCCCGTGGTAGACGTAGCTTCCGGTCTCCTCGTCCCACCTGGCGGTGTCGCCGGTGCGGAAGCAGCGCACCGGCGATCCGTCCGCCGAAGCCAGCTCGACGAAGCGCTCCCGGTTGAGTTCAGGCCGTCCCAGGTAGCCGTCGGTCACGCCCACGCCGTCCAGCAGGATCTCGCCGATCTCGCCTTTCTCGACCGGCCGCAGTCGCGAGTCCACCAGCCGCATCCGAGCGTGCGCGAGCGCCGTGCCGATCAACGTGCCCGGCTCCGTCCTGGTGAAGTCGGTCTCCGTCATCTCCCGAAGCGTCACGTGGACGGTCGATTCGGTGATCCCGTACATGTTCAGGGCCGTAGCGCGCCGCCCGGCTGGCCGGTCCGCCAGCCACCGCGAGGCCGAGACCGGGTCGACGGCTTCGCCGGCGAAGATGACCTGCCGCACCGCCAGTTCGTCCTGCGGTCCGGCGCCCGAGGCGACGAGTTGCCGGAAGACCGTCGGAACCATGCTCAGCACGGTGACCCCGGCGGCCCGGAGGAACTCGACGCAGGCGGCCGGATCCACCCGGGCGTGCTGCGGCACGGTGGCGATGCGGGCACCGGTGAGCAGGGACCCCCACATCTCGTACACCGAGACGTCGAAGGAGAACGAGTGGAACAGGGACCAGACGTCGCTGGGCTGGTACCGCAGCCGGGTGTTGGCCGCCTGAACGAGGCCGAGCACGCTCCGGTGCCGGATCGGCACGCCCTTCGGCCGGCCGCTCGATCCGGACGTGTAGATGACGTACGCCAACGAGTCCGGGCCCAGCGGCGGGCGGGAGGTCGGCCGCCGCCGGGCCCGGGCGCCCGGCATGTCCACGCGCAGGGGGCTGGACGGCAGATCGGGGCCCGCCGGATCGCCGAGGATCAGCTTCAACCCCGCGTCGTCCATCATCAGCGCGAGGCGTTCGGCCGGATACAGCGGATCTAAAGGCACGTATCCGCAGCCCGCCTTCAGCACGCCGAGGATGGCCGGGATCCATCGGGAATCGCGGGGCAGCAGAACACCGACGAGGCCGCCCGGGACCGCGCCGGCGGCGATCAGATCGGCGCAGACGGCGTCTGACCACTGGTCGAGCTGCGCGTACGTGGTGAGCTCGCCCTCGTCGTCGAACGCGACCGCGTCCGGCGTCGATCGTGCCTGTCGCTCGAACTGCGAAACCAACGACATGAGACCGTTCATGGCCCCCCCATCCGTCGGAACGATCTTTCAGAGTACGGACGACTCACGCCGGCGAGTCAGACGACGGCGTGAGCCGGCAGCGGCTCCGCGCGTCCGGTCGGCGGCAGGAATCGGTAGATTTGAATCATCCCCCCGAGCACTCCGCTCAGCCTGGGCAGCGACGCGTACTCCGGGTCCCGCGCCAGGATCGCGTCGATCTCGCGCAGCCGCCACATCGGCGCCCTGGGGAACAGATGGTGGGCTAGATGGAAGCCCTCGCCGTCGGTCTCGCCGAACAGAAAGCGGGTCGCGAACCCGTACTCCCGGTTCCAGGACATGTAGAGGTCGATGCGCGGCGCGTTCTCGATGAGCGGGAAGTGCTCCATCAGTTCGGCGACCGCGCCGATCCAGACCTGCGTCGTGGCCAGCGGCACGAACCAGAGCAGGACCAGCCACAGCCACCAGCCGGCGAGCACCGACCAGGCGAGCACGGCCGCGATCAGGGCTATGCGCACCACGCGCTCGGCGGGCGCCTCGCTCTTGGAGTAGATCCGGTGCCTGACCAGATAGACGATGTACGCGGCGGTGTGGCGGGGCCCCACCACCTTGCGCAGGTAGCGGTTCAGCGCCGAACGCCCCAGGTTCTCGCCGCACAGACCGTTGTCCTTGTACTGCCGGTAGTCGGGATCCCGGTCCGGGTCGCCGAGGCTGCCGTGGTGTTCACCGAGGTGCGAAGCCCGGTACGCGGTGAAGCTTTGCAGCACCGGATAACCGCCGAAGACGGCGCCGAGAATGCTTTCCAGGCGGTGGTGGGCCATGAAAGCGCGATGCGTGGACATATGCAGCACACCCGCCAGGGCGCGCTGACGTCCGCCGATGAAGAAGACGGCGATGAGATACACCGGAATCGAGGCCCAGAGCGGCCATTCATCGAATGCGAACACCGCCGAAGCGGACCAGAATGCGATCCAGAACCAGTGCCGAACGAGCTCGAGCGGTCCGTGCCAATCGTCGAGGCGTGAAGCCTGACGAACACTGTCCAATATCTCTGGCGAGAACCGATGCCGAGTCCCTCGACCCCCCGTTTTGGAGCCAGTGACGTCTTGCGACATATAAGCAAACGTACCGAGCGCCGGACGCCGAGTCAATGATCTGCGGCAACCGCGCAGCTGTTCGGCGTGCGTGACGGCAGGCCATCGCGCGGGCCTTTCATCGCCTACGCAGGGTACTGTGACGCTGGTCAGGGGCATGCGCCGACGCCTCCTGGACGCGGCGCGGCTCACCGCGAGCCGCGCCCGGGAGACTATGCCGGAGCCGTTCGTCGCCGGAGGTGTGGATCAGCAGGGGCGTGAGGCCGCGCGGTTCGCGGCGTCCGGGTCGAGATGGAGTTGGGGTCGGCTGCGGTGCAGGAACCCGAGCATCGCGGGCACCGGGCTGACGATGCGCGGCTGCGCGTCGAGCCGGTTCTGCTGCCGTGCTCTGACATCCGGCATCGAGGACCAGTGCGAGCTGGGACTGAGGTGGTGCTCCTGGTGGAATCCGTCGTTGAACGTGAAGAAGTTGTAGATCCGGCTGTAGTGGCTCACCGAATCCGCCGCGCGCGCGTCCGGGTTCGCCCCGAAGTGGCGGTAGTAGTTCTGCACGTTGACCAGGGTCAGCGCCGCGAAGAACGCGGGGAGATAGCAGAACAGGGTCCACTGCCACGAGATCGCCGCGAACAGCGCGAGGAAGACGGTCAACACCGCCCGGTCGGCCTGGACCTGGCGCAGTTCGCGACTCCTGCCCTGCTCTCTGCGCGAGGCCAGGGACAGCAGTCTCTCCTCCGTGCTCCCGACCTTCCACAGGCGCACGACGGCGGCCGTGTCCTTCAGCCGCGTGTACAAGGAGTCGACGGCGCCGCCGACCGCATAGGGCGGCAGCGGCCGGTGCCGGCCGTTCTTCCCCTTGTAGTACGTTGACGTACTGTCGAGGGTGGTGCCGTCCGGGCCAGGCCGGTCGTTGTTGAACCGGTGGTGGTTGCGGACGTGGGTCAACTGGTACGCCTGCACCGACTGGCCGATGTTCACGGAGTTCACCAGCGATACCAGGGCATTGAGCCGCGGGCTCACGAACCAGGGCATGTGCGTGAACAGGTGGGAGACCACGATGATGTTGTACGTCATCATCAAGGTCAGCAGCACTCCCCCGGCCGCTCGGGCCGCGGGTGAGGCGCCCGCCCAGCTCAGGGCCAGGACCAGCGTGACGGCGAACTGTGCCGCGCTGATCGCCGCAAGGAGGGAGTCCTTGCGGGAGGTTCTCCATATCTGCACGGTCCGCTCCCCGCTCTAGAAGTACGACTCGAGAGTGCCGCGCCGCCGCACGTCGAGCGTCGCGCAGTGGAAGGACCCGCCGAAGCTGTTGAAGTTCCGGAAGTCGCACGGGATCGGGGTGAACCCGAACTTGCGCACCGCCTCGATCATCGGCTCGTCCTGGCGCTCGACGACCACCCGCGTCTCGTCAAGCATCAGTATATTCATGTTCAGCCACTTGCTCGTCATGTACAGGGGGTGCCCGTCCGGGATGGACGGCTCCGGCGCGGCCAGCACGTCCCAGCCCTTGAACAGCTCCGGAACCTCGGGGACCCGTTCGGGGTGGATCAGCAGTTTGCCCGGGGCCATCGGCACCAGGGTGGCGTCGATGTGCATGGGGTGGGAGTCCTTGAACTCGAACACGTGGACACGGTACTCGTCGCCCAACTGGCGGCGGAGCCATTCGATGCCGAACTCGTTGGTGACGTTGCTCTTCTGGGCGATGATGTCGCGGCCGCACCGGGTGAAGTCGGCCGCGTCGAAGGTGGGCTCGAACTCGGTGACGACCAGCCGCTGCGGATCGCCCTCGCCGGGCTCGGTCCAGGTCTGGTCGAACTGCGCGTCGGTGAGCTCCGGCTTGGGGCCCGCGCTCCACTTGGCCCCGCCCCGGAAGTACTCCTTGAGCAGCGGCCGGTACGCGAGCGACTCGTAGTACCGCGACCGCCACGCCATCGGGCACTCGATGATCTCGGTGCCGACGACCAGCAGCGCGTCCCTGGGCATCGCCGCGTACAGCCCCGTGCTGGCCCAGTCCAAGGTGCTGTACACCTGCCGCTGCGCGATGGGCTCCGGCCGCCGGACCGTCACCCCCTCGCCCTCGAGGATCCGGACGAACTCCTCGAGTTCGCGGCGAGCGGCCTCGACCTGGTGCGGCGGAAACGGACGCCCGGCCTGGCCGCGGAAGGTCTCGACCTGGTCCTCGGGCAGCACCGAAGGCAGCGACATATGCCAGGTCGGGAAGCTGGCGTCGTCGATGATCCCGACGATCACCTCCTCCAGCGGATCCCACTCGTTGTACGAACAGACGGGGCTGTCCGACGGGGTCGTCTCACCGATGGATGCCGCCTCGCGGCGGTAGGGTGTCGACATTTTATCCCTTTCCATTCCATCTCAATGGCTCGCATGGCGCGGCGGATCACCGCGGCGCGCCGATTCGGCCGTTGTCGTCGTGCGGTTGGTCGGGTTGCGCGGACGCCGGCCCGTCAGCGTCCGCGGTGGAAGGAGCCGCAGTACCCCGTCGTCTCCCCGCCGGGCTCAGCGGCGGCGTTCACGGCTGTGGCAGGATCTGGCGCGGGAACGCCGGCTCCACGGGCCACCGCCGTTGCGATCTCTCCCTGGGATAGCCGAGCGAGACCTCGTCGCACCTGACCCCGTCATGCCAGGTGGTGCGCGGAATGTGCAGGTGGCCGTAGACCACCGAGACGGCCCTGAACCTGCGGTGCCAGTCTTCGGTCCGGGTCGTGCCGCACCACTGGGCGAATTCCGGGTGGTGGAGAATCTCGGTCGGGTGGCGAGTCAGTGGATAGTGGTTGACAAGGACGGTCGGCAGTTGCGGATCGCAGGCCGCCAGCCGGTCCTCGGTGGCCGCGAGCCTCGCCTCGCACCACGCCTGCCGGCTCGGGTAGGGGTCGGGATGCAGGAAGTACTCGTCCGCGCACACCGCGCCGACCTCACGAGCCGTCGCAATACCCTCCTGCGGCGTCGTGGCCCCGGGAGGGAGGAACGAGTAGTCGTAGAGCACGAACAGCGGGGCCACCGTGACCGGGCCGCCGTCCCCGGTCCAGACCGGGTACGGGTCCTCCGGAGTCAGCACCCCGATACCGCGGCAGTACTCCACGATGAGCTCGTAGCGCGCCACGCCGCGCAGCGTGACCGGATCCGTGGGGTGGGTCCACAGCTCGTGGTTGCCGGGCGCCCACACCACGCGGGCGAACCGGGAGCTCAGAACCTTGAGAACCCATTCGACATCGGCGAGGCGTTCGGCCGCGTCCCCCGCGAGGATCAGCCAGTCGTCGTCGTGCCCGGGGACCAGATCCTCGACGAGGCGCCGGTTGTCCGGGTGAGCGACGTGCAGATCGCTGACCGCCAGCAGGCGCCCGGCCCGCGGTGCGCCAGCGGTCACCGTCGTCGTCGGCGGGCATGGGTGGACCCGGTGTCCCCGGGGTCCGGCCCGAGTGCTTCCATCAGGCTCGAGATGATGCTCTGGGTGTCCGTGAACAGCCCCGCCCGCCGGTCGGCGAGTCGGACCCCGTTGGTGCTCACGAAGGGCATGCGCAGCTCCTCTGCTGTCGGACCTTCGCCTACCACCATGCCACCGGTCGGCTGAATTCGCTATCAGGGTACGGATTCAGTGGCCGGGGCGGGATCTCGGTGACGACGCCGACCGTGTGGCGTATGGTGAGTCGGAGCCGGGTCGCGGCGCTGACGGGTGATGAGGCGAACGACCGGACACGGGGGGATCGAGAAGGCCCTCGCGCGTCCCAGCGCGACCGGCGCGGCCTGGCGATACCTAGATCAGAAGTCTGCTTGTGTGATAGGAACGCCGGGGCGGTTGCAGTACTCCGGGGAAGCTGAATGAAGGGGAAGCACCGTGAGGGAAGCCCGGGAATCGTTCACTGATACCAGCTACGAGGAGCCGCGGGGTTCCCTGGAAGCGGCGATCGCGGAGATCCAGGCGGAGATCCTCGACGTCGACCGGGTGGGGCGGTCGGACAGTTTCTACGATCTGGGCGGCACCTCGCTGCAAGCCATGCGGATCTGCGCCCGGCTGGAACGCGACCTCGGTGTCCAGGCCCTGCCGGTCTGGCTGTTCGACGCCGACGTGCTCTCCGATTTCGCCGAGCGGGTGGCGGCCGAGGGAAAGACGGCGGATGCCTGACGGACGCACCATCCACGCGGCCGTCTCCGGTCACGCCGCCCGGCAGCCGGATGCCACCGCGCTGTTCGCCGATGGCCGTCCCATCAGCTTCGCGGTGCTGGACCGGGCCTCCGACGGCTACGCCGCCGAACTGGCGGAGTCGGGCGTACGGGCCGGCCAGGTGGTACCGACCGTCCTGCCGCGCTCCGCCCTCTTGGCCGCGTTGCAGCTGGCCATCCTCAAATGCGGCGCGGCCTACACGGGTATCGATCCGCGATGGCCGGCCGACCGGGTGCGCATGCTGGTCGAGCAGACCGGTTCGCCCCTCGTGGTCGGCGATCCGTCGCGGGCGACCGCGGGCCTGCGGACCTACCGGCCCGAGACCGAGGACCTGGCGGCGGCCGCCGAGCGCGGTGGCGGATTCACCGGGCCGGCGGTGGACGCCTCCGAACCGGCTACCGTCTTCTTCACCTCGGGGACGACGGGCCGGCCGAAGGGCGTGGTGGCCCCGCACCGGGCGGTGACCCGTATGTTCACCCCGGGAGGCCTGGCCGGGTTCGGCCCGGGACACGCGACGCCGCAGGCTGCTCCACTGCCGTGGGACATGTACGCCTTCGAACTGTGGGGCCAGACGGTCGCCGGCGGGACCTCGGTGCTCGTCGACGGCGACCATCTGATGCCGGGCATGCTGCGCGAGCTGATCGGCGGGCGCGGCGTGGACACGCTCTGGCTCACCACCTCCTTGTTCAACCTGTTCATCGACGAGGACGAGGACTGCTTCGCCGGGCTCGACCGGGTCTATACCGGCGGTGAGAAGCTCTCCCCGCATCATGTGCGGCGCTTCGTGAGGCGGTATCCGGAGCTCCCGCTCCACAACGGCTACGGTCCGGCCGAGAACTGCATGCTCACCACGACCTGGCAGCTGTCCGAGGCGGACTGCGACCTGCCCGGCGGGGTCCCGGTCGGCCGCGCGGTGCCGGGCACCGAGGTCGTTCTGCTGGGACCGGACGGCAAGCCCTGCGCGCCGGGCGAGAGCGGGGAGATCTGCGCCGCCGGGGACGGTCTGGCCGTCGGCTATCTCGGCGACCCCGAGCTGACGGCGGAGAAGTTCCCCACCGTCGAGGTGGCGGGAACCCCGGTGCGCGTCTACCGGACGGGCGATGTCGGGGTGACCGACGCCGCCGGGGTGCTGCACTTCCGGGGCCGCGTCGACCGGCAGGTCAAGATCAGCGGGCATCGGATCGAGCTGGGCGAGATCGAGGCCGCGGCGCGCGCGCTGCACGGTCTGCGGTCCTGCGCGGCCATCGCGGTGCCGGGGCCGGACGGAAGCGCCGAGGGCCTGGCCCTGTTCTACGTGCCCGACGGCCCTGCCGAGGCCGACGGCGGGGATCCGCTCCTGATCCGCAAGCAACTCGCCGATGAGCTGCCCTCCTACCTCGTGCCCGCCGTCGTACGCTCCATCGGCCGGCTCCCGGTGACCGGCAACGGCAAGCTGGACCACGCGGCGCTGACCGAACTCGCCCGCCGGCCCCGGCGCAGAGGCCGGCCGTGAGTGGCCCGAAGGTCTACCCCATGACCTTCGAGCAGGAGTCGGTCTGGCTGGACGAGCACTTCTCCGGCGAGCCGTCCCGCTACCTCGAGTCGTGGGCCTATCGGCTCCGCGGCGCGGTGGACGCGGACGCCGTGCAGTGGGCGCTGAGCCGGATCGTCGATCGGCACGAGTGTCTTCGCAGCAAGCTGATCATGCTGGACGAGCGCCTGGTCCAGGTCGTGGAATCGGCCGGTGAGACCGCGCTGGAGCAGGTGAATGCGGGTACGAACGAGCTGCCCGGGATCGACCTGGACGAGGAGTTGCGCCGCCTCGCCCGACGGCCCTTGGACCTGGAAGTCTCGCCGCTGCGGGCCAGCCTGGTTCGGCTCTCGCCGGCGGAGGCGGTGCTGCTCGTCCAGGTCCACCACGCCGTGGTGGACCGGTGGTCCTTCGAAATCCTCGACTCGGAGTTCTCCCGCTTGTACTCGGAGCGGGTCACGGGCCGACCGGCGGAACTGGCGCCGGTCTCGCCGCAGTTGGGCGAGTACGCGCTGACGCAGCGCGCGGTGGACCTCGACCCCGTCGCCGTGGACTACTGGCGCGACCGCCTACACGACCTCCCGGTGCCGCTGGCCCCGCTCGCCGACCGGCCCCGGCCGGTGGCGCCCGGTTCGCTCAGCGGCGTCCACCGCTTCGCGATCGCGCCGGACCTGGGGCGAGCGATCCACGGCCTGGCCCGAACCGCGCGCACCACTCCGTTCACCGTGTTCACCGCGGCGCTCGCCGCGTTGTGCTGCGGCTATCTCGGCGCCGAGGAGACGGTCATCGGCACGCCGCTCTCGCGCCGCTCAGACGGCAACCTGGACGCCACGATCGGCTGCCTCACCGACCTGGTCCCGCTGCGGTGCCCGGTGCCGGCGCGGCAGGGATTCGCCGGCCTGGTCGCCGAAACCCGGACGACCGTACTGGGCGCGATGACCCACGGCTCGCTGTCCTATGCGCAGATCGTGGCCCACAGCGGCGTTCGCAGGCGGCTGCGCCAAGCGCCGCTGTGCCCGACCGTGCTCGGCCTGGACGACGATCGGGTGGGCCGGCTGGACCTGCCCGAAGTGAGCGCGGAACCGATCGAGGTCTACTCGCGCGGCAAGGGCGCCCTGCAGCTGAACCTGACCGTCGGCCGCGACGGCGGCTACGACGCTGTCCTGGAATACGACCACGACCGCTACGACCCGCCGACCGTGGGCCGTATCGCCGACGGCCTCTGCGCCGTGCTGGACACGGCGGTCGCGCATCCGGACTGGGAGACGGCGAAGATTCTATCGAGCAACGGAGTGAACTGATGCCGGAGGTATCCAAGAGCCCATGGCTGCCGTTCGCGGTGCCTTCGGGTGCTCAGGTCGCGCTGCTGTGCCTGCCCCATGCGGGCGCGGGCGCGGGATCGTACCGGGCGTGGGGGGCCGGGCTGGCCCCGCGCATCGGGGCCTATCCGGTCCAGCCGCCCGGCCGGGAGAAGCGGCGCAACGAGGCTCCGATCCGCGACGTCACCGAGTACGTCCGCGAACTCGCGCCGGAGATCACCGCACGACTGCAGGGGCCGTACGCCGTGTTCGGGCACAGCACCGGCGCCCTCTGCGCGTTCGAGCTCGTCAGAGAGCTGCGTCGGCTCGGCTGGGCGATGCCGGAGCGGCTGTTCGTGGCGGGCCGCCGAGCCCCGCACCTGCCGATGCCGCGCCACCGGCTGGAGGACTTGCCGATCGAGGAGTTCGCCGAGTACCTGGGCGCGCTGGGCGGCACTCCGCCGGAGTTGTTGGCCGACCATCTGCTGCTCAAGCAGCGTCAGCCGCTGATGGGCGCCGACTTCCAGGTCAACGAGGACTATCCGTACCGGGTCGAGGAGCCGCTTCCGGTGCCGATCACGGTTTTCGCCGCGACGGAGGACGAGTGGGGCGACCCCGACCTGATGAAGGGTTGGGTCGAGCACACCAGCGTCGACTTCGAGATGTGCACGCTCGCCGGCGGCCACTTCGCGATCTTCGAGCAGTCGGATACGGTGCACGGAGTGATCACCGCCAGTCTGGCGGACCTGCCGCGAACGCCGCTGCCGGAGCCGGAGTCATGAGTCCCCTGACGGGCCGGTCGGCGATCGGCCCGCTCCAGGAGGACATGTGGCTGTTCTGGAGTCGGCACCGCGCGAGTTCGGTGTACACGATGCCGGAGGTGTTCCACTACGACGGCGCCTTCGATGTGGCGGCGGCGCAGTTCGCACTCGACGCGACGGTCCGGCGGCACGAGGCGCTGCGCACGGTGTTCCGCGAGACGGACACGGGCGTCGTTCCGGTGATCCAGGACCCTGATTCGGTGCCCGTCGAGGTGCTCGACCTGCGGGATTCGACCGAGGAGGCACGGCCGGACCTGCTGCGGGCCGCCATCGACACGGTGTCCGCCAGGCCTTTCGACCTGACGGCCGGTCCGCCGATCAGGCTCGCCGCCATCCCGGTCTCCGCGGAACGGACGTGGCTGGTCCTCGTGGTCCACCAGATCGCGTGCGACGGGGAGTCGATGGTCGTCGTGCTGGAGGAGTTCGGCGAGCTGTACCGCTCGGCACGCCGGGGAACCGCGCCCGATCTCGGGCCGGACGCACCGGGCTACGGGGTCTTCGTGCGCGAGCAGTTGACGGCGCTGGCCGACGGCGGCCTCGAGGAGGAGGCGAAATTCTGGAGGGAACGCCTGGCGGGGATGTCCGGCAGTGTTCTGCCGGGGACGGACCAGGCCGCCGAGCGGAACTCGGCCGTGTCGGGCACGACCATGCTGCCGACCACGCTCCCGAACGAGCTCTCGGACGCGGTGCGGGCGTTCGCGCGCCGCGCCAGCGTGACGCCGTTCGGCGTCCTGCTCTGCGCGATGGACGTCATGATCGCCGCCGCCACCGGTGACGGCGACGTGACTCTCGGGACGATGACCAGCGTCCGCCCGCCGCGGTTCGCGCGGACCGTGGGCATGCTCACGAACATGGTGGTTCAGCGGTCGCGGATCGACCTGTCGCGTTCGTTCGCCGACGTGTTGGGAGACGTGTCCCTCGACCTGATGGATTCCATCGACTACCAGGAGCTGCCGTTCACCCGGGCCGTCGCCGGCCTGCGGGAGCCCGGCGACGGGCTGATCCGGACGACGTTCTCCGCGGGGGCCGTCGGCGGGCTCACGCTCGACGGGGGAAGCGTGTCGGACGTGGTGACCGCGGCGGCCGACGGACTGTACGATCTCGCGGCTGTCTGCGAGATCACTCCGGCGCACATCGCGGTGGACTGGAAGTTCGCCCGGTGCACGTACTCGCCGGAGGCCGCGCACGGCTACTGCGCCGCATACCAGGAGATCCTGGCGGCGGCGCTGGACCGGCCCGAAGCGGCGATGGATTCGCTGGGTCTGAGCGGGATCGCGGCCCGAGCCGTCGCGACCGGACCGGAGCGGGCCCCTGAAGCGGTGCCAAGCCATTCTCCTCGCGCGGAAGACGACCGGTGACCATGGCCATTCAACCCACACGTGCCGAGGTGCTCGAAGCCTACGGATCCCTGCCGCCGCGTTCGGACGGGCCCGCCGCGGACCTCTCCCGTGACGTGATCGCGTGCGGTGACGACGGCGTGCGCGAGGCGGCGCTGGCTCTGGGCCGCGATCTCGGCCGCCCGGTGGTGGACGCCGACGTCGCCGCCGGCTGGCTGCCGGAGACGCCGACGCCGAATTCGGTACTGCTCATGGCCAGCCGCCGGACGATGGTGGCCGAGACCGTGCGCGTGTGGGTGTCCTCCGCGGCGCGGCACGACGTGCCGCTGGGCTTCGTGCTCGCCGCCGATCTCGCCGAAGCCGAGTTCCAGGTGTCGAAGATCAGGCTCGCGCACGCGCACGTCCCGGCGGGCGAGGACGTCCTCATCGACGCGGTCAACGGGGTGTGCGGTCCGCCCGGCGGCCTCAAGGTGGCCCGCCCCGAACGGCTGAAGGAGATCCTGGACGCGCCGTCGCGGCTGCTGGCCGTCTGCGGTCACTCCGACCTCGGCCATCTGGGTCTGGGTTCGCTCACCCTGTGCGGTGCCACCGGTCCCGAACGGGTCGACGGAAGGCTGCTGGCCGACGGCTGTGATCCCGACACCGGACGTTGCCGGAGCACGACGAAGCTGCTGCGCACCGCCGTGCCGACGGCCGGCCTGCGGTCCGCCGTGGTGGCGCTGCTCGGCTGCGGGTGCTTCGATCTGGCCGCGGGCGAGTATCCGACCACGAACAGTCTGTTCGTCAGCCTTCTGGGCGGCTGGGCCCTCGCCGCCATCGGCACGCTGGGCCAGCTGAACGCCGAGTTCGACGCCGTCGGCCTGCTGGCCGCGCACCTCGCCGAGGGACTGAGCCTCGGCGAAGCGGTCCGGCGTCTGAACCACGCGCATCGCATTCCCACCGGGTACGGCATAGCCCTGGCGGGCGATCCGGCCCTGCGGCTGCCCGCCCGCCCGCCGGCCGCTGCCGCCGAGAGCGCCGCCGCCGGCGCCGATCGCCGCCAGAGTCCCGAGCAGGCGCTCGACCTGTATCAGGAGGTGATCGACCGCACCAAGGCGGCGGAACGGGTCCGGCACGCCCTGCTCGCGGTCTGCGAGAACTCGCTGAACGAGGACCTGGAGGATCGCCTGGAGGAGCTGGGCGGCATGTCCCAGCAGGTGCAAGGCGCCGCCTGGGACGGCGTCGGCCGGATCCGCGAGGCCTTCGACCTCGCGTCGTGGCGTCCGGCCGACGGCGTCGCGACGAGGCTGGACCGGGCGGTACGGCGCTGGGACAGGGCGTTCGCCGCCACGGCGATGGCGGCCGGCGGCAACGACATGTATGCGGCCCTGCACGCCTACCACCGGCTGAGCGACGTCCGCGCCGAGGGGACGTGCGCACGGTGCGGGTCACGGCTCCAGGTCTTCGCGTATGAGGACCCGGAGTCGGCCGGCCGGCGGCGGGTCGCGGCCGAGTGCTGGCTGTGCGGTCCGGTACGGGAGTCGGCCGGCACGGGGCCCGAGCTCGCGATCGCGGTGGACGGCCTGTACGCGCCGGGCAGCGTGGTGCGCCCGATGTTGTCGACACGCTCCGGGCCGAGTCCGTCCGCGGAACCGGACAGGACCGGACACCTGGCCGTGATCCTCAACGACCGGCTCACCGACGAGGTCGTGACGACGTTCCACGCCGAGGGCACCCTCGCCGACCTGCCCGAGCCGGAGCTGACCATCCCCGACGACGTCCGCAGTGACCTGCACGCGCTGTGGGCCGTGTGGGTCGACCGGGTCGGCGTCGTGTTCGCGGGGACCAGGCTGGGCGTCGTCCGGACCGTCGACCAGGCATGAGATCGGCACTCCTGTAGCGCAACTCGAGCGAGAGGAAACATCCATGGGGGGCTTGTCCAAGGTCGGAACGCAGATGTCGCGCATGTCCGGGCTCAGGAGCCTGATGGAGGACGTCGCGAGTGCGATGGCGAGCACCGCCGGCGCCAAGTGGCTCAACCTGAGCATCGGCAACCCCGCGGCGATCCCCGAGGTCACCCAGATGTGGCGGGACGCGGCGAGCCGGGCGATCACGGACGACTTCTCCGACGCCGTCGCGTACGGGCCGTCGCGGGGCGCGCCCGCGCTCGTCAAGGCCATCGCCGACTACTTCCGCCGGCACCTGGGGTGGAACATCGGCCCGGAGAACATCGTCGTCGGCCCGGGCAGTCAGATGCTCTGCTTCGCCGCCGCCGCGCTCTACGCCGGGGAGGACGGCAGCGGCGCGCGCCGCGTCGGACTTCCATCGATCCCGGACTACACCGGCTATCAGGCCATTTGCATGGTTCCCGGCGGAGTCGCCGGGGTCGAGTCCGGATGGCGGGCGGGCGAGGGACGCACGTTCCACTACGAGCTCGATCTGGACGCGATGGCCCGGCGGACGGACGTCGGCATGATGCTGCTGTCCAGCCCGTGCAACCCGACCGGGCGCAGCCTGCGCGTCGACGAGCAGGAGGCCCTGATCGCGATCGCCGAGCGGATGGACGTGCCGTTGTTCCTCGACCACGCCTACGGCCGGCCGTTCCCCCGGATCGGCCCGACGTTCGCACTTCCGGTGCTGGATCCGCACGTGGTCAACTGCTTCAGCCTGTCCAAGGCCGGGATGCCCGGCGAGCGCGTCGGCTTCGCCGTCGGCCCCGAGCAGTACATCACGCCGCTGGTGTCCTTCCTGTCCAACTCGGTGCTGCACGCCTCGGGGCTGGCGCAGGCCATGGCGGCCCGGGCCCTGTCCTCCGGCGCGCTCGACGAAGTGGTCGCCTCGGCCATCCAGCCGTTCTACGCCGAACGCCGTACCCTCACCGAGCAGCTGCTCCTCGACGCGATGCCGGCGGACGTCAACTGGCGCCTGCACGCGAACGAGGGGGGCATGTTCGGCTGGCTGTGGATCGACGAGGCGTGGTTCAACGACGTCGACCTCTACGACGAACTCAAGAAGCGCAACGTCTTCATCGCACCAGGACGGAGTTTCTTCTCGGCACCGTCCGAAGCCGACCGCCATTCCACCCAGTGCTTCCGGATCACGCTCACCGTGCACGAGGAGGACCTGCGCGAGGGCATCAGGCGCATCGGCGCGGCCGTCGCGGAGGCGAAGGCCGCGGCGCGCGGATTCACGGGCACCCGGCCTGCGCTGAGCCGATAGCGGGCCGACCGGCGGCCGGCTCCGGCTGATCACCCGCTCGTCCTGATCAGCCGGTCCGGCCATGGCCCGCCGCGTTCTACGCGCCCACCGGCGGCAAGCCGTCGACGCGCTCGTCGGGATCGGACAGGACGGCCGCGAGCAGCGCTTGCAGGGACTGCTGCCACTGCCGCGCCGAGGACTCGCCGAAGCGGTCGGCGGCGTATTCGACCTCGCCGGTCCACCCGGCGGCGGTCTGCCGTGCGGCCCAGCTCAGTTCGACCTTCGCGGTACCCGAGTGGACGAAAACCTCGGAGATTTCCAATCCCTCGATGCCGGCGCTCTCGTCCAGCGGGGTGGACTGCAGCGAGAAGATCGCCTGGAACAGCGGATTCCGGCCGGCGTCCGCGCCGCGCCCGGCGCCTTCGACGGCGTCGGCGAACGGCAGTTCCTGGTGGGTCAGCGCCTCGGCCAGAACCTCGTCCGTGCGGGCGACCAGTTCGCGGAAGCTCATGCCCTCGGTGAAGCGCATCCGCAGCGCGACCGTGTTGACCAGGTAGCCGATCAGATCCTCGGTACCCGGCCGGTTCCGGCACGCGACCGGTACGCCGACGACCACCTCCGGCGCCCCGGAACTCCGGTGCAGGGCCGTGAAGAAGGCCGCGAGCAGCACGGCGAACGCCGTGGTCCGGCACGAGCGGGCCAACCGGTCCAGGGCGACCGGGTCGACGCAGTCGGCGGGCAGCGGCAGGGCGAAGCCGTCGGTGCCGATCCGTCCGGCACCGGCGCCCTCGCGGCGGGAGCCCACCTCGGCGGCCGCCGGGGCTCCGGCGAGCCGGGCCCGCCAGGAGGAACGCTGCTCCTGCGCCTCGGCTCCGCGCAGCCAGCGCTCCTGCCAGACCACGTAGTCGCTGTACTGGACTGCCGGCTCGCCCAACGGCTGCCCGGTGTACAGGGCGGCCAACTCCCGCCAGAACACCGCGAGCGACCAGGCATCGAACACCGCGTGATGCACGTTGAGCAGCCACAGGTGCTCCTGCGCGCCAACGCGGTAACAGGTCGAGCGCAGCAGCGGTCCCCGGGCCAGATCGAACGGGCGCCGGGCCTCGAGTCGCGCACGGCTGGCCGCCTCGTCGAGGTCGGCGACCTCGCACACCTCGACGTGCACCGCTGCCGGGGGCCGGATCCGTTGCCAGACCTTGCCGTCGCCGACCTCGAACACCGTGCGCAGCGCCTCGTGCCTGCCGACGACCGCGGTCACCGCGGTTTCCAGTCGCCGTATGTCGAGCGGGCCCCGGATCCGGTAGGCGACCGGGATCGCATAGGTCGGCGCTCCCCCGTGCACCTGGTCCAGGAACCACAACGCCTGTTGCCCGCGCGCGGCGGGACGGCGCTCGCCGCGCTGCCCCGACGGCACGACCGAGGCGACGCTCGACGCGCCGCGCTCGTGCTCGCCCTTGACCAGGGCCGCGACCCCGGCGACGGTGGCGGCGGCTCGCAACTGCGCGAACGACAACGCCACGCCGGTCACCTCGGCCACCCGGCTGAGCAGCTGCAGGCCCCGCAGGGAGTCGCCGCCGGCGGTGAAGAAGTCGTCGTCCGGCGCAAGCGGCGCGGTGCCGAGCACATCTCCGCCGAGGGCGCCCAGGACGCGCTCCAGCGTCGTCGTCCGCGGTCCGTCCGTGCGTGCGGACGTGGCAGGCGCGGCGGGGACCGGCGGGAGTGCGGAGCGAGCCACCTTGCCGTTGAGCGGCGAGCGCGGGATGCGGTCCATCATCACGAACGTCTGCGGCATCATCGCCGCGTTGAGCCGGCCGGCCAGCTCGGCGCGGATCGCCGCCTCGGACCCGCCGTCCTCGGCTTCGACGTACGCGACCAGGCGCGAGCCGAACGGCGGGTCGTCGACGGCGATGACGACCGCGTCCCGGACTCCGGCGCAGCGCATGACCGCGCTCTCCACGTGGCCGGGCTCGACGCGGTATCCGCGGATCTTGACCTGCCGGTCGGAACGCCCGAGGAAGACGAACGTCCCGTCGGGCCGGCGGCTGCCCCTGTCACCGGTCCGGTACATGCGCGAACCCGGCGCGCCCTGCGGATCGGGGAGGTAGCGCTCGGCCGTGACGACCGGGTTGCCGTGGTATCCGCGGGACACCGGCGGGCCGCCTACCCACAGATCTCCCGGCTCGCCGTCCGGCACCGGATCCAGGTCGTCGTCGAGGATGTAGATCGCGCTGCTCGCGAAGGAGTACCCGATCGGGACGAGCGCATAGTCGTCGGAACCGCCGTCGGAGGCCTTCTCGGCCGGGGTCGGCCGGTGCAGCAGGACACTGATGGTGGTTTCCGTCGGCCCGTAGTCCGAGACCCAGTCCACCGCTTCCGCCCCGGGCACCCGGTACCACGCGCGGAGCTTGTCGACGAAGATCTTGTCGCCGCCGATGAACACGATGCGCAGACTCGGGGGCAGCCTGACCAGACCGCTCGTCAGATCGTCCACCCACTGGTGCCAGTAGGCGCTGGGCAGACTCACCATCGTCACGGCCAGCCGGTCGATCAGATCCGTGAACTCCACGCTGGTGAACTGGCGCTTGTCCGGCACGACGACCGCGCCGCCGGCGACCCACGCGGGCAGGATCTCCTCCAGCGCGGCGTCGAAGGCGATCGCCGTGGACTGCAGCACCCGGTCGGCCGCACCGATCTTGAGTTCGTCCCGGAGGGACACGGCGTGGTTGGCGAAGCTCGCGTGCTGCACGGCGACCAGCTTGGGCTTGCCGGTCGAGCCGGAGGTGAACACGCAGTACGCGAGGTTGGCCGGTTCGACCGCCACGGCCGGGGAGCCGGCCGGCCGGCCGGCCAGGTCGAGCGTGTCCACGTCCACCACGGGCACGCCGCCCGGCGCCGCTTGCGCATGCGCGTCGCGGACGAGCATGACGACACCGGCGTCGGTGAGCATCGTCTCGGCGACGCCGCTCGGCAGTGAGGGATCGACGGGCACGTACACACCGCCGGCCTTCCAGATCCCCAGCATCGCGACGAACAGCAGAGGCGACGGCTCCATGATGACGCCGACCAGGCGCTCAGGCCGTACACCGGCGCCTACGAGCAGGTGGGCGAACCGGTTCGCCTGCTCGTCGAGTTCACGGAAGGTCAGGGTGCCGTTGTCCCAGACCACGGCTACGGCATCGGGCGTCAGCGCGGCTTGCGCCTCGTACAAGTGGTGAATGCAGGGACCGGCCATCAGTCATCACTCCAGATCGAGTACTAGTCCACGTGATAACGCACGACGCGGCAGAGGTCTTAGGTCTGCGCATGGAAACGTCCGTCCTCCCCCGTGGGCGATCCGACGGACCGTCAGAACCCCGTATCCGCCGCCGCCCGCCGTCGATCCCACCTCATCAAGGTCACGGAGGCGGTGTCAATAGTCGACAGCCCGCCTGCGCCGCCTTCGGCGCCCCGGGCCAGGCCAGACGCTTGATCCGGATTCGAGCCCGTCTCCCCCTTTCCTGGAGCACTGTATGCCATTAGCCTCGAAGAAGCCCGTGGCACAGGAGGAAATCATGGACGAACAGGCCGATATCGCAGAGCCCGTCGATCTCGCGCTCGAGCAGGACCCGGCCGACGATCTCGTCGAAGCCGACGACCTCATCGAAGAGGTCTCCATCGACGGGATGTGCGGCGTCTACTAGAGGCGCCGCAGCATGCCCACCACTTCGGATTTCGACCTGGACCGCGCATGGGACCTGCACCCACAGGTGTCGGTGCGGCCTGAGCCCTTCGGCGCACTGCTCTACCACTTCGGCACCCGGCAGCTGTCCTTCCTGAAGGACCGCGGACTGCTCCGCGTGGTCCAGGCGCTCGCGACCGCGCCCACCGCACGCGTCGCCTGCCGGACCTCCGGCGTCGGCGAGGACGACGTCCTCCGGTACACGAGAGCGCTGGCGGTGCTCGCACAATCCAGCATGCTGATCGAGAGGCAACCGAGTTCATGACGGGGAAGACCGGCCGCCTGGTGGATCTGTTCGAGCTCGGCCTCGACGCCCCGATCTGCCTGACCTGGGAGCTGACGTACGCCTGCAACCTGTCCTGCACGCACTGCCTGTCCAGCTCGGGTCGGCGCGACCCGCGAGAGCTGAGCACCGCTGAGGCGAAATCAGTCATCGACGAGTTGGAAGCCATGCAGGTCTTCTACGTCAACATCGGCGGCGGCGAGCCCACCGTGCGCCCCGACTTCTGGGAACTGCTCGACTACGCCACCGCCCACCACGTCGGTGTGAAGTTCTCCACCAACGGCGTGCGGATCACCCCGGAGGCCGCCCGGCGCCTGGCCGCCGACGACTACGTCGACGTGCAGATCTCGCTGGACGGCGCGACCCCGGAGGTCAACGACGCGGTCCGCGGGCACGGCTCGTATGACACGGCCCTGCGCGCCATGGCCAACCTGGCCGACGCGGGCATGAAGAACTTCAAGCTGTCGGTGGTGTGCACCCGCCACAACATCCCGCAACTGGACGCCTTCCGGGAGATCGCCGACCGCTACGGCGCCCAGCTTCGGCTGACCCGGCTGCGCCCCTCCGGCCGCGGCGCGGACGTCTGGGACGACCTGCACCCGCTGCCCGAGCAGCAGCGTGAGCTCTACGACTGGCTGGTGGCCCACGGCGAGACCGTGCTCACCGGCGACTCCTTCTTCCACCTGTCCGCGTTCGGCGGCAAGCTTGCGGGACTCAACCTGTGCGGTGCGGGCCGCGTGGTGTGCCTGATCGACCCGGTCGGCGACGTGTACGCCTGCCCCTTCGCCATCCACGACGAGTTCCTCGCCGGAAACGTCCGGGACGAAGGCGGATTCGCCGAGGTCTGGCGGGAGTCGGAGCTGTTCGTCCGGCTGCGCGAACCACAGCAGGGCGGAGCCTGCGCTTCGTGCTCGTTCTACGACACCTGCAAGGGCGGATGCATGGCCGCCAAGTTCTTCACCGGCCTGCCCCTGGACGGGCCGGACCCCGAGTGCGTGCAAGGCCACGGCGAGTCGCTTCTCGCGGGCCGGCGCGAGGTCCCCGCGCCCTCCGGCGACCACTCGCACCGCGGCGCCGCCTCGCACCCGGTGCCGATCGTCATCGGGTCGCGCCCGCCGGTGAGTGCGTGCGAACAGTCGCCGCTGGCCGGGGCGCGGGTGCGTTGATGTTCCGCAATCCGTGGTTCGAGACGGTCGCCGAGGCGCAGCGCCGGGCCAGAAGACATCTTCCGCACTCGGTGTACGGCGCGCTGCTGGCCGGATCCGAGCGTGGCAGCACCCTGACGGACAACGTCCGGGCCTTCGGCGAGCTCGGCTTCGCGCCCCGGGTGGTCGGCCATCACGCCGTGCGCGAGCTGAGCACGACGGTGCTGGGGATGACGACGGCGATGCCGGTCCTGATCTCGCCGGTCGGCGCGCAGGCCGTGCATCCCGACGGGGAGACCGCGGTGGCCCGCGCCGCCGCCGGCCGCGGGGTGATCATGGGCTTGAGCTCGTTCGCCTCCATCGGCGTCGAAGAGGTCGCCGCGGCCAATCCGAACACCGCGTTCCAGATCTACTGGAGCGGCGATCGCGACACGATCGTGCAGCGGATGGAGCGGGCCCGGGCCGCCGGGTGCAAGGCGCTCATCGCGACGCTCGACTGGTCGTTCTCGCAAGGCCGCGACTGGGGCAGCCCGATGATCCCGGAGCGGCTCGATCCAAGGACCCTGCTGAAGCTGGCCCCCGACGTGCTCGCACACCCGGGCTGGCTGTGGCGGATCGCGCGGGCCGGCAAGGTTCCCGACCTGACCACCCCGAACATGCGCCGGGCCGACGGCGCGGTGCCGACGTTCTTCGGCGCGTACGGCGAATGGATGCAGACCCCTCCGCCGACCTGGGAGGACATCGGCTGGCTCGCGAAGGAGTGGGGCGGGCCGCTGCTGCTGAAGGGGGTGAGCCGGGTCGATGACGCCCGGCGCGCGGTCGACGCCGGCGTCACCGCGCTCTCGGTCTCGAACCACGGCGGCAACAACCTGGACACCACGCCGGCGACGGTCCGGCTGCTGCCGGCGATCGCCGAGGCGGTGGGCGAGCAGATCGAGGTGCTGCTCGACGGCGGGATCCGGCGCGGCGGCGACGTGGCCAAGGCCCTGGCGCTCGGAGCCCGGGCGGTGCTGATCGGCCGGGCGTACCTGTGGGGCCTGGCCGCGAACGGCGAGGCCGGCGTCGCGAACGTCTTGGACATCATGCGCAGCGGCCTCGACTCGGCGGTCCTGGGCCTGGGCCACGCCTCGGTCGGCGAGTTGGGCCCGGACGATCTGGTGGTCCCGGAGGGTTTCGCGCTCTCGCTGGGCGGCGGGCGTTGAGCACCTCGCTCAGCCGCGCCGTGTGGCCGGAGGTGCCGACCGCCGACGCCCTGGTGCTGGTGCCGGTCGGATCCACCGAACAGCACGGCCCGCACCTGCCGCTCACGACCGACACGGTCATCGCCCGCGCGGTCGCCGAACGGGTGGCGGCACGCCTGCCCGGGCGGACCCTGGTCGCACCGGCGATGGCCTACGGCAACAGCGGCGAGCACGCGCACTTCCCCGGGACGATCTCCATCGGGCACCAGGCGCTGCGGACGGTGCTCATCGAACTGGTCCGTTCGCTGGCGCTGTGGGCGTGGCGGGTGGTGTTCGTCAACGGCCACGGCGGGAACGAGCGCACCCTGGACGACGCCGTTCCGATGCTGCTGGCGGAAGGCCACCACGTCGCCTGGACGCCCTGCGCGTTCCCCGGCGACGCACACGCCGGCCGGTCGGAAACCTCTGTGATGCTGCACCTGGCTCCGCATGAGGTCCGCTTGCCGGCCGCCGCCGCCGGCGACACGCGTCCGCTGGCGGTGTTGATGCCGCAACTGGTCGAGAGCGGGGTCCGGTCCGTCGCGCCGAACGGCGTGCTCGGCGATCCCGCGGGCGCCGGCGAGCAGGAGGGCCGGGCTCTGCTGGACGCGCTGGTCGAGGACACGGTCCGCCGGGTCACCGCCTTCGCGCCGGACGGCCGGGGACGCCTGGGCGGGGCCGCGTGACCCTGCCCGAAGGATTCGTCGTCGTCCTGGACCGCAAGACCCGCGTCGTCGACGGCGGCCGCGCCCTGCTCGGCGGCGCGCCGACCACCCGCCTGATCCGGCTGTCGCCGCGGGCCCTGAGCCTGTTCGAAGGCCGTACCCTGCGGGTGCGCGACGCGGCGAGCGCCGCGCTCGCCGATCGGCTGCTGGAGACGTCGATCGCGCATCCGCACATCGATGAGCTCGCGCCGCATCCGGACCCGCGCTGCACCTATGTCATCCCGGTGCGCGACCGGCCGCGGCAGCTTGACCGGCTGTTGGCGCACATCGGCCCGGGCGAGGAGGTCATCGTCGTGGACGACGCCTCCGCCGACCGGGACGGGATCCGCGAAGTCGCGGACCGGCACAGCGCTCGGCTGGTCGTCCTGCCGTGCAACGTCGGCCCGGCCGGGGCCCGGAACGCCGGCCTGCGGCTGGTGCGCACGCCGTTCGTCGTGTTCGCGGACTCCGACATCGTGTTCGGCAAGGACACGGTGCCGACGCTGCTCAAGCTCTTCAACGATCCGCGGACGGCGGCGGCGGTGCCCCGGATCGCCGGGCTGCGCACGGAGTCCTCGCAGACCTGGATCGGGCGCTACGAGAACGTGCGCGGCTCGCTGGACCTGGGTGCCAGGCCCGCGGCGGCACAGCCGGGATCGTACGTGTCCTGGGTTTCCTCGGCTTGTCTGGTCGCGCGGGTCGACGCGATCGGCGACGGGTTCGACGAGAGCATGCGGATCGGCGAGGACGTCGACTTCGCGTGGCGGCTGGCCGCCGGCGGCTGGTCGGTGCGGTTCGAGCCGACGGTCGTCGCGGAGCACGAACACCGCGCGCGGTTCGGCGACTGGTTCGTGCGCAAGCTCGAGTACGGCACCGGTGCGCATCCGCTGGCCGTGCGGCATCCCCGGTCGGTCGCGCCGGCGGTCCTGGCGCCGTGGGGCGTGGCGCTGACGATCGCCGTGCTCGCGCAGCGCCGCTGGTCGGTGTCGGCGGCGGCGGCCGTCTGCGCGGTGACCGCGGCGCGGATCTCCGGCAAGCTCGACGTCGAGGGATCGGCCGGCCTCGGCGTGCGGCTCGTGGCCGGCGGCGCGGTCGGCACACTGCTGCAGACCGGCGCCCTGATCACCCGGCACTGGTGGCCGGCCACCGCCGTCGGCTGCCTGGTCTCCCGGCGAGTGCGCCGCGCCGCCGCGGTCGCCGCCGTCGCGGACGTGGTGCTGGAGTATGCGACCAGCCCGAGGGACCTGGACTTCCCCAGGTACTGGCTCGCGCACCGTCTCGACGATGTCGCCTACGGGAGCGGGGTGTGGCTTTCGGCGCTGCGGGGACGGTCGGCCGCGGCCCTGCGTCCTCGGTTGCGGAGGCCGTCGTCGGGCCGCGGCTCGTAGAACCGGTCCGTCAGCGCATCGTCACAGTGGATTCCGGAGGCAGGTGATCCGCCAGCTTCACGGGATCACCCATCGCCACCACGATTTCCCGGGGACCGGAGTAGGGATCGCGGCCGTGGGAGGACAGCGTGTTGTCGATGAGAAGAAGGTCTCCCCGGGTCCACGGCCGCCGTCGGGTCATCCGCTCGTAGGCCGAGTTGATCTCGGCTACGTCGGATTCGGTCAGCTCGGTGCCGTCGCCGTAGGACGTGGCGTAGGGCAGACCCTCGCGGCCGTACTCGTCTATCAGCACTTCGCGGATCGCCGGCTCCAGCGACCACTCGCTCCAGAACGCGGCATGGTTGAACCACGAATACTCGCCGCTGGCCGGGTGCCGGACAATGCCGGGGCGGATCTGCTCGGTTCGCAGAACGCCGTCGGTCCACGCGCATCTCATGGCGTTGCGCGCACAGTAGTCCGCCACCTCCGTCTCGCTGTCGGTGTCGAAAGCGGTCGTCCACGGCAGTCCCACGGCCGGATGGTAGTTGCGGATCAGACACCAGCCGGCCTCCGCCATGCGGCCGCTGATGTGCTCTGGGAGCGCGGCGAGAACCGAGCGCACGTCGGCCACGGTGGTCGCACCGCCGGAGACGGGCGCGCTGAGGCAGCCGAACAGCAGCTTGCCGGGAGGGCTGAGCGTGTAGTCGTTCTCGGTGTGCTGTCTGATGCCCTGCGACGCCGGCAGGTCGGTGGAGGAGTAGACCCCTGATCCGAAGTCGGTGCGCGGTGTGGAATTCTCCCGGTACGGCGCTTCCTCGCCGAACACGATGTCCCGGACGGCGGCGAAGGCCTCGCGGTCCGCGATGCGGGCCCCCGCGAAATACAGCGCGCCCTGCTCGGTCAGCGCGGCGCCGATCTCGGATCTGTGCGCGGCCATCCAGTCCGTGGTCGCCCGGACTCCGCCGCGGGAAACCGCCTCGAGGTCGACCGTCGGCGGCTCCGTGCCGTCGAGCCGGACACGCAGAGTCTCATTCATCGCTGCCATCCCCATCGAAGCTCCCGTTCGACGCCCTCGGCTTGCGAAGCAGGTAGATCCGGGGCTCCAGCTTCCCGATCATCTGGTACACGCCCCACAGGGCGTTGCCGAGTTCAACGCGGTAATCGGACTCGCCCAGCTCGGCTCGGAGCACCGCGGACCGGCGCAGCAGGCGCGCGGCGTACAGGAGTTGGCGGGATGTCTGACTGGTGCCGTCCTCCTCCCACGCCTCGCGCACCTCGGAGCCGACGACGTCGATCACGTCGACGGTGAAGCCGGCCTCCGATACCCGCTTCTCGAAGTCGGCCGTCTCCATGCGCTCGGGGACGACCGCCATGTCGGCGTAGAGGCGGGCGCGTTCCCCCGGCTCCAGCAGATGAGTCGCGAACGACTGGTAGAAAAGCGCGTGCCCACCAGGTCTGAGGACGCGGTGGGTCTCGGCCAGCGCCCGGTCGGCATCCACGACGTGGAAGAACATGTCGCGGCTGAATACCAGGGCGAACTCACCGTCGGAGCCGGGGATGTCCTCCATCACGCCGGGCCTGATCGACACCCGCGATCCCAGGGGATGCGCCGCCACCGCCGCCCGCGCCCGATCGTTGTTGCCGTCGACCGGGTCCACCGAGACGGCGCGACATCCGAACGCCTCGACCACCGCCAGCGAATGCGACGCCTCACGTCCGCCGATGTCGAGCACGACATCGGCGGGCCCGATGTCGAGATCGGCGAGGGCGGCGAACGCCGGATCGCCGCGTCGTGGTTGGCAGCTTCGGTTGAGCGCCCGAGCCACCGCCCCGGCACGATCGCGGCCGTACATCTCATCGAGGGTGATCCCCTGCGTTTCCCCCATGGGCCATCACGGTACTCTCCCTTCGCGATCTCCGCCAGAGGCGTATCAATGTTTTAATTTACAGAGAATCGGTGTACGGATACTCGGTCTTGAGACATTCGCCACCACGACCTAGGCTGGGATCGATCAACCGTCGCAGAACACACGAGGGGTGAGCCGTGAACGAGGATGCTGAGGGCAACGGGGCGTACTCGGTCGTAGCCAACGACGAGGAGCAGTACTCGATCTGGGCCGCCGGCAGGTCGCTGCCGGCCGGCTGGCACGAGGTCGGCAAGACGGGGAGCAAGAGCGAGTGCCTGGACTACATCGGCGAGGTCTGGACCGACATGCGGCCCAAGAGCCTGCGAGCCTCGATGGACGTTCGCTAGGCGCGCGCCGCCGGCCGGAATGCCGAAAAGTGGAACGGTGACACGTCGGCGTCGAAGGACTCGTACGTGCCACCGCGGTGGATCGGGGGATCGGGCGGCCCCGACCATCATATCAGGACTCTGTTTTGAACGACGGCGGACGCCGTGGCCGCGTCCGCGCCAGGGGCCACGGGCGGAATCGACTTGACTTGATCATCAACCCTCGTTAATGGTTACGAAGGTAACGAGGGGACAACGGGGAGGCAGTTCGGATATCCGCGAAAGTCGTGCCCGCATGTGCCCGGGCCAGCCGAGAAGGCGATGGTCCGCGTGCTTCCCACTAAGGACATAACTCGAAGCTGGAGAGGTCTGCCCTCGTGACTGAATTCGTGCTCGAACGTATCAAGGACATCGCCGCCCGCGAGCCGGCCCGGCCCGCGGTGCGCGCCGGCGAGAACTCCCTGGACTACGGCGGTCTGGTTGCGGCCGCGGCCGGTCTGTGCGATCTCCTGCGCGCGCAGGGGGTCGGCCGGGAAGACGTGGTGGCCACGGTGGTGCCGCGCGGCGGCAATCAGGTTATTGCGATACTCGCGATCTGGATGTCCGGAGCGGCGTACCTGCCCCTGGACCCGATGTGGCCCGAGCGCAGGCGCGAGCGCATCCTGGCCGAATCGGCCGCCTTCGTGCTGGAGGAGTCGGCCGCGGCCGGCCGGCACGCCGCCATGCCGGGTGAGTCCGGACTCCGGGTCCGGCGGCCGGCCGAAGCCCGCGAGCACGCACCCCGGGACGGTTCGAGCGAGCACGACCTCGCGTACGTCATCTCCACCTCCGGATCCACGGGAACGCCGCTGGCCGTCGGCGTCGAGTCCGCCGCGGTGGACAACTACGCGCGGTATCTCCTCGGGCTGGTGACGCAGCCGGAACTGCCGGGCGAGGCCGACCTGCGGGTACTGCTGTCGGCCGACTTCTCGTTCGACGCCTCGCTCCGACCCGTGCTCCTGCTCGCGGCGGGCGCCGAACTCGTCATCGCGCCGAACCTGCTGGAAGGTTCGTGGCAGGACCACATCGACTGCATCGCGGACCGGTCCATCACCGTGCTGAGCGGCGTGCCCTCCTGGTACTCGGGCATCATCGGCGCCGGGTTCGTGCCGGCCGACTCCTCCGTGCGGCTCGCCTTCATCGGCGGCGAGGCCGTGCCCAACGGCATCGTCCGCAAGCTCGCCTCGGACCGCTGTGCCGTGGTGGTGCAGTACGGCCCGACGGAGACGACGATCGCGGCCACCGGAGGGCGGCTGCTCAGCGACGAGTTCCTCGAACCGCCGATCGGCCAGGCCCTGCCGGGAGTCGCGGTCCATCTCTACCGGAACACCGACCTCGACCCGGCGGTCGACGGCGAGCCGGCGCAGCTGTACGTGAGCGGGCCCGGCGTCGCACGCGGATACCTGAACGACCCGAAGCGGACCGCCGAGCGGTTCGTCCCGAACCCGTCCGGTCCGCCCGGGTCGCGGATGTTCCGGACCGGCGACCTGGCGAAGGCGCTGCCGCAGGGCGGATACAGCTTCCGGGGACGCAGGGACGACCAGGTCAAGCTCAACGGCCGCCGGATCGAGCTGACCGAGATCTCCTCGGTGCTCAACCGCCACCCCGCCGTGTCGCAGTCGGTCGCCTTCATCCACCCGGATTCCGCCCATCCGCTCTTGGCCGCCTGCTACGTCGGAGCCGGCGGCGAGGAGGAGGCGGCGGTCGAGGCGAGCGTGCGGGAGCACCTCGCGGGAGAACTGCCGAGCTACGCGGTGCCGGTCCTGCTCAAGCGGTTGGACGCGCTGCCGGTGACCGAACGCGGCAAGGTCGACGTCGCGGCGCTCGCGCTGCTCGTGCGGCCCACGCAGGCCCCCACTGCGGAGGTGGGCGACGAGAGCGCGCTGACCGACGTCGAAAGGGCGGTGATGGCCATCGTGCGCAAGACCCTCGACGTCCAGTGCTCGATCGACGACGAACTGTTCGCTCTCGGCCTCACGTCCCTGGACTCGCTGAAGATCCTGGCGCAGATCCGCGAAGAGCTCGGCGTGCGGGTGCGGCTGCGCGACTTCTTCCAGGCGCGCACCGCACGCAATGTGTCCAGGCTCATCGGAACCGTCAACTGACCGATCGTCACGGGCGGCCCCGCGGCGCATGAGACGTGCGCCCGGCGCCGACACGGTCCGAACGAAAGTGGGAGCTGATGCGTGAGTCGCTGGCCATCGTCGGCATGGCGTTTCGAGGTCCTGGAGCAGCCGACTACCGCGCGCTCTGGGCCAACGTCGAGGCCGGCTCGACCGGCATGGTCACGGTCGGCGAGCACGATCGGCAGCGGGAGGGGATCAGCCTCCCGGCGGAGGTGAGAAACCCTTACGTACCGGTCGCCGCCCCGCTGGAGGAGTACGACGAGTTCGACAGCGCCGCCTTCGGCATCCCCCCCGGGGAGGCGGACGTCATCAACGTCAACCACCGCGTGATGATGGAAGTCGTCCTCGAGGCGCTCGAGGACGCCGGCTGCGACCCGCTGCGCCATCCCGGCCGCATCGGGTTGTTCGCCGCCGGCGGGGCCGCGTCGCCGATCACGGTCCTCAAGCACCTCGACGACGCGCGGTTCGGCGCCGCCGGCCGGCCGTTGAAGTCCTCTGAGGCGGTCAACTGGGTATCGCTGCTGGACCACGACTACCTGACCACCCGGATCGCCTACGCGCTCGACCTGCGCGGTCCGTCGATGACGGTTCAGACCGCGTGCTCCAGTTCGCTGGTCGCCCTGCACCTGGCCTGCCAAAGCGTGCTCTCCGGTGACTGCGACGTGGCCTTGGCCGGCGGGGTGAACGTCGAGGCGCCGCACCGCGCGGGCTACTACCACCAGCCGGGCAGCATCTGGTCTGCCGACGGCGCCTGCCGGCCGTTCGACGAGTCCTCCAACGGCACCCTCACCGCCAGCGGGGCGGGCGCGGTGGTGATCAAGCGCCTCGCCGCCGCGCTGGAGGCCGGCGACGCGATCCACGCCGTCATCCGCGGCAGCGCCGTCAACAACGACGGGAAGCGGAAGGCCGGGTTCACCGCGCCCAGTGTGAACCAGCAGAGCCTGGTCATCACCGAGGCGCTGGCCGCCGCGGGCGTGGACAGGCGCGACATCGGATACGTGGAGGCGCACGGGACCGCGACCGAGGTCGGGGACGCCGTCGAATGGCAGGCGCTGGAACGCGCGCTCGGCCCCGAGGGGGCGCGGTGCGCGATCGGCGCGGTCAAGGCGAACGTCGGCCACCTGGGCGCCGCGTCCGGCATTGCGGGGCTGATCAAGGCCGCGCTGGTCGTCAGCAGCGGGCGGATTCCCCCGGTGGCGAACTTCGTGCGGCTCAATCCGCGGATCACGCCGGTCGGCAACCGGTTCTTCGTGCCCGACGACGCGAGCGCGTGGGAGGACGAGCGGCGCCCGCGCCGAGCCGGGGTGAGCTCGATGGGCGTCGGCGGAACCAACGCGCACGTCGTCCTGGAACAGGCGCCGACGGTCCGGACGGCGGACGGTCCGCGGGACGGCGTCTTCGTCATCCCGGTCAGCGCCGCCTCGGCACGCAGCGCCGAGGCCACCGCCGACCGGTTGGTGCGGTTCGCCGCGGCGAACCCGGAGAGCCTGGGCCGTCTCGCCCACACGATGAACACCGGCCGGCGGCTTCTCGCGCACCGGGAGGCGCTCGTCCTCGTCAAGCGCGGCGAGCAGGTCGGCACGTGGCGGACCGGGACCCGCCGTGCGAAGCGCGGGCAGGAGAGCGCTTTCGTCTTCCCGGGCCAGGGCAGTGCGCTCGGCGACCTGAGCACGGCGTCGGCTCAGATCGACGGATTCGCCGAGGTGTTCGCCGAGGCGTTGTCGAGCCTGCCGATCGACGACCGGCAGGCGGTGGAGGCCGAGCTCACCGGGCGGCCCGCGGCCGAGTCCATACCGCGGATCTCCGAACTCGCGATGCTCGTCCGATCCGTGACCGTCGCGAGGTCGCTGCTCGCCGACGGCGTCCAGCCCCGGTCGCTCTGCGGTTACAGCCTGGGTGAGGTCGCGGCGGGCGTCATCGGCGGCGTGCTCACCCTGGCCGAGGCCGCCGAGGCCATCAGCGAGCGCGCCCGCATCCTGGCCGCGGCGCCCGCGGGCGCGATGATCCGGGCTCGGCTGCCCGAAGCCTCGGCCGGGCGGTTCCTCGGCGCCGGCGTGTCACTGGCGATCGTGCCCAGTGCCAAGGACTGCATGTTCAGCGGCGAGACGGCCGCGATCGAGGCGCTCGCCGCCGATCTGCGCGCCGCCGGCATCGCCTCGGTCCGGGTTCCCGTGCCGTATCCGTTCCACAGCACGGTCCTCGAGCCCTTCGTCGAGCAGTACGCCGCGACGTGGGCCAAGATCGACCTGCGGCCCCCGGCACTGCCGCTGCTGTCACCGACGAGCGGCGACTGGCTCGACGAGGAGACCGCTCGGGATCCCGCTTTCTGGGCGAGCCACCTGGTGAGGACGGTTCGTTTCGGCGACGCCGTCGCGGCGCTTCGCGAGAACGGCACGGCCCTGGCATACGTGCTGGATTCGAGTGCGGGCGTCACCAGGTTCGCCGGAGAGGTGTTCGGCGCGGATGCCCTGGCCATGACCACCGCGGGACAGGCCGGCTACGACGCGGTCTCCCGCGCTCGGCTGCTGGCGACGGCGTGGACGGTCGAGCAGGAACGCGTCCTGGCGGACGAGTCCGCGATCGGCGCGTCCGACACGTCCGGCGACGGCGACGGCGCGGCCACGGTCATCGTGCACGCCCCCACCTACGCGTTCGATCGAAGTACCAGGGAGCAGCTCCAGCCGATGCAGACCGCGACACACCTGTCGGCGGAGCCGGCGGACCTGACCGCGGCCCCGGTCGCATCGCCGACCCCGAGCGCGTCGCCGACTCCGCCCACGGCGCCGGCCGCGGGCCCGCCTGTGCCGTCAGCCGACCGGGCCGGTATCGAGGCGCGCGTGCGCCAGATCGTCGCGCAACTGGTGGGAGGCAGTCCGCAGGATGTGAAGCCCGCATCATCCTTCATCGACCTCGGGTACGACTCGTTCCTGCTGATCCAGCTCGCCGACGCCTTGTCGACCGAATTCCAGGCCGACATCAACCAACAGTTGCTGTACTTCGAAAGGGACTCGTGCGAGAGCCTGTCCGAGTATCTGGCAGGTATCGCGCCGTCGGCCGCGGGGCCCGGGTTGGTCCGGGCGGCCGCGAACCCGAGTCCGACGCGGGTCACCGCCCCCGTCCCGCCGCCGCCCACGCCCCGGCAGCCCGCCCCGGCGGCCGCCCTCGTCCAGGCCGCACCGCGGCACTCGGCGGAGGAGCTCGAGTGGGCCCGCCGGACCCCGGTGTCCAGGCGGGTCACCGAGGAAGACCGCTTCACCCTGGCGGACCAGCGGAACCTGGTGTTCTCGCTGCGCACCGGCCGCCGCGAGGTGAGCTATCCGGTGGTCGGGGTCCGCGGTGAAGGCTCGCACTTCTTCGACGTGGACGGCCGCGAATATCTCGACCTGTGCATGGGCTTCGGCGTCACCATGCTCGGACACGCGTCCGATCCGGTCAAAGACGCGCTGCGCACGTTCGAGGCCTCCGACCTGTTGCTCGGCCCGCAGTCCTCGACCGCCGGCGACGTCGCCCGCGGCATCGCGGCGTTGACCGGGGTCGACCGGGTCGCCTTCGCCACCTCGGGGACCGAGGCGGTCATGGGCGCCGTGCGCGCGGCTCGCGCGAAGACCGGCAGAGACCTAATAGCGGTGTTCGCCGGTTCTTTCCACGGCACGTTCGACGGCGTGCTGGTGGCCCCGCGCGCGGGCGCGCTACGGGGCGAGGCGACGATCCTCGGCCGGGGTACGCCGGCCGGCATGGCGCAGGACGTCATCATCCTGCCGTACGACGAGACCGCGATCCCCGTCCTGGAGTCCTACGGCGACCAGTTGGCGGCGGTGCTGGTCGAGCCGGTGCAGAGCCGGCGCCCCGGGTATCAGCCCGCTGAGCTGCTGCGGCGGCTTCGCACCCTGACCAGCGCGCAGGGCGCCGTGCTGATCTTCGACGAGATCATCACGGGGTTCCGCTGCCACCCCGCGGGCGCGGCCGGGTATTTCGGCGTCCATCCGGACCTGGCGACGTACGGCAAGATCATCGGCGGCGGCATGCCCATCGGGGTCATCGCCGGCGACGCGGAGTTCATGGCGCCGATCGACGGCGGGCGCTGGCGGCAGGGCGACGCCGGGTTGCCGCAACGGCCGAGCATGGTGTTCTCCGGGACGTTCAGCAAGCAGCCGATGGCCATGGCCGTGGCGCAGCACATGATCGGATACCTGAGGAAGGAGTCGCCCCGACTGCAGAACACCCTCACCGAGCGGACCGCCGCCTTGGCCGGGGAGATCAACCTGCACGCCGCGGCGAACGGCTATCCGATCGAGGTCGAGCACTTCTCGTCGCTGTTCCGGATCAACGTCAACGGCTCCGAGCGGTCGGAGAACGTGTTCTTCCTGGGCCTGCTCAGTCGGGGCGTGTACGTATGGGAGGGGCGCACCTGCTTCCTCAGCGCGGCCCACGACGAGGCGGATCGCACACGGATCATGGAGGCCGTCGCCGATACCGCGGCCGAAGTGGCCGCGCAGGGACTGTGGTCGCAAGGCACGCCGACGACCGCCGCCGCGGGCGTCCCGCAGCCGGCGGCTCCGCTCGTGCAGGCACCGGCCGTCGGTCGATCGCCGGAATCCGCCGGCGAGTCACCGATCGTCGGCCGGGCTCCGCTCACCGACGGCCAGAAGCTGCTCTGGATGAGCAGTGAACTGGGCGGCGATCGTGCCGCGTCCTACGGGATGTCCGACGTGCGCCGAGTCGAGTGCGTCATCGACGCGGACCGGCTGACGGCCGCCATCGATCAGGTCGCGCAACGTCACGAGGCGATGCGGATCGGCTTCGAGGAGGACGGGACCGCCCAGAACTGCGTCGAACGCGCCGTTCCGATGCTCTCCACCATCACTCTGTACGATGCCGCGCCCGGCGAGGTCGAGGCGCTGCTGTCCCGGTTCGCGAAGCGGCCCGTGGACATGGCGTCCCCGTCGCTGTTCCGGTTCCAGCTCGTGCAGGCCGGTGAGACCGCCTACCTCCAGGCCACCGCACCGCACGCGGTCGTCGACGGCTGGTCGTTCGAGATCTTGTGGGAGGAACTGTCGTCCTTCTACCTGGACGGTGAGCGGGGCGGCGCGGTGCTCGAGCCGGCCGGCTTCCTGGACTTCGCTCGTTCGAAGCGCCGCGAGGAGGACGCACGGCTCGAGGCGAACGAAGCGCTGTGGCGGCCGAGGTTGGACCGGGTCTGGCACTCGTCCGGCCCCATGGTCGACGGCAGCAAGCCCTTCACCCCGGTCACCCGCTTCGACAGCCTTCCCGAGAGCTGCCTGGCGGACCTGCGCGCTCTGTCGCGCTCCAGCAGGTCCACGATGCACACGGCGGCGCTGGCGGCGGTGGCCGTGGCCTCATCGCTGCTCATGGACGCCCCGCGGGCGATCATCATGGCCCACCGGACCGGACAGCCGTTCCACCAGCCCAAGAAGTCGCTCATCGGCTTCTGCGTGGACATGCTGCCGGTGATCGCGGAACTCCCCGACGGCAGCACCCTCGACGACGTGGCCAAGGACGTCCAGCAGCAACTGGTGGCCGGCGCCGAAACCGTCTCCGGCCTGTACCAGGTGATGCAACACCGCCGGTATCGAGAACGCCCGGCCATCTTCCTCGTCTTCGACTACGCCGTCGAAAGGCAAGGCACGTTGTTCGGCGCGCCGGCCGCCCCGATGTCGATGCCGCGCGAGCGCATGCCGAACCCGGCGCTGCTGACCATCGAGGAACACGGAGACGGGATCGAACTCATCTCTGAGATCTCCGAACAGTGTGCCCTCGCGCCGCACGGAGCGGACCTGGCCGACCGGGTCCGGCAGATCCTCGCCGAGCCCACCGTGCCGCTGGGCGAACTGCGTCGGCGGTGACTCCGGCGCTTCGTCCGCGGCCGGCGCCGGAGCGCCGCCCCGACGTCCTGATCGTCGGCGGCGGCGCGGCAGGCGCGGTGCTGGCCGCGCGGTTGAGCGAGGACCCCGGGCGCGACGTCCTGCTTCTGGAGGCCGGTCCGGTTCCGCGGTCCGCCGCGGACTTCGGGGCCGACCTGCTCGACGCCCGGCTCGTGCCGGGCGCGCGGCCCGGCCGGCCCGGCACCGTGCTGTACGACGTGCGCCTGACCCCCGAGCGGCCGTGGGCGGTGGTGCGCGGGCGGATACTGGGCGGCTCGACCACCGTCAACGGCGGGTACTTCATTCGCGCCCGACGCCTGGACTTCGACCGCTGGGCAGCCGCCGGGAACCCCGCCTGGGCCTATGATCGCGCCCTGCCGTCGCTGCGCGCCATGGAGACCGACCTCGACCTCGGCGCCGGCCGTCTGCACGGCGGCGACGGCCCGGTCCGCGTCGCGCGCACCGGCTGGGAGCATCCCGCGGCCGAGGCGTTCCGCGCCGCCGCCCTGGCCGTCGGACATCAGCAGGACCCTGACAAGAATGACCCGGCCGCGCCGCCCGGCATCGGCCCGGTCCCCACCAACTCGGTGGCCGGGGTACGGCACAACACGGCCCTCACCTACCTGACTGCGCAGGTCCGGTCCCGCCCGAACCTGCGCGTGCGCGGCGGGAGCGCCGTGGTCCGGGTCAGCATCACCAGCGGCCGCGCCACCGGGGTCGTGCTCGCGGACGGAAGCGAACTACATGCCGGCGAGGTCGTCCTGTGCGCCGGCGCCCTGGCATCGGCCCACCTGCTTCTGCTGTCCGGCATAGGCCCCCGGGCCGACCTGGCGCGGGCCGGTGTGCCGATAGTTCGGGACGCCCCGGCGGTCGGCTCCGCGGTGAGCGACCACCCGCAGGTCGTTCTGGACTGGGCGCCGATGCGGGACTTCCCGGATCCGCGGGAGAACTGGCTCGGCGGATGCCTGCACCTGGCTTCGGGAGTCGGCGAGTTCGGCGTTGCGGGTGGCCCCGGCGATGTCGAGATCCTGCAGTCCCTGGTCCCGATGGCCGGCCTGATGAACGGCCGGGCCGGCGCCGCGGGCCAGCCGCTGCCGTTCCTCGTGGCGGCCCAGGCGCCTTGCCGGTCAGGCCGGCTGCGGCTCGTGTCCGCGGATCCGGAGATCCTCCCGGCCGTCGACTTCGGGTACCTCGCCGGGCCCGAACAGCGCGCACGGATGCGAGCGGCCGTCACGGCCGCGGCCACCGTTCTCACCTCGACCGCGATGGCCGCCTTCGGTCGGCCCGGGCCCGACTTTCCGGGCACACGGATCCTCGGCCGCGCCGTCGAACTCGACCGCTGGATCGCCGAGAACCTCGGCACCGCACAGCACACGTGCGGAACGGTGCCGATGGGCCACGCGGACGACCCCGAGCACGCCGCGGTCGACCAGCGTGGCCGGGTTCACGGCGTCGCGGCACTGCGTGTGGCGGACGCCTCGATCCTGCCCGACGCCCCGCTGCGCGGCCCCGCGAACACGGCCGTCCTGATCGGCGAGATCATCGCCGACGCGATGCGCCGGGCGCTGCCCTGAGGGCGGCCGATCCGAACACCGCGGCTAGCTGTCCGACTCGGGCGACGGCCGCCATTCCCGCCTGAGCAGCCCGTAGACCCACGAGTCTGAGACGTCGCCGTTGACGATGCAGTCTTCCCGCAACGTCCCCTCACGCGCGAAGCCCAGCTTCTCCAGCACGCGGGCACACGCCACATTGCGCGTGTCGGTCTCGGCTTGCACGCGATTCAGGTCCAGCGTTTCGAACGCCCATCCCAGCACGGCGCGCGCGGCTTCGGTCCCGTAGCCGTTGCCCCACACCGAATCGGTGTAGCAGTAGCCCAGCGAGCCGCTGCGGTAGTCCGAATCCCAGCTGTTGAAGCTGCACCAGCCGATGAACGACCCGTCGGAGACACGATCCACGGCCAACCGCGCTCCGGTGCCCTCTTCCGCCATCTTGCGGCATTTCTCGATGAACTTCCCGGCGCGCTCACGCTCGGTCCACGCGGGAGAGTCCCAGTAGCGCAGCACATGGGCGTTGCTCTGGAGCGCGAAGAGCTCGTCCGCATCCGTGTCTTCGAAGGGACGCAGCCGAAGGCGAGCGGTCTCCAACGAGGGGGTGGGCAGTGGCATGCTTGTGTTCCTCCAGCGACGGGCTTTCTCGGCGGGCCGGGCGGACGACGCATCGCGATCGTCGGCCCGACCGAGCGTATACCAGTGTATTGCCGGAGGAGATCGAGCCTTCCAGACTCCTCTGAGGAGCCCAATTCGTCGTGGCGCCACGGTCGGGCGCGGTCACCGCCACCGCCCGGCCTCCAGGTAGTCGTCGACACGCTCGAGCGCGGTGGGCAGCGAGTTGCGGCCCAAGCCCAGCCGCAGCCGGTTGTCGGTCATGTCGAAGACGGTCCCCGGCAGGAACAGGACGCCGGTCTCGCGCGCGAGATCCGCGACGAACTCGTCGACCGGGATCGGCAGGCGCAGGCGCGGGAACGCCATGGGACCGGCCTTGGGCGCGGCCCACTCGAAGGCGTCGGCATGCTTGGTGAAGAACGACTCTCCGAGCGGAAGATTCTTCAGGATGATCTCGCGGCCGCGCTCGATCAGGCGAGGTCCCGCACGCAGCGCGATGAGCGACAGGATCTCGGCCGGCGCGGAGGCGCACACGGTCGTGTAGTCCTTGAGGCGGCGGGCGGCGGCGGTGACCCGCTCGTCGCGCGTGGCCAGCCACCCGATGCGCAGCCCGGCGAAGCCGTAGGCCTTGGACATCACACCGATGCTCACCGCCCGATCGTCCAGGTCGCAGGCCGCGGGCAACCTCGTGTCGGGGTCGTGCTCCAGGCCGCGGTACACCTCGTCCGACACGACAGTGACCCCTGCCTCGCGAGCCAGGGCGAGCAGTTGGTCGAATTCATCGCGGCTCGGCAGCGCCCCAGTCGGGTTGTTCGGGAAGTTGACGAACAGCGCACGAGTGTTGGGCCGCAAAGCCTGACGGACGGCGTCGAGGTCCAGCCGCCAGCCGCCGTCCGCGTCGAGTTCGAGCGGCGTCACCGTCGCGCCGAGGGTAGGCGCGATGCGGAACAGCGATTCGAAGGCCGGCCAAGTGACCAGCGCGTGATCGCCCGGCTCCAGCAGGACGTTCGCGAGCAGGAAGATCGCCTCGGCGGCGCCGCCGCCGCAGACGGTGACCTCCCCGGCCGTCATACCGGTGTACTGTTCGATGATCGCCTCGCGCAGCAACGGGTGCCCGAGCGTGTCCGTATAGCCGAGATCGAGCCCCTCCCACATCGCCATCGCCTCGGGATCGGCGAGTTCCAGGAGTTCGCGCATCGACAGTCCATCGACGTCCGAGGCGCACGCGATGTACTCGACCCTGGCATCCCACTCGCCAAAGAACTGCTCGACCTTGCAGCGCGCAGGAATCATGGCATCCCCCCGACTGGAAACGGCACAGTTATCGCCTGAAAACAGAGCCCGCCAAGCTCCGCCCCCATCAGCGATCTTATCTCTCGGACCGGCCTTGCACCACCTCCGAGCCAGCATGATCAGACCTCGACGACCCCAGCTATGCGGGCACCCACCGTAATGCCGCAAGTGTGATGTTGAGGCGGCCGGCGCCCTAGGATCGGCCCGTGGAGGGAAGAACACAGGCACTCACGTGGCGCACGCGCTATACGACTGCGGGCGTCATGACAGTCGGGTTGGCCTTCGGGCTCGGGCCTGCTGCGGGAGTAGGGGTCGTACATACTCCGGCCGCGGCCGTGAGGCACTGCGTGCCCGCGGACCCGTCGCCCAGTTGCGAGATCGTGCTCGTCGTCAAAGCCGATGGGACGGTCAGCGTCAAGGGGGACGCGTCCGCCGGGCGGGGCGATGGCCAGGATGCGACCTTGGTGGGGATCGTCAACGACTCGCGCCAGACGGTTCACACCGTCATCGTGACCGAGCCGGGATCGGGACTGTCCGGATTCGACGGGGGCGGGATCTGCGGTGGAGGCCACGCCGCCTGGACGGGCTCCGCTCACTGCCCCTACGGTCCGACCGGTTACGAAGGACCGGGAACGTCGTTCGTCACCGACGCGTCGCTGCCGGACTCGGCGCAGATCGACTTCGCCCGCGGTCTCGCGCCTGGCAAGTCGGCGTACTTCTCGCTCAAGGGCGCTCTGACCTCGAGGCACACGACAGCGGTTCAGGGCGCGTTGGACTTCACCGTGTCAGGCTCGCTTCCGGTACAGGTGAGTTCGAGTCAGGATACGCACGCGACCTACCCGAACTCCGTCTGCTCGAGCAGTAGGTTCCATCAGTACGAGGCGGCTGCGACAGCGGTCGAGGCATACTTCGAGGAGGTCGACGCGCAGGACGCGGCCACGTTGCTGGAGCACTTCATCGAGGGTTCCGGGACTCCGGTGAGCTTCCCGGCGGGGTCCACCTTGTCACAGCAGTTGCTCTCCAACTCCCAGTTCGTGGCGTTGAACTCTTCCGCGCAACACGCTCTGGTGGACGCCCTCAAGCGAGGCCAGAACACTGTGGTACTCAGTCAACCGGTGCTACAGAGGATCCCGCTGTACCTGCCCAACGATCTGGAGTACTCGTTCGGAGGCACTCAGGGCTTGCAGGTCAGCGGGACCGGCCACCTGGTCAACGGCCACTACACCGGCACGCTCACCTACACGATCCAGGACAGCTACGGCTTCTCGACGAACGATCACTTCGTCGGGAACGTCGGCGACGACATGCGGTACCTGCAAACGAACTGCGGGGCTCCGCAGTCGGTCGGCGGCGCACGGTGGTTCCCGGCGTCGGTCACGATCAACATCCCCTTCTCTCTCGCCACTGGAACGCCGTAACCACGACCGGCAGGCGGAGGTGTATCAGTCCACTCAGCTACCAGTGATCGCCGCCACCGCATCGGTCAGGATGCCGAGCCCTTCGGCGAGTTCCTCGTCCGTGGCGTTCAGCGGCGGCAGGAGCTTCACCACCTCGTCGAGGGAACCCGACGTCTCCACCAGCAGCCCGCGGGCGAACGCCTCGTCCGCGACCCGCCTGGCCGTCTTCGGCTCCCGGAACGCCAGACCCCAGACCAGGCCGCGACCGCGCGGTGCGACGAGGTGGGCCTCGTGCCGCGCGGAGAGCTCGCTCAGCGCCTCCTGGAACATCAGGGCCCGTTCTCCGGTCTGCTTCTCCAGGGTGCTGTCCGCCCAGAACTCACGCAGCGCGGCGGTGGCCGTGACGAATGCCGGGTTGTTGCCGCGGAATGTGCCGTTGTGCTCGCCGGGCTGCCAGACGTCCAACTCGGTGCGGAAGAGCGTGAGGGCCATCGGCAGGCCGTATCCGCTGATGGATTTGGACAGGCAGACGATGTCCGGGGTGATCCCCGCGGTCTCGAAGCTGAAGAAGGGCCCGGTGCGGCCGCAGCCCATCTGGATGTCGTCGACGATCAGCAGGATCCCGCGCCGGCCGCACAGCTCGGCGAGGTCGGCGAGCCAGACCGGGCCGGCCGGGTTGACGCCGCCCTCGCCCTGCACGGTCTCGACCAGGACGGCCGCGGGCAGGTCCATCCCGCTGCTGGGGTCGGCGAGCATGCTGTCCAGCAGCTTCAGCCCGGAGACCTGGCCGTCGCCGAAGCCGTCGTAGGGCAGCCGCCAGGTGTGCCCGAGCGGTATGCCGGCGGCCGCGCGCTTGCCGGCGCTTCCGGTCACGGCCAGCGAACCGAGCGACATGCCGTGGAAGGCGCCGGTGAAGGCGGCCACGGTCTGCCGGCCGGTCACCTTGCGGGCGAGCTTGAGCGCCGCCTCCACGCTGTTGGTCCCGGTCGGGCCGGGGAACTGCACCCGGTAGTCCAACCGGCGGGGAGCGAGCACCCGCTCCGCGAACTCGGCGAGGAACTCCTCCTTGGCTGCGGTCCGCATGTCCAGGCTGTGGGCGACGCCGTCCTTCTCCAGGTAGTCGAGTAGAGCCCGTTTGAGCACCGGGTGGTTGTGGCCGTAGTTCAGGGCACTGGCGCCGGTGAAGAAGTCCAGGTAGCCGCGGCCGTCACGGGAGAACATGCGGCTGCCGCGGGCTTGGTCGAACACCACCGGCCAGTTCCGCGAGTAGCTGCGGACCTCGGATTCGATGGTGGCGCCGATCATGGTGTCTCCTCGGAAACGGGACTGGAAAAAGAGGGCGACGGTAAACGGGGAACTCGGCATGGCGTCGCGCGCCTCCGAAGTGCCTGTGGTCATTCAAAGCGGAATCTGCGGAGGCTGAGATTACCCCGAGCCCCCTCCCCGTACCTGGGTGGCCTTCGAGATCATAAGAACACAGGACGAGGCGAGTCAATCATCAGAGCCGGCCTGTATTTCAGAAGCAAGGAAATAGGCTCACAGAGTGGCAGATACCGGACTCGCCATCACCCTCTGCGTGCACGAAGTTACTCAAAATTCTGCTCAACCGATTCGGCGCCCGCTCGTCTGTGGTGGGTGGATGCGTGCACAACACGAAGTTTCTCGGGTTCGGATGCAACCTGCCTCCGACCCGAGGCGTTCTTAGTAGTGGCGACGACGTGCGCCGAGCGAGCAATGGAGTGATCGCATGGACGGGGAGCCAGGTCAGATGGCCATGGTGGGTAGTGCAACGGGCCGTCGCGCGGCGCATGGGAGGCATCACGATGCCCAGGACGCGCGGAGGGGCGCGAGCGTCACCTAGCCTGCAGTCTCGATAACCCAAGGGCCCCGCCACCACAGGGCCCGCTATAGCAAGACAACGAAGACACAGGCCGGGGCCTGCGTCCTATCAGGCATTCCATAATTTGCGGGGGGAACGAGACCGTCAAGCGTTGTGATAGCCTTCCGCCCACCTAAGGACACTTCATCGGGGGGTGTCGCTTTCACATCACACTGCTCGGAGTCTGGCTACCGGTCTGCCATTTTTGGAATTGTCACGGAACGGAGAGCATGAATAATCAGGCGCACCTCCCTGCGTCGTGGCCCAGCGTCTCTGTGGTCATCCCGACGTTGAATGAGGCCCGGAATCTGCCCCACGTATTCGCGCAGTTGCCGGGCGGCATTCACGAAGTCATAGTCGTGGACGGTCATTCGGCCGACGACACCTGTGCGGTCGCCCGGCGGCTGCGGCCGGACGCCAGGATCGTCATGCAGAACCGGAGCGGCAAGGGCAACGCGCTCGCCTGCGGGTTCTCCGCCGCCACCGGCCAGATCATCGTCATGCTCGACGCGGACGGATCGGCCGACGCGGGCGAGATCCCCGTCTTCGTGCAGGCCCTGCTCGACGGCGCCGACTTCGCGAAGGGCAGCAGGTTCGCCCCGGGCGGTGGCAGCAGCGACCTCACCCGGCTGCGCACCTGGGGCAACCGCCTGCTCATGGCCGTGGTGAACAGGACCTACGGCACGGCTTACACAGACCTCTGCTATGGATACAACGTCTTCTGGCGGCGGCATCTGCCCGCGCTGAGGCTGGATTCGACCACTCCGCCGCGCGACGGCGCGCAACGGCTGTGGGGCGACGGATTCGAGATCGAGACGCTCATCTCCATCCGCGTCACCGTGGCGCGGCTGGCCGTCGCCGAAGTGCCCAGCTTCGAGCACGCCCGCATCCACGGATCCAGCAATCTCACGGCGTTCAGCGACGGCCTGCGCGTCCTGCGGATGATCTTCAAGGAGCGCCGAACCCGCAAGGCGAGCACGGCCGCGCCCCGTGAGCACTACTCCGGTTCGGGAAAACTCGAGGAGTTTGCATCACTGCGGACTCCGACCTCGCGGGAGGCGGAGTGAACGGCACGACGCGGAGCCGTGGCCTGCGCGGCGCGGCGCGGTCGATGATCTTCCGCTTGCCCATCGGCGTGGAACGACGACTGCTCTTCGTCTACCACAACCGCAAGCTCCCCCACTTCACCAGGCCGACCACCTTCAGCGACAAGGTCAACTGGCGCATCCTGAACGATCGCAGACCTCTGCTCGCATGGACCTGCGACAAGCTGGCCATGAAGGACTACGCCGAGGGGGCCGGCTTGGCGGGCCTGCGCGTTCCACGGACGCTCTGGTCCGGCACGGACATCGGCGAACTGCGATCGGTCGAGCTGCCCGCGCACTGGGTCCTCAAGCCGAACCACCGATCCGGGCTCGTCCACTTCGGCAGCGGGCAGCCCGACCAGCGGGAGCTCGCGACCGTCACGGCCGACTGGCTCGACACCTTCGAGTCCAGCGAGATGCACGAGTGGGCCTACGGTGCGGCCCGCCCCCTGCTCCTGGTCGAGGAACTGCTGGGACCGCCGGGATCGCCGCCTCCGGACTACAAGATCTTCGTCTTCGACGGCGAGCCGGGCCTCATCGAGATGGTGAACCGGTTCGACGGCGATCAGCAGCGGCTGTACCGGACGGACTGGACGCCGCTCGAGGTGCTCTACGGCCCGCAGGGCATGGCCCCCGTGGCACCGCCGCCCCCGGGCCTGGACCGGATGCTCGACGTCGCGCGAGAGCTGGGCAAGCCCTTCGACTTCATCCGGGTCGACCTCTACGACCTCTCCGCGACGGACGGGTCTCTCGTCTTCGGCGAACTCACTCCCTATCCGTGCGGGGGCCTCGAGCGTTTCAGGCCGGCCTCGTTCGATGTCGAGCTCGGCAAGAAGTGGCAGCTGCCCGACCTGCGGCCGGGGGCGTGAGCCCGAACCATGCGTAAGGACCCTAATATGCATCAAGCGGACCGCCATGCCCTGCAGGCCGACTACGACAACCTCCGACTCCGCGGCGTTCCCGGCATCGATGCCGAGCTGCTGACCTTCTCCGTCATGCACGGCAACGGCAACGTGATCCTCGTCGTGGACGAGAGCCTCAGCGGCCTGTCCGCGCACGACGTCGGAAGCGGGCTCGCGCGGGAACTCTGCGAGTCGTTCACGGCGGTGCGCGTGGACGGAATCGCCTTCGTCCGGACCGTCGAGCGGCCGCTGCGGATGACCTATTTCGACCGGGACGGCACGAACGCCACCATGTGCGGCAACGCGCTGCGCTGCGTGACCCGGTACGGCAGCGAGCGAGGATACCTGCGAACCGAGGCGGACACCGTCATGACCGACGACGGGCCGAAGTGGGTTTCGGCCGCCGACGGCGCGATCCGGGTCGCGCTCGGAGCCGGGCGGGAGTTCCGGCGGGTCGAAGCCGAGCGGTGTTTCGTGTTCAGCGGTGTCGCGCACCTTGTCGTTCTGGTCGACGAGCAGCACGACCTCGATGCGATCGACGTGCCGAACGCGGGTGCCGCGCTGCGCTACGACGACCGACTGTGCCGAGAGCTGAATCATCCCGAGGGCCTGCACGTCGACTTCATGCAGCGGTACGAGGACGGCGTCCGCATCCGCACCTACGAGGTGGGGGTCGAGGACGAAACGCTGGCCTGCGGTACCGGGTCAGCGGCATCCGCGTACGTCGCGGGCCGGGTCTGGGGCCTGTCCTACCCGATCCGCGTGGTCGTGCGGGAAGGCGAGATACAGGTCGAGGAGACCGAGCACGGGCTGGTGATCAGCGGAGTCACCGAGCACCTGTTCGGCAATCTCCCGCCGATCGACGCGCCGGTCCGCCGGCGCGTGCCGGCGGCCGGCGCACTCGCGGCCGGAGGCTCCAGTGGCTGAACCCAGGCGCGTCTGCGTCGTCGGCCCCGGAACCCGGTTCCTGTCGGGCATCACCTACTACACCTACTCCCTGGTCGAGGCCCTCAGCGAGACCGGCCACCAGTGCTCGGCCGTTCTGATACGCAACCTGGTGCCGGCGCGCTTCTATCCGGGCCGTGCCCGGGTGGGGGGCGCCCTGACCGAACTGAGCATGCCGCCGGACGTACCGGCCTTCGACGGGGTCGACTGGTACTGGGGTTGGTCGCTGGTGCGGGCGATCGCGTTCCTGCGCAGGGAACGGCCGCAGGTCCTCGTCCTGCAGTGGTGGACCGGCGCCGTGCTGCACACCTATCTGATGCTGGCACTCGCCGCCCGGGCCCGCGGGGCGAAAGTCGTCGTGGAGTTCCACGAATCCCAGGACGTGGGCGAGACCGGGCTCCCGCTCGTCACCCGCTACGCGGACCTCGTGGGCCGAGCCCTGCTCAGGCTGACGACGGCGCAGGTCGTCCATTCAGACTTCGATCACGACCTGGTCCGGGCCAGGTTCGGCGTGGACGGGAGCGCGGCGCTGGTCCCCCACGCCGGCTACGACTACCTCCCGTCGCGGCAGCCGCTGAGGTCCGCGCCCGCCGACGTCGTCAACCTCCTGTACTTCGGCGTCATCCGGCCCTTCAAGGGCGTGGAGGATCTCGTCGCGGCCTTCGACCTCCTCGGCCGCGACGACCGCTTCTGGCTCACCGTCGTCGGCGAGACCTGGGAGGGCTGGGATCTGCCGAACCGGCTGATCGCCGCCTCTCCGCACCGGGACCGGATCACGTTCGTCAACCGGTACGTCACCGACGCCGAAGCGGCCGGCTACTTCGCCGGCGCCGACATCGTCGTGCTGCCCTATCACCGCTCCTCGTCCTCCGGGCCGCTCCAGATCGCGATGGCCGCGGGGCTTCCGGTCGTGGTGACGAAGGTCGGCGGCCTGGTGGAGGCCACGGCCCACTACCCCGGCGCCGTGCCCGCCGAGCCCTCCAGCCCGCAATCGCTCGCGGACGGCGTCCAGCAGGCGGCCAAGCTCGTCGACCGCCGCTTCGAGGGCGTCACGACCTGGGCCGACACGGCGCGCGACTACACCGAACTGTTCGACGGGATACTGCGGTGACCCTCCTGCGAACCGGGCCGGTTCCCGGCCGCGTCAGGGATCCGCTGGTCATGAACTCGATGTACCTGACGGCGACGACGGTCGTGACGTCGCTGCTCGGCTATGTCTTCTGGACGGTCGCCGCGCGGATGTACCCCGCGTCCGCCGTCGGCGAGGCCGGCGCGGGCGTCTCGGCCATGGCCTTCGCCTCTCTGCTGGGAGCCCTCGGCGGATCGATGACGGTGCTGGCCGAGTTGCCGCGCACCAGCCGGCCGCGCGAGTGGTCGGACGCCATCACCGCCCCGCTCGTGCTCACCTCGGCCACGTCGGCGGTGACCGCCCTGGCCGTCGCCGCGTTCCTCGCGCGGACGGGGCATTCGGCCTTCCTCTACCGGAACGGATGGTGGGTGGCCGCCTTCGTCGTCGGCGTGGTGGCCACGACGGCCTCCCAGGTGCTCGAGAGCGTCTGGATAGCGGAGCGCAAGGCGGTCTGGTACCTCGGCTCGAGCACCGTCTTCGCGGTGGTGAAGCTCGCGATCGTGGCCCTGCCGGTCTTCGCGGTCTTCGGGGCCGTCGGGATCCTCGCCGCCTGGTCCGCCGTGCTGGCCGCCACCACCGCGGGCTGCGTGCTGGTGCTGGTCCGCCGGTACGGCTACCGGCCGCGGCTGACCGGCCTGTCCCGGCAGGCCTGGTCGATGCGGGAGAGCCTCGCCGGCAACTACGCGATCAGCGTGGGCGATCAGGCGACGCTCTACGCGGTCCCGGTGATCGTCGCGCTCAAGGTGTCCCCGGAAGCCCTGGGCTGGTTCTACGTGGCCTGGAAGATCGGGGGCTTCTACGCGATCTTCGCCTCGGCCGTCGGAACCTCCACGTTCGCCGAGGGCAGCCATCGCCCGCACCGCGCGCTGCCGCTGGCCGTGGCCGGGCTCAAGATGGCCCTTCCGTTCATCGCCCTGGGCGCCGTGGTCACGGTCCTCGCGGGCCGCCTGGTCCTGGACGTCTTCGGCGCGCAGTACGCGGCGCACGCCTACACGCTTCTCGTCCTGCTGTCGTTGGGGGCCCTGCCCGACGCGGTGGTCACGATCTACCGCGGTGTCCTGCGCGTGCACAGGCGCTATCGGACCGCCGCGGGCATCTGCTGGGCCATCTCCGCCTCGCGGTTCGTCCTCACCGTCCCGGCCCTGGCCTGGTGGGGTATCGCCGGCGCGGGCTGGGCCTGGCTCGCCACCCAGACCGCGGGCGCGGTCTGGTGCGCGGTGGACCTGGCCGTCCACCGCGACGCATTGAACACCACGATCCCGGAGGGGGATTCATGATGCGGTGCCTGGTGACAGGTGGCTGTGGTTTTCTCGGCTCGGCACTGGTCCGCCGGCTGCTGGCGGAGTCGTGCGAGGTCGTCGTCGTGGACGACTTCTCCCGGGGCTCACGCGAGAATCTCGGACCGGACGACGACCGGCTCCGGGTGATCCGACGGGACGTCACCGACAGTCTGGACGCGATCTTCGAGTCCTTCCAGCCGGAGGCCGTCTTCCATCTGGCCGCGCTGCACTTCATTCCCGACTGCGACGCCGACCCGGCGCGCTGCCTGCGGGTCAACGTGGACGGCACCAGGTCCGTGCTGCGGGCCGCCGCCGGACTCCGCGGCCCGCTCGCCGTGGTGCTGGCCTCCTCCGCCGCGGTCTACGCACCGGCCGACGCGGCCCACCGCGAGCCGGAGGACGTCCCGGGCCCGGTCGACGTCTACGGGTACTCCAAGTTCTGGGCGGAGGAGTTGGCGTCCGGTTTCGCGGCCCGGACCGGGACCGCCGTGGGAATCGCCCGGCTCTTCAACGTCTTCGGCCCGGGCGAGACCAACGCCCACTTCATTCCGAGCCTGATCAGCCAGATGAAGGCCGGGCAGCGGGTCAGGCTCGGGAACCTCTCGACCAAGCGGGACTACGTGTTCGTCGACGACGTCGCCGACGCGCTGCTGCGGCTGGCCCGGCACGGCGCCGCCGGTCGGTCGGCGACGGTGAACATCGGGAGCGGGCGGGCCTACGCCGGGCACGAGGTGGTCGAGGCCCTGGCCGGCCTGGCCGCGGCCGACGTGGCTCCGGTCACCGACCCCGGGCGGCTCCGCCCGGTGGACCGGCCCGTCCTGCTGTCCGACCCGACACTGGCTCAGAAGCTGCTGGACTGGGCGCCCAGGACGTCGCTCATCGACGGACTGCGGGCCGCGTGGGACCGCCCGGTGGGCGCGGGGGTGACGCTGGCATGAGGATCGCCATGGTCTGCAAGCACTACGCCCCGTTCACCGGCGGCGTCGAGTCGCACGTCGAGGAGATCGCCAAGCGGCTGGCCGGCCGCGGGCACACGGTCGAGGTCCTCACCCACCACGACGGGCCCGGCCTCGCGGACACCGAGACGCGCGAGGGAGTCCTGGTGCGGCGGCACAAGGTCCCGGTGCCCAGCCTGCACTTCGCGCTCTCCCCGGCAGTGTGGGCCACGCTGGCCCGGAACCGGCACCGCTACGACGTGGTGCACGCGCACGGCTACCACTCCTCCGCCCCGCTCGCCGCGGCGATGGCCGGCGCCTCGCCCATCGTCTTCACGCCGCACTACCACGGCACCGGCCACTCGCCGCTGCGCAAGGCCATCCACATCCCCTACCGGGCCGCGGGGGCGGCGATCGCCGCCCGCTCGCAACGCATCATCTGCGTGTCGCGCACCGAGGCCGATCTCTTCCTGACCCACTTCCCCTCGGCCCGGCCGCGCGTCACGGTCATCCCGAACGGTGTCGACCTGGAACGGATCACCGCGGCCGAGCCGTTTCCCGGCACCGGACCGTTCGTCGTCACCGGCGGGCGCCTCCAGTCGTACAAGCAGGTCGACCGCATCGTCGAGGCCATGGCGTCGACACCGCCCGATCTGCGTCTGGTGGTCACCGGGGACGGCCCCGAACGCGGCGTCCTCGAAACACTCGCCGACACGCGCGGAGTGCGGGAGAAGGTCAACTTCATCGGGCGGGTGGAGACCGACGAGCTCTACCGCTGGTACGCCGGCGCCGACGTGTTCTGCTCCATGTCGTCCAACGAGGCGATGCCGGTCACCATCCTGGAGATGCTGGCCGCCGGAGCACGTGTCGTCGCCTCGGACATCCCGGCCCACCGGGATATCCGCGACCGCACCGCCGGGGCGATAACCCTGGTGCCCCTGGACGCCGCCCCGGAACTGCTGGCCGATGCCTTGAGGAACGCCCTGAACGAGGCGCCCGCCCCCGAGCAGCGGATCCCGACGTGGGACGAGGTCACGACGCGGACCCTGGAGGTCTACCGCGATCTCACCAGCACGGCGGTGGAAGCAGCGTGACCGAACGACCGGTGCGGGTGCTCTACTGGTTCACCCAGCCCACGCCGTACGCGGTGGCGCGCTTCAACGCGGCCTTCGAGCGTCCGGAACTCGAGTTCCACGCCGTCTTCTCGCGGGTGCGCGAGCCGGACCGGTCCTGGGACGTGGACGAGTCCGGGTGGAAGTTTCCCGCCTCCTACCTGGGGCGGATCAAGGTGCCGATCAAAGAACTGCGAGAGTTGCGCCCGGACGTGTTCATCCTGGAGAACGACCGCTGGAACCTGGCCCTGGGCGCGCTGGTCGGCTTCGCCGTCTCCCAGCGCGTGGCGTTCCGGGTGCTGCCCAACTTCGACGCATGGTCGCACCGCACATGGTGGCGCGAGCTCGGCAAGAACGTGCTGTTCAGAGCGGTTGACGGAGCCAAGGTCCCCGGTCCGGACGGGGCCGCGCTCGCGGTTCGGTACGGACTGCCGCCGGAGCGCGCCACCGTGGTCACCCAGTCGATCGATGTGGCGCACTACGGGAGAGCACGCGACATGCCGGCTCAGGAGCGCCGGCGGCGTCGCGCGGAACTGGGACTGTCCGGGTGCGTCTTCCTGTACGTGGGGCGGATCTGGAAGGGCAAGGGACTCGACGAGTTGTTCGAGGCCTACCGGCGGGTTCGCACGACCGGCGAGGACATCAGCCTCCTCATCGTCGGCGACGGCGTGGACCGCGAGCGCTACGCGGGCCGGGAGGCGGCCACGCCGGGCGTCACGTTCGCGGGATTCGTCCAGCCGGCCGCGCTGCCGGAGTGGTACGCCCTCGGCGACGTCATGGTCTTTCCCACCCACGGCGATCCCAACGGACTGGTGGTGGAGGAGGCACTCAGCGCCGGCCTGCCGGTGATCGTCTCCGACGCCGCCGGCGACATCAGGGCCCGTGTTCCGGACTCCGTCGGCCGTGTCTTCCCGGTGGGCGACGCGGACGCCCTGACCGAGGCGATGACAGCCCTGGCGGAACCGGAGGTTCGGGAGAGCCTGGCCCGCCGGGCGCCCGCCTGGGCGGCGTGGAAGAACGACGCACGCTACGCGGAGGATCTGGCCCGCTTCGCCCGCGACCTGATGGCGACCCCGCGCCGGCGTACGCCGCTGCGCTTCGCGGGCGCCACGGTCGGCCGGGTAGCGGCCGGGTGGGGACGGCGGAGCGGATGACGGCGCCCGCGGCCATTTCGGAAACCGCCTATCCTCCTGCGGTGCCTGACGCGACCCGTGGACGATGGGCCGCCCTCGCGACGGGGTGGGCGATCGGCGCCGCCCTCGCGGCCGACGGCGCGGGGGTCGTCCTGCTGGCGACGGCCAACGCCAGATCCAGAGCCGGGGCGTCCGGCGGCTATCTCCTGTTCTGGGCCGGACTCGCACTCATCTTCGTGCCGAGCGCCGGGTTCCTCCTGCTGTCCCGGGGCGGCCGGGGTGCACGGCTCACCGTGGCCGTGGGCTTCGGGCTCGCGCTGTATCTGGCGAAGGTCGTCTACGAGCCGACGGCGTTCACCTATCACGACGAGTTCGCCCACTACCGGAACGCCGCCAACCTGCTGGCCTCCGGTCAGCTCCTCGGCTACAACCCGCTGATCCGCGCCACCGGCTACTATCCGGGCCTGGCCGTCGCGACGGACGCGCTCGTGCGCTTGACCGGGCTTTCCGTCTACACCAGTGGCCTGATCCTGATCGGCTGCGCGCGGCTGATCCTGGTCGGGGCGCTGTTCCTGCTCATCGACGAACTCCTCGATTCCCCCCGGGCCGCCGGTGCGGCCGTCCTGGTGTACGCGGCGGGCCCCAACTTCCTCTACTGGGACGCCCAATACGCCTACGAGTCGCTGGCCCTGCCACTGGCCGTACTCGCCGTCTTCTTCCTGGCGCGCCGACGCGGCCGGCCACCGGGCACCGCCGCCGTCCTGTGCAGCCTGGCGGTGGCGCTCGCCGTAGTGGCCACCCACCACGTGACCGCTTGGGCACTGGCCGCGCTCCTGGCGGCCTGGGCGGCGGCCGGATGGTGGCGCCGCCGTCGTTCCGGCGGCGCGGCGGCGGAAACCGCGGAATTCGCACCGACGGTCCCGGCCGCGGCGACCTCCGGCGCGGCCGTGGCGTGGGTGGCGACCGTGGCACCGATCACCGTCGCCTACCTCGGCCCCGTACTGACGGGCGCGGCCGCGCAGGGCATCCGCCTCATCACCACGTTCCACACCTCCCGCACGCTGTTCGCGAACACCGGACAGGCCGCCACGGCCCCCGAATGGGAGCGGTTGGCCGCCGTCGCCGGCACGCTCGTCATCCTCGCCGCCGTCCCGCTGGCCCTCTATCGCAGCAGGCGAACCGGGCTGCCCGCGATCGCCAAGCTGCTGGCGTGGTCGTCGCTGGGGTGGATCGCGCTGCTTCCGCTGCGGTTCACGTCCGCGGGTCAGGAGACGGCGAACCGTTCCGCCGACTTCCTGTATCTGGGAATCGCCCTCTGCTTCGCTCTGCTGCTGGAGCCGTTGCTCGAGAAGTCCCGATGGCGCCGGATGCTGTCTCTCTGCCTCGTCGCCCTGCTGTTCGCGGGTGGTATCTCAGTGTCCTGGAACTTCTCGCAGCGGCTGGCACCCGACTACCAGGTGACGAACGGGGCGGCGGCCGTGACCCCGGATGATCGGGCGCTCGCTCAATGGATGCTCGCCACGCTGGGTCCGGGGCATCGCGTCGCGACAGACGCTCAGACCGGGCTGGCGCTCGGTTCGGTGGGCCGCCAGGATGTGCTCTCCTCGGCCGAGGACGGTGCGCGGACCTGGCTGATCTTCTATCCGCAGACCGTCACCAGCGGCGTGCTGGCCGAAATACGTCGATCAGACGTTCAGTACGTGGTCGTACAGGAGGACGTGCTCGACCTGCCGGCCGGCGTCACCCATATCGACGACTCGGAGCCGGAGGACTACTACGACTCCCGGCTGTCCGCCGCGTCGCTCGCCAAATTCGACGCGAGCCCCGAGTTCCGCGAGGTCTACGCGGCCGGATCCCTCCGGGTGTACCAGGTCGTCGGGTCGACAGGAGGCCAGTGATGATGACGACGAGTCAGCGCGGATTCCACCTGGCCTGTTCGGCGGTCGCCATCGCCTCGGCCGGCGCCGTCTGCGTCTCCTCAGCGGGGCCGGTCAGGCAGATCGCGGGCCTGACGCTGGTCGGCACCCTCGCCTGCGCGCTGTGGCTCCGTGCCCGTGCGAGCCTCGCCGCGATCGTGCCGGCGACCGGTCTGACCGTGGTCTTCCTGATCCTGGCCGGGCTCGCGCTCGCCGCCGCGCACGCTCTGAGCGCCGTTCCCGTCGCGCTCACGACGGCGGTCGCGACCTTGGCAGCGGTCTGGGTCGGCGCGCGTCCTCCCACCGCCGTACCCGACACCCGAAACACCTGGCACAGACCGGCGAACCTGCTCGCCCTCGCCGGTGCCCTGATCTTCGCGGCCGCGGCGGTCCTAGCCGTTCGCGGTTCGGCGGCCAGCGCGAGCGCCGATGCCGACCAGGCGTCCTCCGTCGCGATCTGGGCCTACCCCTCGGGCGATCAGCTTCGTGTCGGAGTGGAGCAGCCCGCCGGGCACGACGCCGTGACGCTGCGGATCGTAGTAACCGAGGCGGGCGCCACTATCGCGGTGTGGAACGACGTTCGCCTCACCCCGGGCGGGATCTGGCAGGCGCCCGCGCTCACCGTCACCGGCAAGGGTCCGGCCCAGGTGACCGCGCTGCGCGGAGGGACCATCGTGGCGAGCTTGTCGAGTCGATGAAGGGAAAACATGGAACGGGGCAATCCAGGGCTGAGGTTCGGGCTACGGATCGCACTGCGGATCGGATTGGCGATCGTCGTGGTCGCCGGGGGCCTCGGGGTGATGTCCATGGCGGCACGGCCTGACCCCGCAGCCACCCCGACCCGCGCACAGCACACCGACGAACCTGCGTCCACGCTGAACGGGCAACTCAGCGCCCTTCACCTCATCAACTACTTCCCGGCAGACGCCGGGTGGCAGTACATGTGGACCCGCTGGGAACCCGACCAGATCAAGGAGGACTTCTCGCGGATGGCGGGCATGGGGGCGAACGCGGTGCGCATCACCGTGTTCCCGGACGTGACGGGGTTCCCGACACCGAGTCCGGTCATGCAGTCCCGTCTCGCGCAGATCGTCCGCATGGCCAACGACAATGGGCTCGAGGTGCAGCTCTCCCTCTTCGATCAGTTCACCGACTTCACGGACATCCAAGGCAGCCTGACCTGGGCTCAGGACATTCTCACTCCCCTGACGAAGGACCGGCACCTCGCGTTCGTCGACGTGCGCAACGAGCTCGACGCCCCGTCGACGCTGGGAAATCCCCAGGTGTACCGGTGGCTGGATGCGCTGCTTCCCGCGGTCAAAAGTGATGTGCCCGGCGTCCCGGTTACCCTCTCTGTGACCGCACCGGCGCACATCACCACCCTGCGGTCGGCGCTTCGAGTCGAGCCCGACTTCTGGGACCTGCACTACTACTCCTCCGACGGGCTCGCCCACGCGACCATGGCGGAAGCCGTCGCGGCGGCGGCCCCGCAGCCGGTCTTCGTCGGGGAGACCGGCTTCGCGACAGCGGCGGAAGGCTCGCCACCGGGTCTTCCCACCGGAGAGCCCGCGCTCGAGGCATATCAGGCTCACTACTACCAGGCGGTCGAACAGGCGGCACTCTCGCTCGGCCTCGGAACCGCCTCCCCCTGGACCTTGTACGACTTCACCCAGGCCGCCATCCCGAGCGAAGAGGACCCCGACCAGTACGCCTTCGGGCTGCTGCACACCGACGGGACTCCCAAGGCCGCGGCGAGCGTCATCAGCACGCTGTTCCACACCGGAGACCTTGGCGACGATTCCAACCGCGACTTCTCCCAGGCGGTGACCACACCTCAAGGCACGCTCCCGGCGGTCTGGCGCCTGTGGGAACCTGATCAGGCCGACTTTGCGCTGGACCCGGCCGTCGGCCACGACGAGCCGGGCGCGGCCCGCATCTCGGACAGCCGGGGCTCCGACGGGGGCATGCCGGGGTTCTACACCGTCCCGGTCCAGCCGCAGATCGTGGCCGGACACCGCTACCGCGTGACGGCCTGGGTCCGCGGCCGGAGGGCGACCGGGACGACAGTGGTCAACGTCAGTTGGTTCAACGGTCTGGGCACCTTCATGAGCGGAACTGACTCCGCCTCCCTCAGCTCCGGCGACACCGACTGGACCGAACTGGAAGCGACCGGAACGGCGCCGCCCGGAACGGCCTTCGCGGAGGTCTGGCTCAAGAGCGCCGACGACTCCGGCACCGTCTGGTTCGACGACGTCACCTGGACGCCCGTTTGACGACAGGACCTTGACGCGGCGCGCAGCCCCTGCGCTTCGGTACCATCCTTCCGAAGGAGATCGACAATCGTGCGGAGCACCAGGGCCAGGGCGAGGATGCGACGTGAACATCATCCGGCGACTGCTGCTATGCCGGTGCGGCCACGAGCGAAGCGTCCACCGGCACTACCGAAAGGGTAGCGACTGCGCGCTCTGCGATTGCCCGCGCTGGTTCCCGCGCCCGAAGTCACTCGCCATCGCCCAGGTGCAGGATGCCGGCCTGGCCGATCGACGTACCGCTACGCCAGGGTCCGACGAAGCGCCTCGATGACCCGTGCGTCCTTCAGGATCTCGACGAGGCGCACGTCGTCCGTGAAGTAGTACTCCGCCTGCGGGAGTATCGCGGACCAGTACGCTCGGGTGCGTTCGGCGTAGTCCTCGGCCACGCAGATCGTCACCGGGCCGGCGTACGGGCGCGGCTCGTAGTGCTCTTGGGCGAACTGCGCCGCGGCCCAGAGCACGGTGAGTCGATAGAAGTCGTCCAGCCTGTCGGTCTGCTCGAACCAGGTGCGCCGCTTGAGCTCGTCCAATACGGCGGGCAGGTCGGCGACGCGGTCGTGCAGGCCGAAGCGGGCGCGCAGCATGCCGATCAGGTACTCGTAGTGTTCGGTGACACCCCAGCCCGGATCCAGTTCGGGCATTCCGGAGGGCAGTTCGAGCAGGGACAGCGACGCTACCCGCTCCCCCGCGGCGACGAGTTGCTGCGCCATCTCGAGCGCGATCACCCCGCCGGCGCAGAGTCCCGCGAGGCGGTACGGACCCGACGGCTGCACCGTGCGCAGCTGTCTGATATGGAAGTCGGCGGTCTCGGCCACGGAGAGGAACGGCCGGACGGCGGCGCGGTAGCCGACGGCTTCCAGGCCGTAGACCGGGCGGTCGCCGTGCACCTCGCGGGCCAGGCCGGTGAACAGCCGCACATGCCCGATTCCCAGGTGCACGCAGAACAACGGCAGATCGGAGCCCTCTTCGACGAGCGGCACGAGCGTGGACGGCGCCTCGGGATCCCACGGACTGATGCTGCTCCGCCACACCTGCGCGACGATGTCCGCCTGCTCGGCGGCATGCGGGTCCCGGCTCTCGCCGCGGGCGCGGGCCGCGAGGGCGGCAGGCGTCGGGTGTTCGAACACGTCGAGCGCCGTGATCGTGAGTCCGGCCGCGGCGGCGCGGTCGACCACCTCGACGACCAAGAGCGAGTAGCCGCCGAGATCGAAGAAGTCGTCCTCGGGCCCGGCGGTCACGTCGAGCAACTGCTCGAAGACATCGATCAGGGTCTTCACCGCGTCGACCGCGTCGACTGCGCCGTCCGCGGCAACCGTGTCCACTGCTTCAGCCATGATCGGCAGGATCTCCTATCACTGTCGGCAGGGCGGCGCGGTCGAGCTTGCCGGAGCTGGTCAGCGGCAGCTCGGCCGCGAATGCGTATCGGCTGGGCACCATATGCGCCGGTAGTACCGCCGCCGTGCCCGCCCTGAGTTCTCGGGCCTCCGGTGGTTGCGCGGGGTTCGCCGGAACGAGTGCGGCCGCCAGGATCTGAGCGCCGGCGCCCGTCGTCACGACGGTGACCGCCGCGTCGGCCACGCCGTCGAGCCCACGCAGCACGGCTTCGACCTCGCCGAGTTCGACCCGGAAGCCACGCAGTTTGACCTGCCGGTCCACGCGCCCGAGGTATTCGAACCCTCCGTCGGGCAACTGCCTGGCCAGATCGCCGGATCGGTAGGAGCGCCGGCCGCCGTCCCCGTCGACGACGAACCGCTCGGCGGTCAGCTCGGGCCGGTTGAGGTATCCGGCCGCGACTCCGGGGCCGCTCAGCCACATTTCGCCCTCGCGCAGCTCGATTTCGAGGTGCCCGAGCGGACGGCCGATCGGCGAACGCACCGGACCGGCGAGGTCGTCCTCGGTGAGCAGCTTGAACGTCGCGTGCACGGTCGTCTCGGTGATCCCGTACATGTTCACCAGCACGGGACGGGTGCCGGGCGGCAGGTCGTCCACGAAGCGGCGGGCCACGCCCAGATCCACGCTCTCCCCGCCGAATATCAGGTATCGAACGTCGAGCTCGGGACGACCGGCCTGGCGATACGCCGACGCGACCGCGCGGAAGACGGACGGCACCTGATTCAGCACGGTGATCCGTTCACCCGTCAGCACCTCGATGAAGGCGGCGGCGGACAGTGCGGCCCGATCGGGCACGACGACCGCCGTCGCGCCGGTCGCCCACGCACCCCACAGCTCCCACACCGAGAAGTCGAAGCTCGCGGAGTGGAAGAGCGACCAGCGGTCGCGTTCGTCGACGTCGAACAGCGGCAACGCGGCGTCGAGCAGCGAAAGCACGTTGCCGTGGGAGACGACGCAGCCCTTCGGACGGCCCGTGGAGCCCGAGGTGTAGATCACGTATGCGGGATCGTCCCGACCCGGCGTCCCGACCGGCTGCGTGATCGGCCCGGTGAGGTCCATCGGGACGGGCTCGGTCCGCGCCGCGTCCAGCCCGCAGGCGGCCGCCAGTTCCGGGCCGCCGATCAGCAAGTCGATCCCGGCGTCTTGCGCCATCGTGCGCAGCCGCTCGGCCGGATGGCCCGGATCCAGCGGCAGGTACGCGGCACCGGCCTTGAGCACGCCCAGAATCGCGACGGGCGTGCGGACCGACCGCCCTGCCTCCACGCCGATCAGGCTGCCCCGGCCCACGCCGCGTGCGGCCAGCCGTCCGGCCAGCGCGTCCGCGAGCTCGCCGACGCGGCGGTAGTCGAGCCGCTCACGGCCGTCGGCCAGCGCCACGGCCGACGGACGGTGCGCACGGATCCCCTCGTAGAGATCCGCAAGACTGTCGTAAGGCATCCCCGTAGCCCCCGTACTCAGTGGATCAGGTGCCGACGATGCCACAGCCCTGAGCTCGCGTCAATGCCCGGAAGTGCGAGTGCTGGAGCCGATTACGGCCTGGTAGAGTCCGCAGCACGGGAAGATCGCAATACTCACAACGTCCGAGGGGGACGGAGTGATTCACACGGGGTTCTTCGATGATCCATTGCTACGTCTCTATTGTGTACGGCCTGGCGAACGGACTCGGCTGGCCGGCGTCCGGGAGCTGACCCGGCCGGGCGCGCTCGCCCTCCGCTCTCAGGGCTCTGATTCAATCAGGCCGCTGCTCGACACGCTCGTCACGCCGCTCGCGCTGATCTCGCGCGTCGCGCTCGACCGCTACGGCGTGCTGCTCGGCGATCCGTACGATCCCCGCTTCGAGGTGGACGGGCGAGGCCATCCGACCGGGCGGGTGGCGCTCGCGCGCGGCCGGCTGCCGACGCGGCCGTCGGGCCCGGACTGGTTCGCGGAACTGGGCTGCACGCTGCATGAACTCGGCGCCGCGTTCAGCCGCGACACCGGCGTCGATCCGCTCGCGGTGCGGCACCGGATCGAGCAGGAGCTCGCGGATCAGTTCCGGTTCCTCGGCGCGCGGGCCGCGGCCGCGCTCGAGATCCAACCTCGTGCGAATCAGCACGCTGTGCTCTCCGAGGTGCTGCGCCGCGTCGAGGAGAAGGCCCGGCGCCGCCGCGCCGATCTGTCGGCGCCGCCTCCGGCCGTCGTGCTCGACGTCGACCTGTGCGCTCTCGTACCCCGTGAGCGTTCGATCACGGCGCTGCGCGAAGTCGGCGGGCGGCTCGGTATCGAAGAGTTCAGCGACGTACGCGCCTTCGAGACGCTTCCCACGTACCACGCGCCGTCGTGGAACAACTATCTGAGCTCGAAGTCTCTGCGTGAGCAGTACCCGAACATGGATTTCGACGCGGCGTACGAACTGTTCTGCCATGCCTTCTTCAACCCGTGGGACCGGCTCCGCACCGACGAGGCGGCGCCGGGCCTCGCGCGCTTCGTCTGGGAGGTTCACGACGTCGGCGGACGCGTCGTATTCCACACGGGCCGCCGCGAACGGGTCCGGCCGCAGACCGAGGACGTGCTCGCCCGCGCCGGGATCGCGCGGCCGCGTCTCGTGATGCTGCCGAACGACCGCGTGCGTCCCGTCCACGAGCTCAAGGCGGAGGGACTCGAGCAGTTCGCGGACCTCGACGTCGTCGCCGTCTTCGACGACCTCTGCGAGAACCGGCTCGCGATGGGCAAGCGCCTGCCCGAGGCGCTCTTCGTCGCCGTCGAACCGCGCGGATTCGCCGTGGAGCACGCGGAGGGCGGCGCTCCGGACGACGGCGCCCCGGTGGTCGCCGGGTTCGAGCGGATACCCGACACCGGCCGCGCCCGTCCGGCCGGGCGCGCGTTCGCCCTGTCCCATGCCCGATCGCTCGCCGAAGTGAATATCGCCGCCCTGTCCGATCACCGCCGTGCGGCCGCCCGTCACGCGGCGGCACTCTCCGAGGACCAGTCGCGGACGCTGGTCGCACGTCTGCTGGAGAACTCGCTCGCGGCCGCCGATCGTCTCGGTCTGGCCGCCCGGGACGCGATGGACAAGGCCGGCGCCGACACCGCCTGGGCGATCCACCACGTCCTGACCCGCGACCGCTTCCGCAAGGGTCCGCGCGGGCACTTCCCGCCGGAGAAGGCGGCGGCCGTGCTCGGCCCGTGCCTCGCGGACGGCGCGCCGATTCCCGTCGTGGTCCTCGGCTTTCCGGTCAAGCTGCATGACGGCGGGCTCAAGAACGCCGGTCCGCTGCCCGACCTGGCCGAGCTCGCCGCGCTCGTGCGGCTGCTCGAGGTGCGGCGCTCGGTCAGCCGCGTCTACCCGCCCGGCCTGCGTATCACGGTGCTGACCGACGGCGACCACTTCACGCCGCGCCCCGCCGAACTGCTGCGCGCCTACCACGGCAAACTCGCGGAGTATCACCGCATGGTCGACGACGAGGGGAACCTCGAGATCGCGGACGTCGAACAGATCGCGAGCCGCACCCTCGGCGCGGACGCGACCGTCGGCCGCGGACGTGCGATCGACGCGATCATCCGGTTGCTGGACGACGCGCTGACCGGCATCGACGTGACCGCAGCGGCGTTGCCCGCACTGGAGACGGCGACGGAGCGGGCCCGGCTCGCGCTGGACGGCCGAGCAGGCGGCAGGCCGCTGCCGGCATTCGCGGACATCTACCGTTCGATGCTCTATGCCGTGCCGGTCACGCCACCGCGCGGATTCGATCGCGGCACCTGGGCGCGGCTCGTATACGCCGACCTGCTCGGCGTCGCCGATCCCGCGGTGCCCGCGCAGATCCGTTCCGCGCGTCGTGAGGTCCTGGTCGCCGCATGGCACCGCGCCGTCCGCTACCTGGCCGTGCTCCGGGTCGATCGCGATCGCGGGTACGACGATTTCCGCCTCGTTCCCGGCTGCATCAGGTTCAGCTCCAACCCGCGGCCCGGCAGCCTGGGCTTCGCCTTCCTCGGCGGTGCCGGAGTGCTGCCCTGGCACGCGACCGCCGCGATAGACCCGCGCGGCCAGGTTTCGACCGACTTCGCAGTCTCGCTCTCCGACGCCGGGTACGTGTCCGTGCGGAGTCCGCTGCTCGGCACGGACCAGCCGTGGTTCATGGTGCCGAGCACCGCCGTGGACCGCGGCCGCCTCGATCCGGACGTCATCGCCTCCGTGCGTCTCAGGCGCCGATGAGCGCGCCGGCCACCACCTCCGAAGCCCGCGAGGTGCATCCGCTGCGCACCGGACCCGGCCGGCTGCTCGTCCTCGTCTCGCTGCTCGGCAGCGTCGGCTACGGGCTCTACACGGCGGGCAGTGCGGTCTACTTCGTGCGCGAGGTCGGCCTCTCACCGACGATGGTCGGCACCGGCTTGTCGGTGGCCGGATTCGTCGGGCTGTTCGCCGGTCTGCCGATCGGCCGCGTCGCCGACCGCCTGGGCCCGAAGCGCGTGGCGGTCGTTGCGGCCACCGCCCGCACGCTGCCGCTGGTCTTCGCGCTGTGGGTGACCGCCTTCTGGCAGGTGCTGCTCATCGTGCTCGTACTCGGTGTGGCCGAGTCGGGATGGACCGTGGCCGAGGAGGCGACGATCGCGCGGCTGACTGCCGGAGCCGGTCGCGTGCGCATCTCGGCGGCGCTGCGGGCTGTGTTCAACGTCGGCCTGACCGTCGGGTCGCTGCTCGCCGGAGTGGCGCTCGCGATCGGCACCAGGCGCGCGTACGACTCGCTGATCCTGGCGTACGTGGCGACGTCGGTACTCGGAGCGGTGCTCTACACGCGGCTGCCCGCCACCCCGGGGCGCGACATCGGCCACGGCCCCAGGCTCTTCTCCGGCGCGGCGCTGCGCGATCGGCCCTACATGTCGGTCGCACTCGTCAGCTGCCTGTCCACGCTCGGCGACACGGTGCTCAGCGTCGGCCTGCCGCTGTGGATCGTCTCGGACACCGCGGCGCCGCGCTCGATGGCGGGCTGGCTCCTGGGCATCAACACCCTGCTGGTCGCGGCGCTGCAGATCAGGGTGGCGCGGGCCGCTGACACGATGCCGGGCGCGATCCGCTCCCAGCAGGTCGCGCTCGCGGGCCTCGCGCTGTGCTGCGTGCTCGCCGGGCTCGCCGGCCACCAGGCGCGCTGGCCGGCGACGGCGCTGCTGCTGGCCGCCGTCGGGGCGCTGACCGTGGGCGAGATGGCCGGCCAGGGCGCACGTTGGACGATGCGCTTCACCCTGGCCCCCGCCGCGGCACAGGGTGAGTACGGCGCCGCCTTCCGGCTCGGCCTGCTCGTCCCCCGGGCGGCCGGGCCGGTGCTCGTCACGGCCCTGACCAGCGGCTGGCACCTGTCCGGCTGGCTCGTGCTCTGCGCACTGTTCCTCGCGGGCAGCGGGCTCACCGGGCCGGTCACGCGGTGGGCCGTGCGCACCCGGCCGCAGGAGACGGCATGACGAGCATCGTCGTGGTCTACGATCTCGGCGCGGCGAATCCCGTCGAGATCCGCACCGGCATCGGGCCGCTCGGCGAGGTCAGCCTCGCCCTGCCGCCGTCCCCGCACAATGCGGAGCTCGCCCCGCTGATCGAGCGTCTCGGCCTGCGGACACTGGCGATTCCCGAGGACCCGGCGCAGGCCGCCGAGCGCATCCGCGCGCTGAGACCGGACGCCGTGCTGACCTTCAGCGACCGCCGCGTCCGGCTCACGGCGCACGTCACCCACGCGCTCGATCTGCCCGGCCACGACCCGGGAGCGGCCGATGTCCTCACCGACAAGCTGCTGCAGCGCGACGCCCTTCGCCGCGCCGGAATCGACGCGGTCCGCTACGCCGGGATCCGGAGTGCCGCGGACTGGCCCGCCGCCCTCGCGGCCGTCGGCCTCCCGGCGGTGCTCAAGCCGCGCCGGGGCGAGGGCAGCCGGGACACGCACCTGATCCCGGACGAGGCGGCCGCCCGGACGCTGCCGACCGCCGAGGGCTTCGTGCTCGAGGAGTACCTGGCCGGCGAGGACCGCGGAGAGTTCGGGGACTACGTGTCCGTCGAGACCGTTCTCGCACACGGCCGAACGCACCACGTGGCCGTCACCGGCAAGTTCCCGCTGCTGCCGCCGTTCCGCGAACGGGGCCACATCTGGCCCGCGCCGATCGCGGACGATGAACGCGCCCGTCTCCTCACCCTCGTCGACCGCGCCGTCGCGGCCCTCGGCGTGCACACGGGGATCCTGCACACGGAGATCAAGCTGACGCCGGACGGTCCGCGCATCATCGAGGTCAACGGCCGGCTGGGCGGTCATATCAATGAGTTGTGCCTGCACGCGACGGGCAGGAGCCTGACCGAGGCGGCGGCGAGAGTCGCGCTCGACCGGCCGCCGTCCGCGTCCGAACTGCCGGACGAACGCTCGCTCGACGCTGTCTTCGGCATCCGCACGACACCCGCGCCGCGCCTGAACGCCACACTGGTCAAGGCGACCGGCGCAGCGAACGTGCGCCGAATCCCCGGCGTGCTCGCATACCGACGCCTCGTTCAGCCCGGCGACCGCGTCACCGACTCGGTCCAGACGCAGAATCTCGACCTGCTCGTCGCGACCGCGGCCACGAACAGGGACCTGCTCGGCCTGATAGCGCGGACGCAGCGCGAGCTGGAGTTCGTATTCAAGCCCGGTGAGGATGCGCCCTCTCGCGCCTACCGCGGCGACCAACTGGACGGCTCCGTCCCAAGATGACGTCCTTTCGTGCGCAGGCCCTGATTCGCCTCCGGCGGCCCGGCTACGCACGTAGTCCACGGATCTGTCGTAGCCTCTCCCGGGTGACGAAGCTTCAGCCGACCCAGACGGGCACCCGTGGCACGTTGAGCCGCTCAGACCTCAGGATGATCGTCGCCGCCGCGATCCTCACCGTGGCCTCGGCCGTGTCGAAGGGCGCGGGGGCGGTGGCGCCGTTCGTGATCTCGGCGCTCGCGTTGGCGTTGCTCGCCGCGCTGGTGGGGTTGTGCGTGGACCAGCTTGCCGAGCGGCTCGGGCCGGGCGGGACCGGCGTGCTGCAGTCGGCGCTGGGGAACCTGCCGGAACTGTTCGTCTGCGTCTTCGCCCTGCGCCAGGGGCTGACCGACGTGGTCACCTCGGCGCTGATCGGCTCGATCCTCGGCAACCTGCTGCTGGTGCTCGGCCTGGCGTTCGTGGTCGGCGGACGGCGGCACGGCACGCTGAGGTTCTCCGAACTGCGCGCGCGGATGGTCATGTCGCTGATGATCCTCTCGGTCGCGGCGATGTTCGTGCCCTCACTCGCGCACTACGTGGGCGCGGCCGCCGACAGCCACGAGGCCTCGCTCTCCCGGGTCACCGCCGTGGTGCTGCTGCTGATCTTCGCGCTGTCGGTCCCCGCTTCGGTGCGCCGCGAACAGGCGGAGGCGGGCGGCTCGGTCGCGGCCGAGCCGTCGGAGCAGCGCTGGCCGCTGGCCCTGGCGGTCGGCATGCTCGCCATCACGGGCGTGCTCGCCGCGTACGTCTCCGACCTGTTCGTCGACGCACTGCAGCCGGCCATGACCACCCTGCACATCAACCAGGTCTTCGCCGGTCTGGTAATCGTGGCGATCGCGGGCAACGCCGTGGAGAACGTGGTCGGCATCCAGCTCGCCTGGCAGGAGAAGTCCGACCACGCGCTCTCGGTGATCCTCAACAGCCCCCTGCAGATCGCGCTCGTTCTCGCACCGGTGCTGGTGCTGCTCTCCCCGGTGATCGGAGGCCCCTCGTTCACCCTGGTGTTCTCCCCGATGCTGATGGCCTCGGTCGGCATCTCGGTGGGCGCGGTGGCGTTCCTCACCTTCGACGGGCTCTCCGACTGGCTCGAGGGCGCCACCATGATCGGGCTCTACGTGCTGATCGCCGCAGCGTTCTGGTGGGGCTGACCGGCCGAGGAGGCCGTTGAGTCTCCGGCGCGGCACCCGCCGGACTTGACCGTAGGCGATCCACTCCGGGGTCCGACGTGCCGCGAGCCGGCGGTGTGTCAGCCGCCCGGGTCACCCGCGGTCTCGTTCGTCCCGGAACTCTCCGGTGCGGGGCGCGCCGCCGGATCGCTGGTCGGCTTCGGCCTCGGCGGCTCTGAGTTCGACGCGGCGGATCTTGCCGGAGATGGTCAGGGGCAGGGTGCTGAATTCCAGCCTGCGGAGGCGCTGATAGGGGGCCAGGTGCTGCCGGCAGTGCGCGAAGATCGAGCGGGCGGTGGTGTCGTCGGGGGGCCAGCCCGCCGCGAGTCGGACGTAGGCCTTGGGCACCGCCAGCCGGATCGGGTCGGCCGCGGGGATCACGGCGGCGTCGAGGACCGCCTCGTGGCGCAGGAGGACGCTCTCCAGCTCGAACGGGGAGATCTGGTAGTCGGAGGCCTTGAAGACGTCGTCCGAGCGGCCGACGAAGGTGATCCGGCCGTCCTCGTCCTGCGATCCGAGGTCCCCGGTGTGGTAGTAGCCGCCCGCCGTGGCCTCGGCGGTCAACTGCGGGTCGTCGCGGTAGCCGGCCATCAGGCCCAGCGGCGGGGGATCGAGCTCCAGGCAGATCTCCCCTTCCCGCGCCGGGCGGCCCGACTCCGGGTCGACGAGCACCACCCGGTACCCGGGTGCCGAGCGGCCCATGGAGCCCGGCTTGACCGGCGCGCCCGGGGTGTTGCCGACCTGCAGGGTGGTCTCGGTCTGGCCGTAGCCGTCGCGCACCGTGACCTGCCAGGCGCGCCGGATCCGCTCGATCACCTCCGGGTCGAGCGGCTCCCCCGCGCTCACGGCGGTGCGCGGCGGGGTGCGCAGCGCGGACAGGTCGGCCTGGATCAGCATGCGCCAGACGGTGGGCGGCGCGCACAGGCTGGTGACCGCGTGCCGGTTCATCTGGTCCAGCAGCCAGGCCGCGTCGAAGCGTGCGTAGTTGCACACGAGCACGCAGGCCTGCGCGTTCCAGGGCGCGAAGACGCTGCTCCAGGCGTGCTTGCCCCAGCCGGGAGACGAGATGTTGAGATGGATGTCGCCGGGGCGCAGGCCGAGCCAGTACATGGTGGACAGGTGTCCGACCGGATAGGACGCGTGCGTGTGCTCGACGAGCTTGGGCCGGGCGGTGGTGCCCGAGGTGAAGTACAGCATGAGCGTGTCGTCGGCGCGGGTCACGCCGTCCGGCTTGAAGTCGGTCGGGGCCGCGTCCGCCTCAGTGTAGGAGATCCATCCCGGCACGGGCGACCCCACCGCGATGCGCGTGTAGTCGCCCTCGATCCCGGCGAACTTGCCCTCGCCGCCGCTCGCCGCGATCACGTGCCGCACCTGGCCGCGCTCGATGCGGTCGCTCAGGTCCTCGACCGTCAGCAGCGGCGTCGCGGGGACGAGGACGGCGCCGAGCTTCATCGCCGCCAGGATCGTCTCCCACAGTTCGACCCGGTTCCCCATGATCACCAGGATCCGGTCCCCGCGCAGCACGCCGTGGCCGCGCAGCCAGTTGGCGACCTGGTTCGAGCGCCGCGACAACTGCGCGAACGAGCGGGTCAGCTCGGTGCCGTCGGGCTCGATGATCCGCAGGGCGGGCGCTTCGTTGCCCTCGGCGATCGCGTCGAACCAGTCCAGCGCCCAGTTGAACTCGTCGAGCCGCGGCCAGCTGAACTCGCGGTACGCGCGCTCGTAGTCGTCCCAGTGCGCGAGCAGCAGATCGCGGGCCGCGCGGAACGTCGTGGTGGCTTCGTGGGCTGACATGGCTCACGTCCTCTCAGTCGGAGACCGCGGCCGGACGAGCGTGCCCGGCCGCGCCGAACGGGCCGAACGGCCCTGCCGGACGACGGCCCACGGACCCTGACGTTCCGGGGCGGCGTCCGGCGACAGTGGACTGGACGCCGCGAAGGGAGTCCGCCCATGGGTACCACCGCCGCCGCACGAGCCGATCGGTCGGCGGATCCGGTGCTGCGCTGGCTCGCCCGCGACGCGCGGCGGCTGCCGGCGGACGGCGGCCGGCTGTCCGAGGCCGAGGCCGCGGAGCACGCCCGGATGCGTCACGTGAAGCGCCGCCGCGAGTTCGAGCTGGCCCGCTGGACGGCCAAGCAGGCCTTGGCGACGCTGCCCGGCTGCGACCTCGATCCGGTCCGGCTGGAGGTGCGCCGCCATCCGAGCGGCGCTCCCGAGGCGTGGGCCGACGGCCGCGCGCTGCCGGTCGGGATCTCGCTCAGCGACCGGGCCGGGCGGGCGGTGTGCCTGCTCGGGCTCTGGCCCGGCGCCGTCGGCTGCGATCTGGAACTGGTCGAACCGCGCAGCCCGGCCTTCGTGCGCCTCTACTTCACCGCGGCCGAACGCCGCTTCATCGGGGACGACGACCTGCGGGCGAACCTGCTGTGGTCCGCGAAGGAGAGCGTCCTCAAGGTGCTGCGGACGGGGCTGCGCCGGGACACCCGCACGGTGGAGGTGGCCGTATCCACCGAGGGCTCCGGCTGGTCGCCGCTGATCGCGCGGGTGGACCGGGCGCGCACCTTCACCGGCTGGTGGGCGCGTTACGACGACTTCCTGCTCACCGTCGCCACGGCGGCGCCGACACCGCCGCCGGCCTGTATCGACGACCCCTTCGAGGCCTTCAGTCCTGATCCGCACGTGCCATCCCCCGCTCCAGCGCGTCGATGAGGTAGGGGCGCAGGCTCGCGGCCGGGATGATCCGGTCCACCGAGCCGACCCGCCGCGCCCGCTCGATCGTGTGCACGTCGTCGAACTCCGCGGCGACCTCGCCGAGCTTCTCCGCGTGCACCCGCCGCCGGATCTCCTGGAGATCGGGGCGGGCCGCTCCGGCGACGCGCGGGTCGCGGTCGGTGCGCGCGGCCACCTCCCGGGCGAAGACGACCGCGGCCGCCGGCGCGCCGCCGATCACGGAGGCGAAGGAGCCGTGCAGCGCCGCGATCTCGAGGGAGGGGTTGAGCCGTTTGGAGAAGACCACGAACGCGCCGCCGTGGTACCTGGAGATCACCACGAAGACGATCGGGCCGCGGAAGTTGGTCACCGCCCGGCCGATCTCCGCGCCGTACTCCAGCTGCCAGCGGCGCATGGACTCCGGCGAGCCGTCGAACCCGGAGAGGTTGGCGAGCACCGCCAGCGGGCGGTTGCCGCTGGCCGCGTTCACCGCGCGGGCGATCTTGCGCGAGGACTGCGGGAAGAGCGTGCCCGAGGTCCACGCGGACGGGCCGTCGGCCGGCACGAAGCCCCGGCGCGGCAGCACGTGCGACTCGAGTCCGATCAGGCACAACGGGATGCCGCCGACGCGCGCGTCCCAGACCACCGCGGACTCCGCGTCCCGCCAGTGCCGCCAGCGTTCCAGCGGCTCGTCATCCGCGTCGACGACCGCGTGCATCACCGAGCGGATGTCGAAGGGCTGCTTGCGCTCGGCGTTGCGCTCGGCGGAGAACACGTCGCCGACCAGTTCGAACTCCGAGCCTTCGACGGGATGGTGCGGTGCCAGGCGCACGTCGCGGTCCGGCGGATCCGCGGTCGGCCGACGGCGCGGGAACCGCTCGCCCGGGACCGCATAGCAGTGTTCGTAGTGCCGCAGCAGCACGCCGCAGGCCTCGGCCACGGAGCGGGCGCCGTACTGTGCCTGGCCGTTGGGCCCCATGACGTGGTCGAGTCCGCCGATGCCGAGGTTGTCCTCCGCGGACACGCCGCCGGAGAAGTCGAGGGCCTGTTTGCCGGTCAGCACCATCGCGCCCGTGCGCACCATGATCAGGATTCCGCGGGTGTGCATGAGCATGGTGGACTCGGCGTTCCAGTACGGCTGAGCGCCGACGTTCACCCCGGTCACCACGACGTTGACCTCGCCGCCCCGCTGGGTGAACTCGATCAGCCCGCGCAGCACGGCGGCGATCCAGTCCATGTTCTCGGTGCCGCTGTCCATCGCGATCCGGGCCCCGGAGGAGACCGCGAACCATTCCACCGGGACGCGCAGCCGGGCCGCGAGGCGCAGCGCCGCGAGGATCCGGCGGCATTCCGGTTCGGCGAGGGCGCCCATGCCGCGGGTCGGGTCGCCGAGGATCGCCACCCGTGCCATCCCCTCGGGGATCTCGCGCGTGTAGTTGGTGACCACGCCGACGACGATGTTCGCGGCGTTGTGCCCCGGAGCGCGCTCGACCGGCGTCAGTTCGTCGGCTTCGCCCAGGTCGTGCTCGACGAAGTCGCCGCGCGGGAAGGCGCTGCGCGTCCCGGTCTTCGGAGTGAGCATGCGGATGATCTCGTAGGGGTAGGGGACGCCGACGCGCTGGGCGCGAAGCACGCGCTGCGCGTACTCCGTCAGCGGCCTGATCGGCGCGTCCCCGACCGGGAATTCGCGCACGAGCACCTGTTCCGCGCCCTCGACCCCTTCCAGGTGCAGCACGGCGTCGCGCAGCCGCCCGGCCTGGGGTATCAGCACCCGCAGGACGACCTTCTCCAGGTTCACGCCGAGCGCCAGCGGCCCGAACGGCCTGGCCAGATCGCGCCACAGTTCGCGCGGCACGTCGAACGGCGGACGCACGTAGAGCACGATGCGGTTGTTCCGCGGGCGCTCGCGGGGTTCGAGCCCGAGCATGGCCTGGTGCATGGCGGCCAGCGCCTGCAGGCCCATCCGCTCCAGCCGCGGCAGCGAGACCACCCGGCCGTCGGCGTCGCGCACCATGGTCAGATCCCGTACTTCGGCGATCGCGAAGAGCCGCACGTCGCCGGGATTCTCGCGGGCCGTGCAGTGGAACAGGAAGACGTCCTCGACGGACGGCAGCCGCCGCACCTCGAAGTTGGCGAGACGCCACAGCTCGATCCGCTCGGCCAGCGTCGGGTGCAGATTCCGGTGCAGCAGGTCCTCCTCGAACCCGGCCGCACCGTCGCCGCGCCTGCGGAAGCTGAAGTGCTGGGTGCGGCGGTGCTCTGGGCCCGCGCCGTGCTCGCTGGTCACCGTGACCTCGATGCGCCGCGGGGCACGGCCGAAATCGCACCCGTCCAGCGCGTGCTCGATCCGCGCGGCCATCGTGTCGGCGCTCGGCCGCGTCCCGGGGCTGCGGGCCACCAGGTCGACGATGAGTTCGCCGTCCGCGGCGGGCGGCCCCGCCAGATGCCGCGCGATCGCGGCGGCGGTGGCGCCGAGCTCCGCCAGCTCGATGAAGCCGGCGACCACGTGGCGGCGTTCGCCCTCGTGCTCGAAGTCGGCGGCCGCGAGCACCGTGCCGTCGCGCTCCTCGGTGCGGAGCGACGTCAGGACCCTGGTGTTGTAGAACCGGCGCAGGTAGACCTCGAGCAGCGCCCCGCGGTACGCGGGGTCCGCCTTCGCGGAGCGCGGCAGGAGCCGGCCGCGCAGCGGCTGCGGACACCACACGAGGCGCTCGACGAGCCGCTCGCGGTCCGGGCCCGGGCGGCTCGCCGCCTCCTCGAGCTCGTCGAGATCGTCATCCATCTCCCGATAGACGTCGGTCAGCGTCCGCTCGTGCAGCGGCTCGTCGAAGAAGCGGAACCGCACGTCGCGGGCGAGCTCGGCGACGACCTGGTGGCGCGGCCGGGCCGCCTCGGCGAGCCGGTCGAGCAGGACGCGCAGTCCGGGTCCGCTGGAATCGGCGAGGCGCTCGCGGTGCTGCAGGCGGCGCTGCAGGATCGCGGCCGCGATCGGCGCGAGCAGTTGGGCGCGCAGCGTGGAGGAGTGGAGCCAGAAGACGGCGTCCTCCAGTTGCCGGCTGCGCTCGAGGCCGTGGACGCCGTACCGGGTCAGCGCGCGTTCCAGGCGGGCGACGAACCGCGGCGGCAGTCCGGCGCGCGCGGGGTCGAGCCACTGCAGATACGAAAGCAGATACTCGTGGGCGCTGACGTCCAGGCCTCCTTCGGCGCCGTCTCCGTCACCGTCGTCGTCGCGGGCCTCCGGCTGCTGCCGGTCGAGGCCGCTGACGTCGGCGAACAGGTCGAGGAACTCCTCCTCGGCGCGCAGCAGCGCCGGGTCGCCGGCCGGGAGCGCGGCGTCGAGCCCGCGCCGGGCCGCGGTGACGCTCCGCACGGTCGCGGCGTCGAGGTCGTAGCCGAGCAGGTACCGGCGCAGCACGGCGTAGACCGCGTCGCAGCCCCCTGTCTCGTCCTCGTCCCGGGACGCCAGCGCGGCGAGGTCGGCGATGCCGCCGGCCGTCGCCGCCGCCGCGCCGGCCTGTTCGCGGATCCGCAGCAGCGCGGTACCCGGCGCGACCTGGGAGCCCGCGATCACCTCCAGACCCGTGACCTCGCCGGAGAACGGCGCGGCGAGTACCGACTCCATCTTCATGCTCTCCAGCACGAGCAACGGGTCACCCGCGGCGACCGTGTCGCCGACGGCGACGCGCACCGCCGCGACGTAGGCGGGGAACTCGGCCGAGACCAGGCCGCCGCCCTCGCGCTGCACCCGATGGCTCGCCCCGCCGACGTCGACGAGGAAGGAGGAGCCCTGAGTCGCGCAGATCAGGCGGCGGGTCACTCCCCCGCAGCGGACGCGGCGCTCGTATCGGCCGGTGCGCTCGACTTCGGCGTCGACCACGACGGTGCCGGCCGTGACCCGGTAGGTCCGCGGGCCGGTGCGGAACACCTCGAGGGCGTACACCCGGTCCCGGTAGCGCAGTCTGACCCCTAGTCCGGGTTCGCCCGCACGCTCGGGGCGGCCGCGCGAGGCCGAGGCGCGGAAGGCCGCCGCACGCGCCGCGTGATCGAGGTCGTACGCCTCGATACCCGCCTGGATCACGGCGAGCGGCTCGGGCGGGGCCAGGAGACCGCCCGCGGCCGTGATCCCGTCGAGCCAGAGATTGTCCGCCTCCCCGCTGCGCAGCTCCGGCCGGTCCAGCAGGAGGCGCAGGAAGAAGCGGTTCGTGGTGCCGCCGGCCACGATCACGGCGGTCTGGTCGAGTGCGCGCCGCAGCCGGGCCAGCGCCTCCGCGCGATCCCGGCCCCAGGCCACGATCTTGGCGATCATCGAGTCGAAGTCGGCGACGATCTCGTCGCCCTCGACGATCCCGGAGTCGACCCGGATGCCCGGACCGCCAGGCGGCCGCCACAGCTCGACCCGGCCCGGCGCCGCGATGAATCCGCGGTCCGGATCCTCGGCGCACAGCCTCGCCTCGACGGCGTGCCCGCGGACGGGCGGCGGCTCGCCCTCGAGCCGGCCGCCGCGGGCGAGGTGCAGCTGGTACTTGACCAGGTCGACGCCGGTGGTCTGCTCGGTGACCGGATGCTCGACCTGCAGGCGCGTGTTGACCTCGAGGAAGTAGTGCCGACCGGTCTCCGCGTCCACCAGGAACTCGACGGTGCCGGCGTTGCGGTAGCCGGCCGCCCGGCAGATCCGGATCGCGTCCAGCTTGATCGCGCGCTCGGCCTCGGCGCCGAGGACCGGGGAGCCGGACTCCTCGATCACCTTCTGATGCCGCCGCTGGACGGTGCAGTCCCGCACGCCGAGCGCCCACACGCCGCCGTAGTCGTCGGCGAGGACCTGCACCTCGACGTGCCGGGCCCGCGGCACCAGCTTCTCCACGAACAGCGTGGGATCGCCGAAGGCGAGGCTCGCCTCGGCGCGGGCCGAGTCGTACGCGCCGGCGAGCGCGTCCGGCCCGCGCACGACCCTGATACCGCGGCCGCCGCCGCCCGCCGCGGCCTTCAGCACGACCGGGTAGCCGATGCGCGCGGCGTGGTCGGCCGCGTCGGCGCCGTCGGCCAGGCCGCTCATCGAGCCCGGCACCACGGGGACTCCGGCCTTGATCACGAGGCGCCGGGCCGCCAGCTTGTCGCCGAGCAGCGCCATCGTGCGGCTGTCCGGTCCGACGAAGGCGATGCCCTCCCGCTCGCAGCGCCGGGCGAACCCGGCGCGCTCGGAGACGAAGCCCCAGCCGACCCACACGGAGTCGGCACGCGCCCGCAGCAGCGCCGCGATCACCCGCTCCTCGTCGAGGTAGGCCGCCTCACGGTGCCCGTCGACCGGATCCGCGACCGTGGCCGGGCCGAGGGACACGGCCTCGTCCGCCAGCCCCACGAACCACGCGTCGGCGTCCGCGTCGGTGTGCACGATGATCGAGGTGAGGCGGGTGTCGGCGGCTTCGGTCGCCAGTTCCGCGACGGCGTCCAGCGCCCGCTTGGCGCTCTCCCCGCGGTTGAGGATCGCGAGCCGGGTGATCGGCGGCATCTAGACCACCCCGATCAGAGCGCCTCGAATCTCGGCCGGAACCGGGCCGGGCAGCGGCGTGGCCCGGTAGCCCTCCAGCCGCACGATCACACCTCCCTCTGCGTCGAGTACCACGGCGTCGTACTGCTCTCCGCGGCGCTGGACCTTCGCGAACGCCGCCTGCTCGGCACCGGGCCAGACCCGGACCCGGTCGACGTGCCGCGGCAGCGCCAGCGCTCCGTCCTGCGCGGCTCCGACGAGCCCGGCGGTCTGGAAGCAGAGCTCGACCAGCCTGGGCGCGGCGAGCAGCGGCGCCCGCCGCGGCTCGTGGTCCGGCGGCAGTCCGTCGGCCAGGGCGGCGGCCGTCGCATGGCCCTGCTTCCAGGCGGAGGCGACCACCTGGTACGCCGGTCCGTGGAAGAAGAGCCGGTAGACGTCGGCGGCGGGAACCGCGTGCGCGGCCGGCCGCGGCGGGCTCTGCCTCTCCGCGCGCCCGGGCCGGCGGCCGAGCCGGACGGTCCCGGTGAAGTGGACGGTGCGCACCGTCATGGTCCCGCGCCCGTCCGCCCGGGGCATCGTGCGTTCCGCCTCGAGCGCGCACCGCGCGATCAGGCCCTTTCCCTCGGGGCTGAGCACCGCGCGCACGACGATCTCCCGCGGCTCGTCGCGGTAGAACTTCAGCGGCGCGCTGAACTCGACGTCCTCCACGTCCTCGATCAGCCAGTCCGGCGCGGCCAGCCGGGCCGCCTCGGCGAACGCCTCGATGCCCATGACCCCGGGCAGGACGGGCGTGCCGTCGATGCGGTGGTCGTCGAGGAAGGGCTGCCGCCTCGGGTCCAGCGTGGTGCGCACCGTCAGCCCGTCGGCCCCGAAGGACTCGACGGAGCCGATCATCGGACCGGCCTGCGCGGTCTCGAAGCGCTCGGGCAGCACGCCGCCGGTGTCGTCCGGCGGCGCGGCGAGTTCGCCGAGCCCGCCGGCCGCGACGACCTCGCCCGACTCCCCGGTCTCGGTCAGTTCGGCGCGCAGCCAGGCGATCGCGTCCTCGGGAGGCAGCAGTTCGATCCCGGCGCGCTTCATCACGGTGGGGATCGAGCCGCGCGCGGCCATGCCGATGCCGGCCCACGCGCTCCAGTCCACGGCCAGGGCGCGGGTCCGCGGCGCGGTCCGTCGCAGACCACTGATGCACTTGCAGAGGAGGTCGTTCGCGGCGCTGTAGTCGGTCTGGCCCGCGTTGCCGTACCGGGCGGCGACGGAGCTGAACGCGGCGATCACGCCGACCGGCAGCTCTCCGGCGCCGCGCAGCAGGTTGAACCAGCCGTCCGCCTTCACATCGAAGACGCGGTCGAACTCGGCCTGCTCCTTGTCCGGCAGCGCGTGGCTGGTCTCCATTCCCGCCGCGTGCACGAGCACGTCGATGCGCCCGGACAGCTCGCGGATGGTGGACAGCACCGCGGCGACCGCGACCTGGTCGGTCAGGTCCACCTGGTGGTAGTGGGCCGTCCCGCCCGCGGAGCGCACCGCCTCGACCGCCCGCCGCGCGGCGTTGCGCCGTTCCTGGCGGGAGAGTTCGGCCTCGATGAGCACGGGGGTCGGGCGCCGGCCCGCGGCCTTGATGCGCTCGGCCAGCACGAGCTTGAGCGCCTCGCGGTCCACGTCGAAAAGGCGCGCGTCCGCGTCGTCCTCGGCGGGGCACTCGGCCAGGTCCAGCAGATGGTAGGTGCCGGGCGCGTGCCGGGCCAGGTCAGCCACGATCGCGCTGACGATGCCGCCGGCCGCGCCGGTGACCGCGACGACCGACTCGGGACCGAGCGGCCGGCCGTCGCCGTGACGCGGCTCCTCGGCGACGCCGACGGTCCAGCGCATCGAGTCGGCGTGGCCGATCTCGACGCAGCCGGGGTCCGTGAGGGTCTCCTCGATCAGCGTCTGCGCGATCCACGCGGGCTTGCGTCCGCGCTGGAAGTCCACCAACTTCACGAGGCTCTCCGGCCGCTCGCGCCGGTACGCCTTGGCGAAGCCGGTGATCGCGCCGCCCAGGACCGCGGTCGCGCCCGGCTCGCCGTATCCGTGGCGGCCGCCGAACCGGGTGCCGGTGACGAGGAACGGCGACTGCTCGTAGAGAGCGCGCATGAGCCGGTAGAGCAGCTTGACGCGCAGGTTCAGCGCGCTGCGCCAGTCCGGCAGCTCCATCTCCTCGATCGGGCCCTCGTCGTCGAGCCCTGCGAGCCAGAAGACGCCGTGCACGGGGCCGTCGACGTGCGGCACGGCGCCGGGGATCAGCGACACGACCTCGCAGCCGCGCTGCTCCAGCCGGCCGACCAACTGCTTGGCGACGCCACCAGAGTCCGGCATGACCACGATCCGGCTGCCGGGACCGAGCGTGACGCCGGTCGGCTTGCACAGGTCGAGCGCCGGGCGCACCACCGAACGCGCGACACGGCGCAGCACCGTCACACCCTCCTGGTCAGGCGACTCGGGCTCGGCGGCTTGGACCGCCACCTCCTGCGGCGCAGCGGTTCCGAGCCGCTGCCTGACCCAACCGGTCACGTGGTTCAGCGTCGGGAAATCACGCAACCGCAGACCCTCGTCCCGCTCCAAATGGAACCGCTCACGCACAGCCGCGAAAACCTCAGCCTGCTTCACCGTATCCACACCCAGATCCGCCTCAAGATCCAGATCCGGCTCCAACAACTCCGGCGGATACCCCGTCGTCCGCGCAACGATCTCCACAACCGCCTCCGCCACCTCATCGGAAGCAGGTTCCGGCGCGGGCGGTTCGGGCACCGTGACCGCGGGAGGGGCCGGCGAGGCGTCGGCTTGCCTGTCGGTCGCTTCCGGGTCGGCGACGCGGAGGCGTCGCGTCACGATCTCGAGGCTCGCGGCGCCCTGGCCGCTGATCGAACCGAGCCAGCTGTGCCACGCCTCGGGATCGGCGATCCGATATCGGTAGCCGAGTTTGTCCGGGGCGCGGTGCCGGCCGTCGGGCATCGGTGTCCAGCGCAGGAGCGACATCGCGATCTGCGAGCCGAACCCCGCGGCCAGCCGCAGCGCGTAGTTCACCGGGTAGGAACCGCCGAGCGAGAGATTCAGGTCCCCGAGTTCGGGGTCGCGATCCTTGAAATTGGGCACCGGCGGGACGATGCCGGTCTCCAGGCCCTTGACGGCCACCACGTCCTCGATGCCGGCGCCCATCGCGTGGCCGGTGAAGCCCTTGGTGTTGGTGATGACGACCTCGTCCGCCAGCGGCCCGAAGGCGCGTCGCAGTGCGTTGATCTCCGCCGCGGCGCTGCCGCCGCGCGCCGGGGTGTACGTCTCGTGCGAGACGAACATCGTCTGGCCGGCGAGCCGGGAGCGCTGCACGCCGCGTGCCTCGGCCTGGAGCAGCAGTCGTTCCATGACCTGCGAGATGTGGTCGACGTCGAGGCGGGTGCCGTGGAACGCGCTGTTCGCGACGACCGTGGAGAGCACCTCGCAGATCGGCTGCAGGCCGCGCTCGCGGGCGGCCTCGGCCGACTCGACGATCAGGGCCGCGGCCCCGGCGCCGACGATCATCCCGTGCCGGCGGCGGTCGAAGGGCAGGGCCGCGTCCTGCACGGAGTCGTCGGTGGCCGCCGCGCCGGAGGCCAGGAACCCCGCGCCGATCCACGGCAGCATCGTGTCGCTGGTGGCGTCGTCCGCGGAGACGACGACCACGCGGCGGCAGCGCCCGGCGGCGATCCAGTCCTCGGCCACGGCCAGCGCCATGGTGGTGCTCGCGCACGCCGCGTTGACCTGCGTGTTGGGTCCGCGGGCGCCGATGATCTCGGCGAACTGCGAGTGCCCCATGGCCAGGGCGCGGAACAGGAACCTGCGATTGAACCGGTAGGGCCGCGTCTCCAACTCCCAGCGCAGTCGCGCGATCTGGCCGTCGATCTCCTGACCGGCCGGGTCTGATTCGGCGACGCGGTCGCGCACGGCCAGCAGCGCCGCCAACTGCTCGCGGCGACCCCGGTCGGTGAAGTAGCCCTCGAGGTCCTTCGCGAAGGAGTCGTAGGCCGGGAACGCGGAGGCGAACACGACCCCGGTGTCGTCGCGCATCGATTCCGGCAGCCCCCAGCGATCGGGCAGCCGGGTGCCGAGCGTGGTGGTCCGGTAGTGCATGACCAGCGGGATGCCGGCGTCGCGCAACGCGTCGAAGCCCGCGCCGATGGCCAGGCGGGTGGACACGTCGAGTGCCTCGTCGCGCTCCGCGTCGACACCGAACTCGGCGACCACGTCCAGCGGGGCGGTGCGCCCGGCCAGCTTGATCACCTCGGCCTCGTCCTCGATGGTCTCGAACGTCGGATCGGCCGAGGCGCTCTTGACCAGCCGGGTGATGCGCCGGTCGACCATCGCGCCGCGCAGGTCCCGCGGAACGCTTCCGATGAACTGCTCGCCGGCCAGGATCCGGGCCACGTTCGCGTCGTCGAAGACCCGCTCGACTCCGGGCAGCCCGAGTGCGGCGCCGGTGATGACGACCGGTTCGGCCGCCGACGCGTCGAAGGCCTGCGGGACCGCCGGTCCGGTCGCGGTGTCGGCGTCGGCACTGCTCCCGAGCACGCGCAGTCCCTGCTCGATCGCCCCGGCGAAGACCTTGCCGAGCTCGGCGTATCCGTTCGTGGCGACGCGCGGGGCCGGAATCGCGACCGGCTCCGGCTCCGGCTCCGACGCCGGCTCGGCGTCGGCGCGCGGGCCGAGTCCGGCGGCGTACAAGCCGGCGAGGGCGTTGGCGAACGAGGTCAGGCCTCCGGTCTTCGGGTGGTTGGTGAACAGCGCGAGGACGTCCTCGTGCTGCGCGCCGAGCACGTCCTCGGCGAAGCCCTGCAGCGCCTTCTTCGGCCCCACCTCGACGAATACCCGCGCGCCCGCGTCGTAGAGGGTGCGCAGGCCGGTGACGAACCGCACCGGGGAGGCGACCTGACGCCCGAGCAGGTCCACCATCGTCTCGGCGCCGGCGTCCTCGGGGTAGAAGAGCCCGGTCACGTTGGAGACGACCGGCAGCCGGGGCGGCGCCAACTTCAGCCGCCGCAGCACGGCCTTGAGCGGTTCGGTCGCCGGGGCGACGATCCGGGTGTGGAACGCGTGGCTGACCGGGATCCGCGTCGCCGTCATGCCTGCGGCCTCGAACGCGGAGACCGCTTGCAGCACGTCGGCGGTGGCGCCGCCGATCACGGCCTGTCCGGTGCTGTTGATGTTCGCGATGACGACGTATCCGTGGCTGCGCGCGACGATCCGCTCGATCTCCTCGAGCGGTCCGAACACGGCGGCCATCGCGCCGTTGTCCTCGAGCGCGAGGCTCGCCATCTCGTGTCCGCGCGCGCTGACCGCCTCGAGCGCCGCCGCGAAGGTGAGCGAGCCGGCCGCGGCGAGCGCGCCGTACTCGCCGAGGCTGTGGCCCATCACCAGGTCCGGGGTGAACCCGTGGGAGGCCAGCAGCCGGGTCAGCGCGAGGTCGGCGGTGAGCACGGCCGGCTGGGTGATCTCGGTCCGCAGCAGGCGCTGCTCCAGCGCCGCGGGGTCGTCGCCGAAGACGAACGAGCTCAGCGGGGCGTCGAGCAGCGGCGCCATGACCGCGTCGGCCTCCGCGAAGGTGTCCGCGACGATCGGCTCGCTCTCCCGCAGCTCCGCGAGCATGTTCGCGTACTGCGAGCCCTGTCCGGGATAGAGGAACGCGACCTTCCCCGGGGCGCCGCGCCCCAGGAAGACGCCCTGCGCGCGCAGCGCACGCCACATCGCCGGCGCGTCGAAGGCCGCGATCGCCTTGGCGGCCTTCGCGGCCAGCTCCTCCGGTCCGGCGTAGGCGATCGCCACCCGTACCGGTGCGGCGGACTTCGCGGGGTCGGGGGGAGCCGGCGCCCGCAGCGCGCGCAGCCCCGCGAGGACTTCGGCGTCGTCGCGACCGGCGACCATAGCGATGCCGCCCGGCCCGGGTGCGGCCTGGATGGTCCGCACGGTCGAGCGCGTCGGCGCGGCGGACGCGAACGAGCGCGCCGCGGCCGGCGGACGCCGCGCGCCGGGCACGTACTCCTCCAGCACCGCGTGATAGTTCGTGCCGCCGAACCCGAAGGCGCTCACGCCCGCGCGGCGCGGCAGGCCGTCGGGCGGTTCCGGCCACTCGCGCAGCTCGGTGTTCACCCGGAGCGGCGTGGTCGGCCAGTCGACGCCCTGGTTGGGCCGCTCGAAGTGCAGGCTCGGCGCCAGCCTCCGCTCGTGCAGGCTGAGCACGGTCTTGGCCAGGCCGGCCGCGCCCGCCGCCGCCTTCAGGTGGCCGATGTTGGACTTGACCGACCCGAGGGCGATCGAGCCGGGCGCGGCCCCCGCCTTGCGGAAGACCTCGTCGAGCACCTTGAGCTCGACCGCGTCGCCGACCGCGGTGGAGGTTCCGTGCGCCTCCAGGTACGTGGCGGTGCCCGGATCGCTGCCCGCGTCGAGCCAGGCCCGCTCGACCGCGAGCAGTTGGCCGACGGGGTTCGGCGCGGTGATCCCCTTGCCCTTCCCGTCGCTCGAGCCGGCGATCCCGGTGATGAGCGCGTAGATCCGGTCCCCGGCGCGCTCCGCGTCCGCGAGGCGCTTGAGCACGAACAGCGCGGCGCCCTCGCCCATCACGAAGCCGTCGGCGCCGGCGTCGAACGGCCGGGTCCCGGTCGCCGAGAGCGCGCCGATCTTGCAGAACTTGACGAACGCGCTCACCCCCATGTTGCGGTCCACTCCCCCGGTGATCGCCGCGTCGAAGTCGCCGGCTTGCAGTCCCCGGATCGCGGACGCGACACCCGCCAGGGCCGAGGCGCAGGCCGCGTCGGTGGTGAAGTTGGGTCCGCGCAGGTTGAACAGGTTCGCCACCCGGCCGGAGAGCACGTTGGCCAGCTCGCCGGGCATGGTGTCCTCGGTCACCGGCCGGAATCCGGCCAGGAACAGCCGCCGCGTCTCCCGCAGGACCGCGTCGCGCGTCCCCGGGTCGATCGCGGCGAAGGACGGGGCCGTGCTGAGGGCGCGCGCGAACACGGGGAAGGACAGGCGGGTGTTGGTGTCGTAGTGCTTGTCCCCGCCGAGCGCGTTGCCCACGATCACCGCGACCCGCTCCGCGTCGACCGCCCAGGACGGCCAGCCCGCGTCGAGCAGCGCGGCCCGGGCGCCGGCGACCGCCCACTTCTGGCCGTCGTCGAGCTGCTCGCCGACCGCGGGCGGGATCGGCAGATGCCAGCCCAGCGGATCCCAGTCGAACCGCCGCACCCATCCGCCGATGCGCGAGTAGGTCTTGTCGGGCACCGTCGGATCGGGGTCGTAGAACAGCTCGGGATCCCACCGGCCGGACGGGACGTCGCCGATCGAGTAGCGGCCCGCGGTCAGATTCGCCCAGTAGGCCGCGATATCGGCCGCGTCGGGGAGGATCGCGCTCATGCCGATGACCGCGATCGGTTCGTGCCTGCTTGTGTCCATCGTCGTGCCCTCACACTCGGGAGCGCCCGTAGAGCGCGTCTGCGACGAGGTCCATGTCCGCGAGCAGTCCGGCCTGAGCGCGCCGCACCTCGTCGAGCGGCAGTCGCGCCGAAAGATCAGAACCCTGCTGCTGCGCGCCGCCGGCCCAGCGCGCGCCCTCCTCGGCGACTCGCAGCGCCGCCTCGCGGGCGAAGATCCGGCTGACCGCGGCCAGCACGTCCGGGCCGAACCGGCGGTCGGCCTTGGCGCCGAGCGCGCCCTCGGCCGCCGCGGCGGCGCGCCGGGCCAACGCGGCCGAGCCCTCCGCGTACGCGATCAGCTCGCCGAGGCGCAGCAGCACGTGCTGGCTGCGGGTGAGCCGGCCGACGCGGCAGGCCTCGAGCACCGCGGCGAGGCAGTCGAGGGCGAGGGCGGCGATGTGCGCGCCCTGAGCCGGATCGAGCCCGCGCAGCGCGCCCGCCGCGTCCCGGTAGTGGGCGCCCCCGGTCTTGAGGTGCTCCTGCCAGCGGTCGCGGGCGACCGTCATCTCCATGATCTCCGAGGTGCCCTCGTAGATCCTGGTGATCCGGACATCCCGCTTGATCTTCTCGACCATATAAGGGCGCGTATAGCCGTAGCCGCCGTGGGCCTGGATCGCGGCGTCCGCCGCGGCGTCGCCCGCCTCGGTCGCCAGGTACTTCGCGATCGCGCCCTCGGTGTTCAGGCCGCCGGCGCCGGAGTCGAGCGCGGACGCGGTCTCCTCGACGAACGCGCGGGCCGCCTCGAGCCGCACCGCGTGCGGCACGATGAGCTTGTGCGTGAAGCCCTGCTTCTCGGACAGCGGGGTGCCGCCCTGGATCCTGGCGGCCGAGTACTCGATCGCCCGGTCGAGCGCCGACCAGCCGCCGCCCAGGCCGAAGGCCGCGACCATGAGGCGGGTGTATCCGAACACGAGCTGCGCCTGGACGAGACCGAGCCCCTCGCGCAGCCCGACCAGGTTCTCCGCCGGGACCACCACGTCGTCGAGGAAGAGCGCCGCGGTGTTCGACAGCCGGATCCCGTGCTTGTCCTCGGGCGGGGCGCTGGAGAATCCCGGCGCGCCCCGCTCCACGACGAACCACGAAGGTCCGCCGGGCGCCAGGGCCAGGACGGTGTACACGTCCGCGATCGATCCGTTGCTGATCCACTGCTTGCGCCCGTGGATCCGGTAGGAGGCGCCGCCGTCGATCGGGATCGCGGTGGTCAGCAGCGCGCCCAGATCGCTGCCGGCCTCCGGCTCCGTCGCGCCGTACGCGAACAGCGCCCCCTCCGCGCAGATCCGCGAGAGCCAGACCTTCTTCTGCTCCGGAGTGCCGCCGAACAGGATCGGGTCGGCGCCCAGGAACGTCGCGAACACGGAGGTCGCCAGCCCGATGTCGGTGCGTGCCAGGCGTTCGCAGATGCGGTACGCGTCGAACGCGCCGCCGCCCATCCCGCCGTACTCCTCCGGGAAGAAGGCCAGCTGCACGCCGAGATCCTCCCCGCACATCGCGCGCACCGTCTCCTCGGGGCAGGTGTCCTCGTGGTCGAGTTCCAGCCGCCGTTCCCCGGGCAGCGCGTCCTCGGTGAAGTCGTCGAGCGCGCCGAGCATCAGGTCGAGCGCGATCGCGTCCAGGCCGGCGGCGTTCACGAGCGCCTCCCGATCTCCTCGAGCAGCGCGGGGATGACCGAGAACAGGTCGCCGACCACGCCGAAGTCGGCCGTCTGGAAGATCGGCGCCTTCGGATCGGTGTCGATCGCGACGATCGTGCGCGAGCTCTGCATGCCGGCCCGGTGCTGGATCGCCCCGGAGATGCCAGCCGCGAGGTAGAGCTGGGGCGAGACGGTCTTGCCGGTCTGCCCGACCTGGTACTCCCGCGGATACCAGTGTTCGTCGGTCGCGCCCCGGGAGGCGCCGACCGCGCCGTGGAAGGCGTCGGCGAGCTGCTCGATGAGCGCGAAACCCTCCGCCGAGCCGACCCCGCGGCCGCCGGAGACCACGATGTCCGCCTCCGTGAGCGCGGGCCGCTTCCCGCCGGGCAGCGGCGTGTGCGCGACGACGCGGGCGGCGCTCAACTCGTGCCCGGCAGCGGGCTCGATCCGCTCCACGCGCGGCTTCGCGGGCGCGGCCTGCGAGCGGACCGCGCCGGGACGGACGGTGATCACGACGATCTCGCCCACCCCCTCGCTGCGCACGATCCAGGCGCCCGCCGCCACCGACTGCACCGCCACCGGACCCGGTTCGACGTCCACGGCGTCGGTGAGGATCCCGCAGTCCAGCCGGACCGCCACCCGCCCGGCGAGCCGCTTGCCCTCGGGACCGGTGCCGATCAGCACGGCGCACGGCTGCTCCCACCGGGCGGCCTCGCTGATCGCCGCCGCCTGCGCCGCGGGTTCCGCCACGTTCCCGTAGCAGTAGACGACCGCCGCGCCGTACTCGGCGAGTCGGCCGATCACCGCCTCGTCCGGCTCAGCGCCGACCACCGCGACCGGCTCACCGAGCCGCCGGGCGAGCGTGAGGAGTTCGAGCGTTGACGTGGTGAGGCCGTCTTTCGCGCCATTGTCGTTCCCGACGCGTTCGGCGAAGACCAGGAAAGAAGGCATGGCGGATCCCGAGGGCTAGGGTTGCGGAAGGAGTTTGCGGCCGGCGAGGAAGTCGGCCAGCGCCGCGGCCGCGACCTCCGAGTCGCCGATGATCGTGCCCGCGGCGCGAGCCGGCCCGGCGCCGATCGCGCGCACCGCGGTGGCTGCCCCGGCGGAGCCGACCAGCGCGGGCTCGATGCCGAGGTCCGCCAGGGACCAGACCTGCACGGGCTTGCGGCGTGCGGCGACGATGTTCCGGAACGTCGGATATCGGGCCTCGCCGATCTGATCGGTGACCGAGACCAGCGCCGGGAGGGCGGCCTCGATCTGCTCGACCGCGTGGTCGGTGTGCCGGGTGATGCGCACGGTGCCGTCGACGACGCCCAACTCGCCGGCGAATGCCAGCTCGGGCAGCCCGAGGCGTTCCGCGACCATGCTCGGAACCACGGACATCTCCGCGTCGGTCGAGCCCATCCCGCACAGTACGAGGTCGAATCCGCAGCGTTCGAGTGCCACGGCGAGCACCAGCGAGGTCGCGAGGGCGTCAGAACCGTGCAAAGCGTCGTCGAGGACGTGCACCGCGTCGTCGCCGCCGATGGCCAGCGCCTTGCTCAGCGCTTCCGTGGCCGAGGACGGCCCCATGGTCAGATAGGTGACCTGCTCCGCCACACCGGCCTCGCGCAGCCGCACGGCCTGCTCCACGGCGTACTCGTCCAGTTCCGAAAGCTGCCCGTCCACACTGTCGCGGGCGAGCGTGTGATCGGCGCTGAAGCCGGTATCGGCGGCGGACGCGGGTACCGACTTGATCAGGCATATGATCTTCATCCACTGCCTCCCAGCCGGAGTAGGGCACTACGCGGTGACCCTAGTCAGGGATCGCACTCGCGGACACGGCCATGAATCCCAGCCTCGTACGGACCTTGGGCCCTTTACCGCGGGCGACATTCGCAGTGGACTGGAATGCGCTTTCGCCCGCGGTCGCCGGGACCGCGAGCACGATCATGTCGGCCCTGGCGGCCCGCGCCGCGAAGCAGCACGACAGCGCACGACCAGAGGGTGTGACCCAAGTCACAGCGTCCAATTAGAATACCGAACCACTCGGTTTGGTTATTCCGAGCGGACGCCGACCGGCGCCCCGCTCACCGGAAGGAACACGCCCATGCGCTACGCAGTACTCGGCACCGGCGCCGTCGGCCGGACCATCGCCGCCAAGCTCGCCGCACTCGGCCACGACGTGGTCGTCGGCACCCGCGACCCGCAGGCCACGCTCGCCCGCAGCGAACCCGACGGCTACGGCAACGCGCCGTTCGCCGCCTGGCAGCAGGAGAACCCCCAGGTCCGCCTGGCCGCCTTCGCCGAGGCCGCCACGTCCGCCGACACGGTGGTCAACGCCACGTCCGGCGGCTCGTCCCTGGAGGTGCTGGCGGCGGCCGGTGCCGAGAACCTGGCCGGCAAGATCGTCGTCGACATCGCCAACCCGCTGGACTCCTCCACCGGGATGCCGCCGTCGCTCGACCCGGTCAACACCGACAGTCTCGGTGAGCAGATCCAGCGCGCCCACCCCGAAGCCAAGGTCGTCAAGACGCTCAACACCATGAACGCGGCCGTCATGGTCGACCCGTCCCGCGTGCCCGGCGAGCACACCGTGTTCGTCTCCGGCGACGACGCCGAGGCGAAGAAGCGCACCACCGACCTGCTCGTCTCCTTCGGCTGGCCGCGGACCGACGTCATCGACCTCGGCGACATCAGCACCGCCCGCGGCGCCGAGATGCTGCTGCCGATCTGGCTGCGCCTGTGGGGAGCCCTCGGCCACGCCGAGTTCAACTTCCACATCGCCGGCGCCCGCCGCAACGCCTGAGCAACCGGCCCGAAGCCCTTATCGTGGTGCGGGCATGGACACGACAGCGAAGACTCCGGGGCGCCCCAGAGACGCCGACAAGGAAAGCGCCATCCTGAGCTCGGCGCTGACCCTGTTGGCGTCGAAGGGCTATACGCGCATGACGCTCGATCAGGTCGCCGTGGCCGCGGGGGTGAGCAAGTCCACCATCTTCCTGCGCTGGAAGACCAAGGCCGACCTGGTCACCGCCGCGCTGGCGGCGGCGCGCATGGTCGGCGCACCCGCCCCGTCAGGCGACGTGCGGACAGACCTGGTGGCGATCCTCGAAGACTTCGCGGCGACCATCAACCGCGTGAACGGTATGGCCCTGATCGGCACCTGCCTGGCCGAGGAGGCCCACACGCCCGAACTGCTCGGCCTGCTGCGCGAACGCACGGTTCTGCCTCGACGGGCACTGCTGCACGCGGCACTCGAGCAGGCCCGCGACCGCGGAGAACTCCGCGAAGACGCCGATCTCGAAGCAGCCGCCTCGATGCTACTCGGGCCGTTCTACGCCGATTACATGGCACGCAGCGCACCTCGGTCCGGCTGGGCCGAACAGGCAGTCGATCTCGTGCTCGCCGGGCTGCGGCGCGTCGCCGATCAATAGTCGAGAGCGCGGCCAGGGATCACCGAGGTGTCGAAGGGCCGCAGTAGTCGGATTCAGGAGGTGGATCGCATGGAGCAGCCGGTCTCGACGCGTCCCGCAAACCCGCTCGAGGAGTTCTCGCTCGAGCAGTTGCGGCGGCGCAAGAGCATGAAGTGGCGCACGTATCCGGCGGACGTGCTGCCCCTGTGGGTGGCGGAGATGGACGTCCGCCTCGCCCCCGAGATCGCCGACGCGCTGCGCGACACCCTCGAAACCGGCGACACCGGATACCCGTACGGCACCGAACTCGCCGAGTCGCTGGCCGGTTTCGCCGCGCGGCGGTGGGGCTGGGACGGGGTCTCGATCGAGCGTTCCGCGGTCATCCCGGACGTGATGATGGGCGCGGCCCAGGTGCTTCGGCTGGTCACGGACCCCGGTGACCCGGTCGTCGTCAACTCCCCCGTGTACGCGCCGTTCTACGCCTTCATCACGCACGAAGACCGGCGGGCCGTCGAAGCGCCGCTCGGGGCGGACGGCCGGCTCGACCTCGACACGCTGGAGGAGACGTTCCGGCGGCTCCGGGAGCAGGCCACGACCGGCAAGATCGCCTACCTGCTGTGCAACCCGCACAACCCGACCGGCACGGTGCACACCGCGCAGGAGCTCTCCGGCGCGGCGGCGCTGGCACGGCGCTACGGGATCCGTGTCGTCGCCGACGAGATCCACGCGCCGCTCGTGCTGCCGGGTGCCCGGTTCACGCCGTACCTCAGCGTGCCCGGAGCCGAGGACGCGTTCTCGCTGATGTCGGCGACGAAGGGCTGGAACATCGCCGGAATCAAGGCCGCTCTCGCCCTGGCGGGACCCGACGCGGTCGCCGACCTGAGGCGGATGCCCCCTGAGGTCAACCTCGGCGCGAGCTACCTCGGCGTGATCGCCCACACGGCGGCTTATCGGCACGGGGAGCGTTGGCTCGACGCGCTGCTGTCCGGGCTCGAGGAGAACCGCGCCCTGCTCGGCGAGCTCATCGCCGAGCACCTGCCGGGAATTCGCTACATACGGCCCGAGGGGACGCACCTGGCGTGGCTCGACTGCCGCTCGCTCGGCCTGGACGCGGAGCACGAGGGGCCGGGACTGCCCGACGTTTCCTCGCTCGCCGGCCCGGCACGGCTCTTCTTCGAGCACGGCAGAGTGGCGCTGTCGTCCGGCCACATCTTCGGCACGGGAGGAGCCGGGCACGTGCGGCTGAACTTCGCCACGTCCAAGGCGGTGCTGACCGAGGCTCTCGACCGCATGGGGCGAGCGGCCGACCGCCACGCGCAGGCGTGACACCTCCCCCGAACAGCCGCCTCGGTTGTATCGCCAACAGCGTGCGGGACCTGATGGCGGCGGGCGAACTCGCGCCGCAGGACGTGCTCCCACCGGTGCGCGCTCTCGCCGAGAAGCTGAACGCGAACCGGAACACCGTGGCCGCCGCCTACCGGCAACTGGTGACTGCCGGGCAGGCCGAGGAGCGCGGACGCGGTGGAACGATCGTCGCCGGGCTGCCGCAACTGGCCGGAGAAGGAGCCTGGTTCGGCAGCGGACTGACGGACCTGGCCAGCGGCGACCCGGACTCCCAGCCGGATACTCGTCACGCACGGGGCGGTCGACGCGACCGAGCGGCTGCTGAACGCCTACCTGATCCACGGCGACTCGGTCGCCGTCGACGAGCAGGGAATGCGCGGACGCGCTGCGAGCAGAAGTCGTGGTTCAGCGACCCGCGCTTTGTGGACGCGGTCGGCGCCAAGGCGCTGGCTGAGGCCGTGATGAGGACCATGGACTACGGCCACGATCTGGACAACGAGGAGATGCGCGCTGAGGCGCACCGCTTCCTGAGCAGCGAGGCCCAGTGACTGCATCTATCGAGACCATCGCACCGCGGTTTCCCTGCGTCTGCTGCGGGCACCGGGTCTTCCGCGACGGTGTCGGCTCGCACGAGATCTGCCCGGTCTGTTTCTGGGAGGACGACCTCATCCAAACGCGCTGGCCCAACTACACTGGCGGCGCGAACGAACTGTCGCTGATCGAATGTCAGCGCAACTACCAGACCTTCGGCGCCAAGCAAGCACGCGTCATCAAACACGTGCGGCCGGCGGCAGAGTACGAACCGGTCGATGCCGGCTGGTACCCGCTCGGCCCGGCCTCCCTCGACTGCTTCGAACCCATCGGCGATCATTCGGAACGCTGGCCGACAGACCGGGACGTACTGTACTGGTGGCGCCCCACCTTCTGGCGCACCCAGCCACCACGTTGGGCCGGGTGGGGTGGCGCGGCGGACCTCACCGATTCCGAGAACTGGCGCGGTGGCTTCTACGAACTCGCCATCGAACTGGCCGACGAAAGCGATGAGCATCTCGCGCGCGTCTTGGCGGCGCTCTGGCACGTGGCCGGTATCGAGGGCTGCTACAGGCGCCGAACAGCAAGCCGCGACGAGTTCGAGGATGTGCCGTGTACCGTCGCCGCGCTTGAGCAATACGGCCACCTGCACGCAACCGTGCACCTGCCCACCGGACAGCGCGTCGTGTGCGGCGCCGTGGCCATCCGCGGCGCGGGCGGAACCGACTGGCTCGACTTCTACCTGCCCATGGAAGCGCTCAGCCGCGCCGACCAGCGGGTCGGGGCCTTCCCCTTCGTGCCGGACGGCGCTCAATCCGCGCTCGATTGGCGCCGCCCCATCGATGACTGGCTCGCCGAGATCGCCACGGCGATCTTCCAGACCGACCCCTTCCGGCTTGCGCTGATCGGCCACGAAGTCTGCGGGGAAATCGACGCCGCGAGCCTCGACGGCAGGATTCCGGACCAGCGCTTCATCGGCTACCTCCTTCCCCGCGGCAGCCAACTCACGTACACGGCCCCCAACCGCTGAACGGTTTCCGTCGGACCCGAACCTCTCTGGGCACGTACGCGGTTGCCCTGCGTCCGCACTGATCGTTTCCCGGCCCGGCGGGCATTCAGTGGCCGTGGAGTCGACTATGCCCCGAGGACTTGGGTGAGCTGGTCGATGAACTGTCGGCGCTCGGCAGGGCTGAGTGATGAGAGCAGTTCGGCGTTGGCCTGTTCGGCCAGATTCAGGCAGCGGTCGAGAGCCGCGGCGCCCTGCGAGGTCACTCGGATCGAGTTCTTGCGCCGGTCCCGCGGATCGGGGTCGCGCGCCACGTGCCCGGCCCGCTCGAGGTGGTTGAGAAGCAGCACCATGTCCTTGGCGTCGAACTCCAGGCGGCGTACCAGGTCCGCCTGCGACAGGGGGCCGTGCTGCGCGGCGGCGGCGAGGACTGCCAGATGCGCCAGGCTGAGTTCTTCCGCCGCGATGGCTCGGGCGACCAGATCCCGGCCGCGCGCGGCGACGCGCCCGGTCAGCCAGCTCGGCAGGGACTGGATGCGATCGAGGGGCCGGGGCTGTTCGGTGGTGGCCATGGGGGCATCCTACCGGAATTCATTGGACATCCCAACGAGTCTTCGCTACGGTCTCATCTCGTTGGGGTTCCCAACGTTCTGTCCCCTCGACATGCACGGAGGTGCGTATGCGTCGCATCCGGTACGAGGCCAATGGCGGCCCCGAGGTCCTGTTCCTCGAAGAGACCTCGGCGCCCGAGCCGGGACCGGGCGAGGTGCTGGTGGACGTCGAAGCGATCGGGGTCACGCTTCCCACGGTGCGCAAGGTGCGCGAGGCCGATGCCCCGGCGTCGCTCGGCGGCGAGGTGGCCGGAAGAGTGGCCGCAGTCGGCGATGGCGTCTCCGGCTTCGTCATCGGCGATCGCGTTACCGGGTTGTGCTTTTCCCACGGCTACGCGGATCTGGCGATCGTTCACGAGGCGATGGCCTCGCGCATCCCCGACACGGCGACCGCGGTGGAGGCTGTCGCGTTAGTGCGCAGTGGGCTGGTCGCGCGCGGTGTCTGCGAGGCGGGTGCGGTAGGCGACGGCGACTCGGTGCTGGTGACCGCGGCGGCCAGCGCGATCGGTTCCCTGGCCGTGCAGTACGCCAGGGCACGCGGCGCCGCTCGTGTGGTCGCGGCCGTCAGCAGCGCGCGCAAGGCCGCCTTCTCCCGGGACTGTGGCGCGGACGAGGTCGTGCTCTATACGGACGAGTCATGGGGCGAACCGGTGGACGTCGTGCTCGACGGTGTCGGCGGCGACCTGCTCAGTCCCGCAGTGCGGGCTCTGACTCCAGCCGGTCGACTGGTCGTCTTCGGTTCGGGCGGTGGCGTGATCGACGCGTACGAACTTCTCGCGCGCGGCGCCTCGGCGACCGGCTTTCAGATGGCTGCGATCGCCCGCGGCAAGCCCGGCCTGTATGCGCGCTGGCGCGACGAGCTCTGGGCTGACTACGGACTCGGGAGACTGCATCTCCACGTTCACGCGCAGATCCCGCTCGCAGAGGCGGCACGTGCACACGAGATCATCGAGTCGCGCAGCAATCTCGGCAAGGTCGTCCTGGTCCCCTGAACAGCAGCGCGATCCTCCCGCCCCTCAATACCCGCCAGGCCAGCGCTCTACTTCGTGAACGCCGATCCGCGTCGTCCCGGCTTACGTGGCCTAGCGGCGCGGTTCCCAGCGGAAGAAGGTGCGGGCGGCGAGGACTCCGAGTGCTGCCCACACCAGGCCGGGTAGCAGCAGGAGTGGCGCGTTCGAGAGGCTGCCGCCGTTCCACGCGGTCATGATGAGCTCGGTCAGTGCGCCGCCGGGGAGGGTGCGCTTGAGGGCGGTCAGGTCGCCGCCGGGGGCTTGGCTGAGGATCGCCCCGGCTAGGGCCGCGAAGAAGATGGGGATGGTCGTGTACTGCGCCTGTTCCGGGGACGCGGTGAGTCCGGCGGTTGCGAGTGCGAGTCCGGTGAACATGGCTTCCGCGAGGACGATCGCGGCGATCACGAGTGGGAGGTTCGCCGGGGCGCTCTGCGAGGCGAGTATGCCGAGTGCGACGGCGATCTGGGCGATGTTCACCGTGATCAGCGGTATCACGAGCCCTGTGAGGATCGACCGGTCGGAGATCGCGGCTCCGCGCATCCGCTTGAGGTAGAGCGTCTGGCGTCGGCTGGCCAGTGTCGTGGTCGCCGACACGTAGGTGCCCATCGCGGCCATCGTCACGACCTGGACGCCGGCTACGGAGCCGCCGGCCGCGTGGGGATCCCTGTTGAGATAGAAGGCGGCCCCGAACAGGACGGGGCACAGGATCGCGCAGACGGCGACGAGGCGGTTGCGGACGAGGAGTCTGAACTCTGCGATGGCGATGGCGTTCATGCCTTGGTCCCTTCGGATCCGAGTGCGCGGAAGACTTCGTCGAGGCCCGATTCGTGGACGCTGAAGCGGGCCAGTTCGTAGCCGTGGGCGTCGGCCCAGGCGTTCAGCGTCCGCACGTCGCGCTGGACGGTGCGGGTCCGGATCACCACGAGGCCGTTCTCCGTGCCGCTGACCGGGATCGGGATGTCGTCCACGGCGCTCGGCGGCACGAAGCGGATGGTCGTGACGCTGTTCGCGGTCAGGTCGGCGACCGTGCCCTCGCGGCGCAGGTTTCCGGCGTGCATCAGGCCGACGCGGTCGGCGTGCTGCTCGGCCTCCTCGAGGTAGTGCGTGGTGAGCAGGAAGGTCGTCCCGCGTGTTCGGAGGTCCTCGACGACCGCCCACACGGCGTCGCGGGACGCCGGGTCGAGTCCGGTGGTCGGCTCGTCGAGGAAGACCAGTTCGGGCGTGCCCCAGATCGCCATCGCGAAGTCGACGCGGCGCTTCTCCCCGCCCGACAACTGCGCGACGCGGGTCCGCCCCTTCGCCGTCAGGCCGACCCGGTCGAGCACCGCGTCGACCTCGTCGCGCCGCCCGGACACCGCACCGGCCAGCGCGACGCTCTCCCGGACCGTGAGCTCGGCGACGAGGCCGGATTCCTGCAGCATGATGCCCACCCGCGGCCGGACGCGCCGACGGTCGGACGGATCCCCACCGAGCACCGTGACCCGGCCCGAGGCCGGGGACCGGTGGCCTTCGAGCACTTCCAGCGTCGTCGTCTTCCCGGCGCCGTTGGTGCCCAGCAGCGCATACAGTTCGCCGCGTCGCACGGTGAGTCCGAGGCCCTGCACGGCGGTGTACGCGCCCTTCGCGGATCCCCTCCCGAGCCGATAGGTGAAGCTCACGTCCTGGGCTTCGATGACGGTCTCGTGTGTCGTCTCCCTCATGCGGTCCACGATCGGCCGAGGGCAGGTGGCGCGCGTAGTGCCCCGGTCTCACGGGCTCGTATGACGTTTGTCAGGTGAGACGGTGACAGCGCGCGGATCCGCGTGCAGGCCGGTCGGCTTAGGCTGAGGTCATGACGCCGGACAGCCACGAGGTTTGGTCGACTTCCGACGCCGGCTCACCGGCCCTGGATCGCATGCGCCGCTACACGACCTGGGTCATGGTCGCGGTCGTGGCGGGCTACGTGTGTCTGGTCACGATGGCGCAGAGCCGTTCCGCCGCCGTGTTCGCCGTCTCGATCGCGGTGGGCGCCCTGGTCTGCCGGCAGTGCGTGTACTGGGAGAAGGGGGCGCGGCCGGCCGTCGCGGTCCCGGCGCTCCTCGCCTCGTACGCACTGTCGTGGGTGGTCGCTGCGACGCACCGGAACCCGCTGGACGCGATCGCCTTCGCCCTGTCCGCCGCCCTGGTGACGAGCGTGCCGCCACTGCTGCGATGGTGGTGGAGCGCGGCGGCCCTCGGGCTGGCGGTCCTGCCGATGGCCGTCTTCGGGGACGCCCGGGCCGTGGAGGGCGTCACCCTCATGGGCGTCGCGGCCATCGCGACGGTCCGCGGCAACCGCTTCTGGTTCGGGCTCTACCTCGAGATCGACCAGGCCCGGCACGACACGGCCGAGCTGGCCGTCATGCGCGAGCGCTACCGGTTCGCCGCCGACCTGCACGACATCCAGGGGCAGGCGCTGCATGTCAGCCGTCTGAAGCTCCAGTTGGCCGACACGCTGCTCGACCGGGATCCGGAGCTCGCCCGCAGCCACGTCCGAGAAGTGAGCCAGCTGATCGCCGAGACGATCACGGAGACGCGGCACCTGGCCTACGGGGAGCGCGCCGTGACCCTGGCCGGCGAGCTGGCGAACTCCGAATCGCTGATCCTGGCCGCGGGCATCGGGTTGGAGGTGCGGGGACAGGCTCCGATCGGGCATCCGCTCGACGAGTTGTTCGCGCTCGTGGTGCGCGAGACCACCACCAACCTGCTGCGGCACGCGCATGCGGAGCACGTCCTCGTCGACCTCGGGCCGGACTTCGTGCGGATCGTCAACGACGGCGTGACGGACAAGACGCAGGCGCTCAGCGGACTCGCACGTCTCGGAGCGCGCTTCGCGGCCGTCGGCGGAACGCTGGAGACGCGCCGTGACGAGACGACGTTCACGACGGCGGCGCGGGCGCAGCCGACACCGGAACTGGAGGCCGCGCTGTGATCCGCGTTCTGATCGCCGACGACGAGACGCTGCTGCGCAGCGCCATCGCGAGCCTGCTGGCCATGTCGGAGAAGCTCGAGATCGTGGCGCAGGCCGCCGACGGAGCCGAAGCCGTGGCACTCGCCGCCGAACACGACCCCGACGTCGTGCTGCTCGATCTGGAGATGCCCGTACTCGACGGCATCGAGGCGGCCCGGCGCATCATCACGCGCCGCCCCGAGCAGGCCGTCATCCTGCTCACCCGGCACGGCCGTCCGGGAGTGCTGCGGACGGCGCTGGCCGCCGGAGTCCGCGGCTTCCTGCCGAAGTCGGTCGATCCCGGGGAACTGGAACGCGTCATCATCCACGTGCACGGCGGCCGGCGCTGGATCGACGCCGACATCTCCGCCGCCGCGATGATCGACGACTGCCCGCTGACCGCCCGCGAGCTCGGCGTCCTGCGCCTGACGGCGGACGGTCTCAGCGTCCGGGAGATCAGCGACCGCGTGCACCTCGCGTCCGGGACGGTCCGCAACTATCTGTCCTCCGCGATGCAGAAGACCGGCGGCGCCTCCCGCCACGCCGCCGCGCGCATCGCGACGGAGCGCGGCTGGCTGTAGGGCGCCGGCGTCCAGGACACCGGGTTTGTGCGCCGGGCACTGCCGAATCCCTACGTGGTTTCTCGGATGCTGCGCCGGCTGCCGTGACGGAACACTTCTCATGAGTTTCCAACTCGATGTTTCGCCTACCCACCCCGTTCGGCACAACAGATCGAGGTCTCATGGATCAGCAAGAAGAGAACTCCGGCTCCGAGTCCGGGTTCGTCCCCGACGCGTACAACCGCCCTGCCGCCCAGGCCGCGGCGGGCACGATCAGCCCCCTGCTTCGCCGCTGGCGTCTCCCGGCCGTGGTCACCACCATGGCGATGGCCGCCGCGTTCTGCCTCTACGACGGCTCGGCCGCGCACGCCTCCCACACCGTGAGCGCAGCCTCGCCGGTCGCGGCCGCGCACACCAAGACCTCGCTCGTCGGCGGTCACTTCGAGGACGCGGCCACCAACTCGAACGGCGGCATCCGCGGTTCGTTCAGCATGTACGACGGCGAGGGCGGCGGCGTCCAGTTCTGGTTCAACCCGACCACCGGCGACATGACGGTGGCGGTCGGCGCGGGCATGGGCGCGGGTGTGACCGGTACTCTCGGCACCTATGAGGCCGGTCAGGCACCGGCGCCCGGGACGTACCTGAACTCCACGGTCACGTTCGCGGCCGGTACCGTCGGCTCCGCCAACATGACCGGCAACTACTCGTTCGACACCGGCAAGTTCACCGGTTCGGTCAGCATCACGGTCGACGGCCGGACCGTGACGCTCAACTCGGACGGCACCACGAACTTCAACGCCTCGGTGACCATCGTCCCGGGTGCGCCCGGGTTCTCCGGTTCGGTCAGCCTCCAGGGTGTGTTCGACTTCAACTGGAACGACGTCGTCGACTACATCTACAACGCGCTCCAGGAGGCGATCCAGAGCTTCTTCTCGCTCATCAGCTCCGGGCCCAGCACCAGCAACGAGGTCGTGGACGACCCCGCCGACGAGGACGGCGGATCGGTGTCCGCCACCACCGACTCGAGCACGGGCGACGACGGGGACGACAGTAGCGGTGACGACAGCGGCGACGGAGGTGGCGGCGGTGGCGGTGGTGGCGGCGGCTGCGCCGTCACGATGACCGAACTGCCGGACCGGGCGAACACCACCACGACCTCCGGCTCGAAGTCGCTCAACCCGGCCGAGGACGAGGACGACGCCCCGGTCGACGTGTGCTGAGGCGCCGTCGCTAGCTCCGGGACGGGTCGGCCGTGGTGCGTCCGTCTGCGCACGTGGGTCGCGGCCGACCCGTCCCGGAAACCCCCTCCACCCGCGCAACCGACCACCACCCGCCGAACCCGCCGAAGGGGCGCGCGATGCCGGAGACCGTTGAACTCTCCCGCCGGTCCAAGGCCGTGCTGTACCTGGCCGCCGCGTTGATCGCACTGGTCACGGTGACGCAGCTGGCTGCGATGACACTGTTCAGCTCGCCGAGCAACACGCTCTCGCAGCAGGCCGCGCCGGCGCTGAACTGGTGGATCCAGCCGTGGCTCAAGCAGAACTGGAAGCTGTTCGGGCCGAATCCGCAGAGCGCGAACCAGACGATCTCCGCCCGGGTGCGCACCGCCGCGGGGACGGAGAGCGACTGGGTGGATCTGACCGCGATCGACTACGCGGCGGTGCGCCACGATCCGATGCCCAGCCACGAGAACGAGAACGAACTGCGGCTGGCCTGGGACTCGTACGCGCAGGCAGTGCCGGGCAGCCCGCTCTCGGACGAGCTGCGCCGATACCTGGTGAACTTCGTGGTCCAGCGGCTGGGAATCGAGGATCCCGGCCCGTACACGGCCGTACAGCTCCAGGTGACGAACACTCCGATGGTCGCGACCGGCGCCCTCGCCCCGCAGCCGAGCACCCAGACGCTGCCCTGGTGGCCGTTGACCGGACAGGACGGAGCAGGGCTGTGATACGACCGCTTTCCGCCCGGCTCGGGCGCCTGTTCGAGGATCTGACGCTCCGCCCGGTCGCGCTGTACGGCAGCGCGATGCTGCGGATCGGCTACAGCCTGGTGTACCTGGTCTTCCTGCTCCGGGAGTTCCCGCACCGCGAGGCGCTGTGGGGGCCGGACGCCGCTTGGACTCCGGCCTTGGAGCGGCAGTACGCCGCCCGGGAGGACTGGTACGGCTGGATCAAGTCCTGGTCCACGCTGCTGGCCACCCCCAGCGACACCAGGTTCGAGCTGAGCTACGCGCTGGCACTGGCGATCTGCGCGGCCATGGTGCTCGGCTGGCGCACGCGGCTCACCTCGGTCGCGTTCATGCTCGTGGTCACGACTTTCTCCGCGCGCGACCCGTTCCTGGACGACGGCGGCGACAACGTGCTCGTGCTGATGTCGATCTACCTGGTGTTCATCGCGTCCGGCCGACGGCTGTCCCTCGACGCCCGGCGTCCGTCGATCGAACGGAAGACCGAGTGGGCCGAGCTGCGGCGGCGGGTCGTGACCTTGGTGCACAACGCGGCGGTGCTGGTCGTCGGGTTTCAGATGTGCGTGATCTACGGCGCCGCGGCGCTGTGGAAGGCGCAGGGCGCCGCGTGGCAGAACGGCACCGCGCTGTACTACGTGCTGCACACCGACTGGTTCCAGGTCTGGCCGGGGCTCTCGGCCGAGGTGGCCGGGCACGCGACGACGATCGCGTTCATCGCGTACCTGACCGTGTTCGTGCAGATCGGCTTTCCGTTCGCGGTCTTCTCCAGGAAGCTCAAGTACGTGCTGCTCGTCGTGCTGCTCGGCATGCACCTGAGCATCGCCGTGCTGCTCGGCATCCCCGCCTTCTCCGCCGCGATGATCATCGGCGACTCGGTGTTCCTGCCCGACGCCTTCTGGCTCGCCGCCGGACGCTGCGCTCGCCGGGTCGCGGCACGCGGCCGAACACTGCGATCGCGACCCGCCGGACCGGTTGTCGAAGAGGGCTCCGACGAGAGCGGTTCGCCCGCCGGCGAGGCCGAGCCCGCCGCCGCCGCGTTCCCATAGATCCCTTGCGGCGCGTTGGACCCTCTGGTTCACTGACCCGGTTGATCGGCCGGTGGCAGGGGGTTCATGGACAGCGCGCCCACAACCGCGGACGGCTCCGCCGCGATCGGGCGGCGCGGGCCATTCGGAGAGGTCTTCGCAGGTCGCGGCGCCGAACTGCGACTCATCGAGCAGGCGCTGGACGCGGCGCACGCGCCCCGGGCGATCCTGCTGGAGGGGCCCGCGGGCATCGGCAAGAGCAGGCTGCTCGGGGAGGTCGGCGCCCGGGCCGAGCGTCACGGAATCAGGGTACTTGCGGGCAGCGCCTCCGAGTTCGAACGCGCGCTGCCCTTCGGCCTGGTGCTCGATGTCATCAATGACCTGAAATGGTCTGGCGCCCGGGACTGGGCCGGGGTCTCCGAGGCCGACCGCTTCCAGCTCTACCGCGAGATCCGCGAGGCGATCGCCGACCCGGGCCCCGGCCCCGGCACCCTCATCGTGCTCGACGACGTGCACTGGGCCGACGAGGCGTCCCTCGGCCTGCTGGAATTCCTGCTGCGCCGCCCGCCGACCGGACTGGCCGGGCTCGTGCTGTCCTGCCGCAGCGGGAGCTGCCCGCCCCGGCTCACCCGCGCGCTGCACGCGCTCGGCGGCGACCGCGTGGCCCGCGTACCGGTTCCGCCGCTGCGGCCCGCCGAGATCGACCTGCTGCTGCCCGGCCAGAACGCGTCCCGGCGCCGGCTGCTCGCCGAGGCCAGCGCGGGCAATCCGCTCTATCTCGGGCTGCTGTCCGAGCTGCCCGGGCACGCGCTGTCCGCGCTGGGCGGCGCGGCCCCGGTGCTCGACGAGACGCTCGCCGAACTGCTCGACGAGACCATCCGGGCCGACCTGGCGAGCCTCGGCGGCGACGAGGCCGCGGTCGTGCGGGCCGCCGCGATCGGCGCGGCCGAGGTCGGCCCCGACCTCGTCGCGGCCGTCGCCGAACTGCCCGAGGACCGCGTGCTCGAAGCCCTGGACGCGCTGGTGGCCCGGGGGCTGCTGGTCGAACGGCTGGGCCGGTTCCGCTTCGCGCACCCGCTGCTGCGCGCCGCCGCCTACCGGCTGTCCGGGCCGGGACGGCGAATCGGCGCGCACCGCCGTGCGGCCGAGTACCTGGACCGGGTCGACGCACCGCTGATGCTGCGCGCGCAACACCTGCAGCACGCGCTGCGCCCCGGCGACACCGAAGCCGCCGACCAGCTCGTCCGGGCCGCGCGCTCCGCGCTCGCCTCCGCCCCGGCCTCCAGTGCGCAGTGGCTCGGCGCCGTGCTGGCCGCGCTGCCGGACCCCGACGCGCAGGACACCGAGGAGGCCCGCGCCTCGCGTGTCGAGCTTGAACTCCTGTTCGCCCGCGCCCTGCTCACCTGCGGCCGGCTGGCCGAGGCCGAGGCCGCGCTGCAGAACCTGGCGGCCCGGCGCGGTTCCCGGCAGCGGGAGACGATGATGCTGCTGGCCCGGTGCACCCGGCTGCTCGGCCGGTCCCAGCAGGCGTACGCGATGCTCGAGGAGGTCGCGGCCGATCCGCGGGACGCGGACAGCGCCCTGGTCCTCGTCGAACTCGCCACCATCGACCTGATGAACGGGCGCTTCGACCGCGGGGCCGCGCGGCTGGCCCAGTACTTCGGCGGCGGGGAGTACCGCGAGGCGGGGCTCGCCGCGAACGTGCTGCTCGCCTTCGCGGCGGCCGGCCAGGGCAGCGCCGAGGCGGCGGTGCGCGGCTTCGAGGTCGCGGCCGCCGCGGTGGACGCGATGAGCGACGACGAACTGCGCGACATCATCGAGCACGTCGTCCCGGCGCTCTGCTGGGGCCTGTACGTCGTGGAGCGGCACGACCGGATCCTGGTGCTGCTGGTGCGCGCGGTCCGAGTGGCCCGATCCTGCGGCCACGCCTACGTGCTGCCGCATCTCTACACGCTGCAGGCGTCGGTCCTGATCCGGGTGGGCCGGCTCGTCGAGACGATCGCCGCGGCCGAGGACGCGGAGGAGACCGGCGAGGCGTACGGCTTCCCCGACGTGGTCGCGCTGGCCCGCTCGCATCGCATCAGGGCCCTGCTGTGGATCGAGGGGCCCGACGCGGTGCGCGGGCTGTGGGAGCAGGGCGGCCTGATGCACGTGCCCGACTCGACGCTGTTCAAGATGCTCGCGGACGTGATGCGGATCGAGGTCGGCCTGCTCGCCGGGTTCGCCGAGGCCGCCGAGGAGGGGGCCGGGCTGCGGCTGGACGCGTCCTGGAACGAACTGGCCGTGCTGCGCGGCGCCTATATGGCGCTGGCCGCGGAGGTCGCCCTGGGCCGCGACGACCTCGACGCCGCGTGGGCCGCGGCGGAACTGGCGGTGGACTCGGCCGTGGAGGTGGGCCTGCCCGGGCAGTCGGGCCGCGCCCGGCGCGCGCTCGGCTCCGCGTGGCTCAGACTGGGCGAGTCGGCCGAGGCGGCGGCCGAGGCCGAAACGGCGATCGACTGCTACGCCAGGGCCGGCATGCCGATGGAGCAGGGCCTGGCCCACCTGCTCGCGGCCGAGGCGTACGCTGGACTCGGCGAGCCGGACGAGGTGGCCCGGCACATCACCGCCGCCCGCGCGCTGTTCCGGACGCACGGGGCCGACTGGATGGACCAGGACACGGTGCGCGTGCAGCGCCGGATCTCCGCCCGCTGGTCCCGCCGCCCCGTCGGCCGCGACGGGCTCTCGAAGCGCGAATACCAGATCGCCGAACTGGTCGCCGAGGGCCTGGCCAACCAGGAGATCGCGGAGCGGCTCTTCGTCAGCACTCGGACCGTGGAGACGCACGTCAGCCGGGTCCTGTCCAAACTCGGGATCACCTCGCGCTCCCGGGTCGCGCGGCGGCTCGAGCTGACCCGGGACGAGGCCGGGCGTTGACCGCTGCGCATCAGCCGGCTGCGACGATCCTCCCGGAGAATCCCCGGGCTGTACGACCCTGAGAACAGGTCATCGAAGCGCTTCGACACTTCGTGCCCTGCGTTGGCACGAGCCACCCACCATCGCAAGCAGTGCCGCATGCGAACGGAGCAAAAGTGTCAACACGTCAGCTGATTCACCGTCTCGACCGCCCCGCCTTCGCCGGGATCCCCGATGCGGGCCGTCGTAAGTCCAGCAGTGGCAAGCAGGCCGGGTTCGACCGACTCGCCCTGATCGTCGCCGTCATCGCCGGGTTCCTGACCTTCGCGGCCCCGGCGCAGGCCCAGGTGTTCTCCACCTGCGCCCAGTGGGGCCAGTACACCCAGGGCAGCTGGACGATCTACAACAACATCTGGGGCGCGAACGCCGGCGCGCAGTGCCTGACTGTCAACAGCATCAAGTCCTGGTACGTCGACGCCGACCACTCCGGCGGCGGGGTCAAGTCCTACCCGAGCACCGGGGTCCAGCCCCAGACAACCCTGGCGCAGCTCGACTCAGCAGGCTACTGGTACAACACATCCTCGGCCCCCGTCGCCGGCAGCGACGGATGGGACTGGACCGGCGACATCTGGTCGTCCGGCAACCTGGACGAGATCATGACCTTCGCCAGTTGGTCCGGGACGGCGGGCGGCTGGGGAACGCAGATCGCGTCCAACGTGACCATCGGCGGCGTGCTGTACGCGTCGGTCTGGCAAGCCAACCCCGGCTGGAACGTCCTGCAGTTCATCCCCGCCCAGCAGAGCAACACCGGCAGCGTCGACGTCTCGGCCGTCTGGCGATGGGCCGCGTCGAAGAACCTCCTGCACAACACCACCCTGTCGTCGATGGCGTTCGGCATCGAGATCACCTCGACCAGCGGCGTGCAGAAGCAGTACTCGCTGAACTCCTACAGCGCCTGGTGGAGCAACACCTCCGGCGGCGGATCAACCATCTAAGCCGCGCGCATCGAGCGATCTCAGGAATCCCGAGCGCCGCGGGGTGTGCCAGCGGGCCACGCGCGCCCCGCAGTGCGCTGATGCTCCCGCGTGTCGGACAAGATCGATTGACGGGTCGTCACTTCCGGTGATTTCCTGGTTACCCCATACAATCGATCTTGTGCGACGCCCGGGCGCGCGCACTTCAGGGAGCCTCCGTGACCAAGCCCCGACTCCTGCTCACGCTCGCCGCCGCGGCCACCCTCGCGCTCGGAATCGCGGGCGCGGCCGACGCGTCCACCGCCAAGCCCGCCGGACCTGCCGTCCTGAGCGACGCGTGCTCCGCGACGTACTACGAGGGCAACACGCTGCTCGGCCCGCAGGACCTGCCCGACTTCGGCCCCGTCGGCTTCCAGCTGGTCGGCTACGAACGCACCGGTTTCCAGAGCCCCGCCGACTTCCTCGCCGAGTTCCGCAACGCCTCCGGCTGGATCTACCCGCCGGACAACGGCTACCAGCTCGACCTCTCCGGCAACCCGATCGAGTGGCACCAGCGCCTGTTCCGCGGGCAGGACATCGACCGCTACGGCAGCGTCTACGGCTCCTTCCTCGCTCCCGCCGGCACCCCCTACGCCCAGCGCGCGATCCCGCCGACCAGCCTGGAATCCACCCCGGCGGCGCCGTGCAACTACCACGACTACGTGGTCCTCAAGCCCTTCACCGTGGACGCGGGCCCGATCGCCGCGTGGTTCGACCAGCCCGGCGGCGGCCTGCAGTACCAGCTCGACGCCGGCCTCGTCTCGGGCGCGCCCGCCCAGCTCAATGTGCTGTGGCTGCTGAACAACGGCTACCTCGCGGAGATCACGCCGCAGGTGTAGCCGCCCGCGACCGCGGCGCCCGTCAGCCATGCTGACGGGCGCCGCGGTCGGTCCAGGCAGACCGGTCAACCATGCGGTCCCTGCACCTGGATCCCACCCGCAGGTAGGGCCGATGCCAGAGCCTTGACGGGCACACGAGTCTCGATTAATGTCCCCGCACGCAGTGATTGAGCGGTAAATCAACCACATCTCCCGTGAACTGCTCGATTCACTCCTCCGCCTCGCCGACGAGCTCGGCTACGAGGACGAACTCACCGCGCACGCCCGCACGACCGTCGAGCGCATTCCCGGGCCGTCGCTCGGCCGAGACGGCGCCATCCGCGAATGGCTCGACGACCCGGTCGCCGAAGACCCGCTGCACCGCCACCAATCCCACCTCTACCCGCTCTATCCGGGTACTGAGTCGCTGTCGCCCGAGCTGCTGGAGGGCGCCGCGCGAAGCCTGGATCCGCGCGGCGACGAATCCACCGGCTGGTCGCTGGTCTGGCGGATCGCGTTGCGGGCGCGGCTCGGCCAGCCGGACGCGGTCGGACGGCTGCTCGCGCTGCTCTTCCGGGACATGGCCACGGATCGCGGAGATTGGTCCGGCGGACTGTACGCCAACTTCTTCGCGGCTCATCCGCCGTTCCAGATCGATGCCAATCTCGGGTACGTCGCCGCCGTCGCCGAATGCTTCGTGCAGAGCCACGACGGCCGAATCAGCCTGCTGCCCGCCGTTCCCGAGCAGTTCGCCGCCGGAAGCATCACGGGCCTGGTCGCGAAGCCCGGCGTGCAGGTCGATCTGGACTGGGGTCCCGCGGTGCCCGGCGAACGGCGCGAACTGGTCTCAGCCCGGCTGACGCCGCTGACCCCCGCGAGCCGCGGCACACATCAGGTCGTCCACGGCGCCGCGACGTGCGTCGTCGACCTGGCGGACGGGCCCGTCGTGCTCGCGGAAGGTCCGTCAGGCACGCTGCGCTGGCATCCCGGTGCTCTCCCGCTCAATCAGGAAGGGGCGCAGCAGGGAGACGGCGTTGGTGGGCAGACGCCGCTCGTCCACAGCGTGCAGTAGCAGGTCGACGGCCTGCTGAGCCATCTCGCGCTTCGGGATCGCCACCGTGGTCAGCGCCGGCTCGGCGTCGGCGAGCTGCGCGATGTCGTCGAGCCCGACCACGGAGACGTCGCCCGGCACGGATCTCCCGGCCCGCTTCACCGCCTCGAGCACGCCGACCGCCAGGACGTCGTGCGTGGCGAAGATGGCCGTGGTGTCAGGCTGCTGATCGAGGACGCGTACGGTCGCCGCGAGCCCTCCCCGCAGCGAGGACTCCGGCGCCTCGACGGTCAGGCCCGCCGCCTGGGCGCGCGATCCGGCGAACCCGCGCCAGAACCCGGCCGCCCGTTTGGCGTGCGCGGGCAGTTCGGTGATCACCGCCGCACGGGTGTGCCCGAGCTCGCGCAGATGGCGGCCGGCCAGGAAGCCGGCGTGCTCGTAGTCGATGGTGACCACCGGCAGCGTGTCCGGAAGGTCGGTCTCCCAGGCGCACAGGGCGACCGGGAACTTCGCGTCCTTGAGCAGCGGCAGATGGTCGATCAGGTCGCGGTCGCCCGCGATCAGCAGCGCGTCCACGGATCTGCTGGTCAGGCTCGACAGGTAGCTGCGGGCCCGCTCGCCGTCCGACCGCGTGGTGCACAGCGTCAGGTGGTAGCCGTGGGCCTGGAGCACGTTCTCGACCTCTTCGACCACCTCCGAATAGAAGTAGCTCGCGACCGTGGGCACGAACAGCCCCATGGTCTGCGTCGAGCCGGTGGCCAGGGAACGGGCGACCAGATTGGGCGCGAAGCCGAGCTCCTCGATCGCCTGGCGCACCCGCGCCTCGGTCTCCGCCCCGAACCGGCCGCGGCCCGAGAGGATGTTGGACACCGTCTGCTTGCTGACCCCCGCCAGGTCGGCCACGTGCTAGCCTCTGCCTGAAGGACCGTCAGGGGAGACCGGGGACGCGCTGAACTGCGTCCCGGATTTCAACATGCTGCCAGCGGACCCCGCCGGTCCGGCTCCGGGTGCACCGCGGAGGATTCAGTGCGAGTCCCAGAATCCGTAGTGCGGCGCGGCGGCCTCGTCCTCGAGCAGCGGGCCGGTCACGTCGGTCGGCCGATTGCCCCCGGCGAACACCGTCCGGCAGGGGTGGTCGAGGGTCGGCACGTCCGGACCGGTTCCCGCGATGGCGATCAGGCGCTCCTCGGACAGGCCGTAGACGACCGTGCCGATCCCCGCCCAGAAGATCGCTCCGGAGCACATGGCGCACGGCTCGCACGAGGTGTAGAGCGTGTAGCCCGGGAGCTGGTCGTACGGGATCGCCCGCCACGCCTTGCGCACGAGGTTCGTCTCGGCGTGCCCGGTGACGTCGTCGCCGGTGACCACCGTGTTCTCCGCCTCCAGCACGATCGACCCGTCCGGCGCGACCAGGATGGCCCCGAAGGGATGGTTCCCGTGCTCGCGAGCATCGACGGACACCTGGATCGCGCGGCGCAGGAGCTCCTCGGTGGATGCGGTCATGGCGGTTCCTGTTCCAGAGACGGCGAAAGGCGGTGACGCTTCCCCTCGACCCTACGGCCGCCGCGGCAGATCTGTGTCCGGCCTCGCGGGTTAGCTGACGGTACGTTGTGCACCGCGAGTATGCGGAGTTTCGATCACCGCGCGGGGAGGCGGACGGTGAAGCGGGCGCCGGTGCCGGATGGGGTTTCGGCGTGGACGGTTCCGCCGTGTGCGGTGACTAGTTCGTCGACCACGGCTAGGCCGATGCCGGTGCCGCTGCGGCGTGGTGCGCTTGCTCCGCGCCAGAAGCGCTGGAAGACGTGCGGTAGGTCCGCCTCGGGGATGCCGGGGCCGGTGTCGGTGACGATGAGTTCCGCGACGGGCGTGTCACTGAGGTCGGTGACGGTGCGGGTGGTTACGGTCACGTCGCCGCCGGACGGGGTGAATTTCAGTGCGTTGGTCAGCAGGTTCGTGGCCACCTGGACCAGGCGGTCCTCGTCCGCGTAGACCTTCGCGGCCTCGAGGTGGGTGACGAGGTGCAGTCCGGCTTCCTCGAAGCTCGCGCCGAGGGCACGGCAGGTGCGCTGCGCCGCTGTGGCCAGGTCGGTGCTTGTGCGGGTGAGTTCGAGGCCTGCGGCTTGTGCGGCGGCGAGGGCGGAGAGGTCGTCGAGCAGCCGGTCCAGCCGCAGGATCTCGTCGTGCAGCGAGGAGAGCGCGGCGGTGTCCGGCTCGGCCAGTCCGTCGAGCATCTGCTCGCTGGCACCGAGCAGGATGGTGACCGGGGTACGCAGTTCGTGCGCCACGTCGGCGACCATGGCGCGGCGCAGGGCGTCCTCGCGCTCGAGTGTGGCGGCCATCCGCGTGAAGGCCTGGGCGACCTGCCCGATCTCGCCGGGGCCAGGGCGCAGGCGGGCGGTGGCGTCCGGCTCGCCGCGTTCGATCGCCCCGGCCGCCTCAGCGAGCGCGGTCAGCGGTGCGGCGGTGCGCCTACTGGCGATCAGCGCGGCGATCGCGGCGAGCAGCACGGCCACTGCGGCGCCGATCGCGAGATTCTGCAGGATCGCCCGCCCGGCCTGCTCGGCGGCGCTCTGCCCGGCGGCCGGGAACGTGATCAGCACGCTGCCGACGGTGCTCCCGTCGACGACTATGGCAGCACCCTGCGCCGTCATGGAGGTCGTCATGGAGGTCGCGCTCGGCGATGCGCTCGGGGTCGGCGCGGCGGGCGCCGTTGCGGTAGCGAGAACCGCTGCTTCCATGCCCATGCCCGGCCCGGTCTCGCCGTGGTGGCCCATGGGCGCGGTGGCGCTCGGCTCGCCGTCATGGCCCTGGGTCGCGCCCATGTGGTGGTCCATCATGGGGCTCGGCGAGATCGTGGCGACCTGGCCGCCGGAGGTGTCCACGATGACCAGCGTCGCGCCGTCGGCCTGAGCCAATGCCCTGGCGGCGGACAGATCGGCCTTGCTCCACGACCCGGCACTGGCGTACGCGTCGGACAGCGACGCCACGATCTGCCCTCGCGCCTGATCCCGCTGCTCGTTGACCAGCGCGCCGGTGTGGCTGGTCACCGAGTAGACCGCCAGGCCCGCGAGCAGACCCACCGCACCGATCCCGACCAGCGCGAACGCCGCGAAGAGCCGCCTGCCCAACGGCCCCAGCATCCGCGCACCCGACCTGGTCATGACACTCAGCCAACCGCGGACCGCGCGCCGAGCGGGAGGGCCGCAGGTCCCGGCGCGCACATGCCACGCGACCCTGCCGCCCCCGTCGGGCGCTCTGGTTCGATCGAGACGAGGGGAAGGAGCAGCCCGTGGCCGCCAGCGTGCTCATCGTCGAGGACGAACGCAAGATCCGCGAACTGCTGCGCTCCTACCTCGAAAACGACGGATTCAGCGTCCTGACCACCGGCTCCGGCGCTGAAGCGATCAAGCTCGCACGTCAGGCCAGACCGGATCTGATCCTGCTCGACCTCGGGCTGCCCGACGTACCCGGGGAGGAAGTCGCCCGCGAGGTCCGCGCGCACACCAACGCCGCGATCCTCATCCTCACGGCGCGCACCGAGACCACCGACCGGATCCGCGGCCTCGAACTCGGCGCGGACGACTACGTGACCAAGCCGTTCAGCCCTCGCGAAATCGTCCTGCGCACCCGCGCCATCCTGCGCCGCAGCGCCGGCACCGACTCCGGCGCCGACCACCCCGCCTCGTACGCCGGCGGCGCCCTGACCATCGACGAGGCCCGGCACCAGGCCACCGTGTACGGCGAGCCGGTCGAGCTGACCGCCACCGAGTGGAAGCTGCTCACCGCCCTGGCCAGCGCGCCCCGTCGCGTGTTCAGCCGCTACGAGCTCATCAACCGGATACGCGGCTACGACTTCGAGGGCTACGAACGCACCGTCGACTCGCACATCCGCAACCTCCGCCACAAGATCAGGAAGCTGCCGGACGACCCGAGCCTGATCGAGACCGTCGTCGGCGTCGGATACCGCCTGGCGGCCGCCCGCGACGTCGCTCCCAGGTCCGGGAGCGACGCCGCGGGCGAGTGACGCGGCCGGCCTACTCGTCGCCGGACTGGTCATCGGGCTCGCCGCAGTTCCCGTGCGCGTGGTGCATCATCGTGCTCGGCACCGAGGACGGCGACTGCAGGCACGAACCGTCCCGATCGCGGTCCCTGTCACGCGCCTGGTCCTGCTGGCAGGTCGGCGCCGTGCTCGAGCTCGTACCGGTCGGGGCCGCGGGCTGCGAATCCGTCGCCGCCAGCGCGACGCCACCGGCGAGGACCGCGGTCAACGGCAGCGCCGCCAACACCAGAATCCTGTGCTTGTTCCGCTTCATCGTCTGCCTCCCTCTTCGTTCCCTACGCCTTAAGCACACCGCCGCGGCGTGCAGACCGGGCCGCGCCCGTGTGCAGACCGTGTCGAGATGCGATCCGCGCCGATGCACGCCTGTGTCGGTCACCGGTCTGCCGGGGAGCGGGAGCGGATGCGTTGGTCGAGTTTGAGGGCGGGATAGCCGAGGGTTGAGGCGGCGCAGACGACGAGTAGTTCGAGTGCTGTCAGCGGGTGGGTGCCGAGCAGGTCGCGGAGGGGTGCGAGGTAGAGGCCGG
>DATJIF010000113.1:0-23544 GCA_035493475.1 Actinospica sp.
CCTGGGCCTTTGTCTTTCTGCGTTATGCGATGTTCGTCGACGCGGGTCAGGCGGGCGAGCCGGAGGACGTGGTGCTCGGCGATAGGGTCATCATGGGCATCGGGCTGGCTTGGCTGATCTTGTTCGCGCTAGGGGTATTCGTCAATGGGCACTGAGAAGCTCACCGGTTGGGGTCGCACGGCCCCCTCGGTCGCGGAGGTCATCCGACCACGCAGCTCCGAGGAGGTGGCCGACGCGGTGGCCACGGTCGGGCCGCGCGGGATAGTGGCCCGCGGACTCGGCCGGTCCTACGGCGACCCGGCGCAGAACGGCGGCGGCCGCGTCCTCGACCTGACCGGCATGAACCGGATCCTCAACGTGGACATCGCCAGCGGGCAGGTCGTCGTCGAACCCGGCGTCAGCCTGCACCAGCTCATGCAGGCGATGCTGCCCTTCGGCTACTTCGTCCCCGTCACCCCCGGGACCAGGTACGTCACCGTCGGCGGCGCAATCGCCAGCGACATCCACGGCAAGAGCCACCACGCCGACGGCTCCTTCGCGCAGCACGTCGCCGCCATGGACCTGCTGCTCGCCGACGGCAGCGTACGCACCCTGACGCCGGAGACCGAGCCCGAGCTGTTCTGGGCGACGGCGGGCGGCATGGGCCTGACCGGCGTCGTACTGCGGGCCACGCTCCGGATGCTGCCGGTCGAGACCTCGCGGATCCTGGTCGAGACCAAGCGCGTCAACGACCTCGACGAGGCCATGGACCGGATGACGGCGACCGACGGCGACCACCGCTTCTCCGTCGCCTCGCTGGACAACCTGGCCACCGGCCCGGCGCTCGGCCGCGGCTGGGTGGAGAGCGGCGACTTCGCCGCCGTCGCCGACCTGCCGCCGAAGCAGCGCGCGAACCCGCTCGCCTTCCAGCCGAAGCCGCTGGCCGCGATGCCGGACCTGTTCCCCAGCGGCCTGCTCAACAAGCGCACCGTACGGCTGATGAACGTGGCCAACTACCGCCGCGCGCCGCAGACCCCGCACACCCACCTGGCGAGCATCGGCGGGTTCTTCCACCCGCTCGACGCCGTCCACGACTGGAACCGCGTGTACGGCGCGGCCGGATTCCTGCAGTACCAGTTCGTCGTGCCCTTCGACGCCGCCTCCACCCTGCGCCGCATCGTGGAGCGGGTCGCCGTGCAGCGGGCGCCCTCCTTCGTCACCGTGCTCAAGCGTTTCGGACCGGCCAGCCCCGGTTACCTGTCCTTCCCGACCGAGGGCTGGACGCTGACGTACGACTTCCCGACCGGCACCCCCGGCCTGTCCGGACTGCTGCGCTGGATGGACGCGCAGGTGCTCGACGCGGGCGGCCGGCTGTACCTGGCCAAGGACTCCCGGATGTCGGCCGCGGACCTCGAGGCGATGTACCCGCGTCTCGAGGACTTCCGCAAGGTGCGCGCCGAGGTGGACCCGCAGGGCGTGTTCGTCTCCGACCAGTCCCGCCGCCTCAGCCTCTAAGGGCTCTGCCTCTCTAAGGAACCTGACATGAAGGACTCCCTCGGCTCGGTGCAGTCGCTGCTCGTGCTCGGCGGCTCCTCCGACATCGCCGTCGCCACCGCGCGCAAGCTCGCCATGGACAAGACCAAGCGGATCATCCTCGCCGCGCGTCCGTCCGAGCGGCTCGACGCGGCCGTCACCCTGCTGCGCTCCCACGGTGCCGAAGTGCGCACCGTGGACTTCGACGCGCTCGACTTCTCCTCGCACGAGAAGGTGCTCGCGCCGCTGTTCGAGGAGGGCGACATCGACGTCGTGCTGCTCGCGTTCGGCCTGCTCGGCGACCAGGCCACCGACGAGCGCGACCCGCTGTCCGCCGCGCAGGTCGTGCAGACGAACTACGTCGGCGCCGTCACCTCCTCGCTCGTGTGCGCGGAGGGCCTGAAGAAGCAGGGGCACGGCTCGCTCGTCGTGCTCTCCTCGGTGGCCGCCGAGCGTGCGCGCAAGGCGAACTTCATCTACGGCTCCAGCAAGGCCGGGCTCGACGCTTTCGCGCAGGGCCTCGGCGACTCGCTGGTCGACTCCGGCGTGCACGTGATGGTCGTGCGGCCCAGCTTCGTCGAGACCAAGATGACCGTCGGCCGGCCCAAGGCGCCGATGTCCACGACCGCCGAGGCCGTCGCCGAGGGGATCGTGGAGGGGCTGCGCAAGAACTCGGAGATGATCTGGGTCCCGGCGCAGGTCCGCTTCGCCATGTCCGCCGCCCGGCACCTGCCGCGGCCGGTGTTCAGGAAGGTCGCGGAGAAGCAGGGCTGACCTGCGGGGACGAGATTTGTCGGCGGTCGCGTTTAGGCTGATGACATGACGCGACCGACGACGGATCTGGAACGCAGCGTGGCCCCCTTCGAGGTGGTCAGCGAGTACGTGCCGTCCGGCGACCAGCCGGAGGCGATCGCCCAGCTCGAGAAGCGGGTGCGCGCGGGCGAGGAGAACGTCGTGCTGCTCGGCGCCACCGGTACCGGCAAGTCGGCGACGACCGCGTGGCTGATCGAGAAGCTGCAGCGCCCGACACTGGTGATGGCGCCGAACAAGACGCTGGCCGCGCAGCTCGCGAACGAGTTCCGCGAACTGCTGCCGAACAACGCCGTCGAGTACTTCGTCTCGTACTACGACTACTACCAGCCCGAGGCGTACATCGCGCAGTCGGACACGTACATCGAGAAGGACTCCTCGGTCAACGAGGAGGTCGAGCGGCTCCGGCACTCGGCCACCAGTTCGCTGCTGACCCGGCGGGACGTCGTCGTGGTGGCCTCGGTGTCCTGCATCTACGGCCTCGGCACGCCGCAGGAGTACGTCGACCGGATGGTCCGGCTCCGCGTCGGCGAGGACTTCGGGCTCGACCAGCTGCTGCGCAAGCTCGTCGCGGTGCAGTACGCGCGCAACGACGTCGCCTTCACCCGCGGCACCTTCCGGGTGCGCGGCGACACCGTCGACATCTTCCCGATGTACGAGGAGCACCCGGTCCGGGTCGAGATGTTCGGCGACGAGATCGAGCGGCTGATGACCCTGCACCCGGTGACCGGCGAGATCCTGACGGACGATCAGGAGATCTACGTCTTCCCGGCCACGCACTACGTGGCCGGTCCCGAGCGGATGGAGCGGGCCATCGCGGGGATCGAGAAGGAGCTCGGCGAGCGGCTTGAGGTGCTGGAGCGGCAGGGGAAGCTGCTGGAGGCCCAGCGGCTGCGGATGCGTACGACGTACGACCTCGAGATGATGCGCGAGGTCGGCTTCTGCAACGGCATCGAGAACTACTCGCGGCACATCGACGGACGCGAGGCCGGGTCCGCGCCGAACACCCTGCTCGACTACTTCCCGGACGACTTCCTGCTGGTCATCGACGAGTCGCACCAGACCGTGCCGCAGATCGGCGCGATGTACGAGGGCGACACCTCGCGCAAGCGGAACCTCGTGGACTTCGGCTTCCGGCTGCCCTCGGCGCTGGACAACCGGCCGCTGCGCTGGGAGGAGTTCGTCGAGCGGATCGGCCAGACGGTGTACCTCTCGGCGACCCCGGGCCCGTACGAGCTCGCGCAGGCGGGCGGCGAGGTCGTGGAGCAGGTCATCCGCCCGACCGGCCTGATCGACCCCGAGGTCATCGTCAAGCCGACGCAGGGTCAGATCGACGACCTGGTGCACGAGATCCGCACGCGGGCCGACCGGAACGAGCGCGTGCTCGTCACGACGCTGACCAAGAAGATGTCCGAGGACCTGACGGACTACCTGCTCGAACTCGGCGTCAAGGTGCGTTACCTGCACTCGGACATCGACACGCTGCGCCGCGTCGAGCTGCTGCGCGAGCTGCGCCTCGGCGTGTTCGACGTGCTCATCGGCATCAACCTGCTCCGCGAGGGCCTGGACCTGCCCGAGGTCTCGCTCGTGGCGATCCTGGACGCCGACAAGGAGGGCTTCCTGCGCAGCCCCACGTCGCTGATCCAGACCATCGGCCGAGCCGCCCGCAACGTCGGCGGCCAGGTGCACATGTACGCCGACAAGATCACCCCGGCGATGGCGAAGGCGATCGACGAGACCAACCGCCGCCGCGCGAAGCAGGTCGCCTACAACACCGAGCACGGCATCGACCCGACCCCGCTGCGCAAGAAGATCGCCGACATCACCGACTCGCTCATCCGCGAGGACGAGGACACCCGCAACCTGCTCGGCGGCCGTCCGCAGGGCAAGGGCCGCGCGCCGGTGCCGGGCGTCGGAGCGAAGGGCGTGACCAGCGTCGACTTCGTAGGCAAGCCCGCCGAGGAGCTCGAGGCGCTGATCGAGGACCTGTCCCAGCAGATGCACACGGCGGCGGCCGAGCTGCAGTTCGAGCTCGCCGCGCGCTTCCGCGACGAGATCTCCGAGCTGAAGAAGGAGCTGCGCGGCATGCGCGCCGCGGGCGTCTGATCTCCTTCTCACTGCAACTGACGCTGTAGGATCCGGCGTCAGTTGAACGGATGGCGGGCGCGGCACGGACGGGCGGTTAAGTGGGCAGCATGACCGAGCAAGAGACGTCCGTGCGGGAATCGGGCGCTAACCAGGGCGGATTCATCGTGCGTTCGGCCGGACGGGCGTGGCCAGCGATGGCCGCGTACCTGGTCGTGCGGCTGGTCGGCACGCTGGTGTTCGGCCTGCTGTCCAGCGGTCACGGCTACGCGGCGCGCGGCATGTTCGTGTTCGTCGACTCCGGCTGGTACCAGAAGATCGCCGAGCGCGGCTACGACACGAAGATCTCGCCCGCTCTCTCGCCCTTCGCCTTCGATCCGCTCTACCCGGGCCTGATGGCGCTCGGCCACGCGCTGACCGGCGGCCTGCTGAGCGTGACCGCCGTCGGCCTGACGATCACCTGGGTCGCGGCCGTCGCCTGCTCCTGGGCGCTGTTCGAGATCGGCCGAATGCTGCGTGACGCGCGAACCGGCCTGATCTTCGCGGTGCTCTGGGCGCTGATGCCCTCGGCCGTGATCCAGGGCGCCCTCTACGCCGACACCCTCGCCATCTGCCTGACCGCCTGGGCGCTCTACGCTCTGCTGCGCCGCTCCTGGATCACCGCCGGCGTGCTCGCCTGCCTCGCCGGAGCCACCCGCCCCACGGCCGACGCCGTGGTCCTCACCGTCTGCGTCGCGGCCGTCGTCGAATGCGTCCGCGCACGGCGACTCGTGTGGCGGCCCCTCCTCGGCGCCGTCATCGCCCCGATCGGCGCGATCGCGTTCCTCGCGTACGTCGCGTACCGCATGGGCAGCATCAGCGGCTACATGAACGCGCAGAAGAAGTGGGGGACCGGCTTCGGCAACGCGGGCCAGGTCTTCCACCGGATCAGGCTCGGCATCCAGGGCACCGTGCACGGCTACGACAACGGCCAGGCACACATCACCACGGCCGTGCTGCTGATCGTCCCGATCCTCGTCATCGTCATGCTCGTGCAGCGGCAGCGCTGGGAGATCACTTTCTACACGATCGTGGTCACCGCGATCGTCTACACGGCGATCCACGACTACACGGTCGTCCCGCGCGAGCTGCTGGCCGCCTTCCCGATCCTGCTCGCCCCCGCCGGTTGGCTCGCCAAGGTCAGGCAGCAGTGGATCGTCTGGGCCCTGATCGCCGTGCTCGCCGTGGCCGCGGGCTGGTACGCGCACTTCATCACCGTCGACGGCGGCCCCGGCTTCCCGTAGACCGCGTTGATCTGATCGGGCGATAAATTCGACGTATCGTCTGATTGTGATTCAAATCGGATAGTACGTCGGCATGGGAATCGCCGCCGCCATGCTCGCCACGCTCCTTGCCGCCAATCCGGTCGCCGCGCCCGCTGCTCCGTCCCTGATGCACGGCGCGTCCGGGGGAGCGATCTTCAACGGCCGGAGCGTGAACATCCCGCGGACGCTCGACCGACTACAGCAGGCACACGTCACGACATACCTCTACGAGATCTACGGCGGCCACGCCGACCGACAGTGGAGCGAGCTGCCTACCTTCCTCGACCAGGCGGCGCAGCGCGGTATCAAGGTGATGGTGTACCTGTTCCCGCCTGCGGAATCCGGCGGCGGCAACTATCCGCCCTTCGGCTTCGACTATCCGCGGTGGGCTTCGCAGTTGGCCGCCCTCTCGCTGACGCATCCCGCGCTGACCGGCTTCGCGATCGACGACTTCGGGGAGAACAGCCGCGTCTTCACCCCGACCTACGCCAGGCAGATCGTCCAGGCGGCGCGCGCACAGAATCCGAACTTCCAGTTCTGGCCGGTCTTCTACTACCGCGAACTCGTCGGCAAGCACGCCATCATCCGCAGGTACAACGCCTCGATCTTCAGCGGCGTCATCTTCCCGTTCCGCGACGAGCCCGCCTACGACACGTCCGTCAGCAAGACCGTGCCTGCTCAGATCATGCACGTCCGGAACGCGCTCAAGCCGTACCAGCGGCTCGCGGTCACGGTCTACGCGCGGCACTACAGCCGTCAGGTCAACAAGGGCAATCCGGGACCGGACTACGTCGGCGCGGTGACGCAGGACGCGCTGTCCCTGGGCGCGTCAGGCTACGACGACGGGGTGATCGTCTACGACATGAACCTCACCGGCCAGGACGACACGTACTCCCTGGCCGGCGACTACGACCGCGTCTCCGCGATCTACGGCGGAAACGCCTGACTCAACTCACCCGGGTGATTTTGAGTACTGGCAGCGGGAGTTCGGGCTGGTGTCCGTTCTCCCACGTCTCCGGCAGGCGAACGCTCAGCGCATCCGGCCGCTGCTCGAAGTGCAGCTCCTTCGGCTCCCACTCGTGCGTGTGCCCGAGGAGTTCGATGCGCGCGATACGCCCCTCGAAGACCGTCAGATCGGCGCCGAGCGTGCGGATCTCCATTCGACCGTTCTCCGGCGCCCCGAGCCCGATCACGTACAGGAACTCGTCGCGCGTGGTGAAGCGGAAGTCGCGCGGACCGTATTCGGCTCGCGCGAACTCGGAGAAGCCGCCGTCGGCCGGCTTCGTCGGACCCTCGCCGAACACGGTCCACGGACGCGACGCGTAGATCGCCTCGCCATTTGTCGCAAGCCACGCTCCGACGGAACGCAGCAGATCCGCCTCCTGATCGACGATCGAGCCGTCCGCCTTCGGGCCGACGTTGAGCAGCAGGCAGCCGTTCTTCGAGACGACATCGACCAACGTGCCGACGACTTCCTTCGCGGTCTTGTAGTCCTGCCCCTCGACGTGGCACCAGGCGTTGCGCGCGATGGCCGTGCACGCCTGCCACGGCTCGGGCCGCAGCGTCGCGCTGGATCCGCGTTCCACGTCCGCGACGGCGGTTCCGGCCGGGAACGCCTCGTCCTTGTACGTGAGCACCGGCCCGAGACCGGCGGCGGCCAGGCGGTTGTAGTAGTGAGCCGCCAGACGGGGCAGGTACGGCCGGTACGCGGGCCGATGAATCCACCAATCGAAGTACAGCAACTGCGGCTCGTACGCGTCGATGAGCTCGACCGTGTGCGCGGCCCACTCCTCCAGGAACTGCTTGCTCGGCGGCATCTCCTGCGGCTGAGCCGGGCCGTAGAGCGACGCGTACTTCCCCGAGCGCACGTCCGAGTCGAACGTCATGCCGCCGTTGAGGAACCACCACAGTTCGGCCCGGTGCCAGGAGACGCCGAAGACCATCGACCGGTCGCGCACGGCCCGCGAGAGCTCACCGATGACGTCGCGCTTCGGCCCCATCTCGGCCGCGTTCCACGGGTTGAGCTCGCTGCGGTACATCGCGAAGCCGTCGTGGTGCTGCGCCACCGGGACCACATACTGCGCACCGGCCGCGCGGAACAACGTGGCCCACTCGTCCGGGTCGAAGTTCTCGCCGGTCAGTTGCGGGATGAAGTCCTTGAAGCCGAATTCCGACTGCGGTCCGTACGTCGCGCGATGGTGCTCGTACTCCGGCTTTCCGGGGCGGTACATGTTCCGCGCGTACCACTCGTTGCCGAATGCGGGCACGCTGTACGGACCCCAGTGGATGAAGATGCCGAACTTCGCGTCGCGGAACCACTCCGGAACCTGGTACTCGGACAGCGAATCCCAGGTCGGAAGAAACGTCATGAAAGCTCCACGCGGACGCTCGCGGCGCAATCCTCGCTCGACCGGCTGAACTCGAATTCATACGTTCCGGACGCCAGCCGATCGCGCGGAACCTCGAACGCGACCGTCCGGCTCTCCCCGGCGGCGAGGAACACCCGCTCGAATCCGACGAGTCCGCGCAGCGCTTCGTCACCCTCGCGACGTGCGTAAAGCTGCACGACCTCGTGGCCGGGGACGTCCGAGGTGTTGGCTACGGCGACTTCAGCGGATACTGTGAGCGCTCCCGGCGCTTTTCCCCGCAACGTCGCGGCCGGGTTGTTGAAAGCGAAAGTCGCGTAGGTAAGACCATGCCCGAACGGAAACACGTGCGCCCGCCGCGAATAGCGGTAGGTCCACCGGGATCCGATGATGTCGTAGTCGTCGCGCGCGGGCAGTTCGGCCTCGCCGGAGTACCACGTCTGCGGGAGACGTCCGGACGGGTTGTGCCGACCGCTGAGCACCTGCGCGATCGCCGTGCCGAGTTCCTGGCCGGCGTGCGAACTCCACACGATCGCCGGGACGTGGTCCACCGCCCAGTCGACCGCGTACGGATAGGCCGAGACGACCACCAGCACGACGTTCGGATTCGCGGCGACCACGGCGTGCAGCAGATGTTCCTGCTGCGGCGGAAGCGCGAGGCTGTCCCGGTCGATGGTCTCGCGGCCGTTGATGTGCGGTTCGTTGCCGAGCACCAGCACGACGCGGTCGGCGGACGCGGCGAGTTCCGAGGCCTCCTGGATCCCGGAGGCGACCGTCTCCAGTCGGAAGCGCGTGGCCTGCTCCGGAGAGTCCGCGTCGGCGACGAGTCGGCGGGTCGCGTGGTCGATGCGCGCGTACTTCCGGCTGTGCGGGGCGTTCGAGCGCAGCAGCAGTTCATCCCCCGCGACGTCCTCGAACTCCCACAGCTCCTTGACGAACCAGCCGTCCGGCGTCTCGGCGGCCGCCTCGATCTCGGTGTCGTTCTCACCGGTCAGCGTCAGATACCTGCCGTTCTCGACGGACTGGAACGTGTGCACCGGAAGCGGGCACTGCACGCTCGTTCCCCAGTCCTGGTGCCGGAACGGACCGAACTCGCCGATCCCGCCGGCGTCGCGCAACACGACGAGATCCGCGCCGTCCGCCGTGAAAGTTTCAGACTCGGGGAACTCCGCGAGAAGTCCGTCCACGATCGAGATGCCGTACGGCAACGTGCCGCTGTACCAGTCCGTCAGCACCCGCGAACCGAGATGTCCGATCACGGCGATGCGCCCCGGATCCGCGAGCGGCAGGGCGGATTCCTCGTTCTTCAGCAGCACGACGGAAGCCAACGCCGCCTCACGAGCGAGTTCCCGGTGCTGCGCGCAATCGATGACGTCGGCGCGGATGCCCGCGTACGGATCGCTCTCCGGCGCGAACTCCCCGCTTCGAGCGCGCAGCAGAAGCAGCCGGCGCACGGCCGCGTCCACGTCGGCCTCGCTGATCAGGCCCTTTTCGAGTGCGTCCGTGAAGCGTTCGATCGTCGGCTGCGAGTCGGCGTCGTTGTCCGTGTAACTGTCGACGCCCGCCTTCAGCGCGGCTGCGTGCGACTCGGTGTGCGTCGGGAAGAACTTCTCGCGATCGACGAGGTTCGACGGGGCCTGCGCGTCGGAACAGACGGCGAGCTCCGGATCCCACGCGCGCAACACGTCGTTGATCAGCGGATGCACGTGGTTCGGCACGCCGTTGGTCAGGTTGTAGCCCGGCATCACGCCCGCGGCCACGCCCGCCTGGATCGGCCCGCGGAAGGCTTCGAGTTCGTACTCGCGCAGCACCTGCTCCGGCACCTGGATGTCCACGATGTCGCGGTCGGTCTCGGTGTTGTACGCGAGGAAGTGCTTGAGCACCGGCGTCGTGCGCCAGACCGTCGGATGGTCGCCGCGCAGGCCGCCGCAGTACGCCGTGGCCAGCTCCGACGTGGCGTACGCGTCCTCGCTGTAGCCCTCCTCGTTGCGTCCCCACCGCGGATCGCGCAACGGGTTCACGACCGGCGCCCAGACGTTGAGCGAGACCATCGGGTGCTTCTCGGTCTGCGCGCTGAGCTGGAACGCGTTCGCCGTGTCCTGCCGGAACGCGCGCACCTCGGTGGACACCGCAGCGCCGATCCGGCGCAGCAGGTCCCGGTCCCAGGTCGCGCCGAGGCCGACCGCCTGCGGGAACACCGTCGCCCGGCCGATCCACGCGACGCCGTGCAGCGCCTCGCAACCCGTGTGGAACTTCGCGATGCCCAGCCGGTCCACGGCGGGCTGGTGCTGGTGCAGGAAGGAGATCTTCTCGGCGATGGTCAACGCGGCCAGCAGCGCCGTGGCCTGGTCTTCGGGAGTAGGGGGCACGGGGCAACACTCTCACTCGGAGGATTGATCGAAGCGCTTCGAAAGTCTCAGCGGGACCGGGTTCGTGTCAACCCCCGCGCGGTCGAAGCGCCCCGCGCGGACCGCCAGATCCCAGCCTTACCGCAGATCAACATGGATGCAAGGGTTTCGGTCCCGAGCCGCGCGGCAACCGTCGCCGATGCGCGAAGGGCAGGCTTCCCGTAATAGAACCGTAATCGAAGCCCCTTGCCTGGGTCGAATCGCTGGCCTAGCCTCATCCCAACATTGAAGCGCTTCGACGACTCCCTCTCGCGTGGGTCGGCCGAGCGACCCCACAATCCTGGAGAGTTCAATGCCGAGCTCCACCGCTTTCACCCGACGCGGTTTCGTGGCCGCGGGCGCGGGTGTCGCCGGCGGGATAGCCGCCATGCCACTGCTTTCCGCCTGTGGCAGCGCCGCGTCGAACAAGGGCGGCGTGACCACGTCCAAGGGCCTCAGCTCGATCCTGCCCGACTACGTTCCGCTGACGAACGGACCCACCCCGGACATCCCCGTCGTGACCGGCGTGAACGGCGCCCTGTCCGACCCCGGCTACCTGACCTACCCGACGAACCTGGTCAAGACCGTCAGCTCCACGCCCGGCTCGGGCGGCTCCTACTCCGCGATCATCCCGCTCTGGGGCAACATCCCGGTCGCCGGCAACGCGTACTACAAGGCGCTGAACACCGCCCTCGGCACGAACCTGACCGTGAACCCGGCCAACGGCAACAACTACAACACCACGCTGCCGACCCTCGTCGCGGGCAACAAGCTGCCGGACTGGATCAACATCCCGTCCTGGAACAACGGCCAGGCCAACACCGGCGAGCTGACCACGACGCGCTTCGCCGACCTGACGCCCTTCCTGTCCGGCGCGAACATCCGCAAGTACCCGAACCTCGCGGCGATCCCCACCGGCGGCTGGCAGTCCGCCGCGTGGGAGGACAAGATCTTCGGCTTCCCGTGCTGGACCTCGGGCAACTCCTTCACCGGCGTGCTCTTCTACCGCGGCGACGTCTTCGCCAGCAAGGGCATCAAGGCGAGCGACGTCAAGAACTCGGACGACCTCTACTCGCTCGGCGCCGAACTGACCTCGAAGGCCGCGGGCGTCTACGCGTTCGACGGGCTCTGGTACTCGATCCAGCAGATGTTCGCCGCCCCGCCGAACGGCCCCGGCTCGTTCGTGATCAAGGGCGGCAAGGTGATCTCGGCGTACGACACCGACGAGTTCGAGGCCGCGCTCGCCTACGCGTACAAGATCGCGCACTCCGGCTACATGCACCCGAGCGCGGTCGCGGGCGACACGAACGACGGCAAGCAGCGCTTCTGGTCCGGCAAGTCGCTCATCGAGTCCGACGGAACCGGCGCCTGGAACCTCGCCGACGACACCTCCGGCAAGGGCTCGAACAGCGCCTACGTGCGCAGCGCCTTCAACATCTTCGCGGCCGACGGCTCCACGCCGAAGATCGCGCTCGGCGCCTCCAGCGGCATGACCAGCTACCTCAGCAAGAGCCTCTCCAAGACCCAGATCGAGGAGATCCTCGAGGTCGCGAACTACCTCGCCGCGCCCTACGGCTCGTACGAGTACACGCTGATCAACTACGGCGTCGAAGGGGTCGACTACACGATGACCTCGACCGGCCCGACGTACACCAAGCAGGGCGACGACGAGGCGAACCAGGCGATCTACCAGCAGCTGGTCACCCCGCAGTCGGCCGTGAGCAACATCGGCGCGCCGAACGTGACCAAGGGCCTGTGCGCGTGGACCGGCGACGCGGTCAAGCACGCCTACAAGCCGACCTTCTGGGACATGAACATCACCGCCCCCTCGCAGTACCAGACCGCGTACAGCATGGCCGAGGTCGTGGACATCGTGAACCAGGTGACCTACGGCTCGAAGACGGTCGACGACTTCAAGACCGCGCTGGCGAACTGGAAGAAGTCCGGCGGCCAGAAGATGCTCGACTGGTACACCGGCAACGTCTACGACAAGTACGGCGACGGTTCCTGACATCCCCAGGCTTCGCGTCCGCCGACCGCGGGCGCGAAGCCGTCCAGGCGGCGAGGCGAGAACGAGGAGTGGAGATGTCGGCGATATCCGTGCGAGGCGGCACGGCGACGACCGAGGCCGGGCCCGGCGCGGACGCGGATGAGACCGGGCGCAGACGCGTGCGCACGAAGCGGCCGAAGCTGCCGTTCCGGGTGCGGCTGCGTCGCGACTGGCCGTTGCTGGCGATGGCGATTCCGGCGCTGCTGCTGGTCATCGCGTTCAACTACCTGCCGATGTTCGGCACGGTCACGGCGTTCGAGTACTACGACTACATCCTGGGCTTCTGGCAGAGCACGTGGATCGGCATCGAGAACTTCCAGGCGCTGTTCGCCGACCCGAACTTCTGGCACGCTTTCGAGAACACGATCGTGCTGAGCGTCGTGCAGCTGGTGCTCTACTTCCCGGTGCCGATCGGGCTCGCGATCCTGCTGAACTCGGTCCTCAACAGCCGGATCCGCTCGTTCATCCAGGCGATCGTCTACCTGCCGCACTTCTTCTCCTGGGTGCTGGTCATCGTGCTGTTCCAGCAGATGCTCGGCGGCGCGGGACTGCTCAACCACCTGCTGCTCACGCACGGGATGAACGCCTGGAACATCATGACCGACCCAGGCTCGTTCAAGTACCTGGTCACCGCGCAGGCCGTGTGGAAGGAAGCGGGCTGGGGGATCATCGTGTTCCTCGCCGCGATCGCCGCCATCGACCCGGCGCTGTACGAGGCGGCCGCGGCGGACGGCGCGAACCGCTGGCGGCGCACGTGGCACATCACGCTGCCCGGCATGCGCAGCGTCATCGTGCTGCTGCTCGTACTGCGCCTCGGCAACGCGCTCAACGTCGGCTTCGAGCAGTTCCTGATCCAGCGCAACGCGGTCGGGTCCGGAGCCTCCGAAGTGCTCGACACGTACTCCTACTACTACGGCGTCGCGGCCAACAACTTCGGCCTCGGCGCGGCAGCGGGCCTGTTCAAGGGCGTCGTCTCGCTCCTGCTGCTCTACGGCGCGAACAAGGTCGCGCACTTCTTCGGCGAGGACGGCCTCTACAGGGGAACCAAATGAGCAGCGCACTGTCTTTCCGCACCCGGCCCGCGAAGTCCAAGGGCTTCCAGTCCACGCGCAAGCGTCCGGTCTGGGAGGAGAAGCCGTCGGTCGTCGGCCAGACGGCGAAGGGCGCCACGCTCACGCTCGTCGTGCTGTTCGTCGTGGTCCCGGTGTACGCGGTCGTGCTCACCAGCCTCTCGCCGCAGAGCTCGGTGAACATCGCGGGCGGCATCGTGCTCGTCCCGCACGGCCTGACCCTGAACGCCTACCGCGAGATGCTCCAGGGCGGCGTCATCACGAGGGCCATGGTGATCAGCATGATCATCACCATCATCGGCACGATCGTGTCGATGATCGTCTCGGTCCTGTGCGCGTACGGCCTTTCCCGGCCGCGTTCGCTCGGGCACCGCTGGATCCTGATGACGCTGATCGCCACGATGTTCTTCAGCGGCGGCATCATCCCGAGCTTCATCGTCGTCGCCGACATCTTCCACGGCTACGACCAGTACTGGGCGCTGATCCTGCCCGGCGCGGTCTCCGCGTTCAACATCCTGATCATCCGCGCGTTCTACATGAACACCGCGAACGAGCTCATCGAGGCCGCGAAGCTGGACGGCGCCAGCGAGTTCCGCATCCTGTGGTCCGTCGTGCTGCCGACGTCCAAGGCGGTCAACGCGGTCATGGCGCTGTTCTACGCGGTCGGCTACTGGAGCGCGTTCTTCAACGTGATGCTCTACATGCCGGCCGACAGCTCCAAGTGGACGCTGCAGTACGTCCTGTACACGTACGTCTCCCAGGGCGCGACCATGCCTGGACAGAACGCGGCGACCGCGTTCGCCGGAAAGGACCAGCCCGCCCCGCTCTCGCTGCAGATGTGCGTGGTCGTGCTGACCCTGATCCCGATCCTCGTCATCTACCCCTTCGTGCAGAAGCACTTCACCAAGGGCATGCTCACCGGCGCCATCAAGGGCTGAGAGGAATCCGACACCCATGCGCACCTCGAAGAAGAGGCTTGTGCAAGCCTGCGCCGCCGCAGGAATGCTGGCCTTCCCGCTGGTCGCGGCCCCCGCCGCGTCGGCCGACGCGACCGGCGCGTACCGCTGGAGCAACGTGACCGTCGGCGCGGGCGGCTTCGTCACCGGCGTCGTCTACAACCCGACGCAGCCGGGACTCGCCTATCTGCGCACCGACATCGGCGGGCTCTACCGCTGGAACGCGTTCACGCAGTCGTGGACTCCGTTGCTCGACGCGACAACCTTCGCGAACTGGAACGAACTCGGTGTCGACTCGGTCGCCACCGACCCGATCCACCCGAACCGCGTGTGGGCCGCCGTCGGCCAGTACGCGTACAGCTGGAACGACGCGCAGCCGTCCGCGATCCTGAGCTCGGACGACTACGGCAAGACCTGGCACGCGTTCAACGTTCCGTTCGAGATCGGCTCGAACGACCAGGGCCGCGACTCGGGCGAACGGCTCGTGGTCGACCCGAACGACGACAACGTGCTCTACTACGGCACCGAGAACGACGGCCTGTGGAAGTCCACGGACGGCGGCACGACGTGGGCGAAGGACACGGCGTTCCCGGACGGCGGCTCGAACTCGGCTTCCGGCCTGCAGTTCGTGACCTTCGACCAGACCGAGAAGCACCGCGGCACGCCGACTCAGCACATCGTCGTCGGCGACGCGGACACCTCGTCGCTTTACGAATCAACCGATGGCGGCGCGACCTGGAGCACGGTCGGCGGCGGCCCCGGGACGGTCCCGATCAAGGCGCAGTTCGCGTCCGACGGCTCGATGTACGTGGTCTACGACCAGTACACCGGCCCGTACTGGATGGGCACCGGCAAGCTCTACAAGTTCGCGAAGGACGGCACCGCGACCGACGTCACGCCGGTCTCCTCCTGGTACGGATACGACGGTCTCGCGGTGGACCCGAACAACGCGAACACGCTTTACGTGTCAACCAATGACCGCTGGAGCCCGGTGGACACCATCTACCGATCCACGGACGGCGGGAAGACCTGGGCCGACGTGTCCGCCTCGACCTCGCTCGACACCTCGTACGAGCCGTACCTCTCCTGGGGTTCGACGGCGAAGTTCGGTTGGTGGATCGGCACGATCGCGGTCGACCCGTTCGACTCGAACCACGTCGTCTACGGCACCGGCGCGACGCTGTTCGGCACCTACAACATGGGCGCGATCTCCAGTGGCGGCACGGTCGACTTCACCGCGAGCGCGTCGAAGGGCATCGAGGAGACGTCCGTGAAGGCGCTGCTCGTGCCGAACGGCGCTTCGAGCGGATGCAAGCTGGTCAGCGCGCTCGGCGACCTCGGCGGCTTCTGCCACACGTCGCTGACGCAGTCGCCGACCAACACCTTCGACACGAACTACAGCACCGGCAGCGGAATCGGCCAGGACGCGAGCGGCGACCTGATCGCGTTCGTCGGCGAGAACGGTTCGAGCAAGCCGGCCGGCCAGTACTCGACCGACGGCGGCACGACCTGGACCCAGTTCGCCACGACCCCGAGCACGATGAGCTGGGGCCAGGGCCAGGTCGCCGTCGCCGCGGACGGAAGCGCCATCGTCTGGAACCCGGCCGACGGCACGACTCCGGCCTATTCGACGGACAAGGGCGCGACGTGGACGGCGGTCAGCGGACTGCCGACCGGTGTCGCCCCCGTAGCCGATGCGATGAACCCGAGCGACTTCTACGCGATCGACGCGTCAACCGGCGTGTTCTACCGCAGCACCGACGGCGGCAAGACGTTCGCCTCGGCCGCGACCGGCCTGACCGCCGCGAGCAACGACCAACTGCTCTCCGTCCCGGGCCGCGCCGGCGAGCTCTACTTCGCCGCGCAGACCGGCGGACTGATGCACTCGACCGACGGCGGCACGACGTGGACGCAGGTCAACGGCTCGCAGGTGACCGCCGCGTACACCGTCGGGTCGGGCGCCGCAGCCCCGGGCTCGCGATTCAAGACCCTGTACATGGTCGGCACGGTCAACGGCGTCACCGGCTTTTACATGTCCACCAACGCGGGCGCGAGCTGGACGAAGATCAACAGCAGTCAGCAGAACTACGGCTGGATCCCGACGATCGTCGGCGATCCGAACCACTTCGGCCGCGTCTACCTCGGCACCAACGGCCGCGGCATCCTGACCGTCGACGTATCGCGGAACTGGTAATTCGATGTCTACATTGCACCAAGCCACGCGCGGCCGACTGCTGTTCGGCGGTGACTACAACCCCGAGCAGTGGCCACGCGAGGTGTGGACCGAGGACGTTCGCCTCATGCGCGAGGCGAACGTCAACCTGGCCACGGTCGGAGTCTTCTCCTGGGCGCTGCTCGAACCGCGCCCGGGGGAGTACGACTTCGGCTGGCTCGACGAGGTCCTCGATCTGCTGCACGACAACGGGATCGGCGTGGCGCTCGCCACGCCGACCGCCAGCGCGCCGCCGTGGATGCACCACCGCTGGCCGGAGACCTCGCCGCAGGACAAGGACCGGTCGGTTCGGACATACGGCTCGCGCAACGCGTACTGCCCGTCGTCCGCGATCTACCGCCGCTTCGCCGACGTGATCTCCGAGCAGCTCGCGGATCGGTACGCGCATCACCCCGCACTGCGCATGTGGCACATCGGCAATGAGTTCGGGACCGTCTGCTACTGCGACAGCTGCGCCGCGGCGTTCAGAAAATGGCTCCAAACGAAGTACACGGACCTCGACGGACTGAACGAGGCCTGGGGCACGAGCTTCTGGAGCCAGCACTACAGCGAGTGGGACGAGGTGATCCCGCCGCGCAAGGTGCAGTACATCATCAACCCCGTGCAGGAGCTGGACTACCAGCGCTTCGCCTCGGATCTGCTGCTCCAGGGCTTCAAGTCGGAACGCGACATCGTCAGCGCGCGCAATCCCGATATCCCGGTCGTCACCAACTTCATGGGCTTCTTCAAGGGGACCGACGCGTGGCAGTGGGTGCGCGAGGAGGACCTCGCGTCGCTCGACTCGTATCCCGACCCGAACGATCCGCTCGGTGCCTGCGCGGGCGCCTTCGCGCAGGATCTGACGCGGTCGCTCGGCCGTGAATCGCGCGGCGGCGGCTGGATCATGATGGAGCAGAGCACCGGTGCCGTCGGTTTCCGCCACGTCGCGACCCCGAAGCCGCCGGGCCTCTACCGCCTCTGGTCGATGCAGGCCGTCGCACGCGGCGCCGACGGGGTGCTGCAGTTCCAGTGGCGGGCCTCCAAGCAGGGCGCTGAACGTACGCACGGTGCGATGGTCCCGCACGCCGGACCGAACTCCAGGGTCTTCCGCGAGGTCTGCGAGGTCGGCAAGGAGCTCGAGAGCATGGCCGACGTGCTCGGCACCGAGGTCGCGGCCGACGTCGCGATAGTCGTGGACTGGGACGCGTGGCGCGCCGTGGAACTCGAACACCAGCCGCACTCGGGCTTCGCGTACGTCGATCGGCTGTATGAGTACTACAAGCAGCTGTGGCGCGCGAACATCACCTGCGACTTCGTGCGCGCGGAGGGCGACCTGAGCCGCTACCGGCTCGTCCTCGCGCCCAACCTGTACCAGATCACCGATGCCGCGAGCCGGAATCTGGACCGATACGTCGAGGCGGGCGGAACACTCGTCGTCGGGCCGTTCAGCGGAGTGACGGACCCCGACGAACGCGTCCGCCTCGGCGGTTACCCGGGCTCGCTGCGTGAGCTGCTGGGTATCCGCATCGAGGAGTACTGGCCCCTCGAAGACGACGTCGAACTGCGCCTCACGTCGGACCGATTGGGTGACTTCCGGGCACACCAATGGGCCGAATGGTTCGACCTCGACGCGACGACCGCCGACGTCGTGGCACGCATCGAGGGCGGCCCGCTCGACGGCCATCCCGCGGTGCTGGCGAACCGGCACGGCACGGGCACCGCGTGGTACGTCGCCACCCTGCCGGAGCAGGCCGCGCTCGGCCGCCTGCTCGGCTCGGTCGCGGCCGACGCGGGTGTCTCGCCGGTGCTGCCGGACCTGCCGGAGGGCGTCGAGGCCGTGCGGCGCGGCGGACGCGTATTCGTACTCGACCACCGGACGCGTGAAGTGGAGGTCCGCCATGGATAGTCTCAGTCCACCGTGTGCGGAACATGTGGGAAGACTGTGTCGAAGCGCTTCGACGATTGGCCTAGACATTCTTCACGTGCGCGGTCTAACCTTCCCCTGCAAGACGTATCGTGGGGGTGACGGCCTGACGCTCGCGAATGTCGAAGCGCTTCACCGCCGCTCCCCGAACCCGACCCGAGAAGGACATTCATGGTGACGCTGGCCGAAGTCGCCCGTCAGGCGGGTGTCTCGCCCTCGACGGTGTCCTACGTGCTCTCCCGCAAGCGCTCCATCTCGGACGAGACGCGGCGCAAGGTCGAGGCCGCGATCGAGTCGCTGGGCTACCACCCGCACGCCGGCGCCCGCGCGCTGGCCTCGAACCGCTCGAACATCCTGGCCCTGATGATCCCGCTGCGCAGCGACATGTACGTGCCGGTGATCATGGAGATCGCGATGGCCGTCACCACCGAGGCCCGCGAGTTCGGCCAGGACGTGCTGCTGCTGACCAAGGACGAGGGCACCGCCGGGGTCCGCCGGATCGCGGGCAGCTGTCTGGCGGACGCGATGATCGTGATGGACATCGAACTCGAGGACGACCGGATCCCAGTGCTGCGCGAGACCGAGACCCCCGCCGTGCTCATCGGACTGCCCGCCGACCCGGCCGGCCTGGCCTGCGTGGACCTGGACTTCGAGGCCACCGGCTCGGCCTGCGTCGAACACCTCGCCGGGCTCGGCCACCGGGACATCGCGCTGATCGGCGAGGGCGAGGGCGTCTACAAGCGCAACACCGGCTTCGCGGCGCGCACCCTCGCCGGCTTCCAGCGCGCGGCCGCCGCGCACGGCGTGCGCGCGGTGCACCGGTCCTGCGAGGGCACCTACGAGTCCACCGCGGGCGTGCTCTCCCGGATCCTCGAGGAGCGCCCCAGCACCACCGGCTTCGTCGTGCAGAACGAGGCGGCCATCGCCCCGCTGCTCAGCCTGCTGCGGCTGTCCGGACGCGCCGTGCCCGAGGACACCAGCGTCGTGGCGATCTGCCCCGACCAGGTCGCCCTGCAGTCCTCGCCGCGGCTGACCAGCGTCTCCATCCCCGCCGAGGAGATGGGCCGGCAGGCCGTGCGGCAGGTCATGGCCCAGCTCGACCGCGGCGCCGAACCCCACGTCAGCCAGACCACGCTGATCCCGCCCGCGCTGACCGTGCGCGACTCCAGCGCCCCGGGACCCATCGCGCTCGGATAGCACCCCACAACCGCACACTTCCCGGCGCCGCCCCGAGGGCCGCGCCGCGATACGCCGCACCCTTCCGCTGAGAAAGGCTTCACCCGTCATGTCCGAGGAATCCCCGCTCGCTTCGCTCGCCCACGAAATCGGCGAGTTCTCGGTCCACACCGTGGGCGGCGTCCGCGCCCTGGAGTGGACGGGCCGTCAGGAGGTGCTGCGGGTCGAACCGTGGGGCCCGAACTCGCTGCGGGTCCGTTCGAAAGTCGGCGGCGTGATCCTGGAGGGACTGCCGGGGGCGCTGCTCGATCCACCGGACGCCGCGTCCGACGGGACGATCGAGATAACCGAGCACGGCGCCACCGTCGTCAACGGCGAGATCACCGCCCGGATCACGTCGACCGGCCGCGTCGTCTTCCAGCGCACCGAGGACGGATCCGAGCTGCTGTCCGAGGAGAACGCGCACTTCTGGTGGCCCGGCCCGCGGCTGCGGACCGCGCACGGCAACGGATACGCGCGGCTCGAACAGCGCTTCGCCGCGTACCCGGACGAGAAGCTCTACGGCCTCGGCCAGCACCAGCACGGCCTGTACGACCAGAAGGGCGCGGTGATCGAGCTCATCCAGCGCAACTCCGAGGTCTCCATCCCGTTCATGGTGTCCTCGCGCGGCTACGGCTTCCTGTGGAACAACCCGGCGATCGGCCGCGTCGAGCTCGCGCTCAACGGCACGCGCTGGGTCGCCGACAGCGCCCGGCAGCTGGACTACTGGATCACCGCGGGCGACCCGGCCGCCATCCAGCGCACGTACGCCGACGTGACCGGCCACGTGCCGATGCTGCCGGAGTGGGCCGCGGGCTTCTGGCAGTGCAAGCTGCGCTACCGCTCGCAGGAGGAGCTGCTGGAGGTCGCCCGCGAGTACCACCGGCGCGGTATTCCGCTGGACGTGATCGTCGCGGACTTCTTCCACTGGACCCACCTGGGCGAATGGCGCTTCGACCCGGCCGAGTGGCCCGACCCGGACGCCGCCGTCGCCGAACTGGCCTCGTACGGCACGAAGCTGATGGTCTCGGTCTGGCCCTCCGTCAGCCCGCTGTCCGAGTACCACGCCGAGATGGAGCGCCGCGGCCTGCTGATCGGCACCGAGTTCGGCCCCGTCGCGCACGCCGACTGGCCGGACAAGGGCGCCGACAAGCCGGTCCAGGTCGCGTTCTACGACGCCACCAACCCGCGCGCCCGCGACTTCGTCTGGTCCAAGGTCCGCGCCAGCTACCTCGACCACGGCATCGAGGTCTTCTGGGCCGACGCCTGCGAGCCCGAGCTCAAGCCCGGCTACCAGGCCAACCTGCGCTACCACGCGGGCGCCGGACTCGAGGTCGGCAACATGTACCCGCGGGAGAACTCGCGGATGTTCTTCGAGGGCATGCACGCCGCCGGGAAGACCGAGGTCGTCACGCTCAACCGCTCGGCCTGGGCCGGTTCCCAGCGGTACGGCGCGATCCTGTGGTCCGGCGACATCTACACGGACTTCGCGACCTTCCGCCGGCAGATCGCGGCCGGCCTGAACACCGCGCTGTCCGGGATGCCCTGGTGGAACACCGACATCGGCGGCTTCCACGGCGGCGACCCGTCCTCGCCGGACTACCGCGAGGTCATGGTCCGCTGGTTCCAGTTCGGCGCGTTCAGCCCGATCTTCCGGCTGCACGGCTTCCGCGAGCCCGCGCAGCCGTTCTCCACGCAGGTCACCGGCGGCCCGAACGAGATCTGGTCGTACGGCGAAGAAGCCTGCGACATCATGGCCTCGTACATCGCGCTGCGCGAGCGGCTCAAGCCGTACATCCTGTCGGTCATGGCCGAGGCGCACGAGACCGGCATCCCGCCGATGCGTCCCTACCTGGTCGAGTTCCCCGAGGACCCGAAGTCCTGGTCCGTCGACGACGCGTACCTCTTCGGCCGCGACCTGCTCGTCGCTCCCGTCCTGGAGGCCGGCGCCCGCTCCTGGGACGTCTACCTGCCCAAGGGCGCGACCTGGCGCGACGCGTGGACCGGCGAGGAGCACGAGGGCGGCCAGACCGTGACCGTCCCCGCGCCGCTCGACCGGATCCCGCTGTTCCTGCGCGACGGGGCGAGCCTGCCGATCGCCGAGTAGTTACATGGACCGCTGGTAGCTGCGGAAGGCGCGCGTCGAGACCCAGGCGCAGAACGCCATGAGCACCGCGAGGTAGCCCAGGTTCTCGAAGATCGGCCCCCAGTCCGGGTTCGCACCGAGCGCGCCGCGCCCGGCTACCAGCGTCCAGTTCACCGGGTTGTACTTGGTGATGTTCTGCATCCAATGCGGCATCAGAACCAGCGCCATGAAACCGGTGGACATGAATTGAAGCGGCAACAGAATGAAGTTGGACGCCGCGATGATCGACTCTTCGCGGCGTACCAGCAGCGCGAGCCCGTACGACATTGCGCCGATCGCCGTGGCCAGCAGGTTCGTCGCCACCATCAGCACCAGGACACCGAGCACGAGATGGTGGTAGCTGGCACCGACCGCCGCGCCGAAAAGCAGGATGATGATGGCCTGGATGACGATCGAGAGCACTTGAACGATCAAGCGTCCCAGGATCAGTGACGAGCGGTTGACCGGCGAGACCAGGAAGCGGTCGAGCACGCCCCGCGTCAGGTCGTCCAGGATCGCCATCCCGCCCCAGCCCGCGCCGAAGAACCCGGACATCACGACGATCGACGGCACGAGGTAGGTCTCGTAGTTCGACGCGCCGAAGCCCGGAATCTGCGTCACCGACTTGAACAGCTGGCCGAACAGCAGCAGCCAGATCATCGGCTGGATCAGCGTGAAGGCCACGTACATCGGCTGCCGCAGGAACGCCCGGAAAGCGCGTCCGGTCATGTACCAGGTGTCTGCCAGGGCGTTCACTGCGCCGCCTCCAGGTCCGCCGAGCTGAACGAGCGGCCGGTGTACCGCAGGTAGACGTCGTCGAGCGAGGGCCGCGCGACGGTGACCGAGGCGACGTGGACGTCCACTTCCTCCAGCGCGGCGAGTAGCGCGGGCACCGCCCCCGCCCCGTCCGCGCTGCGACCCCGCAGCGTCAGTCCGTCCACGCCGACGTCCGAGAGCAGATCACGGGCGATCGCCACGGACTTCGCGGTGTCCGTGTCGGTTCCGGCCGCCAACTCCAGACTCACCGCGTCGCCGTTCAGTTGTGCCTTCAACTCATCCGGCGTTCCCTGAGTGACGATCCGGCCCTGGTCCACGATCGCGAGATTGCGGGCGAGCTGGTCCGCCTCCTCCAGGTAATGCGTCGTCAGCAGGATCGTCAGCCCCTGATCCCAGGCCAGTTCGCGGATCTGCTCCCACATCTCGGCACGCGCCTCCGGGTCGAGGCCCGTGGTCGGCTCGTCGAGGAACAGTACGCGCGGCGAATGCATCAGCCCCAGCGCCACGTCGAGCTTCCGTTTCATGCCGCCCGAGTACGTCTTCACGAAGCGCTTGCTGACCTCGGCCAGGCCGAAGCGCAGCAGCAGCTCGTCCGCGCGCCGGTTCAGCTCCGCACCGCGCATCCCGTAGACGCGGCCCTGCAGCAGCAGGTTCTCCCGGCCGGTGGCCTGCACGTCCACGCCGGAGTTCTGTGCGACGCAGCCGATGGCGCGGCGCACCTGCTTCTGCTGCTTCACGATGTCGAAGCCCG
>DATJIF010000114.1:0-35843 GCA_035493475.1 Actinospica sp.
GCGGGAGTCGGAGCCGCCGTAGAGCAGCCCCCACTCCGGCCGGATCCGCCGCAGTTCGGCCAGACTCGAATGCCTGGTGACGGTCAGGTGCGTGGAGTCGCGGCGCCTGCGCGGGCGGGCGGCGCCCGGCGTCGGCGCCACCTCGTGCGCGGTGTCGATGGCCACGGGCTCAGCTCTCGTTGAGGCTCAGCGCGGGCTCGCCGACGCCGATCACCGTGCTGCCGTTCAGTCCGGGCGCCTTGGTCACGGCGTGCACCGGCGCGGCCGCCGGGGTCGAGATCTGCCGGGCCGGGGTGTACGCCCGCTCCGGGACCGCCGCCGGACGCCGGACGCCGACGACCGGGCGCGGCTTCGCCGAGAAGCGCACCCCGGCGAGGATCCGCAGGCAGGACACGCCGTCCTGCCAGGAGATCTTCTTGCCCTCGGCGCGCGACCGGCTGTGGTAGCTGACCGGCACCTCGAACGGCCGCACGCCGAGCCGCAGCAGCCGCGCCGTCAGCTCGGTGTCCATGCCGAAGCCGCTCGCGTCCAGCCGCATCGAGCGCACCAGCGGCAGCGGTATCAGCTTCAGGCAGGTGTGCAGGTCGCTGATGCTCGCGTCGAACAGCACGTTCGCGGCGAGCGTCAGGGCCTTGTTGCCGAGCGCGTAGCGGAAGGACTGGTAGACGGTGTTCTGGCCGAACAGCCGGGTGCCGTAGACGACCTCGCAGCGGCCGCGCAGCACCGGGTCGATGAGCGCCGGGATGTCGTCCGGGTCGTACTCCATGTCGGCGTCGAACGGCAGCATGTGCGTGCCGGTCGCCGCCTCGATGGCGGTGGCCAGCGCCGCCGACTTGCCCCGGTTGACCCGGTGCGTGAGCACGGTGACCCGCGGGTCGGTGATCTCGGCGAGCAGTTCCGGGGTGCGGTCCTTGCTGCCGTCGTCGACGATCAGCAGCTCGATCGGGCACGGATACTCGGTGGCCAGGACGGCGGCGGCCACGTGGGCCACGGTCCGCTCCTCGTTGTACGCGGCCATCAGGATGGACAGTTTCATGACGCGCTCTCCCTTCGCGCGGGCGGAACGCGCCGGGCCGTTCACGCGGCCCGGCGCGGTGGTGCCGTTGTTCAGTCCTCGTACTTGGTGGCCGTGATCGAGACGCCGCTCACGGAGTGCGCGTCGGTGATCGAGCCGGTCGCGCCGGTGAATCCGACCAGGACGCCGCCCGTGCCGGGCAACCCGTCTCCGGCCTGCAGGATGAGGTTGCCGTCGAGGTCCACGGTCATGACCGAGCCCGAGATGCTCACCTGCACCTGATGCGTCCCGGCGCGCAGGTCCGGGATGCCCTTGGCGGTCTGCACCTCGGTGAGCGTCGTCTGCGTTTTCGAGGTGACGGTCTCGATCATCGCCATCTGCTTGGGATAGGTGTCGAAGACCACGTACGTCCCGACCATCCCGAGCGCGCCCATCCCGCCGCCCTTGTAGCCGACCGACGTACTGGTCTCGTCGGCGGGGTTGAGCAGTGCGAAGGTCATGCCGTCGGCTCCGGTGCCGCCGCCGATCTGCAGCGTGAAGTCGGCGGTCAGGCCGTCCGGAGCGACGGCGGTCGGGTAGACCACCGAGCCGGCCTGGTTGACCGCGGCCGGGGTGAGGGTGATCGCCGAGCCGGTCATGGTGGCGTTGCCGTTGAAGGACCAGCCGCCGCCGGGCACCGGCAGGGTGCTGCCGCCGGAGGTGATGTTGACTCCGCTGACGGCGTGCGTGTCGTTGAGCCCGCCGGTTGCCGCGGTGAAGGCGGGCAGCGAGTCGGTCGGCACGACGGTCACGGTCGAGAGCGCCTGCGTGCCGTCGATCGAGACCGTGACGGTGCACGTGTCGGTCGCGGTGCCGACCGTGCAGTTGGTGAAGGACACCGCGACCTTGTGCGTCCCGGTGCGCAGGTTCGGGATGTCGGTCGAGGTGGCGGCCCATCCGAGTGTCCAGGCGGAACTCAGATTCGTGATTCCGACGAAGTTGGCCGACGGGTCGCCGGTCCCCTTGTACGTGTCGAGCGCGATGCCGATGCCGTCGACTCCGGCGAGGCCGAGACCGCCGCCGTGCGAGCCGATCGAGTTGGCCGACGCGTTGTTGGCGTCGAGCAGACTGAACGTCAGGCCGTCGGCTCCGGTGCCGCCGCCGAGCGACGCGGTGAAGCTCGCGGTCATCCCGGACGTGGCGACGGGCGTGCCGTACACCGCGGATCCGGCCTCGTTGTTCGTCGCACCGGTGAGCACGACCTGGCTGCCGGACATCGCGGCCGAGCCGTTGAGCGTCCAGCCGCCGCCCGCGGTGGGCACCGCGACACCGCTGGTCGGCTGCACGCCGGTGGCCGTCATCGTGACCGGCTGCGGTCCGGCTCCGGTGTCGGCGGTGATCTGGTAGATCCCGGTGACGGCGCCCGCCGCGGCCGGGGTGAACCCGACGGTGACGGTCTCGCCGTCGCCCGGCGCGAGCTCCTGGCCCTCCGCGATCGGGTTGGCGACCGAGAACGGCGCGGCCGGCGGCGCGGCCTTCGTGATGGTCAGCGGGAGGTTGCCGCTGTTGGTGATGGTGAAGGTCTCGTAGCCGGTCTTGCCGAGCGAGACGTTGCCGAAGCTCAGGCTCGTCGGGCTGACCGTCAGTTGCTTGACGCCGGTGATCCCGGTGCCGGTCAGCGAGTCGGTGGCGGAGTGTGCGTCGCCCGCGGCGTCCTGGCTGGTGATGGTGAGCGAGGACGTGTAGGCCTGCGCGGCGGCCGGGGTGAAGGTCATCGAGACGGGAACCGAGGCGCCCGGTGTGATGACGAGGCCGGACGAGGGAAGGCCGGTCGCGGAGAAGACGCCGGTCGGGGCCGTCACGGACTCGACCGTCTCATTCGTCGTACCGGTGTTGGTCACGCTGAGGGTCTCGGCGAGCGAGGATCCCGTGCCGACCGGCACCTGCCCGAACGCCAGCGGACTCGGGGTGAGTTCGAGCCCTGGTTTCGTGCCGGTCCCGTTCAGGCCGACCACGATCGTGCCCTGCGACGTCGTCAGGGTCAGCGATCCGGTCGCGGCGCCCGGCGTCGTCGGGGTGTAGGTGATCGGCACCTTGAGCGTGTCGCCGGTGGCCAGCGTCGCGGGCAGTGCCGGGGTCGGGGTGCCGGAGCCGAACACGCCGGTTCCCGCGCTCACCGCCGTGACGGTGACGCCGGTGGTCGCGGTCAGCGTGGCGGTCATGGTCGAGGAGGACCCGACCGCGACGTCGTTGAACTGGACCGGCGTCGTGGTGAGCGCGGCGGTGGTCGGCTGGCCGAAGCCGTAGATCACGCCGTCGCGGGTGCCGACGTAGACGCGGCCGCTGTCGGTGGCGGGCACCGAGAACTTGGACGCGTTGCCGATCGGGAAGGAGCGCACGAGCGTCATCACGCCGTTCGTGGGCACCGCGTCGTACACGGTCAGCTCGCCGCCCGCTCCGGTCGGGCCGGTCGCGGACACCTCCCAGACCAGCGCGGATCCGGAGGTGGTGCCGTCGGAGGTGACGGCCGGCGAGCCGGAGGTGTAGCCGAACGTGGCCTGGCTCGTTCCGGCGATGCTCAGCGCGGGCGCGCCGGAGCCGTTCACGCCGTACTTCAGGGCAGTGAGATTCCCCTGGTTGCCGACGACGTAGACGTAACCGCCGTCGCCGCCCCAGACCGCGGGATGTCCCCACACGCCGTTCAGCGGGCCGATCGTCTGCAGCACGGCGTCGGTGCCACCGGAACCTTGGCCACGGCCGCCGAGGTTGTCGCGGTTGAGCAGGAAGACGCGGCCGTCCTTGCCGACCTCGACCATCAGGTGCGGGACCGCGGTGGTGCCGAACTCGGCGTCGGGCAGCGCGACGGGGCCGCCGGAGCCGAGGTCGAGGTCGTTGGTGTTGAGCGCGGTCGCGTTGGCCGGGCTGAAGAAGTCCTGCGGCGAGATCGTGCCGCTGGAGTCGACGCCGAGCCGGATCACCGACTGCGCGAGCTGGTTCGGCGGCTTGCCGCCCGCGCCGACCGTCGGCGCCACGCCGTTGCCGGTGGCCACGAACATCCGGCCCGCGCCGTCCGAGACGATGCCGCCGCCGCTCTGCCAGATGCCGCCCTCGGTGCTGGTCGCGCCCACTTCGTCGGCCCACATGTGCGTGGTCTGCGTCGAGGTGTTCACGCCGACGACGTAGCCGACGTAGGGCTGGTAGTCGCAGTGCGAGCCGAAGGCCACGTACACCGCGCCGCCCATCAGCAGCAGTCCGGGGCGCTGCATCGCGGTCATCGAGTTGAACGCGCGCGACGCGTCGTTGTCCGGGTAGCCCTGGATCGTCAGCGGCCAGCCCGTGCGCTGCGCTCCGGTGCTCGGCGAGATCGCGAACATCTTCCAGTGCGGGTGCGAGGCGTCCGCGCCGTCGTTGACCATCGCGACGGCGTACACGTAGCCGGTCACCGGGTCGTAGACAGGGGTCGAGGTCTCGCCGACGTTCGGTGTCAGGTCGCCGCAGCCGACGGTGGAGGCGGGCCAGGAGGGGCCGAGGTCGTCGGTCCACTCGATCGCGCCGGTCACCTTGTTGACGCCGTATACGTAGTTGTTGTCCGTGGCGACGACGAGTGTGTCGCCGACGACCAGCGGCTGCGCGTAGATCTGTCCGTTGAGCTGCGTCGCGAACAACTGCCCGAAGTCGCTGCCCGCCACGCTGCCCGAACTGAGCGACGACTCGGCCGGGTCCCATCCCGTGCGCAGGTCGTCCTGACTGACCGTCACCTCGTCGGCGTGCGCGCGGGCAGCGATGAACGCGGGAACGAACCCCGCGATCAGCAGCAGCGCGAGCACGCCTGCGAGCAGGCGTATTCGAGTCATGCCTGTGGCCTCCAGATTGCCCCAAGGTAGGTAAACGCCATGTGCGGATCACGGTCGGGCTCCATCGCCCGTCCACCCACCGTGCCCACTGGCGACCCCGGACAGGGACCCGCGAATAGTCCCGTTCTTTACCCGAATTTTTCCGGGGGCGGCAGCGCCATCACTATGGCAGAACACATCTTTGACGCGCAAGGCAGACTTCTGCCGGAACAATGAGTACTTATCCAGGTGAGCAACGCCGTCCCGTCGAATTTACGTACCGGACACATTCAAATCGCGACGCATCAATGTTGATCAACGCGAAATCGTCCAGCGTAATCTGACGGACGCGCGGGCGCCTGACCCCGGGGTACCAAATTACGGGCGTGGATTAGTCCCGCGGAGACGAGTCCGTCGGCGCAGCTCGGGGCGCGGCGGAACATGCGGCGCGGCCGTCGTCCGGCGCCCCGCGCCGGGAGCGGTCACCGGGCGCGGGGCGCGGCACCGGACGGCGGCCGCGCGTATGGCTTAAGGATGCTGCGATGTCATCCGAGCCGGTCTCAATGGACCCTTCCGACGAGGGAGTCGGGCCTACCTAAACAGTCGAAATCGCAATACGATACCGTCTTGAGACTCATTTCCCGGCTATCAACCCGTTCAGTGTGCTTGACCCACGGTTTACCTGGCCGTGAACCGGCATACACGAACAGGAGTTCGCTCAGTGAGTGAGTGTCACCTTGTTCAGGCCGGTCGGCTGGTCCGGGTCGATTCCGAGGTGCACGGCCGTGGCGAGCGCCAACTGCTGTCCGCGCACGGTCGCGAGTACGCATTCCGCCATCGTGCCGAGCGCGGGCCACGCGGCGTCCGCGTCCGTACCGGTGCCGAACTCCGCGACGTGCGCCGAGCGCGCGGCGAGTTCCGGGCGCAGGGCGCGGGTGTCGTCGTCGGCGGGGCCGGAACCGGCGAGCAGCACGGCCGGGGCGTCCGGGCCGCAGACCGCGATCGGGCCGTGCCGGAAGTCGGCGGCCGAGAAGCCGTGCGCCATCACGCCGAGGGTCTCCTGCAGCTTGAGCGCGGTCTCCAGCGCCGCCGCGTAGCACGCGCCGCGGCCGACGACGGCCAGCCTGCGGTGCTCGGACAGCGTCTTGGCGACGTCCTGGACCGGCGCGAAGTCGGCCAGCACGCGCGCCGCCGCGTCGGGGATGCGCGCCACGTCCGCTTCCGTGAGCCCCGTGTCGGCGTCGCCGAGTCCGGCCGCGATCGCGAGGACGGCGAGCATCTGCGAGGTGACGGTCTTCGTGGCGGGCACGGCGAGTTCGGGCCCGGCGTCGAGGCTGATGTGCAGTCGCGAGGCCCGCGCGAGATCCGAGTCGGGGTTGTTCGTCACCGCGACCACGGAGGCGCCGCAGTCGGCGTAGCGGCCGGCGATGTCCACGATCTCGGGCGTGCGGCCGGACTGCGAGAGCGCGACGAGCAGCCAGCCGCGGTACAGCTCGGGACGCTGCCGGTACACGGTGACGATGCTCGGCGCGACGAGGCTGGTCGGCAGGCCGGTCTGCTGCTCGATGGCGTAGCGGCCGAGCAGCGCGGAGTTGTCCGAGGAGCCGCGCGCCAGGAACGCGACGCCCTTCAGCCCCCCGGTCTCCGCGGCGGCCTCGCGTACCTCCCGGGCGATGCTGCTGAAACGCTCGGCGAGGCGACCGAGAACCTGCGGCTGCTCGGCCATTTCGGAGCTCATCTTGGTGTTCATGCGCGGCTTCCTACGGTCGTGAACTGGGATTGCTCGGACAGAGCGAGAGCGACGGCGCCGTGCAGCGAGGCATCACGGGTGAAGTGCGCGGCGGCGACGTGCGGCGGGAAGGGCAGCGTCGCGGCGAGGTGGGCCTCGAGCGCGGGCAGGATCACGTCGGCCGAGGCCATCATGCCGCCGCCGACGACGATGAGCTCCGGGTCGATCAGCGCCGAGATGTTCGCGATCGACCGCGCGAGCACGTCCAGCGTCTCGCGCACGATCGCGCCGGCCGCCTCGTCGGTCGCGGCGCGGGCGAAGACCTCGGCGGCGGTCACCTGCTCCCCCAGCAGAGCACTGGCACGCTCGCCGATCGAGCGGCCGCCGACGATCTCCTCCAGCGGCGCCGAGCCGGGCGCGCGCCGCGGGCCGCCGCCCGGATCGACGTACGCGATCTCCCCGGCGGCCTGGTTCGCGCCCTGGAGCACCCGGCCGCCGAAGGTGACCGCCGAGGAGATGCCGGTGCCGAGGCTGATGTAGAGGCCGGGGTCGGCGCCGCGCAGTGCCCCGAACCTCAGTTCGGCCATGGCCCCGGCGCGCACGTCGTTGCCCACGGCGGGCTCGCGGTCCAGGCCGAGCAGGTCCTGCAGCGCCCGGCCGAGGGCCACGTCCTCCCAGCCCGGCAGGTTGGGCGTGAGCAGGATCCGCTCGCGCTGCACGATCCCCGGGGCCACGGCGCCGTACCCGGTCACGGCCGTCCCGGAGCGGTCCCGAAGGCGGCGCACCGCCTCGGCCGCGCGCTCCAAGGCCTGGTCGGGGCCGCGGCTCGCGTGCGTGTCGAGGCGCTCCCCGGCCAGCAACGTGCCGTCGGCGTGGGCGAGGGCGACCTCGATCTTCGTGCCGCCGAAGTCGATTCCGATGACCGTCTGGCTTGCGCGCTGCATAGTTAGGATCATTTACTAAAGAGTCTTTAGCGTCAAGCCGTGTCCACGCCTAGACTGAATTCCGGGAGGTGCGATGGTGCAGACGGCGTCCGCCGCGACGGCCCCCTGGCTGCTGCGCCGGATGAACCAGCGGCTGCTGCTGGACCGGCTCTTCGCGCACGGACCGGCGATCCGGCCGCAGCTCGCCCGGGAGACCGGGCTCTCGCTGCCGACCGTGATCGCGGCGCTGCGCGACCTCGAGGACGCGGGCCTGGTGCGCCCCGCCCTGCGCTCCGAGCCCGGACCGGGCAGACCCGCCGCGGCGTACGAGGCGAACCCGGCCGCCGGACGCGTGCTGGGCGTGGACATCGGCCGGGAGAAGCTGCGCGTGCTCGTCGCCGACCTCGCGGGCGATCCGCTCGGCCCGCCGGTCGAGGTGCGCAACAGCGCGCGGGCCGCGGACGCGCTCGTCGACCAGGTCGAGGCGGTGGTCACGCAGGCCGCGAAGCAGGTCGGAATCGACACCGCTGACGTGACGCACACCGTCGTCGCCTCCCCCGGCGTGCTCGACCCCGGACGCGGCCGGATCCGCTACGCGCCGAATCTCCCCGGCTGGCAACGCCCCGGACTCGCCGAGACCCTGGCCGAGCGGCTCGGCGTCACGCTGACCATCGACAACGACGCGAACCTCGCGGCACTCGGCGAACACGCGTACGGCGCCGCGCGCGGCCTGCAGAACTTCGTCTACCTGCACCTCGGCACCGGAGTCGGCCTCGGGCTCGTACTCGGCGGGCAGCTCTACCGGGGACGCGGCGCGGCGGGCGAGGTCGGCTTCCTGCCGCTCGGCGACGAGCGTTCGCTGCACGCACGGCGCGGCATGCTGGAGGAGTCGGTCGGCGCCGACGCGATCGTGCGCCGCGCCCAGGAGGAGGGGATGACGGGCCGTCCGACCGCCGAGACCATCTTCGCGGCCGCGCGCGAGGGCGAGGACGAGGCCGCCGCGCGCACGGTGGCCGCGGTCGGCGGCTACATCGGCAGCCTCGTCGCCGGGATCCTCGCGTTCCTCGACCCCGAGCTGATCGTGTTCGGCGGCGGCGTCGGGCAGAACCTCGACCTGCTCGAACCGCACGTCATCGAGGCGCTGGCCGCGATCACGCCGCTGCGTCCGCGGCTGGCCGTCGGCGCGCTCGGAGTGGAGGGCGTGCTGCGCGGAGCCGTCGCGACCGGTGTCACCGCGGCCCGGGAGGCCGTCTTCGCGGCCTGCGCGAGGGAGTGAAATCGCGTCAACACCGTAACGAGTGTCGGCGGGCAAAGTTCATTTCCGTGTGATTTGCTCGGATCATGAACGCCGAGGGGCGCGATAGCGGCACGGAGCAGTGGGCCGCGCGCACCGTCGGCGGCCGACTGATGATCGCGGCCGGCGTGCTGGTCAGCGGCATCACCCTGCTCGGCGACCTGCGGCACGAGCCCTTCGAGCCGACGACCCGGCTGCTCAACTACGCGCTGAGCGCGCTGGCCGGCCTGTTCGGCGTCCTGCTGCTGCGCGCGCCGGGCCGGGTGCCGTCCTGGCTGATCAACGTACTGCCCTCGGTCGCAGCGGTGATGGTGTGCATCCCGACGGCCGTCGACAAGCAGCCGACCCCGCTCGGTCCGCTGCTGCTGTGCTGGCCGGTCACCTTCGCGGCGGCGGTGCTCTCGGCGCGCGTCGCCTGGATCACGATGGGCGTCGTGGCCACGGCGTTCGCGGTGCTCGCGTCGGTCAGCCGCGGCGTGGACGGCGTGCTGCTGTGGATAGAGGTCTGCGCCTCGCTCACCGTCATCTGCTGGATGGTCACCCGCTTGCAGAGCCAGTCGAACCGGCTGCGCGCCGCGCTCGCGAACCTGGCCCGCACCGACGGCCTCACCGAACTGTTCAACCGGCGCGGCTTCGACGAGGCGGTGGCCCGGGAACACTCCCGGCACCTGCGCGGCGGCCCGCCGATGGCCCTGCTGCTCATCGACATCGACCACTTCAAGCAGGTCAACGACTCCTGGGGCCATCAGGCGGGCGACCAGACGCTGCGCCGGCTCGGCTCGCTGCTCAGCGAGCGCTTCCGCACGATGGACGTCGTCGGCCGGGTCGGCGGCGAGGAGTTCGCCGTGCTGATCCCCGACTGCGGGCCCGAGCAGGCGCTCGCCCGGGCGCAAGACCTCTGCGACACCGTGCGCACCGGCACCCGCGACTGGCCGCACCCGATCACTGTCAGCGTGGGCGTCGCGACGAGCCCGAACCCGCAGACCGCGCCCGACGAACTCTTCGCCCTCGCCGACGCGGGACTCTACGCGGCGAAGGCGATGGGCCGGGACCGCGTCGGCAACGTCGCCACGCAGTCCCGGTAGGTCTTTCTCACCCTAGGAGCGACTGCCCGAGGTAATCGCCGTCCCGCGCACACCCCGGCAGGACGGCGAACAGTCCGCTCGCCTCGTGCCGGATGAACGTGCTGAGCGTGTCGGCACCCGACAGCCGCTGCTGGATCGTGGTGAATCCCGCCGCCGGATCCCGCTGGAACGCGAGGAACATCAGCCCCGCGTCCGGCGTCCCGTCCGCGCGGAGCCCGTTGTAGTAGCTGAACGGACGCCGGTAGATCGTCGCGCCGGAGTTGAACTGGGCACTCGCCTGCCGCACGTGCGAACCGGGCGGCATCAGCAACTGCCCCGAGGAGCCGAACTTCTCATAGTCCGGCGCGGTGAACTCCGTGCCGCCGGACAGCGGCGCCCCGGTCAGCTTGTCCCGCCCGATCACCGCCTCCTGCGCGGCGCGACTGAGTGTGTCCCAGTCGTTCAGCAGCATCCTGATCCGCCGGTAGACCAGATAGCTGCCGCCGCGCATCCACTCCGGCGAGCCGTCCGCGGGCACGTACACGGTCTGGTCGAACGCGGCCGTCCCCGGCTTGGGATTCCCGGTGCCGTCGAGCTGCCCCATCAGGTTGCGCGGTGTCGCCGTCGGACTCGGCATTACGCCGCCGGCCTCACCGAATCCGCTGATCTGCCACCGCTGAGTCGCCACGGACGCGGCACTGCGCTGCAGAGCCCGCAACGCGTGCACAGCCACCAGACCGTCGTTCGCCGCGACCAGCACCACGAGATCGCCGTCCGACGCAGCGGCCTCGATCTCGTCGCCGAGAAACGCAGGCAGCGGCGTCAGCGCATCCGGATTCTTGTCACCGAGCCCGAGCTTCTTCAGCAACGACGCGCCGACGCCCACGGTCACGCTCAGCGCGCCCGAATTGCGCCCGTACGACATCGCATCATCGCCCGACGCCAGCGGCTCACCCGCCATCGTCGTCGCGGCGATCGAGGTCCACTCGCGCATCAGGGTACGCACTTGCGCGAGCGTGGCCGACGACTTGAGATCGAACGCCGTCAGCCAGCCCTGCGACTGCACCGGCGCCGCGATCCCCGGCTGATGCGCGCCGTAGAACGCGATCTCGCCGCTGTCGTCCGTCGACGTGGCTCGCGGCAGGACGGCTCCCGCCGCGACCCCGCCCGCGCCGACCGCTCCCCCGTACGCGAACAGTCGGCGCCGCGTCAGCTCAGCCATTGTCACGGCCCGCCAGCAGCAGCGGAATGTCGTGGCTGAACTGCGGGACGCTCGTGCCGGACGTGTAGAGCAGGTCGCCCTTGCCCTGCGCGTTGAAGGCGATGACCTCGGCGCCGTGCGTCACCGTGTACTGCCCGTCGGCGGACTCGGTCGGCGCCTCGATGACGATGCCGAGCGATGCGGCGGCCGACTGGATCGTGTTGAAGTCGCCGGTCAGCCCGATGAACTTCGGGTTGTACTGCCCGAGCCACGCGTGCAGCACGGACGGCGTGTCGCGCTTCGGGTCGGAGGAGATGAAGACCACGTCGACCTGAGCGGCCTGCGCGGCGGTCAACGTGCGCATGCTCGCGGCGAGCGTCGCCATCGTCGTCGGGCACACGTCCGGGCAGTGCGTGTAGCCGAAGTAGACGAGCGTCAGCTTGCCCTTCGTGCCCTGAACCAGGTTGAACTGCTTTCCGGACGCGTCGGTGAGCGTGACGTCCGGCTTGGCGAACGGCTTGGTGAGCTGGTCGCCGTCGAAGAGCGAAGTCGGCGCCGAATCGACGACGAAGCCGGACGAGGACGCGGACGAGCTTGAACCGCAGGCGCTGACGAGACCGATCATCCCGACGGCCAGCACGGTTGCGATAAGGGTATTGCTACGAAGCTTCATGGGATTTCCGGCTCACATTCCAGGCATGGAGGACGCCGTCTGGGCGTCGGAGAGCAGCGAGGTGACCGGGACCTTGAGCGTCACGGTTCCGGTCGTGCGGAAGCGGAGGCTGAGTGTCACCATGTCGCCTGCTAGGAGGGTGGATGCGGGATTGGTCAGCATCAGGTGGTAGCCGCCGGGCCCGAGCTCGACCGCACCGTGCGCCGGGATCGACAGGCCGCCGGTGATGTCGGTCATCGTCCCGGCGTTGGCCCCGCTCGCCGCCTCCTGCATCAGCGAGGCCTGCGACGACGGTTGCGACGTCGCCGAGAGCAGCACGTCGCCGGACGACCCGACGTCGGTCACGGTGAAGTACGCGGCCGCCACGTCGGGCGAGGCGGGCTGCGGAATGTAGGCGTCAGTGATCTTGATTTCGCCGACGGACGCCGAGCCGCGTGGGCCGGTCGTCGTCGGCGGACTGGTTTCTATGGGGTGTGATGCCGCGCACGCAGTGGCCGTGGCCAGTACCAGCAGTGCGCACGCGGGCAGGAAAAGCCGCATGGCGAAGTGCTCCCGCAATCAGGAATTCTGAAGAGATTGATCAGATGGCGCAGATGCGGGGGCACAGTGGAGGGCCGCGTCGCACGACGAGGCTGGACAGAAGACGCTTCCGATAGCGGCCGAGGTCGTCGTCATCGGCGCGCGGGGCAGTCCGCAGGAAGTCGGGCACGACGATCGCGGCAGGCCAGAGGATCGCCAGCATGGGGACGGCCATCGCCGCGAGGACACGCAGCATCCGGAAGACGGCCGCGTCGCCGCACCGCAGCCACCACGCGGCCACCAGTCCGGCCACGATGTGCGCCGCGACCATGCCGCCGAACCCGCCTACCGCTCCTCGGTTCATCGCGGCGGAGTGCGGCATGCCGCAGATCCACGCCGAGGCGGGAACCACTCGTCCCGAGACGAACTGAGGCAACGCGGGGACCTGCTGGTCGACCATCGGTCCCTGCGCGGCAGCAAAGAGGTAATGCTGACCGAGCTCGCCGAGGAGCATCAGCGCGGAGATCGCGACAAAGCCGAACTGTCGGCGGGCGAGGACGTAGCCGGACGCGGTCAGCACACCGAACGCGAGCCCGACGGACCACAGCGGGATCACGTCGCCGGACATCCACACGTGACCGGCGGCAGACAGGCCCACGCACAGCGCGGCGAAGATCGCCGCCCGAGCGAGCCGCAGACTGCCGACGGCCATCATGATCGCCATAGTGCAGGCCAGTGTTTCAGAGCGCCGGTCCTCGGCCGACGGCGGGGTGTGCTGCGGCATGCCGGGCCGGTGCATAAGCTAGAAAGAAGGAGGAGGACCGGCGGCCGGACGGAGCGGTGCACATGGCCACGTGGAACGACGTACGGCGCATCGCCAACTCGCTGCCCGAGGTCACGGAGGGCGAGCACTGGGGCTCGACCGCGTGGCGCGTGCGGGACAAGACCTTCGTCTGGGAGCGTCCGCTGCGCCGATCCGACCTGGACGCGCTCGGCGACACGGCGCCCGACGGCCCGATCGTGGCGGTGCGCGTGCCCGAGGACGGGATGAAGCAGGCGCTGGTCGCGTCCAACCCGGAGGTCTACTTCACCATCCCGCACTTCGACGGCTATCCGGCGATCCTGATCCAGCTCGACCGGATCGACCGCGCCGAACTGGAGGAGCTGATCGTCGAGGCCTGGCTCTGCCGCGCGCCGAAGCGGCTGGTCAAGCAGTGGGAATCGACGTCGAACGGCGGCGGCACGAACGGCTCCGCCGAGGGATGAGGCACGGACGCGCTCTGAACGCCCGTGTCCCATCGCCAGAGCCGATCATACTTCGACAGAACATGACATTTCTGAACGCCCGCATTGTGGACACTAACGATCGAACACGTCGATTTCCGTCAGTGATCCCACTGCTCCACCTTCGGCCCACCGGACGTCCACGCCCGACATACCCTTCGCCCAGCGCTCCGCAACCTCCGCGAGCCCGTTCCGTGTCATCGGACTGCGCCGCCCGAGCCCGACGACGTAGCGCCCTCGCCCCGCATCCGCATACTCCGGCCGTGGCCACGCGTGGACATCGACTGCGTCCGGATTCGCCGCCTCGAGCAGCGTGATCAGCGCACGCATCCGCCCTCGCGCCCGCCCGAGCGCCTCATCGAGACTCGACTCACTCGACCCATCGATCGTGACGACGGCCCACGCCGCGTGCCGACGATGCAGCGGCGGCGCCTCGCACAGACGGCGCATCGCCTCGTCACACGATTCGGCTTCCTGGGTGATCTCCCAACCCCGATACAACTCCTCGACCAGCAGGTCACGCATGCCGGCACCCACCTGCGCCGTGCACGAGCGAACCGGCGCGGTCGGCGTCAGAATCCTGACAGCCTCCTCCTCTGCGCCCCCGTCCCCCGATCCGTCAAGCGTGACCACCTGACGCCAATCCCAAGCAGCCCACTCCGTAAAGAACCCCGCCAACGACATATCAGTCGTCCGCGCGGCAAGGATCGACCACGCAAGCCCCGGCAGCCCACCGAACGGCGCCGAGTCGAGCCCCCGCGCCACAGCCCACGCCTTCACCTGCCGCGCAAGCGTCGCGAACGCCGCATGATCGGCGCCGACATGTTCGAGCACGGCGTCCGCATCCGTCACCGCGCTCAGCGATATCGCAGCCGCCTCCGCGTATTCCGGATCATCCGTCGGCACGATGACGAGATCGACCCCGAGACCGCCGAGCTTCATCCGCAACCCCGGCACCCGCGCACCAACGACGTGCCGCACATGCGAAGCACTCGTCAGCCGATCCCGGATAGCCCCGATATCGACCGTCGCCCCGGCCACTTCCGCGACCAAGTCCACGTCCGCCCCCGGCAGCGCGCAACCCATCCGCCGCGAGCCGACAACGTGCACAGTCACGTCCTCCCCGAGCGCACGCCGAATCCGCTCCACGACGCGCCCCGCAGCGTCCGCATCCTCCACTGACGGAGACTCAGAAGCAGCTTCAGGAATCCACGTAACCGTCCCCGTCCCAAGCTCGATCTCCGCACGAACCCGCATCGGCTCGTCGCCACGTCGCGATAGCAGCGCCAGCGTTCCGACTCGGCTCGTCATCGGGGACAGCCGTGCCGCGCAGTGGGCTGCCACCTGCTGCGGGTCGGTCGCGCGGCCGAGCGTGAGATGCGGGGTGAATCCCTCGTCGCGGCCACGGCAGCCCGGGAATCGCTGCTGGAACGCCTCGTGCAGCGCGGCCCACGCCTTAGGGTCGCTCGCTGCCGCCGCCGGATCGAGCCAGATCGTCGCGTCGTCGCGGTGCCCGAACGTGTCCACGCCGTCGAGCCGAACAGCGAAGGGCTCGACGTGCGCGGCGGCGTCGGCGAGCAGCGGCGCGGCACGCTCGAACTCGTACTCCGGCACGAATCCGAACAGCACATTGACATGCGGCGGCCAACGCTCAGCCTGCGGGTCGTAGCGCTCGCGCAGCTCATTGATCGTCGGCCACAGTTCACGCGGCGGAATCCAGGCGAGCGCCGTACGCGCGGTCGGCGGGGCGAACTGAACCGCAGCCGCCACCTCGCTCCCCTCCCCCACCAGATCCACCCGGATGCCGAAGTGATCCGAGGGAAACAGCCCCGTCTCGTCCGGCACGTCGCCGACCAGCGATGCCGCACCCGCCCGCACTCCCCCGCCACGTGCCCGAAGCAGCACTCTGTCCAGCCGCCCGGCACGCCCGGTCAGCGAACTGACAGCCGCCAACGGATTCACCGTGGGATCAAAGGTCGGCGTCGTGTCGTGCGCGCCATGGAGCGCGGTCCACGTGTCGAGCAGTCCGAGCGCGTCGGCCGGTTCGCTCGTCGAGTCGTTGAAGTCCCCGAGCACGACCAGGTCCGCGTCGATCCCGCCGAACGCCGCGGCCAGTTCCGCGAGTTCGGCAGCGCGTCGAGTCGCCGCTTCGGCTGTGTGATTGCTGGTCAGATGCGTGGTCGCGACAACAAGCGAGCCCGCTGGCCCCGCGACGGTGATCGCGAGCCCCGCCTTGTACGGCCCGAGCGCGCAACGCCCGGCCTCGAGCACCGGCAACCGGCTCAGCAGGACGAGCCCGTCCTCATCGACCCCTGACTTGCCGGGATTCGACCAGAGCGAGTAGCCGCCCGCCCGCACCCACTCCTCACGCCCGAGGCTCGCGAGCAGCGGCGCCTCGACCTCCTGAAGCGCGATCACGTCGGCATCGGACGTCCGCAGCGCATCGAGCAGCAGCGGCCGCCGATGCTCGGTGCAGATCCGGTCGGCGTCGTAGCGATCCCAGAGCGTGTTCCAGGTCAGCACTCGAACACCGCCGACCGCCGCACCCGCCGAGCCCACCGCGCCCGCCGATGACCGGCTCTCGGATATCGGCCGCCACGCGGACGCGCGCAGCAGCCGGATCTGCTCGACGCGTCCGGCCCGCGTCGCGTCGATGCGGTCCACGCCGTTCGCGCGGTCCCAGACCACCTCGCCGTCCGCCTCCACGAACATGACGCGGTGCCACGGGATGTCCCCGCCGGGCGTGAACGCGGACAGCGCGAGCCGCTTGATCCCGCCCTCGCGCCGGCTCACCCCGAGCGTGAAGCGCGCGGGATCGAACCGCGGGTCCCAGCGCACCCGGTGGTAGATCTCCTCGCTCGTCCGCATGCCCACCGACTGTACGGACACCCGCCGACAGGATCGAACGTTTTACCGCGTCACACGTCGCCTCAGACGTCCAGCTCGACGATCAGCGGTCGATGATCGGAGACGGGCATCGGCGGCGAACTCACGTCGCGCACGGCCGAGCTCGGGATGCCCGCCGCGAGGATCCGGTCGAACTGGACGCGCGGACGGTGCGCGGGGTACGTCGCGACCCGGGCGAGGTCGTGCCAGCGGTGTTCGAGGCCGGCGCCGCCCGACGAGAGGAGACCGTCGGCCAGCTCGCCGCCCGCGAGCACGGCGCGGGGCAGCGGGCCGATCAGGTTGAGGTCGCCGATCAGCAGGCGGGGGCGCGGCAGATCGGCGATCCAGCGGTTGAGCGCGGCGAGCTGCCACATGTTCCAGCCGGGCACGAAGGACAGATGCGTCCCGACGACGGTGAGCGGGCCGCGCGGGCATTCGAGGATCGCGGCGATGGCGACGCGGGCGTGGTCGCGGACCGGGATCAGGCCCCTCCGCCCGACGACGCGCAGCGGCAGGCCGCCCGGCGCACCGGCGAACCTGCGCACGAGCCAGCGGGTGACCGGCAGCCGGGTGAACAGCGCCGTGCCGTGCGACGCCAGCTGGGCCGCGCTCGGCAGGCCCGCGTGCTCGGGTCCGCAGACGGTCAGCCCGGGCGTGTGCTGGTCGCGGACCCAGCCGACGTCCGGTATGGCCCGGGCGTGGAACGCGGAGGCGTAGCGCCAGTCCGTCGCGCCCACCGCCGAGGCCACCAGCGCCGCTTGATCGACCTCGCCCGACCTGGGCTGGTAGCGGTCGAGCTCCTGGACCGCGAGGACGTCGGCCTCCAGCGCCGCCACCGCGTCCGCGAGCCGCTCGGGAGGCGGCAGCGGCGAGGCCGGGCCGTCGTCGAGGTGGAGGGGGCGGCCGTGGAGCACGTTGAACGTCGCGATGCGCATCGCAGTGATCGTATCTGAGCAAGCCTCAACAAGCCCAGCACGGACCATAACTTGTGCATCCTATTGACTGCCGTGGAAAAGCTGCCTAATGTCGGCCGCACGCGCCACCCCGCTCAAGGACGAGAGGACCAGTTCGATGCCGGGAATCAGGGACGAAATCGGCTTGCCACGCCCAGAACTGTTCGTGGACGGCCAGTGGATCGGCTCGGACGGCGGACGGGACATCCTCGACCCGGCCACCGGCACGGTCGTGGCCACGGTCGCGCAGGCCGGACCGGCCGAGACCGACCGGGCGATAGCCGCCGCGCGGCGCGCCTTCGACGGCGGCGGCTGGTCCGAACTGCCGCCGCGCGAACGGGGCCGGATCCTGATCCGCGCCGCCGAGGCGCTGCGCGGCCAGGCCGAGGAGCTGGCCCGGCTGGAGTCGCTGGACACCGGCAAGCCGCTCATGTTCACGCGCATGGTGGACGTCGCGACGACCATCGACCAGATCGAGTACTACGGCGCGCTGGCCGCGGGCATCGAAGGCGCGACCCGGCGCACCGGCCGCCCGACCTTCGCCTACACCCGCCGGGAGCCGATCGGGGTGGTCGCCGCGATCACGCCGTTCAACTTCCCGCTCATCCTGTCCTCGATCAAGATCGCGCCCGCCCTGGCCGCCGGGAACACGGTGATCCACAAGCCCGCCGAGGAAACCCCGCTGACCGCTCTGCGGATCGCCGAGGTGTTGCAGCAGGCCGGGATCCCGGACGGCGTATTCAACGTACTTCCGGGCGACGGAACCGTAGGCCAGACGCTGGTCCGCGATCCGCGCGTGGACAAGATCGCCTTCACCGGTTCGACGGCCGTCGGACGCGGGATAGCCGCGTCGGCCGCGGAGACCCTCAAGCACGTGACCGTCGAACTCGGCGGCAAGAGCGCGAACATCATCTTCGCGGACGCGGACATCGAGGCGGCCGTGAACACCGCGATCTCCGGCTTCGTCTTCAACACCGGCCAGTTCTGCATGGCGGGTTCGCGGCTGTTGGTGCAGCGGCCCGTGTACGACGCGGTCGTCGCGGCTCTCGCGGGCGCCGTCGACCACGTCCCGGTCGGCGACCCGTTCAACGAGGGCACGGTCATCGGCCCGATGGCGGGGCCCCGGCATCTCGCGAAGGTGCAGTCCTTCCTGGAGGCGGCCGAGCGCGAGGGCGTGAAGGTCTACGGCGGCGGTCCCGTGCAGGGCCAGGCGGACGGCGGTTTCTGGGCGGCGCCGACCGTGCTCGCGGACGTGTCGCAGGACTCGGCCTTCGTGCAGGACGAGATCTTCGGCCCGGTGCTCACGGTGCAGCCCTTCGACACCGAGGCCGAGGCGATCGCGCTGGCCAACGGCACGCAGTACGGCCTCGCGGCGGGCCTGCAGACGAGCGACGTGGCGCGGGCGCACCGCGTCGCCGCTGCTCTGCGCGCCGGGATCGTGTGGGTCAACGGCTGGGCGCTGCTCGACGCGGCGCTGCCCTTCGGCGGCGTGAACCAGTCGGGCTACGGCCGTGAGGGCGGTCCCGAGGGCCTGGACGAGTACCTGCAGACCAAGTCCGTGCTGATCTCGATGACCGACGCCTCGTAAGGAGCATTCGTATGCCTATCCCCACTCGGGCCGCCGTCCTGGAGGGCGCGGGCGCCGCGTTCGCCGTGCAGGACGTCGTACTCGACGAACCACGCGCGGACGAGGTGCTGGTGCGCGTCGTCGCGGCCGGCCTGTGCCACACCGACCTCGGCGTCCAGGCGGGCGGGATCCCGTTCAAGCTGCCCGGGATCCTCGGCCACGAAGGCGCCGGGATCGTCGAGCGCGTCGGGTCCGCCGTCACGCGCGTCGCCCCCGGTGACAAGGTGCTGCTGAGCTTCACCTCGTGCGGACGCTGCGCCTCGTGCCGCGCCGGACATCCGGCCTACTGCGTCACCTGGCTGCCCAGCAACCTGATCAGCGGCGTGCGCGGCGACGGCACGGCGACCGTGACGCGGGACGGCGGCGCGATCGGCGGCCACTTCTTCGGCCAGTCCTCGTTCGCGCAGCACGCGCTGGCCGACGAGCGCAGCGTGATCAAGGTCGATCCGGACGCGGACCTCGACGTCCTCGCGCCGCTCGGCTGCGGCGTGCAGACCGGTTTCGGCAGCGTCTGGAACATCCTGCGGCCGGAGGCGGGCGCATCGATCGCGATCTTCGGCTCCGGCGCGGTCGGCCTGGCCGCGCTGATGGCCGCGAGGCTGCTGCCGCTGTCCACGGTCATCGCCGTCGACCTCGTCCCCGAGCGCCTCGAACTCGCGCGGGAACTCGGCGCGACGCACACGATCGACGCCACCGGACTGCGGCCGGAGGACGTCCTGCAGTCGCTGTTCGAGGCGACCGGCGGCCTCGGCGTGGACAACGCGGTCGAGACGACGGCGCACCCCGGCGTCCTGCGCACGGCCGTCGACGCCCTCGCCCCGCGCGGCGCCTGCGCGGTCGTCGGCGCACCGCCCGCCGGAACCGAGGTGGCGCTCGACGTCCAGGGCCTGCTGACCGGCAAGCGCGTCATCGGCGTGACCCTCGGCGACGCCGACCCGGAGACGCTGATCCCGCACATGGTCGCCCTGCACCGCGCGGGCCGGCTGCCGCTCGAACGTCTCGTCCAGCACTACACGTTGGACGAGATCGGCCAGGCGGCGGCCGACATGCACGAGGGCCGGACCATCAAGCCGGTCATACGACTCAGTTAATCGAGGCGACGAAGCGGGCGGCACGGTCGGCGATGTCGCCGTGCCCGCCCTCGGCCACCGTCGCGGGCGGGACGACCTCGGTGCCGCAGCACACTGCGAAGGCTCCCTGGTCGAGGAAGTCGCGCGCGTTGCCGGAGTTCACCCCGCCGGAGGGGACGAGCTTCGCGTCCGGGAACGGCCCGCGCAGGTCCTTGAAGTAGCGCGGGCCGAAGGCGGTCGCCGGGAAGATCTTCACGGCCGCCGCGCCGAGGTCCATCGCCTGAAGCACTTCGGTCGGGGTCAGCGCGCCGAGGAAGACGGGGATGCCGTGCCGCGCGGCGACTTCGGCGACGTCGGCCCGGACTGCGGGCGTGACCAGGAATTCCGCGCCCGCGTCGATCGCCGCGTGGGCCTGATCGGCGGTCACGACGGTTCCGGCGCCGATGTGCTGGCCGGGCTTGCGGGCGTCGGCCGCGGCGGCGAGGACGGCGGGCAGATTCGGCGTGGTGTACGTGAACTCGACCGCGCGGATGCCGCCGGATGCGAGGGCCGCGCACAGTTCGGCCGGGTCCGGGATGCGCGGCGCGCGCACGACGGCGAGTATCCGGTCCGTGGCTATGGTGGTCAGCGCCGATTCCTCGGTCATGCGGTCATCCCATCTGTCCTGTGACGCAGCGCGCGCCCGGCGAGCGCTCCGGTGGGCCGGCCCTCCGCGAGGGTCGCGACTCCGTTGACGAACACGTACTCGATCCCCTTCGCCTGCTGCCGGGGCTCTTCGTACGTGGCGGTGTCCTGCACCGTCTCGGCCTCGAAGAGCACCAGGTCAGCGGCGTAGCCCGGGCGAATCAGGCCACGGTCACGCAGTCGCAGCCTGCGTGCCGCGTTGCCGGTCAGGTGCGCGACGCACTCCTCCAGCCCGAGCACGCCGAGTTCGCGTGTGTAGTGGGCCAGGTAGCGCGGGAAGGTGCCCCAGGCGCGCGGATGCGGGCGCGTGCCGACCAGAAGGCCGTCGCTGCCGCCGGTGTGCGCCGGGTGCTTCATGATCGCGCGCACGTTCTCCTCGTGGCCGACGAGGTGCAGGATCGCGGTCGCGAGCCGGTCGGCGATCAGCAGTTCGCGGAAGACGTCGAACTGCGGGCGCCCGGCCGACCGTGCCAGCTCCTCGATCGTTCGGCCCACGTTCGGCGTGAGCGCTGGATCGCCGACGCCGGAGATCTGGATCGTGTTCCAGTCCATCGGAACGCGGTGGCAGCCGTCTGATCCGCGCACCTCGATGTCCTCGCGGATGCGCGCGCAGGCGGCCGGGTCCTTGAGCAGGCGCAGCACGCCGTCGGGTCCGTCCGCCGAGGTCCAGCTCGGCAGCAGCGCGGCGAGCGTCGTCGATCCGGGCAGATAGGGGTACGTGTCGAGGCTGATGTCACAGCCGTCTGCGATCGCCGCGTCGAGAAGCGCGAGCATCTCGTGCGCGCGGCCTCGGTTGACGTTGAAGTTCATCGTCGCGTGCGAAAGGTGCAGCGGGCAGCCGGAAGTGCGCGACACGTCGATCATCTCGGCGTACGCGTCGAGCGCCCCGGCTCCGTACGAGCGGTGATGCGGCGCGAAGAAACCGCCGAGGTCCGCGACGGTTCGGCAGAGTTCGGTCAGCTCGGCGGTCGAGGCGTACATGCCGGGCGTGTAGCCGAGGCCGAAGGAGATGCCGACCGCGCCCTCTGTCAGTCCGTCGTGAATCAGGGCCTGCATACGCGTAAGTTCGTCCGCTGACGGCGCGCGGTCATCGTATCCGAGCACGAGCATGCGCACGGATCCGTGCGGCACGAGGTAGCAGGCGTTCGTCGCGATGCCGGAGGAGTCGAGGCGGTCGAGGTACTCCCCCACACTGCGCCAATTCCAGTCCAGGCCGGGCGGATCGCCGTTCCAGCCGGTGATCTGGCGACGGATGTTCGCGAGCGTCGTGTCATCGACCGGCGCGTACGCCAGCCCGTCCTGACCGAGGAGCTCCAGCGTGACGCCCTGGCTGATCTTGGCGAGGTGTTCGGGCTCTGCCAGCAGCGCGAGGTCCGAGTGCGCGTGCATGTCGATGAATCCGGGCGCGAGTACGAGCCCTGCCGCGTCGATCGACCGGTCCGCGACGATCGGTTCGCCGTCCTTAGCGATCTCGGCGATGAGACCGTCCGCGACCACGACGTCGGCGCGGTAGCGAGGAGCACCGGTCCCATCGATGACTGTGGCGCCGCGCAGGGCTAGACGTGTACCGGGCATCAGAAGTATGTCCTGACCAGGCCGACGACATTCGGATCAGCGGCCATCGCGTCGTCCACGATCGGGATGAGCGACCACTTGTCGAACGCCGTACACGGATGCGACAACCCGAACCGCACCACGTCGCCCACGCTCAGCTCCGTACCCGGATCGAGCTTGAGGAACGTGTGCTGATCAGCGGTCGCTGTCACGACGCCGTCCACGGTCTGCGGCATCGGCAGGCCTTCGTCGAACGGGAAGTCGCGCTTGCCGCCGTCGAGCAGCGCCAACTCCGGCTCGGGGCGGGAGAGCACGCGCGCCCAGCCGTGCATCGCCGCGACTAAGGGCTTGTTGCCCACACCGCGCGAGAACGGTGAGATGCCGCCGTAGAAACCGTCGTCGTGGATCAGGTACGCCCCGGACCGAAGCAGCACCTTGACCCCCGCGCCCGACAGCGGCCCGAGCACGTCGACGACCTGGTCGAAGAACGCGCTCCCGCCGGCCGTCAGCCACACCGTGTCGACGCGACCGTAGAAGCCTGACGTCAGCAGCCTGCCGTGCAGCTCAGCGAGGCCGCGCAGGTAATCCCGCACGGCGGCCAGGCTCTCGGACGACGCGTCGTGCGCGACCACGCCTTCGTATCCTGCGACGCCGATCAGCCGCAGCGTCGGGGCAACGGCGATCGCCTGCGCGATCTCCATGGCCTCGTCGACCGTGCGCGCTCCGGTCCGTCGTCCGGGCGCGCCGAGTTCGACGAACACATCGATCGGCCGCTGCACGTCGCGCGCACGCAGTACCTCGTCCATCAGCGCGGCGGTGCGGAGCGAGTCGACCCAGCAGCTGAACTCGAAGTCCGGGTCGGCGTCCAGTTCGGCGGAAATCCAGCTCAGCGCGGCCGGATCCACGAGCGCGTTGGCCAGGTACAGCTGCTGCACCCCGAAGGCCCGGCCGACGCGCACCTGCGGCACGTTGGCCACGGTGATTCCGTGCGCGCCTGCGGCTAGCTGCCGGGACCACAGTTCCGGGGCCATCGTCGTCTTGCCGTGCGGCGCGAGTTCGACCCCGGCCTGCGCGCAGTACGCGGCCATCGCGGCGAGGTTGGCGTCGAGGGCGGACGCGTCGAGCGTGAGCAGCGGCGTGCCGAGGTCGGACAGGCGCGGACGCCCGGCCAGGAACTCGCCCGCGGTCTTCCCCCACGCTGCGACCGGTATCGCCTTGAACCGCCAGTCGAGCGGTTCCTCGGCGAGGGCGGCGACCGCCTCGTGGTCGATCACGAGTTCCTCCCATGTTGCAAAATACGCAACGGCTATTGCGTAGTGTGACACGCAACTTGTAGCATCGCGGCTCGACGAAGGTCAATGGACCGCCGAAGGAGGGGTGCGTGCCGGTTCCGGTGGCCGATGCCGTGTGCATCGGCGAGACGATGGCGGTCCTGGTGCCCGAACAGGCCGGTCCGCTCGAGGACGCGGAGACGTTCCGGCGCGGCGTGGGCGGCGCGGAGTCGAACGTGGCCTGCGGGCTCGCGGCGCTCGACGTGCCCGCGGCGTGGATCAGCCGGGTCGGCGCGGACGGCTTCGGCCGGCTGATTATCACCCAGTTGGCGGAACGCGGCGTGGACACCTCGGCCGTGGCGGTCGATCCGCACCGCGCCACAGGCCTGTACGTCAAGGAGATCGGCCGCGACGGTCACAGCAAGCTGCATTACTACCGCAGCGATTCCGCCGCCTCTATGCTCAGCCCCGAGTCCCTCGACACCCCCGAGGCCACGGCACTCCTCGACGGGGCCAGGCTCGTCCACCTGTCCGGCATCACGGCAGCACTCGGCTACCGCGCCGGACGCGACGGCGGCCGACGGCTCGTCGAGTCCGCATTCGACCGGCGACGCCCCGGCCAACTCGTGAGCTTCGACCTGAACTGGCGTCCCGGCCTCTGGCATCGCCTCACCGACGACGCCGAGCAGCCCGCCGCGATACTCGCCGATCTCGCCAACCGCGCCGATGTCGTACTGCTCGGCGCGGACGAGGCCGAAGCGCTGTTCGGCACGGACGATCCCCAGCGTCTTCGTGCTCTGCTTCCCGACCCGCGCGTCCTCGTCGTGAAGGACTCCGGCCACCGCGTGACAGCATTCGACGACGAGGGCGTGGTCACCGAACCCGCGCTGGCCGTGAAGGTGGTCGAGCCGATCGGAGCCGGGGACGCGTTCGCCGCCGGATACCTCGCCGGACTGCTACGCGGCTACGACCAGCGGCGACGCCTGCGCCTGGGCCACGTGTGCGCCGCGTCCGTCCTCATGGTCGACGGCGACCACGGCACACCGCCGACCCCCGACCAGCTGGACGCGCTCCTGGCGTGCACACCATCGCAGTGGGCTGCGGTCCGCGCGAGCGAAGGCGTCTTCACATGAGCCAGAGCCTCAGCCGCGCGCTACGCCTGCTGACCGAACTCGCCGAGGGACCGCACTCGCTCGACGACCTCGCCGGTGTGCTCGACGTGCACAAGACCACCGTCCTGCGACTGTTGCGCACGCTCGAGGACGACCGGCTCGTCTTCCGCGACGCCGCGTACCGGTATCACCTCGGCGCCGGACTGTTCGCGCTCTCCAGCCGCGCGCTCGAACAGCGTCCCGTGCGCGCTGCGGCCGCTCCGCATCTGGCCGCGCTCAACCGCGAGACCGGCCACACCGTGCACCTCGCCGCGTACGAGGGCGGCGAAGTCGTCTACATCGACAAGTACGACTCGCGGCATCCGGTGCGCATGTACTCGCGGATCGGCCTGCGCGCGCGGCTGCACTGCACGGCCGTCGCCAAGGTGCTGCTGGCCGGACTCCCGGTGCCCGAGCGCCGCGCCGTCGCGGATTCGATCAGCTACGAGGTCATGACGCCGACCACGCTGACCAGCCCCGACGCCCTGCTGGCCGAGCTCGCCCGGGTCGCCGAGCAGGGCTACGCGGTGGATCATGGCGAGCACGAGACCTTCATCAACTGCGTCGGCGCGCCGATCCGGGACGTCAGCGGCCGGGTGGTCGCCGCGGCCTCGGTCTCGGTGCCCGACGTGCTGCTGGACTTCGACCAGGTCATGGCGCTGCTGCCGGACCTGCTCACGGCGGCCGCGGCGATCTCCGCCGACTGCGGCTGGCCGGACCGACCCCCACGGAAAGTAGAGCACTGATGTCATATCCGAAGTCGGCGATCCTGACCGACGCCGCCCCGGCCCCCGCGCACACCTTCTCGCAGGCGGTGCGCAAGGGGCCGATGCTGCAGGTCGCCGGGCAGGGACCGATGGACGCCGCGCTCGGCGAGTACGTCGCCCTCGGGGACGTCAGGGCGCAGACGCTGGTGACGCTCGAGAACGTGCGCGCCATCCTGGAGGCGGGCGGCGCGAGCGTGGAGGACGTGATCATGTTCCGCGTCTACCTGACCAAGCGGGAGGACTTCCCGGCGATGAACGACGCGTACGGCGAGTTCGTCGGCAAGCACGTGCCCAGCGGAGTCCTGCCCGCCCGCACGACGGTGTTCACCGGCCTGCCGCACGCCGAGATGCTCGTCGAGATCGACGCGCTGGCCGTGATCACGGAAGAGGCGGCAGCGTGAGCACGAACCTGGAACTGCTGATCGGCACCTACACCGAGGGCGCGAACCCGGAACGCGGCGTCTTCCGCGCCACGGTCACGCCCGACGGATCGCGGATCGAACTGCGCGGCGTCACACCGATCGCGCCGAACGTGGACCCGACGTGGATCACCGCCAGCGCGGACGGCCGCTTCGTGTACGCGGCCTGCGAGGGCGAGCAGGGCGCTGTGCTCGCTCTGGCGGTGACCGAGACCGGCGATCTCAGTGTGCTGAACTCGGAGCCGACCGGCGGATCAGGCACCTGCCACGCCGCGCTGGTCAACGGCGGTACGCACCTCGTCGCGGCGGACTACGTGTCGGGCTCGGTCTCGGCGCACCCGATCGCGAAGGACGGCACGGTCGGCGAGCAGACCACGTTCGTGCAGCACGTGGGCTCCGGCCCGTACGTGGAACGGCAGGAGGGTCCGCACGCGCACATGATCGCCGAGGACCCGAGCGGCCGCTTCGTGCACGCGATCGACCTCGGCACCGACACGATCTACGCGTACTCACTCGACCCGGAGAGCGGCGTCCTGACCGAGGCGTCGCGCACGACGCTGCGTCCCGCATTCGGCCCACGCCACGTCGCCTTCCACCCGAACGGCGAACTCGCGTACGTCATCGGCGAACTCGGATTCGAGCTCGCGGTGTGCGAATACGAGGCGGAGACCGGCCGCCTGCACCCGCTCAGCTACATCTCCATCGTGGACGACGGCGTGCTCGGCGAGGACTACCCCTCCGGCGTCCGCGTGACCCCGGACGGCGCGTTCCTCCATCTGGCCGTACGCGGTCCGGACACCATTCGGACGTACGCGCTCACCGATCCCCGCAAGCCCGAACTCGTCTCGGTCGTGTCCACCGGCGGCAGGTGGCCCCGCGACATCGTGCTCTCCCTCGACGGCACACTGCTGTTCTGCTCGAACCAGCTGTCCGACGAGGTCACCGTCTTCGCTCTCGACCCGGCTACCGGCGTACCGAGCGCGACCGGCGCCACCCTCGCCGTCCCCGCGCCGTCCTGCGTCATCATGCGCTGACGCACGCAGGCGTACGTTTGTCCGCGCCCGCTGGTACGCTCCCTGCGAAGCGACGGGAGTCGCACCGGGGAGAGGACGCGGCGCCATGGCCGGATTGGGGATGCACTTCGCGATCGGCGAGGAAATCGTGGCACGGCTGCTCGCCGCCGAGGACGACGCGGCCGTGATCGCGCTCGTCGAACGGATCGAGGAGGAGTCGGAGCCCGCGTACGCCTTCGGCACCGACAAGGCCTGGGACGCGCTGCACCGCTGCCTGACCGACGGCACCCTCAAGGTCCGCGCGGGCTCCTTCCCGCTCTCGCACGTCGTACTCGGCGGCGTGCAGCTGTGCGAGGACTCGGAATACCTGGTCTCGCTGGTGCGCGCGGACCAGGTCTCCACCGTCGCCGACGCCCTCGCGCCGGTGGACCAGGCCTGGCTCCGCCGCCGCTACGACGCGCTCGACTTCCCCGACTACGACGGCGAACGCGGCGAGGCGGACTTCGCGTACACCTGGGGCAACGTGGACGGGATAGCGGACTTCTACCAGGCGGCCGCGCAGGACGGCCGCGCGGTCATCTTCAGCGTCGAACTGTAGCCCCGGTCGCCTCCTGTTCGCCCAGTGTTCGGCGTATCGTCGGGCGGCGAGATCACGGATTCGGCATATTGCCTCTGTGAGCACTGAACCGAACGCCGACGAACGGCGCTGGAACCTGGCCGACGTCACCCGCACGCAGGGCCTGCGGGTCGACGACGTGGACGACGACGATCCGGTTCTCGTGGATGCCGACGGCAACGCGGTGGACACCTGGCGGGAGGGCTACCCGTACCCCGAGCGGCTGTCCCGGGTCGAATACGAGCGCGACAAGCGGCTGCTGCAGATCGAACTGCTCAAGCTGCAGAACTGGATAAAGGAGACCGGCGGCCGGCTGGTCATCCTGTTCGAGGGGCGCGACGCGGCCGGCAAGGGCGGCACCATCAAGCGCTTCACCGAGCACCTCAACCCGCGCGGCGCCCGCGTGGTCGCGCTGGAGAAGCCGACCGAGCGCGAGAGCACGCAGTGGTACTTCCAGCGCTACGTCTCGCACCTGCCCGCCGCCGGCGAAATCGTGCTCTTCGACCGCTCCTGGTACAACCGCGCCGGCGTAGAGCGCGTGATGGGCTTCTGCGACCCCGCCGAATACCTCGAATTCATGCGCCAGGCACCGGAGTTCGAGCGCATGCTCGTCCGCGACAGCATCCACCTGGTGAAGTTCTGGTTCTCCGTCTCTCAGGCAGAACAGCGCACCAGGTTCCTGATCCGCCAGGTAGACCCCGTCCGCCAATGGAAGCTCAGCCCCATGGACCTAGCCTCCCTGGAACGCTGGCACCAGTACACGGACGCGAAGGAGGCGATGTTCTTCTACACCGACACCGCCGACGCCCCCTGGACGGTAGTGAAGAGCAACGACAAGAAGCGCGCCCGCCTAGCCGCCATGCAGCACGTCCTGTCCCTCTTCCCCTACGCGAACAAGGACCCCGAGATCGCCAAGGCCCCCGACCCCCAAATCCTCGGCTCCGCCGCCCTCCTCGTAGAGCGCAGCCTAGAATACGGCGACGCCCAGCACATCCTGCCGAGGCTCTCGGGGGCGTAGCCGGTCGGCTGATCCATTTCAACGACTCAAAAATCCGATGACAGCAGTCGCGCGCTGACCTCCTCGTCGAAGTAGTCTTCGGTGCGCAGTGCTGCGAGGAAGTCGGACACCTGACGCCGGACCGCCGCCAGGGTCTCGGGAGTCGGGGCGCCGAGGTCGTCGTCCTTGATGTTCCCTGAACCTGCCCGCGCGTAGTAGCGGCTGAGCCGTTCGATGCTGTGCTCCCAATCCGCCGCCACGATGCACTGCTCGACGCCGGCGTGGGCGAGCAGCATCATGGCGGCGAGGCCGGTGCGGTCGCGGCCGGCGGCGCAGTGCACGACGATGCCGCCGGGTTCGGCGGTGGCGATCGCTTTTCCGAGATCGGTCAGGGCCTGCGGGTAGTCGGTGAGGTAGCGGGCGAGGTTGCTCGGCAAGCCTGGCGGGTCCCATCGGCGGATCCACTCGGGCGAGGCGTAGGCGTCGAAGGGTATCCGAACCATCGTCAGCCCGTTCGGTCGGGCGACGTCGGTTCGTCACTCCTCCTGGTTACGCAGGTCGATCACCGTGCGGACGCCGTAGTCCCACAGCGCCTGCCAGCCGTCCCTCGTCAGAAGGTCCAGATTGTTCGCACGGACGATCCGGCCGCGCACCGTCTCGCCGCCGCCCGCGGTCGGCAGTCCGCCGAGATCGCGGACGTTGTCGCAGCCTTCCCACTCCAGATCCCGCGCGGCGATGTCCACACCGATGCTCTCCGACACGTCAACTCCTCCTCAGCATTCGCCCCATTCGGCGAGACGATGCTGGGGTCCGCCCCAGGGGAAGAGTCAACCGGTCGATTCGGGAGCTTGGCTGAGGGCGTCGACGACCATGGCGGCCGCGGCGCCGATGGCGGGGTTGACGGTGCTGTCCGTGCCGTCGCGGCCGTCGAGTCCGGTGCAGGTGAATACGGCCAGGCTGTAGCCGCGCCCGTCGGGGAACTGCACCACTCCGACCTCGTTGCGCACCCGCTGGATCAGGCTGCCGCTCTTGGCCGCGACCCGGGCCGGAGGGGCGAATCCGGAGGCGAGCCGGTGCTTCGTGAGCTGACGTGCCATGATCCACCGCACTCGCGCGCAGGCGGATGCCGGACCTGCCTGATCCGTCCAGATGAGGCGAAGCAGGGTGGCGGACTCGCGCGCGGTGGTGCGATTGGTTCGTGGGGCGTCGAGGGCGGCGCAGCTCCGTATCGCGGCTGCGACCCGTGCGCTCTCCTCTGGTGACCACGGTTGGGCGGACCGCGCGCTCATCGCGTTCCAGCTTTCGAATCCGGCGGCCTGCCCGATGGAGTCGATGAGCGTGACCAGGTCGCTTTCGACGACGGTGTCGGCGAGTCCCAGACCGGCGGTGAACGTGTTGACCGCTTCGATCCCGATGGCGGCGAGCAGCGCGTCGGTGGCCACGTTGTCGCTGATCGTCAGCATCGACACGCAGAGGTCGCGCAACGAGGCTTCCACGTCGTCGGAGTACAGCGACATGCCCACCGGACCCGGCGTGTGCTCGCCGCCGCGCAGCAACACCCTGGTACGGGGATCGAGCAGTCCCGTGGCGAATGCGGACTCTGCGGCCATCGCCACCGGGACCTTGAAGACGGAGGCCGCGATTACGGGCTCGTTCCCGCGCAGCGCGTACTCTTGCGTGCCGTCGAGGGATTGGGCGCACAACCAGCCGTGACAACCGGCTCGGGCGAAGAGTTCTTCGAGCCGTGCATCCAGGTCTAGTGCGGCACGAGCAGGCACGGCACTCGCACTAGCAGCGGCACTCATGCCTGCCGTACTCGTCACCGGTTCTCCGGCCGGACGACGCGGTAGTCGACGAGCAGGTATCCCGTCGGGGAGATCTCGCTGCGGACCGTCTCGAGTTCGATCGGGGGGAGATTGTCGAGGAGGCGGCGGCCGCGGACGGCGATGCGTGGGGCGATGACGAGCTTGAGTTCGTCGACGAGATCCTTGGCGGCGAGGAGGGCCTGCGCGACTTCGATGCTTGCGTGGACGCCGATGTCGCCGCCGGGTTGCTGCTTGAGGTCGCGGACGAAGTCGACCAGGTCACCGACGATGGGCGCGGCGTTGGCCCAGTCGCGGTCGAGCGGGGTCGAGGTGGCGATGTGCTTGGTGACGCCGTTGATGAAGGTGGCGAAGGGCTCGATCTCGCTGGACGGCCAGAACTGCGCCCATTCGGCGTAGCTGCGGCGGCCCAGGATGACGGCGTCCTGCGGCGCGATGACGGCGGCGAGGTTGGCGTCCATCGCCTCGTCCCAGTGCGAGAAGAAGGCGTCCGGATCCTCGGCGACGCCGTCGAGGGACAACAGTTCGTACACGACGAGCTTTCGCATGTTCTTCCCCTTTTGCCGTTCTCCCCGCTACCCCGCGGTGTTCGTGTTCGGGCGGACCCAGCCGAAGGTACGTTCGACCGCGCGCTTCCAGTTAGCGTATTCGCTTTCGCGGCGGGTCGCGTCCATGGTGGGCAGCCACTGGGCCGCGCGGTGCCAGTTGCGGCGCAGGCCTTCGAGGTCGGGCCAGTAGCCCACGGCGAGTCCCGCGGCGTACGCGGCGCCGAGTGAGACCGTCTCGGCGACCATCGGCCGGACGACGGGGGCCGGGAGCACGTCGGCGATGAACTGCATCAGCAGGTTGTCCGCGGTCATGCCGCCGTCGACCTTGAGGCTTCTGAGTTCGAGGCCTGAGTCGGCGTTCATGGCGTCCACGACTTCACGGGTCTGCCAGCCGGTCGCCTCCAGGACCGCCCGCGCCAGGTGGCCCTTGGTGATGTACGAGGTCAGGCCGACGATGATGCCTCGCGCGTCGGCGCGCCAGTGCGGGGCGAACAGGCCGGAGAAGGCGGGGACGATGTAGCAGCCGCCGTTGTCCTCGACGGTCCTGGCGAGCGTCTCGATCTCGGGGGCCGTCTGGATCAGGCCGAGGCTGTCGCGGAACCACTGGACGAGCGAGCCCGTGACGGCGATCGAGCCTTCGAGGGCGTAGACGGCCGGTTCGTCGCCGATGCGGTAGCCGACCGTCGTGAGCAGGCCGTGGCTGGAGCGGACCGGGACGGTGCCGGTGTTCAGCAGCAGGAAGCTGCCGGTGCCGTACGTGCACTTGGCCTCGCCCTGCGCGAAGCAGGTCTGGCCGAACAGCGCCGCCTGCTGGTCGCCGAGCGCGGCGCTGATCCGCACGCCGGGCACGGCTCGGGTCGCGGTGCCGTAGAGCTCGGCGTTCGAGCGGATCTCGGGGAGCATCGCGGCCGGGATGCCGAAGAAGTCCAGCAGGTCCTTGTCCCACTGCAGCGTCTCGATGTTCATCAGCAGCGTGCGGCTCGCGTTGGTCACGTCCGTCACGTGCACGCCGCCGTCCACGCCGCCGGTGAAGTTCCACACCAGCCAGCTCTCCATCGTGCCGAACAGCACGTCGCCCCGCTCGGCCCGTTCGTACAGGCCCGGCGTGTGGTCCAGCAGCCAGCGCAGCCGGGGCGCGGAGAAGTACGTGGCCAGCGGCAACCCCGAGCGTTCCAACACCAGTTCGGCGCCGGGGCGGCTCGCGTACTGCTCGACCAGTTCGTCCGTGCGGGTGTCCTGCCAGACGACGGCGCGGCCGACCGGGACGCCGGTGTGCCGGTCCCAGAGCACGGTCGTCTCCCGCTGGTTCGCGATGCCGAGCGCGGCGACCTGGCTCGCGTCCACGCCCGCGCGGGCCAGCGCCTCCGGGGCCATGTGCTCCAGGTTGCGCCAGATCTCGGTGGCGTCGTGCTCGACCCAGCCGGGCTTCGGGTAGCGCTGCCGGTGTTCCCGCTGGGTCACCGACACCAGCCGGCCGCCCTGGTCGAACAGGATGCAGCGGGTGGACGTCGTGCCCTGATCGACCGACATTACATAGCGCGCGACCATCGGGAAACCTTTCGCTGCGTCGTTGCGGCGGAGTGCGGGGCGTGCTGCTGCGGCGCGGACGCCCGGCCGGTCACCATCGACCGGCGCCGAGGTCGCGGGAGATGGCCCGCGCGGCGTTCTGCACGAACGTCACCAGGCTCTGGTCCACGCGGCCGGACGCGGGGAACAGCCGGTCCACCGAGCCGGCGATGCTGATCGCGCCGACCACGTAGCCACCGTACCCGCGGATGGGGGCGGCGATCGAGGCCTGGCCGGCGGCGTACTCCTCGGCCTCCCCCGCCCAGCCCTGCTCGCGCACCTCGGTGACCGCCTTGCGCAGCGCGGCCGGGGTGACCAGCGTGCGCCGGGTGTACTGCTCCGGCGTGGCGCCCGCCACCTCGGCCGCCACGCCCGAGTCGTAGGCCAGCAGGATCTTGCCCAGCGCGGTGGCGTGCACCGGCAGCAGCGTGCCGGTGTCCAGCGTCTGCAGCGAGTCGTCCGGACGGAAGACGTGGTGCACGACCAGCACCTTGCCGTCCAGCGGCGTGCCGATCCGCACCGCCTCGCCGCTGCGCGAGGCGAGCGCGTCGGCCCAGTTGATCGCCCGGGATCGCAGCTCGTTGACGTCGAGGTAGCTGGTGCCCAGGTGCAGCAGCGTGGCACCGAGTTGATACTTGCCGCTGGCCTTGTCCTGCTCGACGAATCCGACGTCCTGAAGGGTTTTCAGGATGCCGTGCGTGGTGCCCTTGGCCAGGCCGAGCGAGGTGGAGATCTCGCCCACCCCCAGCCGGCCCGAACCCCGCGCCAGCAGGCGCAGGATCGCCGCGGCGCGCTCGATCGACTGGACGGATCCCGGCATGCGACCGATGGTAGCGGCCCGGGCGGCGTTCGACTATGTCGAACGCGCCGACTTGCATCCGCGCGTACAGGCCCCAGTGTGGGGAGTGGGCCACGCCGCCGTCTCGTCCGGACATGGCCCGTGATGGTAGACCAGCGCCCGCAATCCGGCCAGTGTTCGACATTGTCGAATGGCGTTCGTTGACTGGATGTTTCCGAAGAGGCACGTTGGTCTCCGTCGGCGCCCCGGGTTCCCCCGGAAGAAGGCGATTGTTCGACCCACTCGTCTCGAGGAGGAGACATGGTGGCAAGACTCAAGGCCCGCGGGCTCTGGGGAGAACTGGCGGCGGAGTTCGCCGGTACTTTCATCCTGATCCTGTTCGGCGTCGGTGTCGTGGCCCAGGTCGTGGCCGCGGGCATCGGCAACCACGACAGCATCACCTGGGCATGGGGCTTCGGCGTCGTGTTCGGCATCTACGTCGCGGGCAAGATCACCGGCGGGCATCTGAACCCCGCCGTGACCGTCGCGAACGCGGTCTTCAGCGGATTCCCCTGGCGCAAGGTGGCGCCGTACGCCCTCGCCCAGACCGCCGGCGCCTTCGTCGCCGCGCTGATCGTGCGCTGGAACTACACCGAGGTCATCGCCAGGTTCGACCCGGGCCACACGATCAAGAGCCAGGGCATCTTCTCCACGCTCCCCGGCAACGGCAGCCTGACCGCCGGCGTGAGCATGTGGGGCGGCTTCCGCGACCAGATCATCGGCACCGCGATCCTGCTGTTCGTGGTCTTCGCGATCACCGACGCGCGCAACATCTCGCCGCTGGGCAACATAGCCCCGGTCGTCGTCGGCTTCCTCGTGGTGGCGATCGGCATGGCCTGGGGCACCGACGCGGGCTACGCGATCAACCCGGCCCGTGACTTCGGCCCGCGGCTCGCGTCCTTCTTCACCGGCTACGGCACGGCGTTCCGAGACCAATGGGGCGACCTGTACTTCTGGGTGCCCATCGTGGCCCCGATCATCGGCGGCGTCCTCGGCGCCTGGCTCTACAAGGTGCTGATCGGGCAGTTCCTGCCCGGCGAGGAGCCGAACACCGAGGGCACCCCGTCCGCCGAGCCGACCCTCGAGGCCGCCGCCGACCGCTGACCGCGGCCGGTATCCGTGTGACACCAGAGCTTCGCCAGAAAAGCCAGACAGTTGAGAGAGGCACGCGCGATGGCAGACTTCGTAGGCGCAGTCGACCAGGGCACGACCAGCACCCGCTTCATGATCTTCGACCACGGCGGCAACGAGGTGGCCCGGCACCAGCTGGAGCACGAGCAGATCCTCCCGCAGGCCGGCTGGGTCGAGCACAACCCGACCGAGATCTGGGAGCGCACCCGCGCGGTCATCGAGACCGCGCTGCGCACCGCCAACCTGACCGCCGCCGACCTGGCCGCGGTCGGCATCACCAACCAGCGCGAGACCACCGTGGTGTGGGACAAGCGCACCGGACGCCCGTACTACAACGCGATCGTCTGGCAGGACACCCGCACCGACCGGATCGCCGCCGCCCTGGACAAGGACGAGCGCGGCCAGGTCATCCGGCGCAAGGCTGGCCTGCCCCCGGCCACGTACTTCTCCGGCGGCAAGATCCAGTGGCTGCTGGAGAACGTCGAGGGGCTGCGCGCCGACGCCGAGGCCGGGCACGCCCTGTTCGGCAACACCGACTCGTGGCTGCTGTGGAACCTCACCGGCGGAGTGGACGGCGGCGTGCACGTCACCGACCCGACCAACGCCAGCCGCACCATGCTGATGAACCTCGAGACCCTCGACTGGGACGACGAGCTGCTCGGCTTCTTCGGCGTGCCGCGGGCGATGCTCCCGGCGATCAAGCCGTCCTCGGACCCGGCGGGCTACGGCAAGACCCGGCTCGACGGCCCGTTCCACGGCGAGGTCCCGCTGACCGGCGACCTCGGCGACCAGCAGGCCGCGACCGTCGGCCAGGTCTGCTTCACCCCCGGCACCGCCAAGAACACCTACGGCACCGGCAACTTCCTGCTGCTGAACACCGGCACCGAGATCGTGCACTCGAAGAACGGGCTGCTGACCACGGTGGCCTACAAGTTCGGCGACCAGGACACGGTGTACGCGCTCGAAGGCTCGATCGCGGTGACCGGCTCGGCCGTGCAGTGGCTGCGCGACCAGCTCGGCATCATCTCCGGCGCGGCGGAAAGCGAGTCGCTGGCCCGGCAGGTCGAGGACAACGGCGGCGTGTACTTCGTCCCGGCGTTCTCCGGCCTGTTCGCCCCGTACTGGCGCTCGGACGCGCGCGGCGCGATCGTCGGCCTGTCCCGGTTCAACACGAACGCGCACCTGGCCCGGGCCACCCTGGAGTCGATCTGCTATCAGACCCGCGACGTGGTCGAGGCGATGGAGCAGGACTCGGGCGTGCACCTGGACGTGCTGCGCGTGGACGGCGGCATCACCGCGAACGAGCTGGCCATGCAGATCCAGGCGGACGTGCTGGGCGTGCCGGTCTCCAAGCCGGTGGTGGCCGAGACGACCGCGCTCGGCGCCGCGTACGCCGCGGGCCTGGCGGTGGGCTT
>DATJIF010000115.1:0-41097 GCA_035493475.1 Actinospica sp.
GTTCGCCCCGGCGGAGGACGGCGGCTTCTGGGCACTGGGCCTGCGCGCCCCGGCGCACGCGCGCACCCCGGAACTCCTGATCGGCGTGCCGATGTCGAGGCCTGACACGGGAGCCGTCCAGCTGCTCCGCCTCGAACAGGCCGGACTCTCCGTGCTGCACATGCCGATGCTGCGCGACGTGGACACCGCCGCCTGCGCCTACGCCGCCGCCGAACTGGCTCCGCGCACGGCCTTCGCGCGACGGCTCGCCGCGATCGGGACCAGGATGCACAGTGCTTGATATCGCCGACAGTACGGCCGCCACCTGGGGCGGTCCGACCGCGACGGACTACGAACGCTCCTTGTGGCAGAGCGTCTCCGGACCCGCCGCGCCGGTCACCCTGCACGGCGCGGACGGGCTCGTCGTGCACCTGGACGTGGGCCGTTACGCGGCCGTCGCCGATGACGTGGACCGCGAACTGCTCGAACACTGCGACGGTCCGACCCTCGACATCGGCTGCGGACCCGGCCGGCTCGCCGCCGAACTCGCCCGACGCGGCGTGCCCGCGCTCGGGGTCGACGTCACGCCCGTCGCGTTGCTGCTGGCCCGCGCCTCCGGCGCCACCGTGCTGGGCCGCTCGGTGTTCGACCGGCTCCCAGCCGAGGGACGCTGGCCGCACGCGCTGCTCATCGACGGGAACATCGGCATCAGCGGCGACCCGGCCGCGCTGCTCGGCCGCGTCAAGACCCTGCTGCGGCCGTCCGGTGCGACGCTCACCGTCGAGACCACGCCGCACGAGACCGACGAGCGGCACTGGCTGCGCCCGGCCGACATCGCCGCCGGGCCGGCGATCCCGTGGGCCCGGATCGGCCCGGGCGCCCTGCGCGCGCTCGCCGAGCCGCTCGGCTACCGTTGCACCGACGACCGCATCATCGGCGGACGGCGCTTCATCCAACTCGGCACGTGAGCGGGCGAAGGAGCACCCACGATGGAGTACCTGGTCACCATGACCACGCGCGTCCCGGACGGCACCCCGGACAGCGCGGTGGACGAGATCCGCGCCCGCGAGGCCGCCCGGTCCCGGCAGCTCGCGGCCGACGGCAGCCTGCTGCGGCTCTGGCGTCCGCCGCTGGCGCCGGGGGAGTGGCGCACGCTCGGCCTGTTCGCGGCCGCCGACGCCGACGCGCTGGAGAAGGTGCTGGCCTCGATGCCGCTGCGGGTCTGGCGCACCGACGAGGTCACGCCGCTCGGTCCGCACGCCAACGACCCGGACCCGGTCGTGAGCGGCGGCCCGGACGCCCCGGAGTTCTTCACCGAGTTCACCGTCCGGCCCGCCGACGGCGACGAGGCGTACGCGGCGGCGGTGGCCGCAGAGGCCGAGCGCACCCGGGAACTGGCTGTTCAGGGCCACCTCGTGCGGCTGTGGATGCTGCCGAACGAGCCCGGTACGTGGCACGCCCTGGGACTGTGGCGCGCCGCGGACGCCGACGAACTGCGGGCGATGACCGGCGCGCTGCCGCTGACCCCCTGGATGGACGTGCTCAGCACGCCGCTGACCCGGCACCCGAACGACCCGGCGACGGCGGCGAGGGACTGACGGGCTGGCGACCCCGCTCGCCGGCCCCTCGCCCGCCCTTGCCGCCGGTCAGCTCCAGGGGGAGTCGGCGAGCCAGCTGGTGTCCTGCGCCCAGGTGGACGTGGTGTCCCAGGCGTTGGTGCCGCCGTCGCCCGCCACGTAGCCCACGAAGTCGTAGTGGCGGATGTACTTGGCCGGGTAGTTGTTCGACTGGAACGAGTAGCCGGTGCCGCTGTTGCCCGGATGCGGGCAGAAGGTGGCGTCGTTCTCGAACAGCGTCGTCCCGTCGTCGGCGTTCAGGTAGAGCACGAACCCTGAATGCCTGAGGTAGTACCCTGATTCGTTCGCGGACTCGAACGAGACGCAGTTGCTGTTCGCGAGTCCGGGCTCGACGATCCAGTCGGAGTCGGCCTTGACGGTGGCCGAACTGCTGGAGGTGACCGCCGCGATCACCACCTTGTCGTCGCTCGCGTCGTGCTGCAGGTAGTCCGAGGTGCAGCACGAGGTCGTGGCCTGGAGCGAGATCTCGGCGCCGGACGTGAACGGCGTGGCGATCGTGGCGTAGTCGGCCGCGACGATGTTGGCCTGCACGGCGGCGTCGGTCGCGTCGGACGGGTAGCCCTTGACGACGGCGCCCTCGTAGAACGTGCCCGCGTCGGCGTTCGTGTTCGTCTCGCAGCAGTCGCCGCCGCTGCCGAGGATGATCGCGCCCTGTTTCTTCATCGGGTCGTAGCCGCTGGGCAGCGCGCCGCTGTACATCGTGGTCAGGCTGCCGGACTGCGCGTTGCCGCCCTTGAGCGCCATCGCGGTGGTGCCGTTGTTCTTCAGCATCGCGGTGACGAAGTGGCTGGTCTCGGAGACCTGGCTCGAGTTCCAGGACGACGCGCCGCCGGAGAACAGTCCGTCCTCGAGGTCCGCCTGCACCCACGGCCCGGTCCCGGTGCACGAGCCGAACCAGCATTCGGTGCCGAAGTTGATGGCGTCCATCGCGCCGTTGCCGTCGGCCTTGTGGTCGGTCTCCGTGTTGCCGTAGTCGAAGCAGCAACTGCTGTTCACGTGGGTGCCGCTGGTGACCATGTACTCGCCCTCGGGGCTGCTGCCGGTCGGCACGGAGGTGGACGAGCCGTTGACCCAGTAGCTGTTGCCGGGGTTGATGTAGAGCGAGTACGCCTTGGCGCCGTCGACCGTGACGGCCTCCAGGGTCGCGGTGGAGGCGGTGTCGTCCCCGCCCGTGCCGCCGGATCCCTGGTAGAGCAACGTGTTCCCGTCGCCGGTCTGGTCGTAGATCCGGGTGATCGTGCAGATCGTGCCCGCGCAGAACGCGTCCTGCGTCGCAGCGTTCGCGACCCCTCCGGCGGAGGCGACGTCGATGTCCTTGTACGTGCTGTCCGACGCCCGTTCGACCTGGTAGAGCGCGCCGTCGTACGCGGCGAACAGGGCGCGGGTGGTGCTGTGCGCCGCGACGCACGGCGTGCCGGCGGCGGCGTAGATGTCGCAGGGTTCTTGGGTGGCCGCCTGCGAGGTGCCGGTGGACGCGACCAGGCTGGTGCATACGAGTGCGAACGTGGTCAAAGCGGCGAGCAGGCCGCCGCGCATTCGGCGTGGTGTGGGTAGGGCGAGCAACATGAACTCCTTCGTTCATCATTGCCGGGGTGACGGGGAATGTTAATGCTCACAATGCATCGAGCGCGGTTCAGCCGTCACTATCATCGAACGTTGCGTAGCCGTCAAGGTTCTGCGAGGGAGATTTTGTGAACGCGCACATGCTCTAGTGTCATAGGGGACACCGCATCCCAACCTTGGAGGCTCCACCGTGCGCACGCTGCGTATGGCACTCGTCGCTCTGGTCGCCACGTGCGCCGCCGGATGCGCGTCGCTGACCGTCGGATCCGGCTCCACGACCGGCGAGTCGTCCTCAGCGTCGCCGCAGACCCGCTCCGGAGTGCTGGCTGCCGTGCACGATCCGGGCCAGGTCACCGGAACCGTGCCCGCCACCTGCCACGTCCGCCCGGGCCCGGAGCCGGACCCGCAGTGCACGCCGGGCGCCATCGACCCCGCCGTGACGCAGCAGAACATCTCCACCACCATCTGCCGCAGCGGCTACACGGCCAAGGTGCGCCCCTCGACCGGCCAGACCAACAAGGCGAAGGCCGCGCTGTACAAGTCCTACGGCATTCCGTCCGGCGACGTGAGCGAGCTCGACCACCTCGTCAGCCTCGAACTCGGCGGCGCCAACGACATCAAGAACCTGTGGCCCGAGGTCGGCTCCCTGCCCAACCCGAAGGACAAGGTCGAGAACGACCTGCACCGCGCCGTCTGCTCCGGCAAGGTCACCCTCTCCGCCGCCCAGCAGGCGATCGCCACCGACTGGATGACGGCGGAGAAGGTGCTCGGCCTGACCTCCTGAGCCCGACGCGTCAGCCCGCGTCGACCTGGCGCGGAGCCGTGAAGACCTGCTGGTGCAGGAAGAGCCGCGTGCCGACGCTGTAGGACGGGGTCACCGCGAAGACCACGTCGCCGTCCGGATCGCAGTGCTTCCACGGCCTCTGCGTGCGCGAATCGACCGGCCCCGGCACGTAGTCGAACGAGATCAGGCAGTTCTGGTCCAGTTCGAGCACGCGCCGCCGCAGCGCTCCGAACCGCTCGATCAGTTCGCTGACGTTGTACAGGGCCGGCTCGGTCGGGGTGAACTGCTGCAGGCTGCCGTGGATCTTCGCCGGATCCTCGTCGTTGTGGATGGCCCAGAGGAAGTTGGTGAGCCACTCCGCGCGCGATCCGAGGTCGGGAGCGCCGTGGTGCTTGCGGTCGTAGATGCGGGTGTACGCGTGGTCGATCTGTTCGAACAGGGTCTTGAATCGGTCGGCGAGGTCCTGGCGCTGCTGGTCGTCGAGCGTCAACGTGTCCGGCGCCGCCTCCTTGAAGCTCTGTTCGAGGACCTTGGTGAACCGCTTGTCCAGGTCCTCGAACTTGTGCTCCAGGGCCAGGATCCGCGCGTTCGCCGCGCTGAGCCGCGCCGTCTCCGTCCTGCTGGCCGCGAACCACTGATCCAGCGTGCTGCCGAATTGCGCGAACAACGCCCGGAAGCTCGACTGCTCCTGCGGACTGGTCATGCCTCTCCCTCGTCTAGCTGAAGCGGATGCTGGTCCGCAGTTCGATGCCGGTCTTCACGTCGCGCGCCGTCGCCTCGACCTCGGTGCCGCCGAAGTGCATCGTCATCTCGACGCGACGGCCGGCCGGCGGCATGGCGGCCGTGGAGGACATGTCGAGCGTCAGGTTGCCCACCTCGCGGCACGTGGCGTCGTTGAGGTAGCGCGGATCCGTCGTCTCCGCGGTGAACAGGCGCAGCGTCATCTCGCGCTGGCCCGCGTTGATCGGGTAGTAGTCGCGGACGACCTTGTGGCCGGGTTCGACGACGTCCCCGGCGCCGACGAACACGTCGAAGCGGTTGTTGCACAGCGGCGTGCCGTCGTACCTGATGACCTTGTCCTCCGGACGGTCGCGCATCTCGTCGAAGGGCTGTGCGACGCCGACGCCGTAGGTGAACCTGCTGCGGCGGCCGCTGATCGTGGCCGGGTTCAGGCCGTAGTGCACGGCGCCCGCCAGCACGGCCTGGGACGGGTACGCCGGGATCATGAGCTCGACCTTCGGCTCCAGATGCTCGCGCAGCCGCTGCTGGAGGTACGGGGACTGAGCGAATCCGCCGACCAGCAGCACGCGGTTGAGCGAGCGCTGCCCGACCTTGCGGTTCTGCGCGTCGACCAGCTTCAGCAGCGGCCGCACCACGTGGTCGAACGCGTCGGTGATCTCGTCGGGGGAGATGACGATCTCGTCGTCCACGCCGTTCTGGAGTTCGCCGAGCCGCCGCCGGTTCTCGTCGGTGAGGAGCCGGAAGAGCCGGTGGCTCAGCTGCAGGATGATCGGGCGCTTCTGGCCGGGCTCGAACTCGCGCTTCGCCCGCTCCCAGTCGTCCATCATCGCCGCGAAGGCCGCCGGCTCCTTCCGCTTGACCGTATCCACGAACTCCGCGCCCAGCCTGCGCGGGATCACCGTCTCCAGCAGCTGCCGGTCGATGTACGTGGACCCCAGGCTGCCGCCGTCCGTGTAGCCGATCTCCGTCAGGCCGTCGGCCGTCTTCTCGTACGCGGTGATGTCCACGGTGCCGCCGCCCGCGTCCACGACCATGAACCGGTCGCCGACGTCCCCGACCTCGGAGTAGCCCCCGTCGAAGCGGCAGTACAGGGCCGCGACCTCGGGTTCGACCGCGATCAGCAGCCGGTCGGTGTCGGCCGGCAGCCCGGCGGCGACCGCGCAGTCGCGCATGATCTGCCGCTCGCGGTCCTTCCAGATCGCCGGGACGGTCAGGCACCAGGTGATCTCGTCCTCGGCCACGCCGCTGCGCGCGATGATCTGCTCCAGCGTGAACCGGTAGAAGGAGCGCAGGTACGCGGTGATCAGTGTCTGCGGCGACCGGCCCGGACCGGCCGCGGCGCCGCTCCCGGCCGCGTCCTCGGGCGGCAGCAGCCTCATCTTGAACCGCTCGGCGTACTCGTACTCGGGGTGCTCGCGCGACTCGGTCTGGAACAGCTTCTGCGCCTCGTAGCCCCAGGCGACCACGCCGCCGGAGCCGTCCAGCAGCAGCGCTGACAGGTTCTTGACATAGGTCGTCGGCTGGGAGGTCCAGTTGTCGAACATGTAGATGTTCCGGCGGGTGGGCTCGTCGTCCCGCGCACTGGAGAACGCCCAGGCGAAGCCGGTGCCGTGCGTGCCGAAGTCGATCGCTGCGACGATCCTGGCCATCGCCCGTCCTTTCCTTGGAGGTACGTCGTCGAGGGGTCGTCAGGTCCGGGGCCGCGGGCTCACGGCGGGGCCTTCCACGGCGGATTGAACGGGATCACCGGCCGCGAACCGCGCGGGCCGCGGCCGTCCAACGGCCCCAGCGGCAGCTGCGCGGGACTCGGGCGGCCCGCGGGCGGCGGCCCGAACCGGACCTCGCCGCGGCCGCGCAGCGCGTGCGCCCAGCGCGCGGCGTGCGGCCGCGTGCCGCGCGGCCCGGCGGCGTCCGCGAAGCACGCGGCGACGGCGGCGGCGATGGGTTCCGGCAGGTCCGGCGGCAGGTCGAGCGGCTGACCCGGAGTCACGTACGCGTTCGAGCAGAGCGTGCGCCCGATCGTCAGCGCGAGCTTGTAGCGGTCGCTGTCGAAGTCCGCGGCCGCCGAGGCCTGCTGCGGGTCCATCCAGTCGGGGGTGGTCACGGGGGCGAGCACCGGCGCCATCCCGGTCGGCGTCGGGCTGTCGCAGTCGATCAGGTAGATCTGCGGCGGGATCCCGGGGCTCCACAGCAGATTGTTCATCGAGATGTCGCCGACGACGATCCCGTGGTCGTGCAGCACCCGCATGAGGCCCGCGAAGGACTGCGCGATGTCGATCCGGCCGTGCGTGTCCAGCGGCGTGATGTCGCCCCACGTGGGCCGGTGCTGGAACAGCAGGTACTGCAGCTCGCGGGGCCGGGCGCCGGCCTGCGTGCGGCCGATGAACGTGCCGGGGATCTCCTTCATCAGGCAGCCCACGGTCCTGCCCTGCTTGGTCACCCGGGCGATCGGCCACGCGGACTGCCGGAACAGCGCCTCGCGTTCGAGCGCGTCCAGCGTCCGCGGGAAGGCGACCAGCGCGTCGAGCGCGGCCCCGTTGACGTTCGGCGAGAAGTACTGCTTGAGCACTTCGCCGGGCCGGTTGACAATGCGGAACACGTCGGCCTGGCCGCCGCGGCCGAGCCGGTCGCCGAGCTTGAGCGACGCGAGGGGAACGTCCACGGCGCTCACGGCACCCACACGCAGACGGCGCTGCGGTCGTCGCTGTAGGACTGCGCGCGGAAACTGAGCTGCCAGTGGAACTCGGGGAGCGAAGGCACCCGTCCGGCGCCCCACCACTCGGCGAGCTGGTCGCGGACGCTGCCGTTGACCATCGGGTTGCCCAGGCCGTCCGTGCACAGCAGCAGCACGTCGCCCCGCTCCAGGGTGACGACCGTGGCTTCGACACGGTCGGCGTGCGCGGGCAGTGCGTCAGTGCGCGTACTCATGATCTCCGAGCTCTCCGGCTTCGGTTCGGACGCCAGGCAGGAGAGCCAGACACCGTCGCGCAGCACGGCGGCCGTGCTGTCGCCGACGCTGAAGACGACCGCCCGCGCCGGGTGCTCGTCCGTGCCGGGGACGACGAGCGCCGCGACGAGGGTCGTGGAGAACTGCTCCGGAGCCTCGCCGCGTTCGGCCGCGACGACGCGCAGTCCGGCGGCGATGTCGGAGGTCGTCGCCCGGCACGCGTTCGTCAGCGCCGTCGTCGGCTCGGTCGCGAGCAGGGCCTTGAGACGCGTGGTCACGTGCTGCCGGGCCAGTCGGCAGGCGGCGGCGGAACCGACGTGCGAGTGCGCGCAACTGCCGACGCCGTCCGCGACCGTCGCCAGCAGGATCGGCCCGCCCACGGACGTGGACTGCTTGCGCTCCATCGTCCACAGGGCCACCGAGTCCTGCCGCACGACCTTGAACGTGCGGTGGTCCTCGCCGCGGATGGACACGGCCCGCGCGACCAGGCCGCCCACGGTGCCGCCGTCGACGACCGTGTCGGGGACCGATTCGGCCATCGCGGGCAGCGGGCACGGCGCCGCCGCGTTCGAGGGGTGCCCGACCAGCACGAGCGGCTCGGCGATCACCGGCGGCGCCGGCTCGGCCGGGGTCTCCTCAGGGTCCTGCGACGTCAGGTCGAGGACCGGGCGGGTCGGCGCCCCGTCCTCGCCCGGCTCGGAGATCTCGTCCTCGAGCATGCGAAGTCCCCGCTCAGACGAGCGGAGCGGTGATCGTGGTGAAGCCGGGCACCTGGTCCGGCATCGCCAGCGTCGCGCCGCCGCTCGGGTCCGCCGCGGACTGCGTGCCGGAGTTGACGATCGAGCGCACCAGGGACTGCGCGAACTCGCTCAGGGCGGCCGCCGGGCTCAGCGAGTTGTCGGCGATGAAGGCGCGCTCCCGGCCCACCTGCCGGATGACCGCCTCGTCGGCCGCGCCGAAGCCGAAGGCGAGCAGGTTCGGGTTCGCCGACCACGTCGGGTCGGTCAGCATCGCGAACTCGCCCTGCCACGGGGTGCCGGGGTTGGGCTGGCCGTCGGACAGGAAGAAGACCGCGGGCCGGAAGACCTGGTGCCCCTCCTTCTTGAGCCGCTCGACGTCGTCGCCGATCGCCTTGCGCAGCGTGGTGAACGCGGCGGCGTAGTTGGTGCCGCCGCTCGCCTGCAGCGCCGGGACGGACGTCACGGTGCTGATGTCGGACAGCTCCAGCAGGATCTCCGCCTGGTCGGAGAAGCCGATCAGGCAGAACCTGGTCTTGTCGGCGACGACCGGGATGCTGCCGATCTCGTTGCGCAGATCCTTCATCGCGGTGTTGATCGACTCGATCGGCACCCCGGCCATCGAGCCCGACTCGTCGCAGACGAGGTAGAACGGGAGAACCTGCAGACTCATGACCCCTCCAAGTGGCGGCGCGCGGCGCGCTCGAGTGCCTTCGGGAAAGGGTCTGACGGACAGCGAGGGCGGACCGGCTGGGCTGACCGGGTGAATCGGGCCGTTCGCTTGGCGCGGCTCCGGGGCGCGTGATCAAATTATCGCGAAACACCCTATTCAAGGAGAAATGCGATGACGCAAGACTCTGCCACGTCCGCACCGGGCTTCGCGCACGACATCCTGCCGCTGTTCCGTCCGGTGGACATCGAGCACATGGCGCCGTTCGGGGTGCAGCTCGATCAGTACTCGTACATGTCGGTGCCCGCGAACGCCGAGCGGGTGTACGGCTCGATCGAGGCCGGGCGGATGCCGCCGGAGAGCGACGCGGCCTGGTCGGACGATCAGCTCGACCTGCTGCGCGCCTGGATCGACGGCGGACTGCGGCCGTAGCCGAGGTCCGGCCGAGGCTCAGCTCAGCGCGACGGCGGCCTCCGCGGTCTGCGGCACGAAGGTGAGCGACTCCTGGAAGTAGAGCCGCACGGTCTCCGCGTCGTGCGCGAGGTAGCCGATCGACACGTCCTGGCCGAGGTGCAGTTCGTAGTCGCCGCCGCGGGTGCTCAGCAGCAGCCCGGACTCGATCGCGGGGGCCCAGACGATGTCGCCGTCGTCGCCGAGGATGCGGGTGATGTGCTGCCGGATCGGGTAGCCGTGGTCCGTGGTCTCGGCGACGGCGGTATACGCGTCGGCGGACAGCAGCAGCCGGTACGGGCCCGCGACACCGGCCAGCCGCAGCGCCGTGAGCGCCTTCGCCACGGCCACCGGGTACTCGCGCGGGTCGGCCGGCAGCGCGACGGCCGGGTTCGAGGCCGCCTGCCGGATCCCGGTGATCCCGGCCGCCGCGAAGCCGTCCACGATCGCCCGGTCCTCGGCGTACGCGAGCTGCTTGGCGGCGTCCTTGACGGGCTGCCAGTCCGCGTCCTTCGCCCCGCGCGCGACGGCGTCCACCGCCGAGCGCTGCACGGTGAACGGGACCCGGAACTGCACGACGCCGGCCACCTCGTAGCAGCCCGCCTGCACACCGGGGCTCGGCGCGTCCAGTTGCCGGATGTGCCCGGTGCCGACGGCGGCGAAGGCGAGACCGGACGGACCGAGCACGTCCACGGCCCGGCGCGCGGCCACGTGCTGCTCGAAGGTGCGGCGCGCCTCGGCCTCGATGTCGGTCCAGGCCTCGGCGGAGATCGGGGCGAGTTCGCGGTGCAGGTTGTTCACGATGCCAGGCTCCTTCTCAGGCTTCCGACGCCGAGCGATCCGTCGGCGGCGATGGTGGCGGCGGCCGCGGGCGGTTCCGGCGGGTCGTCGAGGAAGTCGGCACTGGGGCAGAAGAACAGCAGGCCGGTGACCGCGGTGGAGAACTCCAGGATGCGGTCGGTGCGTCCCGGCACGTCGCCGAGGAACATGTTGCGCAGCATCCGCTCGGTCACGTCGGGGGTGGCCGAGTAGCCGATGAAGTACGTGCCGAACTCGCCGGAACCGACCCGGCCGAAGGGCATGTTGTCGCGCAGGATCTGCCGCTCGCGCCCGTCCTGCTCGACGATCGTGGTCAGCGCCACGTGCGAGTCGGCGGGCTTCGCGTCGTCGTCGAGCTCGATGTCGTCGAGCTTCGTACGGCCGATCGCCTTCTCCTGCTCCTCGACCGGCAGCCGGTTCCAGGCCGTCAGGTCGTGCAGGTACTTCTGCACGATGACATAGCTGCCGCCCGCGAAGTCCGGGTCCTGGTCCGCGGGCACCAGCGCGGCCGCGAGCGCGGCGGGCCCGGTCGGGTTCTCGGTGCCGTCGACGAAGCCCATCAGGTCGCGCTCGTCGAAGTACTTGAAGCCGTGCACCTCGTCCACCACGCGCGCCGCCGCGCCGAGCCGCCGGGTGAGCTGCCCGGCGAGCTCGAAGCACAGGTCCATCCGCCGCGCGCGGATGTGGAAGAGCAGGTCGCCGGGCGTGGCCGGGGCGGTGTGCCGGGGCCCGGCGAGCGGCCGGAAGGGGTGCAGCTCGGCCGGCCGCGGTCCGCCGAACAGCCGGTCCCAGGCGTCCGAGCCGACCCCGGCGACGACGGTCAGCCCGCCGTCCGGAATCCGGAAGCCCACCGAACGGGCCAGCCCGGACAGGTCGGCGAGGGTGTCCCGGACGGCCTCCTCGCCGCCCGGCTCGATCGTCGCCACCAGGAAGATCGCCGACGCGGTGAGCGGGGAGAGCACCGGCTGCGGTTCGGCTGGCAGGGTCACGGGCGCTCCTCGCCTCGGGATGCGGCACGGATTCCAGACCAATCTAAGGGACCGGATGGGTTCGCGCCCGGGCTCCGGACGTACCATGGAATCGATCTCGTGTTTGGATCGGCCCGAATCGATCGGTGTGAGAGATGGAATTACGCCATCTGAGGTATTTCCTCGCGGTCGCCGACACGCGCAACTTCACTCAGGCGGCGGCGAACTGCTTCGTCGCCCAATCGGCCCTGAGCCAGCAGATCGCCCGGCTGGAGAAGGAGGTCGGCGCGGTCCTGTTCAGCCGGACCAGCCGCTCGGTGCGGCTCACGGCGGCCGGCGAACTGCTGGAGCCGCTGGCCCGCCGGATCCTCGCCGACGTGGACAACGCGCAGGCCGAGCTGGACGCGCTGGCCGGGCTGCGGCGCGGCGAGCTGCGGCTCGGGCTGGTGCAGACGCACGCGTGCCCGATCGACCTGGTCCGGGCCGTGGCGGACTATCACGCGCGCTATCCCGGCATCGATCTGCACGTGGTCAACGCGCCGAGTTCGGAGATGGCCGCGGCCGTGCAGACCGGCGCGCTGGACGTCGCCGTCGTCGGTCTGGCGCCGCGGCAGATCCCGGAGGGCCTCGACCATCGGGTGCTCGGCAACGACCCGCTGGTGCTGGTCGTCCCCGGCGGCCATCCCCTCGCCGGCCGGGACGTCGTCGATCTCGCCGATCTGGAGTCCGGCAGCCGCCAACTGATCCAGTTCGCGCGCGGCAGCGGTCTGCGACGCCAGGTCGAGTCCGCTTTCGAGCGCGCCGGGGTCGAGCCCGGACAGCACTTCGAGGTCGCCCAGATCCACGACATGGTGCAGCTCGCCGCCGCCGGAGTCGGCATCACCGTCGTCCCGCGCTCGTCCGTCCGCGCCGCGCTGCCCGACGGTGCGAAGATGCTCCGCATCGCGGATCCGTCCGCGGTCCATCACGTGTCAGTCGTCTACGACGAATCCCGGCTCGCCCCGGCCGCCGCGGCGTTCCTGCACATCCTCCCGAAAGAGAGGTCCCCGCAATGACCTTCCACTGCGCAGTCCTCGACGACTACCAGGGCGTATCGCAGACGCTCGCCGACTGGAGCCCGCTGGACGGGCGGGTCGAGGTCAAGGTGCTGCGCGAGTACATCGGCGACCGCGAACGGCTCGTCGCGGCCCTCGAGGACTGCGAGATCGTGGTCGTGATGCGGGAGCGCACGCCGATCGACGCCGAACTGCTGCGCCGGCTGCCGAAACTGCGGCTGCTGGTCACGTCCGGGATGCGCAACGCCGCGATCGACCTGCGGGCCGCCGCCGAGCAGGGCGTGACCGTGTGCGGCACGGAGAGCAGCAGCACCCCGCCGGTCGAGCTGACGTGGGCGCTGATCCTCGGGCTGGCGCGGCACCTGCCGGTCGAGGGGCGGGCGCTGCGCGAAGCAGGACCCTGGCAGAGCACCGTCGGCCGGGATCTCAGCGGACGTACACTCGGGCTGCTCGGCCTCGGCAAGATCGGCTCGCGGGTGGCCGCCGTCGGCAAGGCGTTCGGCATGCACGTCCTCGCCTGGAGCGAGCACCTGACGGCGGAACGCGCGGCCGCGGCCGGTGCCCAGCTCGCCTCGGGCAAGCACGACCTGTTGCGCAGCAGCGACTTCCTCTCGATCCACCTCGTCCTGTCCGACCGCACGCGCGGCCTGCTCGGCGAGACGGAGCTGCGTGCGATGAACCCGCACGCCTTCCTCATCAACACTTCCCGCGCCGCGATCGTCGACGAGGACGCCCTGCTGCGTGCGCTGCGCGAAGGCTGGATCGCGGGGGCCGGGCTCGATGTGTTCGGCACTGAGCCCCTGCCCGCAGACGATCCGCTGCGCACGCTGCCGAACGTGCTGGCCACCCCGCACCTCGGCTACGTGACGGAGCGCAACTACCGCACCTTCTACGGACAGGCCGTCGAGGACATCGCCGCCTACCTCAGCGGCACCTCGGTGCGTGTCCTTCAGGCGCGGTAGTCGCGCGTTCGTATGACTACGAGACCGTCAGGGTGATGCCGTCCGCGGAGCTGTAGGTGCTGCCCGCGGTGATGGCCGTGGTCGTGCCCGCCACGGTCATCGTCACGGTCTTGCCGGTCGGCGCGGTGATCTTCGCGTCGGAGGCGATGACCAGCTTGCTGAGGTGGCAGGTGCCGGTGACCTTCCACGCGGAGCCGCTGCCGAGGGTGACGATGACGCCGTTGTTCACCACCGCGCTCGGCGTGTTGGTGACGATGCCCATCTCGGTGTAGTTCGACGAGTCGATCGTGCTCACGTCGTGCTTGGCCGTGCTCGCCGTGATCACGCCCTCTACGGTCGAGTCGTCGAAGGTCAGGACCATGTTCAGGCCTTCGCGGATGCCGTTGTAGAAGTCGCCGGTCAACTTGATGTCGGTGAACGTCGCGACCGAGTCGGTGCTCGACGCCGTGGTCACGTCGAAGCTGCTGTCCTTGGTGATCGTGGCCGTCGGCTCGGTGTACGTGCCGGTGTTCTCCAGCACGCCGTCCACCATCACCGGACCCGGGTCGTCGTTCGTGATGACCTGCATGATGATTCCGTTGGCGGGTTTGAGCTTCGCGCCGCCGGAGCCGTCGACTGTGATGCCGACCTCCTGGCCCTTGTTCAGGAACGTGGCCATCTTCGTGTTGACGACGGTTCCGCCGCTGATGTCGAGGGTGCCCGCGCCGTGCCACATGAAGCCGAAGCGCCGCGAGTTGATCACGCAGTTGCGCTCGGGGATCGAGGCCAGGTCCGCGGCGGTCAGCCCGAGCGAGGCCGAGGTGTTCAGGGCCTTGACGACCGAGCGCGTGCTGTCGCCGTAGTAGACGGTGCCGCCGCGGTTGACGGTCGCATAGCTGCCGACGTTGAAAGTCGAGCCGAGGAAGCGCTCGGTCGCCGAGCCGATGGCGTACGAGCCGTAGCCCGTGTCGCCGGTGTTCGTGACGGTGCAGTTGATCGCCGTCAGCACGCAGTCGCTGCCGGAGTCCGTGGACAGCACGCCCCACTGCTCGGAGGAGAGCCGCGAGTTCACGTACGTCGCGGTCGCCGCGCTGCCGAGGGCGATCGTCGTGCGCACGTTGCCGCCGAGGCCGAGCATCCAGGGCGCGGACTCCATCAGGTCGGTGGTGACGCTCGCGACGTAGTCGGACGGGAGAGTTCCGTCCACGCAGGTGATGTGCGAGTTCTTCACCAGCACGTTCGCGCCGTCGTTGGACACGACGGCGGTCCGCACGGCGCCCGCGTTGTTGATCGTGGCGCCGTCCACGACGAGCGTGGCGCTGCTGCCCGTGCCGACGATCGCGGCGCCGTAGCCGATGAAGTCGCAGCGGCCGTTTCCGTCGAGGCGGATGTCCGGGTTCGCCAGTGCGTAGGTTCCGTCGGTGACGTAGACGGCGTTGAAGCATTCGCCGGTCGATCGAATGCTGACGTTCTTCGCGAGGCTGGTCGTGAGCTTTCCGCCCTGGACCGCGGCCAGCACCGAACTGGCGCTGACCACGCCGCTGCCGCCGACGTACACGGCCTGCCGCAGCGGGAACGTGTAGTCGCCGAAGGTCACGTCGTTGGCCGTCGTCACGGTCAGCACGACGTCGCCGGTGTACGTGCCCGCCGCGATCGCGGTCGTGGTGCCGCCGGTCGCGGTGAGCTTCTCGCCCGCGTCCACGCCGTTGACGGTGAGGGTCAGGCTGTAGCCGCTGGGCGCCGCGAGCGCGCCGCCCGAGGCGATGACGAGTTTGCCGGTCCGCGTGGTCGTGGTGATCACCAGCGTGTCGCCGGAGGCCACCGAGATGCTGGACACGGTCTTCGTGCTCGAAGAACTGGAGGACGCGGCCGCCTTGGCGACGCCCGCGGTGAGGGCGGGCAGCGCCAGCGCGCCCGCGGCCGTGCTACCGGCCTTGATGAGGGAACGGCGAGTGGCAGTAGTCATAGCGAAGAGTTCAGCAGCCGCCGTGACCGCCGGGAAATCAAGAAAGCCGATAGGGCCGATATTCGAGCCGGATATTAAATCTTCTCCAGTTGGGAAACTCGATGCTCGCTGTGAACTTCAAGAGATTCCCATGATGCGTGCCTTCGAGCCGCGTAACCGACGTAGCTGTGGTGGCCCGCCGCGATGGCGACGATTCCGAAGACAGACCACGCGATCAGCACCACGAGGTGCAGCGCGGGTCCGTGCCCGTCGAAGTACGCGGTATTGCGCAGCAGGCTCGCTCCGGCGCCGGGCGGCAGTAGTTGGCCGATTTCGCTGACGGCCCGGGGGAGTAGTTCGGGCGCCGAGGTCACGCCGGAGAAGGGATTGCCGACGATGACGAGCATCACCGAACCGAGGGCCATTCCAGCAGGGCCGATCAATGCGATGAGCCCGGCGACGCTGGAGCTCATGGCGAACATCATGAGCGCCAGCGTGGCCAACGTCTCAAGGTGCTGACCTGGCAGTGCGCCGAGGTAGCCCTGCGTCATCGCGTACGCGGCGAGGGCGGTGAGCGAGCAGACGACGGCGAGGGCGGCGATCTGGCGCCAGGCCGGACGGAGGGCCACGAGCAGCGCGATCGCGGCCGCGACGACGAGGCTGCACATCGTCAGCGGCAGCATCGCGGAGCTGAGCACCAGGCCGCGCGGGTCCTTCGCGGCGGTCGGGACGACGTCGGACGACGCGACGGTCAGCTTCGTGCCGTGCACCGACGATTTCTCCGCGATCGTGTCCGCGACCTGCGTGATCAGCTGCGCGACCATCGGGCTGGCGGCGCTCGCGGTCAGCACGGTGAGCCGGCCGTCCGCCGGTTCCAGCGCGCCGTAGACCGCGCGGTTCTCGATCGCCTGCCGCGCGGCCGTGTCGGACCCGTACAGCGTGACGGTGAACGCGCCTGACTCGGCCTGGTCGAGCGCCAGCACCAGGCTCGCGCTCGCCGGGCCCGACTCGACCACGCCCAGCGGCAGGTCGCGCGGGGCGAGCCGGGACGCGGGCCAGGCGAAGGCGAGGACGGCGAGGACCACGATCACCGGCAGCAGGATCGTGCTGACCAGCAGCAGGCGCAGCGGCTTGCGCCGCCGGGACGCGTGCTCGGCGAGTGACATGCCACGACTCCAAACGACAATGAGCATTCTCTTTTCTTCCCAGTCTGCCCCGCCCGCCGGATTTATGCAAGACGAACGTTCGTTTTCCATTAGACTGGCGGCATGCCCAAGGTGAGCGAGCGGTACAAGGACGAGCGGCGCGGGCAGATCATGGACGCCGCGCGGCGCTGCTTCCTGCGCAACGGCTTCCGCGAGACCTCGATGCAGGACCTGTTCGCCGAGTCCGGGCTGTCCTCCGGCGCGTTCTACCGGTACTTCGCCGGCAAGGACGAGCTGATCATCGCGATCGCGCAGGACAACTTCCGCGAGGTCGTCGAGACCATCCACACCGCCGCCGAACAGTCCGAGGGCTCGCTCGGCGACGCGCTGGCGAAGGCCGTCGAGCTGGTCACGGCCAAGCACCGGGAGAGCGGCCACGGCGGCATCGCGGTGCAGGTCTGGGCCGAGTCGCTGCGCAACCCGCAGCTCGCGGCCGAGTTCACCGGCCTGCTCAAGAACGTGCACGCGGAGATAGAGGTCATGGTGTGCAGGCACCAGGAGGCGGGCACGCTCCCGCCGGAGGTGCCCGCCGAAGCGCTCAGCAGCGTCGTGCTCGGCATGGTGCCCGGGTACATCGTGCAGTTGGTGCTGCTCGGCCCGGAGGCCTCGACCGGAGTGGCGGAGGCCTTACGCGCCCTGTGGCCGAGCAGCGTCGCTGACTAAGAAATCTCCAACTCGAGTACGGTCCACGATTCGGCGGGCAGCACGGCGTTCGTCGCGCCGCCCCGGGTCTCCACCTGCTTGAGCTCGTCGAGCGCGTCGACGGAAGTGGACGTCATCGTGCGCGCGGCCAGCAGCGTGCAGGCGCCGAAGGACTCGTGGCTGACGGTGACCTCGGCGGATTCAGGGCCGCGGTTGGCCAGGAAGACCGCCGCGCGCCCGGCCTCGCGGTCGAAGGTCGCGGCGGCGCCGATCGAGGGCACCGCGCCGTGCCGATCCGTGGCCAGCGGCGCGCACTCGACGGCCGTACGCAGCGACGTGCCGGTCGCCGCGTACGCCGCGGCCGCGAACGGATGGAAGATCGGCTGCCGCGTGGCCGGACCGCCGGGCTCGGTCATGATCGGCGCGCTGACGTTGACCAGCAGCGACAAACAGGCGATCTTCACCCGGTCGGTGTGGTTCAGGATGCTGATGAGCAGGTCGCCGAGCACGACCGCGTCGAGGTTCAGATACGGGTCCTCGGTGATCCGCGGCGGCGTCAGCGAGAGGTCGCGTGCGAGCCCGGCGGGGGAGACGTCGGCCGCCGAGGACCAGACGTTCCACTCGTCGAGCGCGATCTGCAGCTTCTTCCCCGATCCACGACGCGCGGCGACGGCGTCCACGGTCGCTACGACGTCCTCGATGAACCTGTGCAGGCGATGCCCGGAGGCGAGATAGTCGCGGCGCGCTTGGGTCCCGTCGTAGTACGCGTGCATCGACATGTAGTCCACGACGTCGAGCGTGAGCTCGGTGACGGCGTCCTCCCACTGACCGAATGTCGACATTTCCCGGGACGACGATCCGCACGCCACGAGCTCGATCGACGGATCCACCAGCCGCATCGCCTTGCCCGCCTCGGCCGCGCGCCGTCCGTACTCGACCGCGGTCGTGTGCCCGATCTGCCAGTCGCCGTCCATCTCGTTGCCGAGGCACCACGTGCGCACGGCGTGCGGATCCGGAGTCCCATAGCCGACGCGCAGGTCGGAGAGCGTCGTGCCGCCGGGCACGTTGCAGTACTCGACGAGCTCGGCGGCCTCGCGCACTCCGGCGGTCCCGAGGTTGACGGCCATGATCGGATCCAGCCCGCGCCGGGACGCCCAGCGCAGGAACTCGTCCGTGCCGACCGTGTTCGGCTCCACGGTCCGCCACGCGAGGTCCAGCCGGGAGGGCCGCTCGTCCACCGGGCCGATGCCGTCGCGCCAGTCGTATCCGGACACGAAGTTGCCGCCCGGGTATCGCACGAGGCCGACACCGAGCTCGTCGATCAGCCCGGCCACGTCGCCGCGGAATCCGTCGGCGTCCGCGGTCGGGTGCGTCGGCTCGTGGATCCCGGTGTAGACGCAGCGGCCCATGTGCTCCACGAAGCTGCCGAAGATCCGGCGGTCGATCTCGCCGATCTCGAAGGCCGGGTGCACGACGACGCGCGCCGTCGGGTCGCTCATCGGGAACTCCCAGCGAGTAGGCCGCGGATGAAGTGCCGCTGCAGGAAGACGAACAGCAGGATCGTGGGGATCGTCGCGAACGTGCACGCGGCCATCAGCTGGCCCCACAGGTCGGCACTGCTCGTGGCCCCCTGCGCGCCGCTGACGTTCGAGTTCAGCCCGGCCAGCAGGATCGCGAGCGTCTGGTGGCTCTGGTCGTTGACCGCGACGATCGGCCACACCAGGTCGTTGTAGATGTTGAACAGCGACAGCACGGCCATCGCCGCGAGCGCCGGACGCAGGATCGGCACGCAGATCGAGCGGAACACGCGCAGCGGCCCGGCGCCGTCGATGCGTGCGGCGTCGATCAGCTCGTCCGGGATCTGCTCGATCGTCTGCCGCATCCAGAACACGCTGAACGCGTCCACCGCGCCGGGCAGGATCAGCGCCTGGTACGAGTTGATCCAGCCGATCTGGCTCATCTCCAGCAGCAGCGGCACGATCAGCACCAGCGTCGGCAGCATCAGCGTGAGCAGCACGAAGCCGAACAGCACGTTCTTGCCCGGGAAGTTGAACTTCGCGAAGCCGTACCCGGCCAGCGGGCTGAACACCATCAGCAGCCCGCCCTTGACCACGACGACGATCATCGTGTTCAGCAGCGCGTGCACGATCGGGACGTTCGCGAACATCCCGGTCCAGTTCCGCAGCGTGGCCTGCGCCGGGTTGAAGCCGAGCGGGTCGTCCAGGATGCTCACGCCCGGTTTGAACGAGGACGTGACCATCCAGTAGATCGGGTACAGGAACGCGATCGCGGCCAGCAGCATCGCCAGGTAGCCGAGCGTCCGGCGCGTTCTGATGACGGTCATTCTTCCCCCTTCGAGCGCAGTACCCGCACCGCGACCAGCGAGAGCAGGAAGACGAGGACGACCAGCAGGAAGGAGTTGGCCGCGCCCGTGCCGAGGTCGGAGTTCTCGATGTGCTGGTAGAGGTAGAGCCCCGAGGTGGTCGTGCTGTTGTAGGGCCCGCCCTGGGTCAGGACGTACGGTTCGAGGAACATCTGCGAGATGCCGAGCGTGGAGATCACCAGGAAGAAGCCGATGTGCCTGCGCACCATCGGCACGGTGATCGACCAGAACATCCGCCAGGCCCCGGCGCCGTCCAGCGCGGCCGCCTCGTACAGGTGCTCGGGGATGGACTGCACGGCCGCGAGCATGATGATCAGCGCGAAACCGCTGGTCTTCCACAGGATGAAGATGGCGATGGACGGCTTGGCCCAGGTGGTCGTGGTCAGCCAGCCGACCGCCGGGAGCCCGAAGAAGTGCAGGATCGCGTTCAGCACGCCGAAGCGCTGGTCGAAGATCAGGATGAACGCCTGGGCCATCGCGGCGAGCGGCGTGACGTACGGGACGATCACGATCGTGCGCAGCGACTTGGTGAACCGCAGCTTCGCCCGGGTGAGCAGGCTGGCCGCCGCGACGGCGAGCACGGTCTGCGCGGGCACGATGAGCAGCCAGAGGATCCCGGAGTTGCCCAGCGAGGACCAGAACTGCGGGTTCGTCAGCAGATACGTGTAGTTCGAGAAGCCGACCCAGTGCAGCTGCCCGCCGCCGTGCCAGTCGCTGAAGCTCAGCTCCAGGGCGTAGATCATCGGGTACGCGCTGAACGCGGCGAAGATGACGAAGAAGGGCGCGATGAACAGGTAGCCCCACCACCAGTCGCGCGGCATTCCGCGGCGGCGGCGTGGCCCGGTCCCGGGCGCCCCGACGCCGCGGGCCGACTCGGCGGTCCGCGGCGCCTTGGTGTTCCACGTGGTCAGGGACACAACGACCTCACGTGCGATCGACGAGGTTGGTCTTGATGCCGGACACGGACTTGCTGATCACGTCGTCGACCGACATCTTGCCATCCATCAGCAGTTGGAGATTCGGGCCAAGATAGCTGGTTCCGGCCTGGTTGAACCAGGTCGGGACGTGGTAGCCGGCCGGAATGGCGAGCGAGGCCTGCGAGGCCACGTTCCACAGCGAGGTGTTGCCCAGCTGCGGCAGCGCCTTGAACAGCGGCGTCCCGCCCAGCGCGCTCTTGACCGAGGGCAGCGCGGTGTTCAGGCCGTTCGGGTAGACGGTGTTGCTGCCGAAGACCTGCTTGATGCCCTCGGCGCTGTAGATCGCGTGCTCGTAGAACAGCCAGGCCAGCTGCGGGTTCGCGGCCTTCGCCGGGATGACGAAGGAGCTGCCGCCCATCACGCCGGAGCGCGCGCCGCCGGAGGTCCACGCGGGCAGCTGGGAGACGCGCCACTTGCCCGAGCTCTTCGTCAGCGCGGTCTGCACCAGGAAGTTGAACCAGATCGCCCAGGGCACGATGCTGATCGTCCCGTTGTCCGCCAGCGCGATCTGCGAGGTGCTGGCGAACTTGCAGCGCGCGCCCAGGTTCTCGTCGACGATCGTCTTGATCCAGGTCAGCGCGTTGCGGTAGGCGTCGGTGTCGATGGTCAGGTTGCCCTTCGCGTCGACCAGCCCGGAGCCCTGCTGCTGGCTGACCAGCATCATCAGCCACTGCATGCCGAGGGTCGGGTCCTGCTCCAACGGGATCGGCCGGGCGTTCGGGTTCTTCCCCTTGACCGCGCGGGCCGCGTCCAGCAGCGCGTCGTACGAGGTGAGCTGGGTCGGGTCCACCCCGGCCGCCGCGAGGATGTCCTCGCGGTAGAAGAACAGGCCGGGGTCGGTGTCCCAGGGGATGCCGACGAGCTTGCCGTCCACGGTGTTCACGTCGAGCTTGTACTGCACGGTGTCCGAGACGTACGGCTTCATCAGGCTGGCCAGGTCGTAGAGCTCGTCGGCCTGCGCGCCCACCGCGCCGTCCGCGGCGAAGGAGCCGTCCGGCACGCCGGTGCCGCTGATCAGCGTCGGGGCGAGCTTCGTGTTCACGTCCACCCCGACCAGGTTCAGCTTCACCTGCGGGTACTTCGCGTTGAACGAGGGCACGACGGTCTTGAAGACCTTCAGCAGGTCGTCGTCGTTGAACCAGAGGGTCGCGGTGCCCTTCGCGGCCGCGCTCGGGGACGCGGTCAGGGCCTTGCCGGTGGCCGAGCCGCCGCCCGGCGCGCAGGCGCTGAGGCCCGCGACGGCGGTCGCGCCGATACCGAGGAACTTGAGCGCGCTGCGCCGCGATAGACCGCGCGCGGGCATTTCGTCGATTGACATGGACGGTCTCCTTTGACCTGGGGGGATGACTGCTGACTGACTACGATTCGGTGCCGGGGGTGGCCGCGCGCACGATGGTCCAGCTGTGCGGCGGCAGGGTGAGCGCGGTGCCGTGTCCGTCGGCGGAGGCGGACGTGTCGAGCCGGGTCAGGCCGACGTCCGCCGCGGTCGCGTGGTCTCGTGGTCCACGGTCGTCGGCGGCGAGGTGCTGGGCGGACATTGTCGTCCATCCCTGGAAATCCCGGTGCCGCAGGTCCACGGCGACGGGGTGCGCCGCACGGTTGGTGAGGAACACCGCGACGTCGCCGGTCGCCGGGTCGTGCGTGGCGGCGGCGGCCACGGCGGGCACGTCGCCGTAGCGGCGGGTGGAGAGCTCGGCCGCCTGGACCCGGGTGACCAGGCTGTGCCCGCGCGCGGCGGAGGCGACCGCGGCGAAGGGGTGGAAGGTCGGCTGGCGCCAGACCGCCCCGCCGGGCGCGGTCATGATCGGCGCGATCACGTTGACCAGCTGCGCGAGGCAGCCGATCTTCACCCGGTCCGCGTGGTTGACCAGGCTGCTCAGCAGGTCGCCGACGACGACCGCGTCCAGCGCCGAGTACTGGTCCTCGATGCGCGGCCCGGCGACGTCGATCTCCATCGCCTCGGTGCCCGGGTACCGGCTCTGGTACCAGACGTTCCACTCGTCGAAGGAGATGTCGACCCGCCGCGCGTTCTTGGTCCGGCGCCGGGCCGCGACCGCGTCGATCGTGGCGACCACGTCCTCGATGAACGAGTCCATGGACGCGCCGGAGGCCAGGAAGCTGTCCCGGTCGCCGTCGTGCTCCTGGTAGTACGCGTGCATCGAGATGTAGTCCACGTACTCGCCGGCCGCCTCGAGGACCGCCGACTCCCAGTACCCGAACGTCGGCATGTCGTGCGAGGAGCTGCCGCAGGCCACGAGCTCGATGTCCGGGTCCACCAGCCGCATCGCCTTCGCGGTCTCGGCGGCCAGCGCTCCGTACTGCTCGGCGGTGGTGTGCCCGGTCTGCCAGGGGCCGTCCATCTCGTTGCCGAGGCACCAGAGCTTGACCTCGTGCGGCTTGAGCGCGCCGTTGCGGCGGCGCCGCTCGGACCATTCGGTGCCTTCGGGGACGTTGCAGTACTCGACCAGCGCGGCAGCGTCGAGCACCCCGCCGGTGCCGAGGTTGACCGCCATCATCGGCTCCACGCCGCGCGCCCGGGCCCAGCCCATGAACTCGTCCGTGCCGACCTGGTTCGTCTCGATCGAGCGCCAGGCCAGGTCGAGCCGCCGCGGCCGCTGCTCGCGCGGGCCGATCCCGTCGCGCCAGTCGTAGCCGGAGACGAAGTTGCCGCCGGGGTAGCGCACCAGGGTCACGCCGAGTTCGCGCACCAGGGCGGACACGTCGCCGCGGAAGCCCTCCGCGTCCGCGGTCGGGTGGGTCGGCTCGTGGATCCCGGTGTAGACGCAGCGGCCCATGTGCTCGACGAACGAGCCGAAGAGCCGGTGGTCCAGCACGCCGCGGTGCTGTCCCGGGTCGAGCGCCACCACCGCGGCGCCGTGCTCAGTCATGTGCTTCCTCCTCTTTGGTTCCTACGTTGTACCCGCCGCAACCTGGCGCGTCAAGACCGCGCCGACAGCAGGGTTCTGCCGGTAGACTCCGGGATTCGACGGGGCGGCACGAAGGAGGCACAGTGAGCGAACCCACGTTGCACGACGTCGCGAAGCGCGCGGGCGTGTCGATCAAGACGGTCTCCAACGTGCTGCGCGGGGTCAGTTCGAAGGCCTCGGAGGCGACCGCCGCGCGCATCTACGCGGCGATCGAGGAGCTCAACTACCGGCCGAACCTGGCCGCGCGCAGGCTGCGCACCGGCCGCTCCGACGTGATCGCGCTCGCGGTGCCCGACCTGCGCAACCCGTACTTCGCGGAGGTCGCCACCTCGATGATCAGCGCGGCCCGCGAAGCCGGGTTCACGCTGCTCATCGAGGAGACCGGCGGCGACCCGGAGATCGAGCTGAGCGCCGCCGAGGGCCTGCACGACCCGATGATCGAGGGGGTCATCCTCTCCCCGCTGGCCATCGACTCCGCGAAGCTGGCCGCCCGCACCAGGCACCTGCCGCTCGTCCTGCTCGGCGAGCGCGACTATCCGGGCGGCGGGGACGACCACGTGCTCTTCGACAACGTCGAGGCCTCGTACCGGATCACCGGGCATCTGCTGGAGCAGGGCTACCGGCGCATCGGCGTGATCGGCAACCAGGACGACCCGCCGCACGCCACGGCCGTCAAGCGCCTGACCGGGCACCGCGCCGCGCTGCGCGAGGCCGGGATCCGCTTCCAGAAGCAGCTCGCGCCGACCGTCCCCGGCACGCCGTTCGGCAAGGCGATGGGCGCCGTGGCCGCGCGCAGGCTGTTCGAGCTGCCGAAACGACCCGACGCCGTGTACTGCTTCGCCGACGTGCTGGCCCTCGGCGCGCTGCGCGGCGCGTACGAGTGCGGTCTGCGCGCGCCGGACGACTTCGGACTGGCCAGCTTCGACGGTGTCGACGAGGGCAGGTTCTCCGTCCCCACGCTGACCACGATCGCCGTCGACTTCACCGACATGGCGAGTATCGCCGTCGCCGCCCTGGTCGAACGCATGCGCTCGAACCGCTCGATCCCCGACCGTGAGCTGCACTGCCGCTACGAACTCATCGTCGGCGAGAGCTCGCAGCGCCCCGTCTGAGTCCGGATCCCTCGAAGCGCGGGGGCTTGACCCGCCGCCGTGCCACAGGTACAACGTAGGAACCTCGACTGCGAGGTGCGGCCGCTTTCGTGATCATTCCCTGAATCTTCCTCGCTTGGAAGCAAGGTGATACCCGTGCGTCGACGACGCCGCATGCCCAGAATGCTCCTCGCCCTGCTCGCGATCCTCGCCTCCGTCACCGGCCTGACACTGCTGGCCGCCGGGCCCGCCGCGGCCGTGACCACCGGCAACGGATCGCTGGTCTACGCCTCGCCCGCGCAGGGCTCCTTCCCGGACAAGGGCGGGGCCACGTACTCGAAGATCGTCGTGCTCAAGCACAGCGGTTCGTACAACGGCGAGATCTTCGTGACCTACGACCAGCTCACGTACGTGAACGGCGTGCAGGTCTACCCGATCTACCGCAGCACCGACAACGGCGCGACATGGACCCACGTGACCGACATCGTGCCGTCCAGCAACTTCTCCACGCTGACCCGGACCTCGCAGCCGTTCCTCTACGAACTGCCGCAGGCCTCCGGCGGACTCGCGGCCGGCACGCTGCTGCTGGCCGGGAACATCATGCCGAGCGACGAGTCCAGCACCCGGATCGTGCTGTACAAGAGCACCGACCACGGGGCCACGTGGAGCCTGCTGAGCACCGTCGACACCGGCGGTCCGGCGACCTACGACCCGAGTGCGACCTCGACGACCACCTCGATCTGGGAGCCGTCGCTCAACCTCGACGCCAACGGCGACCTGGTCTGCTACTTCTCCGACGAGCGGCAGAAGGTCTACAACAGCAGCGGCGTCGACACCTCCGCGAGCATCCTGCAGGCCGTCTCGTACCACGTGTCCACCGACGGCGGGCAGACCTGGGGCGCCGAGGGCAACGTGGCCGCCATCCCGAACGACAGCGACCGGCCCGGGATGATCACCGTCACCAAGATGGGCAACGGCCAGTACATGGCGACGTACGAGGTCGTCAACGAACCGAGTCAGAGCGTGAACACGGCCGAGGTCTACTACAAGCTCTCCAGCGACGGCATCACCTGGAGCGCGAACAGTCTCGGCACGCAGATCAAGCTCGCCAACGGCCGCGGCATGGGCTCCTCGCCGTACGTGAAATGGGTACCTGCCGGCGGGCCGAACGGAACCGTCATCGTCTCGTCGAAGTGGGCCGTGGACAGTAGCGGCAACATCAGCGGCGGCCAGAACTTCTACGTGAACTACAACTACGGCCAGGGACCGTGGGAGCAGATGCCCTACGCGGTCACCTACGACGCGTCGGACACGCAGGGCGGCTACTTCGCCGGATTCGCGCAGTCCTTCGACACCAGCACCGACGGCCTCACGCTCTATCAGGCCACGAACGTCGAGAACACGACCAGCGGCCAGAACGACGTGCGCGTCGGCAGCATCCCGCTCAACGCGCACCACTACGAGGCCGAGCGCGCCACGCTGAACGACACCGCCCTCGTCTCCCAGGTGGACGCCGACGGAGGCAGCAAGGTCGGCAACATCAACAACTCCGACAGCACCGTGTCGTTCACGCACGTCAACGTCCCGACCGCGGGCACGTACACGGTGAACGTCCGCTACGACAACGGAACCGGCGCGACGAGCACGCAGAGTGTGAGTGTGAACGGCGGCACGGCGACGACGGTGAGCTATCCGGCCACAGTCGACTGGAACCGCTACGGATGGGCTCAGTTCACTGCGACGCTCAACGCCGGGAACAACACGATCACCTTCACGCACAACACGAGTTATGCCGAACTCGACTCGATCGACGTGTACCAAAGCGGCGCCGCGTCGTACGGCGAGTTCAAGTTGGTGAACCGCAACAGCGGCCTGTACCTGGAGATCCCGTCCGCGAGCACGACCGCGGGCACCCAGGCCGGGCAGTGGGGCGACACCAACAACCCGACGCAGGTCTGGCGCATCACGCCCACGTCCTCCGGCACGTCCTACACGCTCACCAACCTGAACAGCGGCCAGTTGCTCGACATCGCGAGCGCCTCGACCGCCAACGGAGCGGCGGCGGTGCAGGAACCGTCCAGCGGAGCCACGTCGCAGGACTGGACGTTCACGGCGACCGACTCAGGCTACGGATACGTCAAGAACGTCAACAGCAACCTGCTCCTCGAGATCTACCAGAACTCGACGGCCAACGGAGCGGTCGCGGACCAGTGGAGTTCGACCGGATACAACTGCCAGCAGTGGCTGCTGACGAAGCAGAGCATCCAGTAGTCGCGCACCACGCCTAGGCCATCATCGCCGGGTCGTTGCCGTTACGTTGAGGGTGCGGCAACGGTCCGGCGATGGTGCACGTCGTCGGCGGCCTGGCTACGGGGCGGGCGTGGGGCCCGGGAAGTCGGCCATCGGGCAGTAGCTCGGGTTCGACGCGTCGTACTGGTGCAGGCCGATGCCGATGCCCGACTTCGGGTTCGTCACGACCGGCGGCGTGTCATTGATCATCACGAGAGCGTGCCAGCCGCTGTAGGACGCCGTGTAGAGCGTGCAGTTGTCGACGATCTTCGTCTTCTGCTTGATCGTGACGTCGGCCCGGTTCTGCATCCAGGTGTACGAGCTCGACGGGTCGGCCTCCAGCAGGAACATGTTCTGCGCGGCGGTCGGCGTGCTCGCCCAGAAGGACTCGCCCGCGGTGAGGTAGATGTCCTCGATCGAGACGATGCTGTCGCTGTCCAGCACCGCGTAGGCGATGTCCGTGTCGGCGAAGCCAGTCGTGCCCTGGTGCGTCGGCGTCGGGATCGTCACCTCGTTCGAACCGTACTGCGCCTGGACCCAGTACGAGCCGGACGCCGAGATCTTGTTCACGAACGGGAAGTACGTCTGGTACGGCTCGGTGCCGGAGTTCGAGTCGACCGCGATGAAGTTCGTCAGGCCGGTGCCGTAGTCGCTCGCCTGGAGCTGGTTGCCGTTCTTGTCGTCCAGCGCGAGGAAGTACTCCGCACTGGACGTCGGCTGGACCGCCGTCACCGACCAGTACGGGTGCGAAGTTGTGTACGAGTACTGCGTCGAGGACGTGCCGGTGACGAGCGAGCCGCTCGGCAGCACGGTCGTGGCCGAAGCGGTGGCCGCGTCGGCGAGAACCAGCAGTACAGCGGCTGCCAGCAATGTCAATGATCTGTTCACCATAGGTTACCCCTCCCAAGGTCCTGCCGGGAGCGTACAGGCTCACCCGGTCGGGCGATACTCCCGCCCGGTTGACGATCAATACGTATACGAATGCTGCAAGATCGACTACGGAAATCCTGATGCCATGGCCGAATAGGAATGGATGTACGTCATATGAGCGCGACACGACGGACCGCCCTCGGCGCGGCCCTCGCGGCACCCCTGCTGACCCGCTTCACCGGCACCGCGTCGGCCGACGCGGGCAGCGGCCGGCTCGGCACGATCTCGGACGGCTGGGTCGAGGTGCGCTGGACGCGGGAGGCGCAGGAGCAGCTCGACAAGTTCGGCGCGACCGTCGAGGCGATCGCCCCGGCGCGCGTCACCACGGACGCGCAGGGGACGGTCGTGCGCTTCCCGGTCCGCAACGGCGCCGGCGACCCGTCGCTGGCCGAACTGCCGAAGGCGCAGGGCGACGGCGCGCTCGACGGCGGCATCATCGTCCGCACGGCGAACGGCAGCGTACGGCTGACCGAGCTCAGCAGCGATCTGCGCAGCGAACTGGCCGCCGGGAAGTGCATGATCAACGGCGTCAGCGCCGGACACGACGCCGTGGTCCGCTGCGGTCTCGCCGAGGGCGTGCTCACCGCCGAGTCCGTGCAGCCGGGCAAGCCGATGAAGGTGCGCCTCGCCGACGTGCCGCTGCGGCCCACCGGCGAGGCGCTGGACGTCTACACGGCCGTCTTCGGCGCCCCGACCTTCACCGCGGACTCGGTACTCGCGCACCTGACGGCAGAAGGGGTGTACCACCCGCCGACGGCGTAACCGCGTCCCCGCCGAAGCTGCGCCGCCGCTGCGTATACACATCGACCGCGCGGCGCAGCTTCACCAGGCCGTAGTCCGGCCAGGGCGTGGGATCGAAGACCAACTCGGCATAGGCGAGCTGCCACGGCAGGAAGTTGCTGATCCGCTGCTCACCCGATGTGCGGATCAGCAGATCAACATCAGGAAGTTCCGGCACATAGAGGTGCCGCGCGAGGTCGTCGGGTCCGATCTCCGTGGGCCGGATCGTCCCCGCGACGGCCTCGGCGGCCAGCGCACGTGCGGCGGCGGCCAACTCGTCCCGACCGCCGTAGTCGACACAAAGGGTCAGTGCCAGGGCCGTGTTGTTCGAGGTCATACTCTCGACGAGCGCGAGCGGTGCCACGAGCGACTCGTCGAGCCGGTCACGCCGCCCGCACCAACGAATCCGCACGCCGCGCTCGTGCAGCCACTCGGCGCAGCGGGCGATCGCGCCGGTCATCGTCTCGAACAGCGCGGCCAACTCGTCGGGGGAGCGGCTCCAGTTCTCCGTCGAGAACGCGTAGACCGTCAGATGTCGAACACCGAGCCGCAGCGCCGCGTGCACGGTCCGCGCCACGGCCCACTCCCCGGCACGATGCCCACGAGCCGTCGGCAGACCACGCTGCGCTGCCCACCGCCGATTCCCGTCCATGATCACGGCGACGTGGTCCGGCACCGTCCCCACGTCCAGCAGCCGCGGCACGCCGTCCCGCGAACTGATCGACGTGAGCGGCGCGATCCCCTCGGTCAGCGCCCGCGAGCGCAGCAGTTCGGTCTCGTCGAACTGCACCTGAGCGCCGAGGATCACGGACTGCAGAAACGGCTGGTAGTCGGCCCCCACGAGCTCGATCGCCGGAATCGCCTGCTCCAGCAGCTCACGCCCGTGCGCCAACTGAACGTCCACCAGCTCGTCCAGCACCTCGGAAGATCCCTGCAGATCCTCCACCTGCAACCCAAGCCGCCGCAGGTCCGCACGCGGCAGATAGCACCGCCCCGCCTTCAGATCGACCGGCAGATCCTCAAGCACGTCGATCAACTGAAAAAGCTCACCAACGACAGACAGCCCCGCCCCCGCCCCGCCCTGAAGCCCCAGCAGCGGCCCCCACATCTCCGCAATCGTGCCACTGACCCCACGCAGATAGCCCCGCAAGTCCGCGAAGCTCTCGTACTCCGGCGCCGCCGCACAATCACTCTCCATCGCGTCGAAGAACTCCTCGAACAGCGCATGATCGAGCCCGTACCTCCGGACGGTATCGATCAGCGCGCCGCGCAACGGATCCGCACTCACCCCCGCACGCAGTTCCGACATCGTGTCGGCACGCCACTGCGCAAGCCGCCGCGCCCGCCCAGCCGGGTCCTCCCCACCCTCGTCGGCAATGCGGTCGGTGCGGGAGGCGAAGGCGTGCAGCGCGTGCATGTGCGGCCTGACGTCCGCGGGCAGCACCTCCACCGCCGTCCACACCGCCGGGAGGTGGCGGGCGACCTCGGCCGCGCAGGCGTCGTAGGACTCGATCTTCACGACGAGGTTAACGACGGAATGTGAGTAAGGTTTCTTGACAACTCGATGGTCTAGTCCAATCATGTGCCTCACACCGGCCGGTGTCAGCACCCTTCCTGTCCCACATCCCGCTCAGGAGAGGCCCATGCTCCGACCTCGCCGCATCGCCGCGGCAGCATCGACCGCGTTCCTGCTCGCCGCCGCCTCGGTCGGCCTGACCGCGCTGGGCGCGAGCAGCGCCGCCGCAGCGACTACGGTTAACACGCCGCTGCCCGCGCACGTCTTCGCCCCCTACTGGGAGGCGTACAGCGGGGACAATCCGCTGACCGAGTCGCAGTCCTCCGGCGACAAGTACCTGACCGCGGCGTTCCTGCAGACCGCCTCGGCCGGCTCGTGCACCGCGTACTGGAACGGCTCCTCCAGCCAGCCGATCGCGTCCTCGACCTTCGGCAGCCAGTTCTCCTCGATCCAGGCGAACGGCGGCAACATCATCCCGAGCTTCGGCGGCTACACGGCCGACCACGACGGGACCGACATCGCCGACAGCTGCACCAGCGTCAGCTCGATCGCCGCCGCGTACGAGAGCGTGATCACCACCTACAACATCTCCCGCATCGACCTCGACATCGAGGACAACTCGCTGACCAACACCGCCGGCTACACGCGGCGGAACCAGGCGGTCGCGCAGGTCGAGTCGTGGGCGGCGGCCAACAACCGCTCGATCCAGTTCTCGTACACGATGCCGGTCACCCCCTCCGGCCTGACCTCCGGCGAGGTCAGCATCCTGCAGAACGCCAAGACCGAGGGCGCCACCGTCAGCCTCGTGAACATCATGACGTTCGATTACTACATCGGCACCACGCAGGAGATGGCCACCGACACCGAGTCCGCCGCGCAGGGTCTCTACAGCCAGCTGCAGACGCTCAACCCGAGCGAGACCTCGGCGCAGCTGTGGGCCTCGATCGGCGTCACCGAGATGATCGGCATCGACGACTACGGCTCCGCCGAGACCTTCACCGAGGCCGACGCGTCCACCGTGCTCAGCTGGGCCCAGTCGAAGGGCATCAGCACCCTGTCCTTCTGGGCGCTGGAACGGGACAACGGCGGCTGCGTGGGCACCGGCGGCTCCGACTCGTGCTCCGGGATATCCCAGTCCACGTGGTACTTCAGCAACAAGTTCGCCCCGTTCACCAGCGGCTCGACCACCCCGACCAACAACTTCTCGCTATCCGTCTCCCCGACCTCCGCATCGGTAGCGGCAGGTAGCAGCGCCTCGGCGACGGTCAGCACCGCCGTGACCTCCGGCTCGGCCCAGTCCGTAGCCCTCACCGCCAGCGGCGCCCCCTCCGGCGTGACGGCGACCTTCAGCCCCACCTCGGTCACCGCGGGCAATTCGTCCACCGTGAAGTTCACCACCACGACCTCCACCCCCAGCGGCACGTACCCGATCACGATCACCGGCACCGGCGCCTCCGCCACCCAATCGGCGACCTACACCCTGACCGTGACCGGCGGCAGCGGCGGTGGCAGCGGCTCCCTGACCAACGGCAACTTCGAGACCGGCAGCCTGAGCCCCTGGACCTGCCAGTCCGGCGACTCCGTCCAAACCGGCACCGTCCACACCGGCAAGTACGCCCTCGAGATCGTCCCCACCGCCAGCGCCACCGGCGAGTGCGACCAGGCAGTCACCCTGGCCGCCAACACCACCTACACCCTCAGCGGCTACGTAGAAGGCAACTACGCCTTCATCGGCGTCTCCGGAGGAGCCACCACCGACACGTGGAGCTCCGGAAGCTCCTGGAACAAGCTCTCCCTGTCCTTCACCACCGGCTCGTCCGGCGCCGTGACCGTCTACATCCACGGCTGGTACTCCCAAGGCAACGTCTTCGCCGACGACTTCACCCTGACCGCAAGCTGACCCTGACCAAAAGGTGTGGGCCGACCCCGACGAACCGGGACCGGCCCACACCCCTATGCCGCCCAGCACCTAACCCGCCCACCCCGTGATGCCGACAATCTCCCCAGCAATATCAACCGCAGACCGCCCATCCGTACGGACACGGACCACCGAAGCCGACGCGTTCTCCGCAAGATACCGAGCCGCCCCCGCACTACGCCGCACGTGGTCGTCCAACTGACTCCCGATCTCCCGCATCCCCAACCGCTCCCGAGCAGTAGCGTCCTCCGCGGTCAGCATCACCGAGATGATCCGCACGTCGCCCCCCAAAGCCCGCGTGATCAGCTCAGGCTCGAGCACAGACAGCGTGTTCGTATAAATCACCCGCCGACACCCCAGCGCCGCATAGTTCCGCCACATCGCCGCAAGGTTCGCCTCAGTGATCCCCGCCCGATCCGGATCCGAGGCGGGCGCCGGATGAATCTGGTCCAGGTTGTCCCCCTCGATCAGCGCATGCCCAACCCCCGCCGCCCGCAGCTGAACCGAGATCTCCCACCCCGCAGTAGTCTTCCCAACCCCCGCCCGCCCCCCGATCAAAAGCGCTTCCACCCGCTCGCCATCCACCATCCGCCACCAGCCTCCATCGCACCCGTGCCGACCCAACCGGCCCGCACACTCACCCGAGCGCGATCATCATCCCCGCCGCCCCCGACCAGCGCGACGCATTTAGGCGCAAGCGGTCGCCCTCGCCGTCAGTTTCGACATTGGCGAAACCTCGGTCCGCTCGCTCGTTCTGCCTTCATACTGGCCGCGGCGCTACTTGGCGACGACGGAGGTGGACGCGATGCGCGTTGATGACGATGAGTACAACAGGGCAGTTGAGGCATCTCGGGAGCGACTCCACGTAGCGGCGTTGGTGCCGGACGGCAAGCCCGGCTGCACGCTCACGTACAAGGAGCTCAGCCTATGGCTACGTGCTACTCACCAGGTGCGGGTGCACTGGCGCGGCCGACTCATCAGTCTGATGCTCGAAGAGGTCTGTCGCCGAGAGCACGAAGATGGTCGACAGAGCCTGCTCTCTGCGTTGGTCGTCCTCAGGCAGACAGGTTTGCCGGCTGCGATGTTCTTTGATCTCGCAGAGCGAGCCCCCTATTCGCGTAGGGTCGGCGATCCCAAAACGTTCTGGTCGGCCGAATGCCAGCGAATCCGAGCGGAACACCACGCCTTGGCCGCCACGTGACCGCAGCCAGCCCACGAAGACCGGACACAGACCGGTCGATCCCGTCCTCAGACCTTGCGGCCTACCGCGCCGTAGAGGGAGTAGCGGGCTACGTCGCCGCCTAGGGGGTCGGGTGGGGAGTGGGGGTCCGGGCGCCAGAGGATGGCGTCGGTTAGGCCGGGGGAGAGGAGGTCGTAGCCGTCGAAGAGGTCTAGTACTGATTCGCGGCTGCGGGAGGTTACGGGGTGGCTGGAGCGGGCGTAGACGTCGCGGGCGTCCTTGGCTTCTTTGGGCTTGTAGTCGGCGGTGCCGTGGGTGATCGCCAGGTAGGAGCCGGGGACGGTGGCGTCGCGGTAGGTGGCCAGTACTGCCTTTGGCTCGTCCTCGTCGGAGACGAAGTGGAGGACGGAGAAGAGCAGGACTGCGACGGGGCGGCTGAAGTCTAGGAGGCGGGTCACGTCGGGATTGCTCAGTACCGCTTCGGGGTCGCGCAGGTCTTCGCGGACGAAGACGGCTTCGGGCACGTCGGCTAGCAGGGCTTGGCCGTGGGCGTAGGCTACGGCGTCTCCGTCCACGTATACGGTGCGCGCGTTTGGATTGACCTCGCGTACGGCGTCGTGGACGTTGCTGACGGTGGGGATTCCTGAGCCCAGGTCCAGGAACTGGTCGATGCCTAGTTCGCAGAGGGCTGCCAGTGCCCGGTGCAGGAAGGCGCGGTTCGCCTGGCAGAGTTCGCGGCTGTCGGGGAAGGCGCGGATGACCTCTTCGCCGAGTGCGCGGTCAGCGGGGAAGTTGTGCGAGCCGCCGAGGAAGTAGTCGTACATCCGGGCCGCGGACGGAGTCTCGATGTCGATCGCGTCCGGCGCCCAGACCGGGCGGTAGCGGTTCGACAACGCAGGCTCCTCGTCACGTGAGTGGTCCCCGGGCTTCGCGACTCCGATCTTAGCTTCTTGCGATCTCCTGAGTTTCACTACGATTCGCCAACGGGGCCGGTTCCGGAACCGGAAACCGCTGGTGGGCGATTGACGGCGGGTGGCCGCAGAAGGAAGCTTTCCTTACCTCCTCGGGCATTCCCACGAAAGGCCCACCCGTTATGTCAATCCTCTCCCACGTTCGGCGGCGGGCTTCGGCTTTGCCGGCGCTGCCGGCGTTACCGGTGCTCACGCTCGTCGTCTCGGTCGCCGCCACGTGCGCCGCCTCGGTCGCGGCCGCGCCGTCCGCCGTCGCGGCTACCTCGGTGATCACCATCAGCCCGACCACGATCGGTACCTCGCTGACGTCGTCCTCGGAGGGCTTGTCGTTCGAGGCCTACGATCTGACGCTGCCGGGCTTTGCCTCGGGCGATCTCGCGACGTACCTCGACACTTTGAGTCCGTCCTCCGTCATGCGGATCGGCGGGAACACGGTGGACGAGACGTTCTGGACGTCCACCGGCGAGACGGCGCCGTCCTGGTCGATGGGCACGATCACGCCCGCCGACCTGACCGCCGTCGCCGGGCTGGCCAAGGCGAGCGGCTGGAAGGTGATCCTCGGCGTCAATCTCAAGGAGTACGATCCGGCCCGCGCCGCTGACGAGGCGAAGTACGCGGCGCAGGACCTCGGCTCGTCGTTGCAGGCCATTGAGATCGGCAACGAGCCCGACCTGTACTCCACCTACAAGAGCAACCCGGCGCAGTTCCCGGTGGATTTCGCCGCGTACGTCTCGGCGATCCGGAAGGCCGTGCCCGGCGTGCCGATCGAGGGCACCGATGCCGCGGGGGCTCCGAACGGCAGCTTCCAGCAGGCTTTCATCACCGCGCAGAAGCAGCTCTCCAGCCCCGCAGTCAGTGAGCTGACGAGCCACTACTACCCGCTGACCGCCTCGACCTGCGGCGGCAGTCCGACGATCCCCGAACTGCTCGGCACGACGGTGCGTAACAACGAGCAGTCGGTGGCGCAGGGGTCCGCTGCGGCCGGCGCGCAGTTGGGCGTGCCCGGCGTGCTGGACGAGGGTAACTCCGTGGTCTGCGAAGGCCAGGCGGGTGTCAGCAACGTCTACGCATCGGCGCTCTGGGAGATCGACGACCAGCTGGTCACGGCGCGCGAGGGCGTCGCAGGGGACTACATGCACGGCACCGTCGAGCAGTGCGGGACCTCGAAGCCGCTCTACATGTACTACACGCCGATGTGCGCACCGACCGCCACGGACGCGACCGAGGGCCTGCTCGCCGCGCAGCCCGAGTACTACGGCATGGCCGCGGTCCACGATGTCGGTACCGGCCAGTTCCTGAACCTCAGTAACCCGGTGTGGGCGGACGTGCGTGCCTACGCGGTCCAGCACTCGAACGGCACGATGACCGTCGTACTGGACAACGTCGACGACCCCTCGACCACCGGTGCGACGACCGTGCAGCTGAGTCTCGGTGCGTCGTACGGCTGGGCGAGCGAGGTGAACTTGACGGCGAGCGGCCTGACCGCCACCAGCGGCATCACGCTCGGCGGGCAGACCGTCCAGGCCAATGGCACGCTCGCCGCTCCCGTGCCGTCAGGCTTCGATGTCGGCGGCAGCACGGTGACGGTGACCGTTCCAGCGGGCAGCGCGCAGATCCTCACGTTCAGCAGTTCGGGGAGCGAGGGTACGACGCTCGTCGGCGCTCCGTCCGGCAAGTGCCTGAGCGTGACCGGCGGCTCGACCACGGTTGGTGCCGCGGCCGACATCTACACGTGCAACGGCAGCGCCAGCGAGAACTGGACCCTGCACTCGAATGGCACGAGCGGCACGGGTGGCACCAGCGGCACGATCGTCGGCGGGGCGTCTGGCGACTGTCTTCAGGGTGCCAGTTCGGCGAGCGGGCTCAAGGCCGGGGTTGTCATCGAACCCTGCAACGGCGCCAGCGATCAGGTCTGGACCGTCACCCCGAGTGGCACGCTCGTCGGCGGCGCTTCGGGTCTGTGTCTGAGCGTCACCGGTAGCGGGACCAGTGATGGTTCCACCGCGGACACCTATACCTGCAACGGCAGTGCCAGCGAGAACTGGAGTCAGCAGCCGGCCGCGTAGGTGGCTCGCTGAGCAGGAGTTCCTCGGTGGGGTTGACTAGACAGACCTGTCTGTCTAGTCTCGTTCACGAGAGGTAGACAGATCTGTCTGCCGACCCCACCGAGGAGCCGATCATGACCGACACCGCCGAGGCCACCATGCCTCGCACGGTCGCATCCGCCCAGCTCAGCCCTGCCATAGCGGGAAGCTCGCGGACGTCGCGGATCCCGCGGCTGTCCGGCGGGTCCGCCATCCTGCTGCTCGCCTCGCTGATCGTCGCGCTGCTGGCCTCGTCCGCGGCGCCCACCCCGCTCTACGCGATCTACCAGGCGCGTTGGGGCTTCAGCCCGATCACCACGACCGTCGTCTTCGGCGTCTACGCGCTGGCCGTGCTCACCTCGCTGCTCACCCTCGGCAAGCTCTCCGACCACCTCGGCCGGCGCCCCGTGCTGCTGGCCGCCATCGTCGTCCAACTGGTCTCGCTCGTCGTGTTCGCCAGCGCCGGCGGCGTCCCCGGGCTGATCCTCGCGCGCGTCGTGCAGGGCGTGTCCACCGGCGCGGCTCTCGGCGCGATCGGAGCCGGGATGCTCGACATCGACCGGGAGCGCGGCACCTTCGCCAACGCCGTCTCCCCCTTCCTGGGCACCGGCAGCGGCGCGCTGATCTCGGCCGTCGTGGTGCGCTACCTGCCCGCTCCGACCCACACCATCTACCTGATCATGCTCGGCGTGCTCGCCCTGCAGGGCGTCGGCGTGCTGCTGATGCGCGAGACCGTCACCCGCAAGCCGGGTGCGCTGGCCTCGCTGGTCCCGGAGATCAAGCTGCCGCGCGCGGTGCGCGCGCACGTCGTCGCCGCCGTTCCCGCGCTGTTCGCGGTCTGGTCGCTGGCGGGCCTCTACGGCGCGCTCGGCCCCGCACTGGTGCACTCGCTGACCGGCTCGAGCGAGGTGGTGCTCGGAGCGCTCAGCCTGTCCGTGCTCACCGCCACCGGCATCGCCGCGGTCGTCGTGCTGCGCGCCGCCTCCGCCCACACCGTGATGCTCACCGGCCTGTTCACGCTGATCGCGGGCATGGCGCTGACGCTGGTGTCGGTGGACCTGCACTCCGCGGCGCTGTTCTTCGTCGCCACCGCGGTCAGCGGCGTCGCGTTCGGCGGCGGCTTCCAGGGCGGGATCCGCACCGTCGTCCCGCGCGTCGCGGCGCACCAGCGCTCCGGGATCCTCTCGCTGCTCTACACCGTGTCCTACCTGGGGTTCGGCCTGCCCACGGTGGTCGCCGGCTACCTCGTGGTGCACGGCGGCGGGCTGATCAGCACGGCCCGCGAGTACAGCGTCGCGGTGATCGTGCTCGCCGTGCTCGCCCTGGGCGCGACGCTGCGCACCCGCCGGAACGCGTGAACCGCGCTCCCCTGAACGCGCTAGACTAGACAGGTCGGTCTAATCAGGCTGGACGAGGAGGTCCGTCCCATGGTCGCCACGAAGAAGGACGCAGTGAACGACGCCGCGAACACCGCAGGCCCGGCGAACACCGCGAGTTCCGCGAAGCCCTCGGCGCGCGAGCGGCTGCTGGCCGCCGCCGACGAGCTGTTCTACCGGGAGGGCGTGCACACCGTCGGCATCGACCGCGTCATCGAGCACGCGGGTGTCGCGAAGGCCTCGTTGTACAACACCTTCGGCAGCAAGGAGGCGCTGATCCGCGCCTACCTGGACAAGCGGCACACCAGTGTGCTCGACCGGATCGCCGTGCACCTCGAGCGCTACGACTCGCCGCGGGAGAAGCTGCTCGGCATCTTCGAGGTGCAGAGTGCGATGTTCAGCGCGCCGCGCTACCGCGGCTGCGCCTTCATCGCCGCCACCGCCGAGTCCGAGTCCGGCGGCCAGGCCGAGGCGGCCTCCGATGCGTTCCGCGCCGAACTGCGCGCGCTGATGGCCGACCTGGCCGCACAGGCCGGGATCGCCGACGCGCAGGGCTTCGCCCGCAAGCTGCACCTGCTCTATGACGGCGGCAGCGTCTCGGCCCGGATGGACCGGGACCCGTCGATCGCGATCGTCGCCCGCGAGGCGGCCGCGACGCTGATCGACGCCGCGCTCGCCGCCAGCGCTGCCGCCGCGTAGTCGGCGACACGCCCGCGACGCGCGCCGGCGACTCGCCGGATCGGCTGCCTAAGCCATACCCCCGCGGGTAAGGTGGCGGCGGCCGACGAGACGAGGAGAATCCCCATGTGCCAGCGCGTCACCTGCAAGACCTGCGGTAAGGCCACGTATCAGGGCTGCGGCATGCACGTCGAGCAGGTCCTGGCCGGCGTCCCGGCCTCCGAGCGCTGCCGCTGCGAGAGCACGGGCGCGGGCGCGGGCACCGGAGCGGGCGCCGCGGCCTCCGCGGTTTTCGCAGCCGCCTCGGCCTCCGCCGATGCCGGGCGCGGCGGACTGCTCTCCCGGCTGCTCGGCTCGAAGCGCCGCTAGGCAGCGGATAGGTAGCGCACCGCCCTCTGCGTACCCCTGGTCAGTACCCCTGCGTACCGCGTGAGCGCCGCGAACACGGCTGCGTGCGGATGCGGGCGGGAGCATGCGGCCGGAGACTGGTGACGCGCCGGAGACGAGGGAAAGGAGCTCCGCATGCCCGTCGCCGCGACCCCGAACGGCCCGCGCCGTCCGCCCGAGGACGAGGTGCGCGCGATCGAGCAGGAGACCGAGCACCTCGCACAGACCATCGAGCAGGCCCGCGAGGCGGTCCGCAAGGCCCACGACGCCGACTCGCTGGCCACGCCCGGCCAGGGCAACCCCGATTACTCCACCGGTACGCCCAAGCCGAAGCCAGAGTCGGCCGACGCGGAACCCGCGGGCGAGGACGCTGAGGACTCCGCCGGCGAGGCCACCGCGAAAGCCGAGACCGAGCCCGGCGGGGACTCCGCCGCCGAGCCCGCGAGCGAGCCCGCAACCGAATCAGCGCCCGACGACGAGTCCGATGCTGAATCCGGCAACGGGCCCGACAGCAAGCCCTGAACCCGCGCTACTTCGCGTGTCCCACAGCGGGCGGCAGCAGCGCGGCGACAGCGGCGCGCAGGGACTCGAGGTCGACGTCGTCGGCTAACGTCGTCTCGTCCGGACGCCCGGCCAGCGGCGCGTCGACGCCGAGCAGCGAGCGGATCAACTGCGGGTACACAGCCCGGCCGATCAGCCGGCGGGCGATCTCGTGCCCTGATTCCTCGTCGAGGCCGTACTGCTCGACCAGGTAGTCGGCCAGGCGTCGCTGCGGGGTCTCGAAGATCGCCTCGTGGTACGCGGCGGCGGCCTCGGGCAGCCGTTCGGCCTCCGCGATGCCGATCCGCAGCGTGCGCAGCGCCGAGTCCCACAGTTGCATCTGCAGGAAGCGGCCGCAGAAGCGCACCACGGCCTCGGCCGGGTCGGCGCCGTAGGCCGCGGGCGTCCTCAGGTGGCCGAGGTTGAGCTCGCGCACCAGGCCGACGACGTCGCCGAACAGCCTCTCCTTGCTCTCGAAGTGCGCGTAGAGCGAGCGCTTCGAGGTCTCCGCCCGTGCCGCGACCACGTCCATCGACGTCCGCTCGTAGCCCATCTCGAGGAACACGTCCTTGGCCGTCCACAGGATGTGCTCCCGCAACTGGTCACCCCTGCGCGCCATCACGACGGTTGCCCTCCTCAAAAGTAAACGGTACGGTAGAGTTTACTTCTCCACGCCGCAGAATCCGCAGATCCAAGGAGCAGCATATGATCGTGATCACCTCCCCCACCTCGAAAATCGGGACCCGCCTGCTCGGGCGCGTGCTGGCCGGCGACGAGCCGGTGCGCGTGATCGCGCGCGATCCCGGCAGGCTGGCGCCCGAGGTGCGCGAACGCGCCGAGGTGGTCCGGGGCTCGCACAGCGACGCGGTCGTGGTCGATGCCGCGTTCGCCGGCGCCGACGCGGTGTTCTGGCTGGTGCCGGCCGACCCGTTGGCGCCGGACGCGGAGAGCGCGTACAGCGGCTTCGCCGCCGCCGGGATCGAGGCGTTCGCGCGGCACAGGGTGCGGCACGTCGTGGGCGTCTCGGCGCTCGGCCGCGGCACCGCCGTCGCCGCGCGCGCCGGGCACGTGACCGGCACGCTCGCCATGGACGACCGGATCGCGAAGAGCGGCGTGCACTACAGGGCGCTGGCCAACCCGTCGTTCATGGACAACACGCTCCGCGCCATCCCCCTGATCAAGTCCCAAGGCGTGATCAGCGACCTGTTCGCGCCCGACCGCAGGCTGCCCGTGGTGGCCACCCGCGACATCGGCGACGTCGCCGCCACGCTGCTGCTCGACCGCGACTGGAGCGGGGTCGAAGAGGTGCCGCTGCTCGGCCCGGAGGACCTGACGCCGGACGAGACGGCCGCGATCGTCGCGGAGGAGCTCGGCACACCGGTGACGTATCGGCAGATATCCGGGGATACGCTGAAGGCAGCCCTCGCCGGCCGCTTCTCGGACGGCATGGCGCAGGCGATGGTCGAGATGGGCCTTGCCAAGGACGCGGGTCTGGACACGGGAGTGCGGCGCACGCCGCAGGACGCCGTCCGCACCCCGACCACGTTCCGCACCTGGTGCCGGGAGATCCTCAAGCCGGCCTTCGACGCGGCCTGAGAACCGGTGCGCCGTCTCCTCATTTCCGCCATCGCCCGCCGGCGCCCGGGACGGGCGGGCCGCCGGCCTGACACAATGGCGCGCATCTGCGGCCAGACGGAGGAGGACGGCGATGACCGACCAGCACGCTCGTGAGCAGGAGCTGCTCGAAAGGGTCCTGGCCTCGTTCGACGGGGCGCAGGACCCGCGGCTGCGGCAGGTCATGCAGGCGCTCGTGCGCCACCTGCACGCCTTCCTGCGCGAGGTCCGGCTGACCGAGGACGAGTGGCTCACCGCGATCCGCTTCCTGACCGCGGCCGGCGAGATCACCGACAGCCGCAGGCAGGAGTTCATCCTGCTCTCGGACGTGCTCGGCGCGTCGATGCAGACCATCACCATCAACAACGAGGCG
>DATJIF010000116.1:0-42394 GCA_035493475.1 Actinospica sp.
GGCCGACCGAGGGGCGCATCCACGTCGCGGGGAAGGACCTGGCGCGGCTCACCAACTGGAAGGTGCCGCACCTGCGCCGCCGGATCGGCTGCGTGTTCCAGGACTTCCGGCTGCTGCCGAACAAGACCGTCGAGCAGAACGTGGCGTTCGCCCTTGAGGTCATCGGCAAGCCGCGCCGGTTCATCAAGCGGGTGGTGCCCGAGGTGCTCGACCTGGTCGGCCTGGAAGGCAAGTACGACCGGATGCCCGACGAGCTGTCCGGCGGTGAGCAGCAGCGGGTCGCGATGGCCCGCGCGTTCGTCAACCGGCCGATGATCCTGCTGGCCGACGAGCCGACGGGCAACATCGACCCCGCGACCTCGATCGGCATCATGAAGGTCCTCGACCGGATCAACCGCACCGGGACGACCGTGGTCATGGTCACCCACGACCAGGCCATCGTGAACCAGATGCGCAAGCGGGTGCTCGAACTCGACCAGGGCAACCTCGTGCGCGACCAGGCCCGCGGCGTGTACGGCTACGTGCGCTAGTCCGCACGCGGCCCGCGCCGCCCGCCCGCCCACACCGAGAAGACTTCTGCAGGGAAACGACCGACATGCGGATCCAGTACGTACTCCAGGAAATCGGCCACGGCCTGCGACGCAACCTGACGATGGTCATCGCGGTCATCGTCTCCACCGCCGTCGCGCTGACGATGCTCGGCGCGGGCCTGCTCATGTGGCAGCAGACCAAGGCGATGGAAGGCTACTGGTACGGCAAGGTCCAGGTCGCCGTATACATGTGCAACCAGAACGACGTCGGCAACGCGGCGAACTGCTCGAGCGCGGTGACGGCGGCCGAGAGCGACGCGATCAAGGCCAAGCTGCTCGCCACCCCCTTCGTGGTGCAGGTGATCCCCGAGTCGCAGCAGGAGGCCTACCAGCACTACGAGCAGGAGTACGGCAAGACCGCGCTCGGCCAGAACGCGACGCCGAGCTTCCTCGAGTCCGACTTCCGGGTCAAGCTCAGCGACCCGTCGAAGTACCAGGTCGTCGAGGGCGCGGTCAGCGGCATGCCGGGCGTCGCATCGGTGGTGGACGAGCAGCAGTTGCTCCAGCCGCTGTTCACGTTCATCCACATCGCCGAGTACACGGCGGTCGGCGTCGCGTCGGTCATGCTCGTGCTCGCCTTCCTGCTGATCTTCAACACCGTGCGGCTGTCCGCGTTCAGCCGACGGCGGGAGACCGGCATCATGCGGCTGGTCGGCGCGTCGAACTTCTACATCCAGATGCCGTTCCTGCTCGAGGGTGCCGTCGCGGGCCTGTTCGGCGGCGTGCTGGCCTCGGGCGTGCTGATCGGCATCAAGGCCTTCTTCATCGACGGCATCGTGGCCCCGCACCTGACGTCGATCCAGTTCATCGGCTGGGGCCCGTTCGTCTTCATCGTCCCGGTGCTGCTCGGCGCGGGCGTGCTGATGGCCGTGGTCGCATCCGCGTTCACGCTGCGTAAGTACTTGCGCGTCTGAGCGATAATCGAACCATGGTCAAGGAGCAGGGGCAGAAGGTCATCGCCCGCAACAAGAAGGCGCGGCACGAGTACTTCATCGAGGACACCTACGAGGCCGGCATCGTGCTGACCGGAACCGAGGTGAAGTCGCTGCGCGAGGGCCGCGCCTCCCTGGTCGACGGCTTCGCCCAGGTCCGCGACGGCGAGCTGTGGATGTACAACGTGCACATCCCCGAGTACAACCAGGGCACCTGGAACAACCACGCCCCCCGCCGCCTGCGCAAGCTGCTGCTGCACCGGTCCGAGATCCAGAAGCTGATCGGCAAGACCAAGGAGTCGGGCCTGACCCTGATCCCGCTCGAGCTGTACTTCAAGGACGGCAAGGCGAAGGTCGAACTGGGCCTGGCACGCGGCAAGAAGGACTACGACAAGCGCCAGACGATCATGGAACGCACCATGAAGCGCGAGGCCGAACGAGCGATGTCCTCCGCCCGGAGGCGTCAGCGCGGCTGACGCGGGCGGGGCGTCGGCGCGCACTGTTCGCTGATCGCAAACAAGTGGCTCCGCGCTCCCGCCACCCGCTATCCTTGAGAGAGCTTCAGCCGCGTCGTCTGGACGTCGGTCGTTGTTTGAGAACTGCACACGAAGAACGCTCTTCTGCGCTCGCCGCCTCCGCGCGCGAGACGCCGCAGCGCTGCCCGTGTGTGGTTCCCACCTCGGGGGTGAACGGTTTCGACATTGGACGTCGACGCAGGGGAAGCGGGCCGAGGAAGCCGTGATGATCTCGTTAACCAAAAACACGGCAAAAAAACAAATGCCAACCAGAAGACGGTTGCCCGGAACTCGATGGCCCTCGCTGCCTGATCTAGCTTCTCGCTAGTCCAGCAGTAAGGTTTCACCGCAGTTCCCTTGTCGCTCCAGGATCGCCCCCGACCTGGCCGCGGCATCATTTAGGGGGCAAAACCTCACGAACAGGCCACGGGTGAGTGAGGGAACTTACGTGGCTGGGCTTGTCGATGACCCGTCCCGGGGATCAACGGAGCCGAGAAACACGTTCGGGAATACGCCCGTAGAAGCCCTGCAGAGCCGCCGATGGACCCGGGTTCGATTCCCGGCACCTCCACTGCGTCATGTTTTATCCCGCTTTGGCCGTATCGTCCGCAATGGCGATGCGGCCTTCGCTGTTCAGTCGGAGTTGAGCGAGATCTTCAGTCCGTCGACCGGCATCATGCAGCGCGCGTCGCTGCACAATCCGTACGAGGCGATCACGTCGGTGAGGCCGGAGCCGCGCCGTGTGACGCGCACGGTGAGGGTAACCGGTCCATCCGGGTAAACGGGCAGTGCTACGTCGAGGGCGGCAATCCGCAGATACTGCGTTGGCGCATCGGCCACTGGTCGGCCGACTGCAGTGAAGGCACCTTTGACGAGAGCGCGCGTTGGGACCCCAAGCCCGTTAACACCGTTCGGGGGCAGGGCGAGACTGTAGATGTGGTAGCCGGGGTCGAGCGGCGCGATGGTTATGTGGAGCACAGCTTCGCCGCTAGCTCCAGTCACGATTGTCGCCGTGACCACAGCTCCGCCCGCCGTGGCCGAACTCGTGATCGACGAAGCTGCCGTGGTGGCGTCCATGCCATCGGCGGACGTCACCACGAGCAAGGTCGCCGCTGTCATCAGGGCGAGGGCCAGCCGTTTGATCATCCGCTGGAGCTGGGCGCCCACTGGCCGAGGAAGCTCGCCACATCTGACGGCGTCATCGTTCTCGCGTTCGAGAAAGAACCGTCGTTGGTCGTCGTGACTACTTTTCCGTTCGGAGCGAGGACGACTAGGGCCGGAATCCCGCTCGTTTGCAGATTGACGTAGCGAGCCGCGACGTCGAGGTTGAGGTTCCAATTGCCGACGTCGACCGTAACGGCGACATAGTCCTTGGTGAGGAGCGGCTCGACCTCGGCTGAGTGGAACATCGCGTCAAGCGCCACGCAGTCCGGGCACCAGTTGGCGCCGATATCCACGAGGACCTCCTGGTGCGTCCGCGAAGCCGTCGCCAGGGCAGCCGTGATGTCAGCGGTGGCATTCCGATCAGCCTCGTAGCCGCTCGGGATCGCGGCCGTCGCTGACGCCGTGGTCGAACCCGGCGTCGGAGAAGAGGTTGCGCTACTGGTGGAACCTGCTCCTGTCGCCGCAGAGATCGCACTGGTACTCGATGACTGCGGCGCACAGCCTGCGCTCAGCAGCAGTCCAGCCACGACGGCAACGCGAGTTGGATGCAGCCAACGCATTGGGTTCCCCTCCCTGAGACCAAGCAGCGTGCGCGATCGTACACGGATCACTTACTGCTCGCGAGCCACTTCACTGACCCACTTTTGCGGCAACACAGCCGTCGCGCCCGTTGGCCAATCTGGCCCAGTCCACGTCGGATAGGCGCCTGCCGTGAGTCCGGCGGGCGTCCGACCGTCTCAAACGCTTCCCGGTAGTCGCCCAGCGGGAGCGTTACGTGCCGTAAAGTGTTGGCGCGCCGGGCGACGGGGTCCAGCGCGCACACGGGGAAGGGCCGGTATGACCATCGGCAAACGCGGGTTTCTGCTCGCAGGGTTGCTCGTCCTGTCCGGGCCAGGGATGTTCCTGGCGACCTGGCCCGCGTCGGCCGTTCAAGCGCCGCGCGTCGCCAACGCGACGTCGCAGGACCCCAACGATGTGCCGCTTCCCTTGCTGGAGCTGACGACATCGACCGGCATGTACTTCTACACGCTGGACCGCCAAGAGGCCGACGCGGCGATCGCCGACTACGGCATGAAGCTTGCTCCCATGCGAAGCGGATACCTGCGTCCCGACGCTTCCGCCGGATCTCAGCCCGTCTATCGACTCGGCCTCATCGGCCAGGGCAAGTGGCTGCTGACGGCGTCCGCAAGCGAGAGGGACGGCCTCGTTGCTACGGGGAGCTGGCAATACGACGGCATCGTCGGGTACGCCGCGAGCACCCAGCAGCCCAACACGCAGGAGCTCTACCGCTACCACAGCGCGTCGGACTGGCGAGTCGGCTTCACGTCGCCGGGTGCCGGTTGGACGCTCGACGGTCCGCTCGGTTACGTCCCGCGTACGTGGGTACGGGCCGGCGCGCTCTACTTCGGCACCTTCGACGCCGACACCAACCCGGCGATCATCCAGGCCGGCTACAACTTCTTCCACCGCGGCTACGCGGACTGGTGGGCCGGCGTCCGCGACTACTCGGGCCGCGACCCGTCGGTGCCGCAGTACAAGGGAGCCTGGCCGAACACCGACTTCTCCGACCTCGAACCGTCGATCGGCTTCTACGACGACTCGCAGACCTCGACGCTGGAGAAACAGATCTCCCAGGCGTCCGGCGCCGGCTTGGACTACTTCGCGTTCTACTGGTATTGGGACAGCGTCACATCGGCCGAGCAGTACGACACGGGGCTGCACACGTTCCTGCAGGCCGGCAACCGCAACGAGATGGAGTTCTCGCTCCAGGTCTGCTCGCCGAACTACGACCAGACCCTCGAGATCCCGGCCGCGCAATTCGACGCCGCGACCACCAAGTTCGTGTCCTACCTCAGCCAGCCGAACTACCTTCGGGCCAACGACGGGCGGCCTATCGTCTGGCTCTGCGACACCCGGGGCATCGGTTCCGGTTCGAACGCCGACGTGACCAGCTTCGTCACCATGCTGCGCGACAAGACGAAGGCTGCTCTGGGTACGGACGCGCTCGTCGTCGCCAACCAGGACCTGCAGCTGAACCCCAGCTCCATCAACGCCGACGGCGATTACTGCGGTGCTCCGTACAATGCCACGCTCGACCACCTCTACCAGGACTACCTCGACGGCCAGCGTGCGTACTACGCCCAAGGGGCGGCCACGTACATCCGCTGCGTCATGGCCCGCTACGACGAGCGGCCGCGGTATCCGACCCTGATTCCCGGCCTCAATTCGATCCGCTACGCCTCCGACTGGAACTTCGACCTCTACAACGAAGCCGTGTCGAACGCATATGCGGATCTCCAGCAGTCCACCCGGACGTCAGCCGTCGACAACTTCCTGCTGGTCTACGCCTGGAACGAGTGGCACGAGGGCGGGCACATCGAGCCCAACGTTCGGGACGGTTGCCGCTACCTCGACATCCTCCAGCAGGATCTCAAGCTTCCCGGCTCCGGATGTATCGCAATAGGCTGAGCCGGCTCACGAGGGATTCGCAGGTGACCTCGGCGGCCGGTTCGTTGTTTCATGGTTTATATGGAAATGTCCCCACTGTTCTCTAGCGCAGTGGGGACATCATCGGCGAGAGTGCCGGAGGGAGCCCAGAGATGCGACGTATTCTCGGCTTCGTCGGTACGGTCATGGCGTGACGCCTGAGATTCTCGCTGGACTTCGCGCCGAACTCCCTCCGGGCAGCCTGATCACTGATGAGGAGGGCGGAGGCAGCCACCAACCACTGTGGCTTAGCAGCAGCCCGCCTCCGCCTGGTCTCTGGCGCCGTCTGTCTGAAGTGCACGCTGGTACGGGGGTCTGGCCGCTACTGCTCGACTCGTACAGTCTCGTGAGTCCCGACGCCGAGTTCAGGCCATGGGAGAGCGGAGAGCTATATCCGTCCAGGATGACCTCGCCTGATCGACATGGTGCGGCAGATCTGCTCGCGGAGTGGTGGAGTGAGTACTCCGACGAGCGGGTTACTTCAGGGCTGCCGAGCTCGATTCTCCGCGATCCGTCGCTCTTCCCAGCCGCTTCGGCTCGACCAACTGCCGCCAAGGCAATGATTGCAGCGGGCGAGTATGCCGACAGGTTCCTCGCGTCTCGCCCGCAAGTTCGGCTTGGCCTCGTGGTAGCGGAAAGCGGCGCACACGCACTCGCGGCTGTCGGTTGGGATGGACCCCTCAACTACGACAACGACACCGGGAAGTTCGCTGCGGTCGTCGCAAGTTGGCAGGATCGGTTCGGTGCTCGTGTGGTCTCCGTTGGGGGAGGCACGTTGGACCTGAGTGTCGCCGAGCCCCCTACAGCCCTTGAGGATGCGCTCGCAGTCGCATCTGAACACTTCGCCTTCTGCCCGGACAACGTCGTGCAAGGTAGCCGTCCGTACACGATCGCCGCGTACGCAGAACGGCTTATCGGCGCTCCTGGGTGGAGTTTCTGGTGGGACTGAGGACGAGTGGCGGGTTTGAATAGGCCATCGTCATGACTGCCTGTTTATGTTTACCTGTAGTAGTGAAGTCGCATCGGCCGGTTTGGGCCCGTGCGACTTTCGTGCTTCGAATGGCCTCGCGACGGTCGTCAAACGGGTGGCCTGGCGTCGGTCGATGCGCGATGATCGCCCGGTGAGCACTCTCCAGCCCGTTGCTGAACTGGTCGCGACCAGTGCCTCGTCGTGGTGGCCGGTGACGCCTGGTGCACCCTGGAGGGTCGTCGCGCTCGATGGGCGAATACCGCCTGATGAGATCGGTGCCCTCATATGGCAGGTCGCGATGGGATGCCTCCCGGAGTCGGCGGACGGGTGCGGCGAGGATGTGTCCGCCGCCGAGGCGGTACGCGGGATCATCGCCGCGGAAGCGTTGGCGATCTGCGGTGGGCTGCGTGCCGAGAATGGCGCGGGAGCCGTCATAGATCCGGGCTGTTGCTCGGATCTGGAGGAGTGGCGCGAGTGGGCGAGATTCGCCGAGCGCCCGGCGTTGTGGCTTGGACACGACCCCAGTCCGTGGGTCGAATACCGCGACTCGTGCCTGAGGCTCCACCCTGACGGCGGCATGCAGCCTCGTCCCATGTCAGGGCAAACCGGTTTCGTCGAGTTCTCGCACGACGAACTCTCGGATGTCTTGCGGACCGTGCGGCGGGACCTGCTCGGATTCCTCGACGCCCTCAGCCTCTGGGCACGGCGCATCGTGCCCGAACAAGCTGCCGAACTCGTGGACGTGTTCGACGTCCACTTCCAGATCAGTCAGCCGCTCTGATGAACCGAGTGTGTTGGCGAGGGAAGGGCGGGACATGACGCGAACAACGCCACCGCGACCGGTAGATGTGACCCGGATTGCGCCAGAGATCGCTTGTTTCGCGCGCACGACGCTGCGCCTCCACCCTCGGCACGGAGACCCCTCGGTCGACACGAGTTCGCTCGGTGGGCCGTTGTTGTGGCCGCTTGATGAGCCGTGGCCCACGTGCGAGCAGAGACATACGCGACTTCAGAACCCGCTCATGCGCAGGAATGGCATGACGGATGTCCGCACAATCGTCGCAGAGCGGCGGATTCGTGAACTGTTGAGCGAGATTGCCGCGAATGGTGGGCAGAGAACATCTGAGCAGCAAGAGGAATATCTGCGCTTGTCCACAGAGATGCTCGGACAAGAGCAAGCGCCAGACGCTCCGACGCCGATGCTGCCGATTCTCCAGCTCTACCTACGCGATGCGCGTGGCGTAGTCGCCGGACCGGAGGGCGCCGACCTTCTTCAAGTCCTCTGGTGCCCGTTCGACCACGGGACCGAGATGATGCCGAGGACGAACATCACGTGGCGCCGGGCTGCTGACGTCAGAGCAGTGCTACACGACGCACCGGTGCCTGCCCTCATCCAGCGCGGCCACTATCTGCCCAACGTGTGCGTCCTGCACCCCGAGCCGGTGACCGAGTATCCGCCCCGACTGCTCCTCCCCGCTGAGATCAATGATCGTTTAACGTCATGGATGGCGTCCGCTGAGAACCGATTTCCCGTCGTCTACGACGAGGAGCGCATGGCGGTCTATCAGTACGCGCTCTCAGTGGCTCCGGGCTGCAAGATGGGAGGTTGGGCTCCAGTCAGCTTCTGCGACGTTGATCGCGTGGACTGTCGGTCATGCGGAACCGCCATGACGCCGTTCTTCTACATCGACTCGTCCGAATGGGATGCCGGCACCTACCCGTGGCGGCCGCTCGAAGAGGTCTCGGGTCCCGTCGATCCCCACAACATCCCGCCAGGCCCCGGGGACGACGAGGTTGGGATCTTGATCGGCCGCGGGTATGGCATGCAGATCTACATATGCCCGGCTGACCGGAGCCACCCGCACGTCGAAATCATGCAGTAGCTCCCGTCACCGACCCATGAGCCCGGGCGGCAGGTACGGCCTTCGCCTTGTGTCGTTCGGTCAGGTGACGGAGCCTCCCCGGTGACGGTCGAGCTTGGCCATAGCCTCGTCCACCGCGCTGGTGAGTTTCTCGGCCGGTATGCCGAACCGGGTCATGCTCTTCGTGAAGTAAGCGCGGGATCTCGCTGCGCCTCATCGATGACGAGCGTAAGACGCCGCTCGTCGGCTTGACGAGGCTCGGGCCGCTGACTGTCGGTCGGCACGCAGCCGATGTTCTCACCCGCCGCCCGGCACGGTCGAAATCAAGGCGCCCGCAAGCATTCGGCTGTTGCATACTTGGCTTCCCTGACCGGCGAGAGGAGGGCAGCGAATCATGAAGCTTGGTGAGGCATTGACCGTGCGCGCTGATGCGGCGCGGCGAGTGGAGCAGTTGCAGGCGCGGATTGTGGCAAGCGCCCGCTTCCAGGAAGGCGAGGAGCCCGCCGAAGACGCGGCTGCGCTCCTGGTGGAAGCGGCTCAGGCGCTCGACGAACTCGAACAGATGATTCGGCGGATCAACCGCACCAACGCCGTCTCGCTGATCGGTCCGGCAGGCACGATCACTGACGCGTTGGCGCACAGGGACGCGCTTCGTCTGCGGCACGCGCTGCTCAGTGCGGCGGCTGACGCCGCCGCGGGCAAGAACCGAGCGGGTATGGCGCGGCAACTGCGTTCCGAGTTGAAGATGCTGGCCGCGCTGCCCGTGTCACAGTTGCGAGCTGAGGCCGACGCGATCGCGCGGGAATTGCGGGAACTCGACGTGCGTCTGCAGCAGTCGAATTGGGAGGTCGAACTGCTGGATTGAGTGGTCTGGGTGTGGAGCAGGTAGTCGTCACGGAGGCGTGCACAACCCGTGGGTCGGCGGGTGATCCGACCCTCCCTTCTGGCACGCTGCGGACAGCGTTGGGGTTCGACTCCCCAGTGAACAGTGCAGTCCAGCATCTCGCACCGATGACAGGGAACAGTTCACGCCACATCACCGCGTGCAGGTCCGTGACGACGAGGGTGGGTTAGGGGAACTCCACATTGGGATTGAGCAGGCCGCCGCAAGCTTCACAGCTTTTCTTTCATATGCCGCTGTGGCCGCATCGTCGTCGGCGACGGTGCGGCCACAGCGCTTCACCCCTGGCTCACTGATCGGCGAAGAACCCGAAGAGGTCCAGGATCACCTGAGTCGACCCGCGGCCGTTCAGGTAGATTCCGATTTCGTACACGGGCGGGTTGAACGTTGTGTCCGGAACCGTGCCGAGCGGCACGATCGCCAGGTTCGGAATCGTCTGGTTCGGGCCGAAGTTCAGATTCGACGTCGAAGGCAGCGCGTTCGGCGTGGCCGGGTCGTACGGGTATAGCGTGAGGTAGCCGCTTGTGGTCGGCTTGGTGACCGTGGCGTTGAACACCATGGATGAAGCCCAGCTGACGTAGCCGGGCGCGAACGGTGTCGCCGTGCCGTCCTGCAGGGAGTTCGGTCGCGTGTCGAGGTCGCGGGCCGGCGAGGTCAGCGGGACGTAGGCGCTGCCTCCGGTGACTTGATCGGCCGTGAAGTAGCCGGTTGCGTCCGCAATCAGGTCCACTGGGCCGCTGCCGTTGTTGTGGAACACGATCTGCCCGTTCGTGCCGACCGGGACGATCGCCGTGTTCGCGACGGTGGAGTGGGCGGTGTAGTTGACGTTGGATGTCGTGGGCTGCGACTCACCAGCCGGATAGGCGGTGATGTTGCCGACGCTGGTGGGGTTGGTGACGGTCAGGTTCATCGCGACCGCCGCCGTCCGGCCGGTGGCCGGGATGATGCCCTTTCCGGAGCCGGTCACGGTGAGTGTCAGGTTTCCGTTCGCGGGAATCTGCTTGACCACGCCGGTGCCGGTGCCTTTGCGGGTATCGAGGATCCGCGTAGGGCTGACGCTGACATACTTGTTGACCTCGGTGAGGCTGAAGTAGCCCTGGACGTCCGCGATCACGCCGACAGAGCCAGGTGCCCCGTTGTAGAAGTCGACGACGCCATTGCTGCCGACGGGCACGATGACGAGATTCGCCACGTCCTCATTGGCGGAGAAGTTCAGGTTCGATGTCTGCGGGAGCGGGACCGGCGTCCCACTGAGGTCTTCATCGCCGTACACACTGAGGAAACCGCCGGCGGTGGCCCTGGTGGCGGTCACGTTCAGCACCACGGCCGTGATGCCGTACGGCTCCGGGATGGGCGGGTTACCGACCTTCAGCTTGAGGGTGCCCTTCGACGCGAGCGGCACGGCGGGCGCGCCTATGCCCTTGCGCGTGTCCAGGACGCGCGTCGGCGGGTAGGGCGTGTACTCGGAGCCCTCCGTCTGGATGCCGCTCCATGTGTCCGCCGCGGCGTCGCCCGCGCCGTCCGACACGGTCACCGTGATCGAGTACACGCCCGTCGAGCCATACACATGTGAGAAAGACGGTGAGGTTCCGATATTCGCATAGTCGGTGGTCGTGCCGTCGCCCCAGGCGATCGTCGCGGACAGGCCACCCGACGTGGCTGTGCTATATCCGGTGATGCTTGCATCGGCCGTGATCCCGAGAGCGCTGACGTCGCCTCCGGTGAACCCGACGGCGAGGTTGGGATTCGGGTCAGTGGCGGCAGCGCCGCCGACGGCGGCCTGCCGCAGCCGGTGCGACCTGGTCGTGGGTGCGTGGAGCGTTCGGAGTCCCGCCGACGCGGACTTCGGTGCGGCGGACGTGTGCAGCGTGGTAGATGCCGAATGTGCGGTCGTGCCCGTCGCGGCCTCAGCGAGCGCCGGCATGAAGCCGGCGGCCAGGCCGGCGGAGCCCAGAATGACGAGCGGTACTGCGAAGCGGTGAGACACCGCACCCTCCCAATCAACCCCCTGCCCATGCTGGGCACGGGCATCCCGAAAATCCAGCCGAATCTACTGCTCATGAACTTTGCATACAACGGGTTCGTGTAACCGGCCCGCTGCAGTTCGGGTTCGCCCGGCGAGCACCCTCCGTCTCGTCGGTGAGCTGAACCCGACCGGTGCTTCGTCGTGGTGGCCGTGGCGCCCGACGGGCTTGTGCGGAAGCTTGGTAGTCGGCTGCCGCTAGGCGAGATCGACGTACTACGCGGCGGGTCGTATTCGGGTGGGCCGGTCTCACGGATCGCTGACCTTGAACGATGGGTTTGAGTAAGCCATCGTCATCTCCACTGGTTTGTCGCGTGTACTGCTAGGCCGTGCCGTCCGTCGAGGGCGGCGCGGCCTTTCTGGTACTGTCCGCACGCCGCGCTGGGCGGCTCGGATCAGGGGGTGCCTCGATGAGGGCGGGATTCATCCGTTGCGCGGTGGTCCTTCTCACGGCGGCCGCGGGGTCGATCTTCGGCGGGGTCGCTCAGGCGGAGACGGTCGACGGGGTTACCGTGCCGCGCGCGGATCTGACCGCGGGGACGGGCAATCAGGTCGTCGACATCACGATTTCAGCGGGCTCACCTGTCGTCGGTAGCGCGGACCAACTCGCACTGTCTACGGAAGACGGCTACGCGGTCGGAATCACGGCGGCGGGCGCGGGAGGGGCCTGTACCTCGATCGGCAGCGCCGCGTGGTCGTGCGAGCCCACTGGTTCGGGCTGGCGGGCCGGCGCGATTCAGCTGACCATCAGTACGGCGAAGGCCATGTCGTGCTGTGGATCCCTACCGCTCGCGCTGCAGATCATCGGTGCTGGAACACCCATCGACGTGTACGGAAGCATCTTCATCGGCGCTGCGCCGCCTACCACCGCACCGACGCCGGTCGTGACCAAGACGAAGCGGCCACAACCCACAAGTGCTCCCTCGACGACGCGGACTACGCAGCAAGCAGATCAGCGAACTTCGTCCCCGTCCGCCACGCCCAAACCCTCCGCGTCGGCGTCGCCATCCGGATCCGCCACGCCGACCGGCACTGGATCTGTTTCATCGAGCCCTGACGCCTCGGCCGCGGCCGTCTCGTCGGCGGCGAGCCTCCCGGCCGTCGTCGACGCTGCCGACGCACGGTCCTCCTCGTCGTCGACGTGGATCTTCGGCGGAGTCGCCATCGCGGTGCTTCTTCTCGCGGCCGCGTTCATGGAGTGGCGCAGGCGGGTGTTGAGCCGACGGGATTGAGGATTGAGGTGCCAGGGCCCCGTGCGGCCGGTGCGGAACCGCTCTGCGCACGACTGACCGTGAGATGATCGGGTACGTATCCGGCCGTCGGCTCTTGGGAGGCGTCATGGGCGGAACCGGCACGTCGTCGGGCATGGCAGCGGGCGCTTCGCCGGGGGTGGGGCGGGCGCGGGTGCGGTATGGGCGGGCGGACGGGCGTTGGGTGCTGGTCGCCACGGTGCTCGGGTCGGGGATGGCGTTCCTGGACGCGACCGTCGTCAATATCGCGCTGCCGCATATCGGGGGGCAGTTCCACGCTGGTGCGGCGTCGCTGCAGTGGGTGGTGAACGGCTACACGCTGAGCCTGGCGTCGCTGATTCTGCTGGGCGGGACGTTGGGGGACCGGTTCGGGCGGCGGCGGGTGTTCGCGCTGGGGGTGGCCTGGTTCGCGGTGGCGTCGCTGTTGTGCGGGCTGGCGCCGAACGTGGAGATGCTGATCGCGGCGCGGGTGTTGCAGGGAGTGGGCGGGGCACTGCTGGCGCCGGGGTCGTTGGCGATCATCGAGGCGTCGTTCCATCCGGATGACCGGGCGCGGGCGATCGGGGCGTGGTCGGGGCTTGGCGGCGTGGCGGGGGCGCTGGGGCCGTTCCTCGGTGGCTGGCTGGTGCAGGCGGCCACGTGGCGGCTCGTCTTCCTGATCAACGTGCCGATCGCGGCCGCGGTGTGCGTGATCGCGCTGCGGCGGGTGCCCGAGTCGCGCAATCCGGACGCGGCACGGAGCCTGGACCTGGCCGGCGTGCTGACCGCGGCGGGCGGTCTCGCGGGGCTGACCTACGGTTTCACGGCGTGGCCCGAGCGCGGCGGCTCCAGTCCGGTGGTGATCGCGGCGCTGGCGGTGGGCGTCGTCGGGCTCGTCGGGTTCCTGCTGGTCGAGGCACACGCGAAGGAGCCGATGCTGCCGCTCGAGACCTTCCGGTCGCGGGCGTTCAGCGCGGCGAACCTGGTGACGTTCGCGGTGTACGCGGCGCTCAGCGGCGTGATGTTCCTCGTCGTGCTGAACCTGCAGGTGGTCGTGCACTTCACGGCGCTGACCGCCGGTGTCTCGATGCTGCCGGTCACGGTGCTGATGCTGCTGCTCTCGGCCCGCTCCGGCGCGCTCGCGCAGCGCATCGGGCCGCGGATTCCGATGACGGTCGGGCCGGTCATCTGCGCGATCGCGATGGTCATCTTCTCGCGGATCGACGCGCACGCCACGTACGTGCGCAACGTCCTTCCCGCGGTCGTCATCCTCGGTCTCGGCCTGTCCACGACTGTCGCGCCGCTGACCGCGACCGCCCTCGGTTCGGTCGACGAGCGGCACGCGGGCATCGCGAGCGGCGTCAACAACGCCGTCGCACGTGCCGCGGGTCTGCTCGCGGTCGCGATTCTTCCGCTGGCCGCAGGGCTCGGCGGCGGCAGTCTGACGGTCGCCACCGACCTGGGGCCGATGTATCACCGGGCCATGCTGATCTGCTGCGTGCTGCTGCTGATCGGCGCGTTCACCGCGTTCGTCAGCATCCCGACGAAGTTGGCCGACGCGCGTACCGAGCAGTACGCGGAGGAAGCCCACGTGCACTGCGCGATCGCGGGGACGCCGCTGCAGCCGCATGCGCAGAGCTCTGATAGTTAGCGATGGTTAGCGAGAGGATGGTTAGCAAGAGCTAGTCAGGCAGCCTGCTGATGAGCCGGTCGATGAATTCGGCTTGTGCGGCCACCAACTTTTGACGAGCGTCTTCCGGGCCGAACCACTCCGCGCGGTCGACTTCCGGGAATTCGCGCATGCCAGTGCCCTTGGGCCACTCCATCTCGAAGGTGTTGCTCACGAGCGTGGCCACGTCGAAGTCGTGCTGCGCGGCCCACGCCGTGACGAGCTTGCCGTTCTTCTGCTTGACGGTGTCGAGCGGGATGAGGCCGTCGCCGTCGAGGGCGAGGCCGGTTTCCTCGGTCAGTTCGCGCAGCGCGGCCGCGAGCGGGTCGTCGCCCTCCTCGTATTCGCCTTTGGGGATCGACCACGCGCCGAGGTCCTTCTTCGCCCAGAACGGCCCGCCGGGGTGCACGAGCAGGAAGCGCGGCCCGTCGTCGGCGAGCTGGTAGAGGAGGATTCCTGCGCTGAGTTTCGCCATGGCGGATTCCCTTCAGCCGTACAGTTCGCGGAGCACGTCGGTGAACACATCTAGCGCGCGCGGGTAGCCGGATTCGGTCGGCGCGCCGTAGCCGACCACGAGTCCCTTGGCGCGCGGGGCGGCGTGCCAATGCTCAGCGAGGCCGTTGAGGGCCACGCCGCGACGTGCCGCTGCGTCGACGACCTCTGATTCCTCGGGGCCGTCGTCGGGCAGCGTCACGAGGATGTGCTGGCCCGCGCTGATTCCGGCGGCCGAGAGCTTGGGGAACGCGGTGATGGCGCTCACGAGTAGGTCGCGGCGACGGCGATGCCGGGTGCGCACGGCGCGGATCTGGCGGTCGTAGCCGTGCGTGGCGATGAGGTCGGCGAGGGCGAGCTGGCCGAGGCTCTCGGTCGACAGGGTGCTGAGTCGCAGCTCCGCGAGCACGGGATCGACGAGCCGCTCCGGCAGCACCATCCAACCGAGGCGCACGCCCGGGGCCAGCGCTTTCGCGGCCGTGCCCGCGTACACGACGTGGTCCGGCGCCATCGCCTGCAACGCGCCGATCGGCTGGCGGTCGTAGCGGAACTCGCCGTCGTAGTCGTCCTCGATGACGATGCCGTCCGCCGACCGCGCCCACTCGATCAGGGCCCTGCGACGTGTGGGATGCAGCGTGACGCCGGTCGGATATTGGTGGGCCGGAGTCGCCACGACCATGCCGACGCCGTCGGGCAGCGTGCGCGGATCGGCGCCGAGCTTGTCGACCGGCAGCGGCCACGGTTCGACTCCCGCGTGCCGCACCAGTTCGCGGTGGTACGGCAAGCCGGGATCCTCCATCGCGAAGCGTCCGGCGGTCGGCCCCAGCACCCGCGCCAGCAGCACGAGCGACTGCGTGTAGCCGCTGGTCACGACGATCCGCTCCGGTGTCGCCGCCACGCCCCGTGCGCGGCCCAGATAGTCGGCCAGCGCGGCACGCAGCTCCGGGCGTCCGCGCAGGTCATCCGTATAGCCGAATGCCGCGGCCGGCGCCGAGGTCAGCGCGCGACGCACCGAGCGCAGCCACTCCTGGACCGGGAACGCGTTCATGTCGCCGGTGCCGGGCCGCAGGTCGTGGCGGGGCCTCGCGGCAGGGCGCCGGACGTGGTGCGACGCGGCGTTCGGCACGTGCGCCACGGTGGTCCCCGAGCCGTGCCGCGCGAGCAGGTAGCCCTCCGCGGCCAATTGGTCGTACGCGGCGCTCACCGTGCCCCGCGAAAGGCCTAATTCCGTGGCCAGAACGCGGGTCGCGGGCAGCCTCTCACCGGCGGCCAGCCGTCCGCCGCGGATCGCCTCGCGCAGGGCACGTTCCAGCCCCTCACGTCGGCCTTCACCCGGAAGCAGCTCGACGTAGAGATCGACTCCGGCGGAAGTGGACCAATCTTGTGCCACAGAATTGGACCTTAGCACCGATCCACTTGCCGCATAGAGTCATAGCCATGACAACGAACACGAACACCACCGCCTACGTCCCCGCCCCCGCCGTCCGCGTCGCCGCCGACAAGCTCGCACCCGCCGCGATGCGTGCCATGTCCGCGCTGGACAAGGCCACGGCCGGCAGCGGCCTCGAGTCCGGCCTGAAGGAACTCGTCCGCGCCCGCGCCTCGCAGATCAACGGCTGCGCCTACTGCGTCGAGACGCACTCGAACGACGCGCTCGCGGGCGGCGACACGCAGCGCCGCCTGTTCCTGCTCGCGGTCTGGCAGGAGACGGGCGTGTTCACCGCCCGCGAGCGTGCGGCGCTCGCCCTCACCGAGGCCGTCACCCGGCTCTCCGACGGCCCGGTCAGCGACGAGGTGTGGGCCGCGGCCGCCGCCGAGTTCGACGAGACCGAGCTCGCCGAACTGGTCTGGCTGATCACGACGATCAACGCCTGGAACCGGGTCAACGTCGCGGCGCACGTCTGGCCGGTGGACTGACCCGCGCGGCCGCCTGATCAGCGCGGATACTCGGCGAAGACCTGATGCAGGATGTCCATGTACACGCCGTGGCCGCTGGAACTCGACCAGGCCGTGGCGGACTCCACCGCCGTGCCCTCGCCCCACTCGTTGTAGGACACGATCAGCTGGAACGGCTCCTTCGATTCCGCCATGGCGACGACGTCCTGGCGGAATCGAGTGGGGTCGCGCTGCACCTCGGGCGCCGGCTCGTCGTACTTCCAGAAGCCGGGCGACGCGAGGGCCGAGTAGCCGCGCTGGATGTCGGCGACATCAGCGTACTGATGCCATCCCTGCGGCTGGTCCGCGCAGCCCGTGTAGCCGCCGAAGACCTTGAGCACGACGTAGTAGTGCGCGGTCTTGTTCGCCTCGGCCCAGCGTGTGGCCATGCCGCAGCCGTCCGAACCGTCCGCCCACACGAAGATGACCGGCCGGCCGTCGATGTGCAGCCAGGCTGGCTGGCTCGAGTACTTGCGCAGGTAAATCAGGTCACTGGTGATCTCGGAGACGCTCGGATTCCCGTAGCCCTCCTTCTCGTAGTAGGCCGACCAGGAGAAGCCCAGCTTGGCCGCCTCGCTCATCAGCAGCGGCAGCCGCTTGTCCTCGCGCGTGCCCTGGCCCCACCACGACTCGATTCCGGCTTGCAGACCGCCGTACTGCATGTCCTTGATCTGCCGGTCGACGGTCGCCGGACTGTCGACGCTGTAGTCGCCGGCCGAGGGCGTGTAGTGGCTGTCGCCGGGCTGCGAAAGGTTTTCCGGATACCAGGGGTAGTAGAACGCCGCGCGGACCGGGAACGAGGTGTTCACGATCGTCGAGGCCTGAGTCGCTGTCGTGGACGGCTTCGCAGAGGTCTTAGCAGGTGTCGGTGACGCGGTGGTCGGCGCCGCCGTGGAGGGCGGTGCGGCCGACGTGGTGACGACGGCGCTCGGAGTCGGAGCTGCCGTCGGATGCTGGTCGGACGCGTACTTGATCCCCGTAGCCCCGGCCACGAGCGTGACCGCGGCCGCCACCGCGACGACCGCCTTCGTGGCCGCCGGTAGCGTGGTCCAGTGCGTGACCCCATGATGCGGACGAATCCTCGGCCGCCGCACTACCCGCGCCACCGTTGCCGCTGCGGCGCCCGACGGGAAAACGGCTGCGTGCAGGACAAGCGGCACGGGCACGAGAGCCAGACCCACCAACAGATTCTCGGCGGGCACCATGTCCATCTGCAGGGCGCTGCACGTGGCGCACTCGCGGACGTGACGCGCTATTCGCTTACGCCACAAGCCGTTCGGCCGACCATCCCACCGCTTGCACGTCTCGACGAGATCCGCGCAGCGTGGTGACGCCATGAGCGCGCGCACGACCATCCGGGCCGCGCCGAGCCGCGTCTTCGTCCGATGCACGAGCACGGCGGCCTGCGCGGGACTCGACTTCAGCGCCGCACTCAGGTCCGCGCGCGTGAGCTGCCCGGCCGCCTCCAGCCACCAGAGCGCGAGCACGTGCCGATCCTCGGCCTCCAGCCAGCGCGTGGCCTGCGCGACCTCGCGGCGCTGGTCCGAAAGCCCGAGCGCTGCAATGGTCAGGTCGACGAAGTCCGCACCGGGATCCGCGACCGACTCGTGCTCCAGTTCCGTTGGGGGCTGCGTCGTGCGCCGCTGCTTCCAGTGGCCGCGCACCTGCCGCATCGTGATCGCGACGAGCCACGAGCGGAACGACTCGGGTTCGCGCAGCTGTCGCAGATCGCGGACCATCTGCAACATGACGTCCTGCACGACGTCGTCGACTTCCGCCGGGGCGTCCAATGCCCGGCCCACGATGTTGTACACCAGCGGGAGGTAGGCGCCGACCAGCGCGTCCAACGCCCGCGGATCGCCCGCGCGCGCTGCCACGACCAGCGTCGCGTCCGGAGTGGGGCCTGCTGACATGCTCTCTTCCTTCGCTGCTGCGGGACTGCCTTCGTGGACAGGAGGGGCGTCCCGGCGCGGTGCATTGCAGAAACTACGGCATCCGCCGCGCGGCGAGGGAGAGGGTTAGCCTGGCACCGTGAGCTACGAAATACGGGGAATCGTGCTACCTGAGCGCGAAGAGCGCACATTCTGGACCGACGGGGACCGGCTGAGCACGGAGCCGCTGCCCGACGCGGAGACCGTCGTGGACGGCGGCTGGCTGCTGCCGGGACTGGTCGACGTACACACGCATCCGGGGACCGAGGCGACGGACGTCCCCTTCGACGACGAGGTGCTGCGCAAGCAGTTGCTCGAACACCGCGACGCGGGCGTCCTGCTGGTCCGCACACCCGGCTCGGCCGCGCGGATCCCGGCCTGGGTCGATGACGACGACAGCCTGCCGCGGGTCCGCTCGGCCGGCCGCTGGCTCGCGACTCCCGGGCGCTTCTTCCCCGGATACGGGCGCGACATCACCGAGGCGGAACTCATCCAGGCGGCCGTCGAGGAGTCCGCGGCGTCCTCCGGATGGTGCAAGATCATCGGCGACTGGTCCCCCGAGGACCCGCCCGTCCCCTTCGACCTGCTCAAGGGCGCCGTCGACGCCGTGCACGCACGCGGCGGCAAGGTAGCCGTGCACTGCCAGACCGCCGACGGCAGCCGCAACGCCGTCCTCGCCGGCGCCGACAGCCTCGAACACGGCATGCACCTCGACCCCGCCCTGATCGACCGGATGGCACGTCAGGGCACTGCCTTCGTCCCCACCATGAGCGTCTTCGCCTCCGGTGCCGACGCCGCCCGCGAGCGCGAACCCAGCCCCCGCCGCGACTGGTTCCTCAGCGGCTGGGACGCCATGCCCGCCAACGTCCGCGCCGCTCACGAGGCAGGCGTCACCGTCCTCGCCGGCACCGACAGCTGGCCCTGCGGCACCGTCGCCACCGAGGTCGCCCAACTCATCGCCGCCGGCCTCCCCGCCGAAGACGCCATAGCCGCCGCCTCCTGGCGCGCCCGCGAATGGCTGGGCCTGCCCGCCCTCACCCACGGCGCCCCCGCCGACCTCGTCGCCTACGCCACCGACCCCACCCTCGATCCCGCCGCCCTCGCCCACCCGACCCGCATCATCCTCAAGGGCCGCGTCGTGGCCTGATCGGGGTATGCTGCCGGTAGCGCGTACCAGGACGCCTCCCGTCCGCGGCAAGCACCGAGTGCCCCTGGATTCCCCTTCACTGCGTTTTGCCATGCGCTCACGCCTGTCGCGCCCGGCCGCAGCGGACCCGGGTGACGATGGAGATTCGATGACCGGCAAGACTCTTCCGGAGAACGCCTCGCTGGGGCAGTTGCGTGCGCAGGCGAAGGAGTTGCGGCGCGCGTGCGCGGGTGGGAGCCCGGCGGCGCTGGAGCGGGTGCGGGCGGTGCGCGGGGACGGTGCGGGCTCGGGCGGCGGGGAGTTGCCGCTGCGGGAGGCGCAGTTCGTGGTCGCGCGGGAGTACGGGTTCGAGGGGTGGCGGGAGCTCGTCGAGGCCGCGGTGAAGCAGCAGAGCGGCGGGCGGGACCTGGACCGGTGGTTCGCGGTCGAGCTCAACAACGGGACCTGGGACGTGGTCGACGCGGGGCTCTCCGATGCCAGCCCGCGCGAGGAGCGGGAGCAGGCGCTGTACGCGGCGTACGCGTCGACGTACCACTGGATGCAGGCCGGGAACGTGGCGAACCACGGGCGCGGCGAGCACTTGGTGGCGACGGTCGCGGTGGTGACCGGGGAGCTGGCCACGGCGGCCCGGCACGCGGCGCGGTACGCGGAGTTGATCGCGGCGCATCCGGCGGCCTTCGCGGACTGGGATTCGGCGGCGTCGGCCGAGGTGCTGGCGCGGATCGCGTCCCGGTCCGGTGCGGCGGACGCGGCGGAACTGAAGGCGGAGGCGGTCCGGGTGGCCGAGGCCGTCTCAGGGGACGAAGATCGGCGGATCTGTCTGGAGAGGCTGGCTGCCGAGCCCTGGTAAGCGCGCGAAAACAACGACCGCGGTCACGGCCCTCGGGGTTAGGATCGCCGCATGGCTGAGGCCTCGTTGGACGGGGACGCTCGCGCGGTGGTGCTCGTCGAGGGGGTGAGCGACCGCGCGGCGTTGGCGGTGCTGGCCGACCGTCGCGGGATGGATCTCGCGGCGGTCGGCATCGAGATCGTGTCGATGGACGGGATCACCAATATCGGGCACCACCTCGAGCGGTATCACGGCTCGGGGCGCGACGTGCTGGTCACGGGCTTGTACGACGACGCCGAGGAGCGGTTCGTGCGGCGCGGGCTCAGCCGGGTGGGGCTGGACGGCGGGTCGGCGCGGCTGGAGGAGCTGGGGTTCTACGCGTGCTCGCCGGATCTGGAGGACGAGCTGATCCGCGCGCTCGGGCCCGCTGCCGTGGAGGAGCTGGTCGCGGCCTCGGGTGAGCTGCGGTCCTTCCGCCGGTTGCAGCGGCAGCCCGCGCAGCGCACGCGCAGCCTGCACGACCAGTTGCGGCGGCTGATGGGCGGGCGTTCGGGCGGGAAGGAGCGGTACGCCGCGGTGATGGCCGGCGCCGTTCCGCTCGACCGGGTGCCGCGGCCGCTGGACGCCGTTCTCAAGCATGTGCACACAGCTCTCGGACCTTTTTCGTCCAATGAAAAACATTGAGCAATCTTCACAGCGTGTTGATTTCAATTCGACTGGTCGTGTTATTCTGGCACGCTAATCTGCAGACGTCTGTCATGGATTGGGACGGACCTGGTCGAAGGACTTGGGCATCGTGGGCAGTGTGTGGGCACCCCTTCCGGCCGGGCTCAACCCGGCGGCCCGGAGATTGGTCGGAGAACTTCGCGCGATCAAGGACGAACACAACCTCTCGCTCGCTCAGCTGAGCGCCTCGACTCACTACAGCCGCGCCTCGTGGGAGCGTTGGCTGAACGGCAAGCGGCTGATCACGCCGGACGCGCTCGCTGCGGTGGCCACGCGGTTCGGCGCGGACGTCGCGATGCTGGCGGCGCTGCTGCGCGAGGCCTCGTTCGACGAGGAGGCCGAGCAGGACGAGGGCGACGAGGCGCGGGACGAGGCGGGCGCCGAGGACGAGCGGGTCGCGGTCGCCCAACTGCCCGCGAGCACGGCGGACTTCACGGGGCGGTGCGCGCAGATCGAGGACCTGTCCGCGGCGCTGCTGCCAGGCACGGGCGATCCGGGCCAGGTGTCGGTGGCCGCGATCACCGGGGGCGGCGGCCTCGGCAAGACGACGCTCGCGGTGCACGTGGCGCACCGGATCGCCGAGCGTTTCCCGGACGGGCAGCTGTACGTCGATCTGAACGGCGCCTTCGAGAACGCGCTGACCCCGGAGACCGTGCTCGGCCAGTGGCTGCACGCGCTGGGCGTGGCGCCGTCCGAGCTGCCGGCCGGACTGGAGGAGCGCGCGGCCCGGTATCGCAGCCTGCTGAGTCGGCGGCGGGTGCTGGTCGTGCTGGACAACGCGCGGGACGCGCAGCAGATCCTGCCGCTGCTGCCCGCGACGAACGCGTGCGCCGTGCTGATCACCAGCCGCAACCGGCTGGCCGAGCTGCCCGGCGCGTACAAGCTCAGCCTGACATCGTTGCCAGACGACGAGGCGACGATCCTGCTGGCGCAGCTCGTCGGCGCCGCGCGGCTGGCCGCCGAGCCCGACGCCACCGCCGAACTGCTGCGGGCGTGCGACGGGATGCCGCTGGCGCTGCGGATCGCCGGGGCCAGGCTCGGTGCGCGGGCGAACTGGGCCGTGTCCACGCTGGCGCGGCGGCTGTCGGATCGGCGGCGCCGGCTGGACGAACTGGCGATCGGCGACCTGGCCGCGCGCGCGAGTTTCGACGTCAGCTACGCGGCGCTGGCCAAGCCGGGCTTCGTCGGCGCGCTCTCGCTCGAGCGCGCGTTCCGGCTGCTGGGGCTGGTCTCCGGGCCGGACATCTCGCTGCCCGCGGCCGCCGCGCTGCTGGGCCTGCGCGAGGAGCGGGCCGAGCTCGTCCTCGAAGCACTGGTCGACTCGCATCTGCTGGAGTCGCCCGCGCCGGACCGCTACCGGATGCACGACCTGGTCCGGCTGTACGCGGCCGAGCGCGCGGCGGACCAGGAGAGCGAGCCGGGCCGCGCGGACGCCGTCAGCAGGCTGATCCACTGGTATCTGGTGACGGCGGCGAACACGCACGCGCTGCTCTCCCCGCAGTCGCGCCCGATTCCGCTGGACGGGATCAGGCCGGAGCCGCCCGCGCCGGAGTTCCCGAGCTACCAGGAGGCGCTGGACTGGTGCGAGCGGGAGCGCGCGAACCTGGTCGCCGGGGTGATCCAGGCCGCGGAGTCCGGGCTGGCCGAGCACGCGTGGAAGCTGGCCGCGGCGATGCTCGGCTTCTTCAACGCCCGCCGCTACCTGGCCGACTGGACCTCGACGCACCTGGCCGCGCTGGACGCCGCGCAGTCGATCGGCGACCTCGTGGGCGAGGCGTGGATGTGGAACAACCTGGGCTTCGTCTACTTCTACTGGGAGGAGACGGAGCACAAGGCGCTGGAGAGCTTCGAGCGCTCCCTCGAACTGCGGGTGCGGCTCGGCGACCGGCTCGGCGAGGCGATCGCCCTGAACAACATCAGCGGCGCGCAGTACCGGCTCGGCGACCACGCGGAGGCCATCAACACGCTCGAGAAGTCCATGCGCATCCGCGAGGAGCTCGGCGACATGATGGGCGTCGGCATGGCCTGCCTGAACATCGGCACCGTGTACTCGGACAACAAGCAGCACGCGCAGGCCGAGCAGTACCTGCTGCGCGCGCTGCGGATCGTCGACGAGCTCGGGGCCGAGCAGCTCAAGCTCAAGACGCTCAACATCCTCGGCTCCGTGTACTCGGAGATCGGCGAGACGGAGACCGCGAAGAAGCACCTGTACGGCGCGCTGGAGCTCAGCCGGGAGCTGCGCGAGGTGGACGGCGAGGCGAGCGCGCTGCAGAAGCTCGCCGAGCTGTACGCGGCGCACGGTGATCAGAGCACGGCGATCGACCTCTGGCAGCAGGCGCTCGGGCTGTACGAGCGGTACGGCAATCCGGAGGCCGAGGTCGTGCGCGCGGACCTGGCGTCGGCCGGACGCTGAGTCGGCGGGCCGTCGGGGCGGCGGGCGGCGCGGCCGCTGTTCGCTCAGAGCAGAGCGGAGAGCGCTGCCCCCGGGACCGCGGCCTGCCTACGCTAAGGTCATGGAGACACGCGATGATCACCGGCGCCGCGAGCCGCTCTGGCGGGACCTGATCGGCGACGTGCTGCGGCGCGAGCGGCAGGCGCAGGACCGCACGCTGCAGGACGTGGCGGACGCCGCGCGCATCTCCATGCCGTACCTCTCGGAGCTCGAGCGCGGCCGCAAGGAGGCCTCCTCGGAGATCCTCGCGGCCACCGCGCGGGCCCTCGGGCTACGGCTGTCCGACCTGGTCAGCCTTGCGAACAGCAGGCTCGGCGAGTACGAGACCGCCGCCGCGGCCACCGCCCAGCCGGTCGCCGCCTCCTTCGGCAGCCGCGACGCCCTCGCCCTGGCCGCGTAACGGCAGGGACCCGCGGCGCCCGAGGTCACGTGGCACCGCCTGCCGCAGCGCCCTCACAGCCCGACGCGGCGGGCCGCAGCAGGCGTGCGCAGGTCGGACAGCGACTCCGCGATGCCGTCGACGAGGCCGCGTTCCAGGGCCTCCTCGGCGGTGAATCTGCGGTCGAGGTCCTCCGGGTTCTCCGGCTGGCGGAGCATGATCTTGGCGCTGGGCAGGGCGTAGCGCTTGCCGGGGGTGCCCGCGGCGAGTAGCACCTGGCCCATGCCCGCGACGAGGCCGGTCGCCACGGTGACCACGTCGTTGGGGATCAGGCGGAGCATGTCGCGGACGGCGAGGCCCGCCGTGGCGACGCCGCCGGCGCTGTTGAGGTAGAGGCGGATGTCGGTGCGCGCGTCCTCGCCCGACAGGACCAGGAGCTGGGAGCAGACGCGTTGCGCGGTCACGTCGTCGATCTCGGTGCCGAGGAAGACGGTGCGCTGGCCGAGGAGCTGGTTGGCGAGGTGGTCGTCGAAAGCGCTCATGACTCCACTGTCGGCCGCCGCGACCCGGAAATCACTCGTTTCTGCTGACAGCAGAGCGGGGGCGGGCATTGCGCAGCCGGATGCCGCTGAAGCCGAGGCTGCTCGCGGTCACCGCGTCCCAGAACGTCCACAGGTTGGGGAGGACCCTCAGCTGGATGCCCGCGGCCTCGTAGAGTTCGAGCAGGTCGCCGACGGGTTCGGCCGGTCCGAGCGGGCGGACCTCGTGCTCGCAGACGTGGGCGCTGGCGTGGCGGCCGAAGGGGCGGAAGTCGGCGGCGGCGAAGCGGTAGGCGTAGAGGCTGACGGTGCGCAGGGCTTCGAGCCAGCCGTATTCGACGGCGTGCACGCGCTCGCCGCCGCCGGGGCCGAGAATGCGGTCCCGGTCCTCGTCGGTGGTCTGCGCGGTCAGCCAGGCCATGCCGCGCGGGCACTGCCTCGGGAACCAGTAGCTCGGGGCGTGCAGCGCGTCCACGGCCCAGACGTACGGCTCGGGCTGCTGCGCGGTGGCCGCGACGTGCGGCGCGAAGCTGGTGATCGCGGGGTCTTCGGAGAAGTGCAGGACCTGGCCGGGTTCCGGGAGCATCGGATCAGCCTGTCACAGAGTTCGGCGATCCTCCGCCGAATTACGCGCTTAACGCACTCGCGAGAGAACGCTCACATCAGGCCGTACGTCACCGTTCGGACAACCGGCGCGTGGGACGATGGAGGCACTGGATAAGCGAGCGCGACCGTCCGAGAAGCTGCGCAGGAAGAAGGCAAGACCGCGATCATGACTACTCAGCCCAACGCCTCCTATTCGTACACCGTGCGCCTGGAGGCCCCGTCCCGCGGCAACGCGGTGTCCAAGCTGACGCGCACCGTGGAGGACGCCGGGGGCGAGATCACCGCGCTCGACGTCTCGGGGTCCGGCAACGACCGGCTGCGCATCGACGTCACCATCGCCGCGTACTCCAGCGCGCACGCCGCGCAGATCACCGACGGGCTCAAGGCGATCGAGGGGATCGAGGTCGGCCGCGTCTCGGACCGCACCTTCCTGATGCACCTCGGCGGCAAGATCGAGATGCAGTCCAAGGTTCCGCTGCGCAACCGCGACGACCTGTCCATGGCCTACACGCCCGGCGTCGCGCGGGTCTGCAAGGCGATCGCGGACAACCCGGAGGACGTGCGCCGGCTGACCATCAAGCGCAACTCGATCGCCGTGGTCACCGACGGCTCGGCGGTGCTCGGGCTCGGCAACATCGGGCCGATGGCGGCGCTGCCGGTGATGGAGGGCAAGGCGGCGCTGTTCAAGCGGTTCGCGGGCATCGACGCGTGGCCGATCTGCCTGGACACCCAGGACACCGAGGAGATCATCCGCACGGTCAAGGCGATCGCGCCGGGCTTCGCGGGGATCAACCTGGAGGACATCTCGGCGCCGCGCTGCTTCGAGATCGAGCGGCGGCTGCGCGAGGACCTGGACATCCCGGTCTTCCACGACGACCAGCACGGCACGGCGATCGTCGTCCTCGCCGCCCTCACCAACGCGCTGCGGGTGGTCGGCAAGGACCTCTCCGCGGTGCGCATCGTGGGCTCCGGCGCGGGCGCGGCCGGCACGGCGATCATCAAGCTGCTGCTGGACGCGGGCGCCAAGGACATCACCGTGGCCGACTACTACGGCGTGGTGCACAACGGCCGCGAGGACCTCGGCGACGAGGGCTCGGACCTGCGCTGGGTGGCCGAGCACACCAACCCGTCCGGCTACACCGGCACCCTGCGCGAGGCGCTGGCCGGGGCCGACGTGTTCATCGGGGTCTCCGCGCCGAACATCCTGACCGGCGACGACATCGCCACGATGGCGCCGAACTCGATCGTCTTCGCGCTGGCCAACCCGGACCCGGAGGTGGACCCGGCCGCCGCGCTGGAGCACGCCGCGGTGGTGGCGACCGGCCGCAGCGACTACCCGAACCAGATCAACAACGTGCTCGCCTTCCCCGGCTTCTTCCGCGGCCTGCTGGACGCGCAGAGCCACGAGATCCGGCCGGAGATGCTGGTCGCCGCGGCCCGCGCGCTGGCCGACGTGGTCAAGGAGGACGAGCTGAACGCCAACTTCATCGTGCCCTCGGTGTTCGACCCCGAAGTCGCGACGAACGTGGCGGCCGCGGTCAAGAACGTGGCCACGGCCGCCAAGTAGCCCGACGGCCCGTCAGGGGATCAGCAGCACCTTGCCGGTCGTGGCCCGGCCGGCAAGGGCGGTGTGCGCGTCGGCGGCCTGCGCGAGCGGGTAGCGCGCGCCCACGTTGATCTTCAGGCTGCCGTCCGCGACCGCGCCGAGGATCTCGCCCGCGCGCCACTCCAGCTCCTCGCGGGTCACGATGTGGTCCACCAGCGTCGGGCGGGTCAGGAAGAGCGAGCCGTGCCGGTTGAGCAGCTGCGGGTCGAAGGGCGGCACCGGGCCCGAGGCGCCGCCGTACAGCGCCAGCAGGCCGCGGCGGCGCAGCGAGGCGATCGAGGCGTCGAAGGTGGTCTTGCCGACGCCGTCGTAGACCACGTGCACGCCCTCGCCGCCGGTCAGCGCGCGCACCTCGGCGGCCAGGTCCTCGACCTCGGTGTAGTTGACCACGGCGTCCGCCCCGGCCTCGCGGGCCAGCGCGGCCTTCGCCTCGGTGGACGTGGTGCCGATCACCCGGGCGCCCTTGGCCCGGCCGATCTGGGTGAGCAGCAGGCCCATGCCGCCGGCCGCCGCGTGCACCAGGGCGGTCTGCCCGGCCTCGAGCTTCCAGGTGGAGTTCGTCAGGTAGTGCGCCGTCATGCCCTGGAGCATCGAGGCGGCCGCGGTCTCCAGGCTCACCCCCTCGGGGACGCGCACCAGCCGCTCGGCCCGCACGACGTCGTACTGCGCGTACGAGCCGGTGTTGCCGTCCGTCCAGGCCACGTGGTCGCCCACCGCGAAGCCGGTGACGCCCTCGCCGAGCGCCTCGACCGTGCCCGCGCCCTCACCGCCCGGGACGAACGGCGCCTCCCGCGGGTAGAGCCCCGAGCGGAAGTAGATGTCGATGAAGTTGACGCCCGCGGCCGCCACCTTCACCAGCACCTGGCCGGGCCCCGCGGACGGGGCCTCGACCTCGGTGTACTCCAGGACCTCCGGTCCGCCGGTCTTCGTCACGTATGCCGCATGCATCAGGGTCATACTCCGGCGAACGCCCGGCGTCAGGCTGGGAATTCCACGTGCGCGCCGAGGCTGGTCAGCTTGTCGCCGAAGTCCTCGTAGCCGCGGCTGATCAGCGAGATGCCGTGCACGCTGGACGTGCCCTGGGCCGCGAGCGCCGCGATCAGGTAGGAGAAGCCGGCCCGCAGGTCCGGGATCACCAGGTCGGTCGCGTGCAGCTTCGTCGGTCCGGAGATCACCGCCGAGTGCATGAAGTTGCGCTGGCCGAAGCGGCAGGGCGTGCCGCCGAGGCACTCCCGGTACAGCTGGACCTGCGCGCCCATGTCGATCAGCGCCTTGGTGAAGCCGAGACGCTTTTCATAGACCGTCTCGTGCACGATCGACAGGCCCTGAGCCTGCGTCAGCGCGACCACCATCGGCTGCTGCCAGTCGGTCTGGAAGCCGGGGTGCACGTCCGTCTCCAGCGCGAGGGCGCTGAGCGGGCCGCCCGGATGCCAGAAACGAATGCCTGGTCTGCCGGGCTCGTCCTCCACCTCGAAGGCGCCGCCGACCCGCCGGAACACGTTCAGGAACGTCATCATCGGGCCCTGCAGCGCGCCGCGCACCAGGATGTCGCCGCCGGTGGCCAGCGCCGCGCAGGCCCAGGACGCGGCCTCGAGCCGGTCCGGCAGCGCGCGGTGCTTGTAGCCGGCCAGCGACTCCACACCGGTGATGTGGATGACCCGGTTGTCGAGCACCGAGATGATCGCGCCCATCTTCTGCAGCACCGCGATCAGGTCCTGGATCTCGGGCTCGGTGGCCGCGTTGCGCAGCTCCGTGACGCCCTCGGCCAGCACCGCGGTCAGCAGCACCTGCTCGGTGGAGCCGACGCTCGGGTACGGCAAGGTGATCTTGGTGCCGCGCAGCCGCTGCGGGGCCGAGATGTGCAGGCCCTCGGGGCGCTTGTCCACCACGGCGCCGAAGGAGCGCAGCGCGTCCAGGTGGAAGTCGATCGGCCGGTCGCCGATCCGGCAGCCGCCGAGGTCCGGGATGAAGGCGTGCCCGATCCGGTGCAGCAGCGGGCCGCACAGCAGGATCGGGATCCGGCTGGACCCGGCGTGCGCGGCGATCTCCGCGTGGTCTGGACGGTCCACCGAGGTCGGGTCGAGCACGAGGTCGCCGGGCTGCTCGCCCTGGCTGACGGTCACGCCGTGCGCCTCGAGCAGGCCGGTGACGATGCGCACATCGCTGATCTGCGGCACGTTGCGCAGCAGGCTCGGACCGTCGCCGAGCAGGGCCGCGACCATCGCCTTGGGGACCAGGTTCTTCGCGCCGCGCACGCTCACCTCGCCGGTGAGCGGCGTGCCGCCGGTGACCCGGATCAGGTCGGCGGAGTCGAAGGCCTCCGACGGTTCGGCGGGCCGGGGCAGGGTAGTGGCTGGACTAGTCATGGCTCCTGGTGCGGGTTGACGAGGGGCGGTCGCACGGGACGTCAGTCTGCCAGAGACGCACCGGCTGTGCCCAACGCCGCACACGTGTCGTCTCGCCTGTCAGTATGTACTCCATGGGTGTGGCGCATGTCCGACACTGAGCTGACCGGGCGACTGCTGGTGGCGACTCCGCTGCTGGTGGACCCCAATTTCGACCGCACGGTGGTGCTGGTGCTCGACCACGACACCGACGGCACGCTCGGCGTCGTCATCAACCGGCCGACGACCGTGCCGGTGCACGAGGTGCTGCCCGCGTGGAGCGAACTCGCCGGTCCCATGCCGATGGTCTTCCAGGGCGGCCCGGTCGCGCTGGACTCGGCGCTCGGCCTCGCGGAGCTGCGCGCACTGCCGCGCGGCGAGGACCCGGACCCGCTCGGCTGGCGCCGCGTGCACGGCGACCTCGGCCTGGTCGACCTGGACCTGCCGCCGGAGCTGCTGGCCGCCGAGATCTCCGCCTTCCGGGTCTACGCGGGCTACGCCGGATGGAGCGCCGGACAGCTGGAGCGCGAGCTCGGGCAGGGCGCCTGGTACGTGGTGGACGCCGCCCCCGCGGACGCCTTCACCCTCTCCCCGGAACTGGCCTGGCGCACCGTGCTGCGCAGGCAGCGCGGCGGGCTCGCCCTGCTCTCCACCTTCCCGGACGACCCGGAACTCAACTGACCTTGATAAGCACTCCACAGCAGGGCTCCGGAACTCTTACACTCGACCTATGAGCAACGTAGATGAGATGACCGTTTCGGGCGGCACGTCGACGCTGATCGAAGAGCGGACGGACTACCGCACCGACGACGGCGACCACGAGCGCTTCTCGCACTACGCGCCCAAGGACAAGATCACCGAGGCGATGGTCTTCGGCACCCCCATCACCGCGCTGTGCGGCAAGACCTGGGTGCCGAGCCGCGACCCGAAGCGCTATCCGATCTGCCCGACCTGCAAGGAGATCTACGAGGGTCCCGGCTGGGCGGACGACAACTCCGACGACAAGGCGGGGAAGTCCGGCGGCGAGTCCTGAGCTGATGAACCCCTGAGCTGACGAACCCCTGAGCTGACAGTTCCCCAAGCCCATCCACCAGCCCGAAGAACCGAGACAAAGCCCTTCATGCCGGTGTCCACCCACGTAGCGGCCCTGCGTCCGCCCGAGCTCGAGCCCGCCGTCGAGGCGCTGGCCGCGCAGCCGAACCTGCGCGTGCTGGCGGGCGGCACCGAGCTGATGGTGCTGGCCAACGCCGGCCGGCTGCGCCCCGGCGGCTTCCTGCTGATCGACCGGATCCCCGAGCTGCGCGGGGTCTGGTTCACCGAGCAGGAGATGATCATCGGCGCCGGGACCACGTGCGCCGACCTGACGCATCCCGACCTGCGCGCCGTGCTGCCCGCGCTGGCCCAGGCCGCCCGGGCGATAGGCTCCGCGGCGCTGCGCACCCGGGCCACCCTCGGCGGCAACCTGGCCTCCGGCAAGCGGGTCGGCGGCGGCCCGGCCCCGCTGCCCGGCCGCGACCTGCTCACGGCGCTGATAGCGCTCGGCGCGGTCGCCGTGTGCCGCACCCTGGAGCAGTGGCGGCAGATCCCGGTCGCCGAGCTCTACGCCAGGGACGGCGGCGTGCAACTGCTGCCCGGCGAGCTGATCACCGCGTTCCGGTTGCCGCTGGGCACCGGGCAGCAGGGCTTCATGAAGATCGGCACCCGCGGCGGCCCCGGACGCCCGGTGCTCACCCTCGCGCTGGTGGTGGACCCGTCGACCCGTCAGGTGGCCTGCGCGGTCGGCGGGCACGGACCGGTGCCCGCGCGGGTGGACCACGCCGGGCAGTGGCTGCAGGCGCACGTGGACTGGGAGGCGGGCGCGATCCCGGATCCGGGCACGTACGCCACCTTCGCCCGGCTGGTGGCCGAGGGCCTGCTCGCCCCGCTCACGGCCGGACCGGCGGGCGCGTCCACCTCGCGCATCCCGGAGGAGTACCGCAGGACGGCCGCGGAGGTGTGCGCCCGGCGGGCCCTGGTGCGCGCGCTGCCGCCGTCCGGCTGGCTGGAGCAGGTGAAGCAGTATCAGATCAAGGCGGAGCTGATGCGGGCGCGCACGGCCGTGGAGCGGGCCGAGCGCGGCCTGCCGCAGAGCCCGCCGGTGCCGGGCCCGGTGACCGTGCCGGGGCTCGGGGCGCTCGGCGCGCGCACCGACATCACGATCCCGTCGCAGGGCGGCAAGGGGCGGGCATGAGTCACACCCAGGACTTCGACCAGTACGACTTCCTCTCGGCGGACTCCTCCGGCGAGCTCGAGATCGACCCGCTGGCCGGCAGCGGCACGCACTACGTGGCCAACAACCTGCCCGGCCCGCGCTCCGAGGAGCCGCCGCCGTCGCCGCCGCTGCCCGCCGCCTCCGGACCGTTCGCCACCGTCTCGATCCACTTCGCGCTCAACGGCGAGCCGGTCGAGGTGCCCGAGGTCTGGATCGCCGACAGCCTGCTGTTCGTGCTGCGCGACCGGCTCGGCCGCACCGCCGCGAAGGACGGCTGCGGCGAGGGCGAGTGCGGAGCCTGCGTCGTGCTGCTGGACGGCGAGCCGGTGCTGGCCTGCCTGACCCCCGCGCTGGTGGCCGAGGGCTCCGGGGTGACCACGGCCGAGGCGTACGCGGAGGGGGACGAGGTGTCGGCCGCGCTGGCCGCGCACTGCGGCGCCGGCTGCGGCTACTGCCTGCCCGGGATCGGGCTGACCACGCGCTCGCTGCTGGCCCGGCAGCCGGAGCCGAGCGAGGCCGCGATCCGCGAGTCGCTCTCCGGCCACCTGTGCCGCTGCCTGCCGCCCGGACACTTCATCGACGCCGTGAACGAAGCGGTGGAACGACGTGGATAAGCCCTCCACCCTGCCCGGCTTCCTGATCGGCGAGCAGCTTCCGCCGGAGGCCCCGGCCGCGGCGCCGGTCGACGTCGTCGCGGCCCCCGCGTACGCCGCGGTGGACCCGCCCGCGGACGGGATAGGCAAGGCGGTGCCCGCCGCGAAGGCCGCGGGCCGCTACCCGTACGCGGCGGACCGGCCGGGCGGCCCCGGCATGCTCTACGCCGCGCTGGCCCGCAGCCCGTACCCGCACGCCGCGCTGCTGAACATCGACGTCAAGCCCGCGCTGGACATCCCCGGCGTGCAGGCCGTGCTGGCCGGGCAGGAGCTCGGGGTCACCGCGGTCGAGTACCGCGGCCAGTGCGTGGCCGTGGCCGCCGCCGAGCATCCCGCGCTGGCCCGCGCCGCGCTGGAGGCCGTCGAGGTGCACTACGCGCCGGGCGAGCCGCTGCTCGACGCCCGGCAGGTCTTCGCCGCGGCCCGGCGCACCGGGAACGACTCGCGGGTCTCGGCGTACCGGCGCTACACCCTGGGCGACGGCGGCGAACTGGCCGAGCCCGCCGAGGGCGAGAGCACCGTCATGTACGGGTACGAATTCGGCCGCGGCGCCGACCCGGCCGCCGCGCCCGGCGCCGTGCTCGCGGTCCCGCACTTCCGCCCGGACCAGCGCGGCGACGTGCGGCTGGTCGCCCTGGACCTGCACACCGCGTGCGCCGACCCGATGCGCGACCTGCGCGCCGTCTCCGCCGCCGTGGGCCTGCCGATCGAGGCGATCCACCTGGTGCCCGCGCCGTTCACCGGCACCCGGTCCGGCGACGACCCGGACCTGCGGGTGGCAGCCGCGCTGCTGGCGCTGCGCACCGGGCGCCCGGTGCGCGCCGAGGGCGGTCCGGCCGACCGGCTCGCGGGCGACGCGGGCACCCCGGCGATCCGGGTGCACGCCACGCACCGGGTGGACGCCGAGGGCACGCTGCTGGCCGTCCGGGTGGAGCTGGTGGTGGACGGCGGCGCCGACCCGGCCGGGGCCGAACCGCTGCTGGACGAGCTGTGCCGCAGCGTCGTCGGGCCCTACCGCTGCGAGAACGTGGAGATCCAGGGCTGGGTGGTGCGCACGCACAATCCGCCCGCCGGACCGTGGCCGGGCGGCGCCGCGATGGTGGCCGCCGTGGTCGCCGAGGCGCAGATCGACGCGGCCGCCGCGGCCTGCGGACGCAGCCCGCTGGACCTGCGTGTCAAGAACCTGATCCGCTCCGGGGACCACCTGCCGGACGGCCGCCGGCTGGCCGGGGCCGTCCCGCTGCCCGAACTGCTGACCACGCTGCTCGACACCCCGATGCCGCCGTTCCCGCCGGGCCCGGACATCCGCACCTTCCCCGGCACCGTCGGCCGCACCGGCGAGCTGACCCGGGTACGGCGCGGCGCGGGCATCGCGCTCGCGATGGTGGACCTGGTGCCGCCGGAACTGTCCGAGGAGTTCGCCTCCGCACAGGTCGCGCTCACCTCGGACGTCAACGGCCCGATCGTGCACGTGGCGACGAGCATGGTGGACACCGGCAACGGCCAGCACGCGCTGCTGCGCAAGATGGCCCGCGAGATCCTCGGCGTCCGCCGCGTCATCGTGCGCCGCCCCGCGAACCCGGCCGACCTCCCCGCGACCGCGATCGGCCCGGGCCGCACGACGTGGCTGCACTGCATGGCCGTCCAGCGCGCGGCCCGCGCAGCCCGCTCCCAGGCCCTGACGAAAATCGCCGCACAGTTCGCCGTCTCCCCGCAACTGCTCGAGGTCCGTGACGGCATGGTCGTCACCTACGACGGCACCCTCTCCAAGCCGGTAGACGAGGTGTACGCCCAGGTCCTGCGCGGCGCCGCCGTCTACGTGGCGAACGGCGAGTTCCGCGTGCACGGCTCCGGAGCCCCGTCCCCCGGCGTCTTCGTCCCCGAACCCGGCACCGCCCACGTGGCCGTGGCCGCCTACCGGGCCGTCGTCGACGCCGACACCGAACTGCACACGCTGCGCCCGGTCCGAGTGACCGCCGCCCACGACGCAGGCCGAGTACTCCTGCCCGAGCGCGCAGAAGCGGCAGTGGGCTCCGGCGTCCTGACGGCGGTCGACTTCGTCTTCAACGCCCAAGCCGAGGAGATCGACCTGGCCGGCGCCGAACTGGGCGGCTTCGGCGCGCTCGGTCCCGGCCAGTTCCCCACGATGCTCGAACAGCCGGAACTGGAACTCCTGCCGTTCCTGGAGTCCTCCATCGGCGAACTCGACTCCACCATGCTCCGCCGCCGAGGCTTCGCCGCCCCCCTCCCGCTCGGCTACATGCCCGTACGCCGCGCCTCCTACGCCGCCTGCGCCGCCGCCCTGGCCTGCGCCACCCGCGACGCCCTCGAAGCCCACCCGACCCGCATGCCCCTGCGTCCCTGGGGCGTCAGCAACTAGGCCGGCCACGGAAACTGTCAGAAGGCTGCGGCACAATGCCCCCATCGAGGAAATGGGGGCACGTCGTGAAAGTCGAGATCGAGCACGCACAGTTCCACGGGCTGATCAGCCGCGCGGCGAAAGCCCTGGCGAACCGCCCGGTCTCACCGATACTCGCCGGGCTGCTCCTACGCGCCGAGGACGATGTTCTCCGGGCCGGAGCCTTCGACTTCGAACTCGCCGTGCGGGCCAGCGCTCCCGCGACGGTAGGCGAGCCCGGCGCCGTGCTGGTCTCCGGCCGCCTGCTCGCCGAGATCACCCGGGCCCTGCCGAAACTGCCCGTCACGCTCACGACGGACGGGGCGCGGGTGCTGCTCGTCTGCGGCGCCTACCGCTACACGCTGGCCTGCATGCCGCTCGACGAATACCCGCCGCTGCCCGCGACCCCGCCCGAGATCGGACGGGTCGAGGCGGGCGCGCTGATCTCGGCGGTCGGGCAGACGGCGACCGCCGCGGACCGAGACGAGACGCTGCCGTTCCTCACCGGAATCCACATCGAGTTCGAGCCGCAGGCACTCCGGCTCGTCGCCACGGACCGCTACCGGCTCGCCGTCCGCGACCTGCCGTGGCAGCGCACCACGTCGGACAGTTCGGCGCCCGCTGACACCTCCGCGCTCGTGCCCGCCCGCACGCTGCTCGAAGCGGCACGACTCTTCGGACCCGAGGACGAGATCGGAATCTGCCAAGAAGACGGCCTCCTCGGTCTCACGTCACCAGAACTCGACGTCACACTGCGTCAGCTCGACGGCTCGTTCATCCGCTACGCCCACCTCTTCCCCGAACATCCCAGCGGCCGCGCGGTCGTCGAGGTGGCTCCGCTACTCGAGGCGATCAAGGCGATCGCGCTGGTCGCGGAGCGCAACACACCAGTGCGTCTGGAGTTCGCGTCCGACCAGGTCACCGTCGTCGCGGGCTCGGGTGACCAGGCGTTGGCCAGCGCCACGATCGACGCCGTCTACGAGCACGCCGAACCCGTCACCATCGCCGTGAACCCCACGTACCTGCTCGACTGCCTCGGCTGTCTCGGCACGCCCTACGCGCAGCTCGCCTACCCGGAGAAGGTCCGCCCCGTGGTGATCACCGGCGTGGCCGGGCCGGACATCGAGGCCGACGAGCAGTTCCGCTACCTGTTCATCCCGGTGCGCTCGTCCGCGTTGTAACAGGTGGATCAACCATTGACCTATGACGTACGCTCTTGACGTGACCACGCTCTCCGCCGCCGCCCCCGCACGTGCCGCCAAGGAGGAGAGCATCCTCAGCCCGCGGTACCGGGCCGTGACGACGGGGTTCGTGTCGTCCGTGCTGCTCATCGCGTTCGAGGCGATGGCGGTGGGCGCGGCGATGCCGGTGGCGGTGGCGAAGCTGAACGGGCTGCCGTACTACTCGCTGGCGTTCTCGGCGTACCTGACGACGAGTCTGCTCGGGATGGTGCTGAGCGGGCAGCGTTCGGACCGGAGCGGGCCGCGGCTGCCCTGTCTCGGGGGTACGGCGCTGTTCGGCGTCGGGCTCGTGACCTCGGGCAGCGCCACGACGATGGCGCAGTTCGTGCTGGGCCGCGCGATTCAGGGGTTCGGCGGCGGGCTCGTCATCGTGGCGCTGTACGTGCTGATCGGGCGGGCGTTCCCGGAGCAGTTGCGCGGCAAGGCGTTCTCGGCGATGGCCGCGTGCTGGGTGCTGCCCGGCGCGGTCGGGCCGGTGGTCGCGGGGGTGCTCACCGAAGACTTGAGCTGGCGCTGGATCTTCCTCGGCACGGCGGTGCTGATCGTCGTGCCGCTCGGCCTGCTCGCGAAGCCGCTGCGTACGCTGCCGCGGGTCGAGGCGGCGGAGCGGGACGAGGCCGAGACGACGCGGCTGCGCCGGATACGCGTGGCCGCCGGGCTGACCGCGCTCGGCGCCGGAGTGCTGGAACTCGGCAGCCAGGAGATCAACCTGCTCGGCCTGCTCCTGGCGCCGCTCGCGCTGGTGCTGCTAATTCCCAGCGTGCCGCGGCTACTCCCGGCCGGCACGCTGCGTGCCCGGCGCGGACTGCCGACCGTCATCCTGATGCGCGGGCTGATGGCGGGCTCGTACTTCGGCATCGAGGCCTTCCTGCCGCTGATGCTCGAACAGCACCGCGGCATGAGCGTCACACTCGCGGGCCTCTCACTCGTCACCGCCACGGTCGGCTGGGCACTCTCCTCGTGGGCCATCAACCGGCCCTTCATCGCGACCAGGCTGTCCAAGCCCGCCCGCGTGCGCACCGGCATCGCCATCTGCGGCCTGTCCCTCATCGGCGACATCGTGGCCGTCAGCACCGCCACCCCGCTGTGGACGGTCGCCGCCGCCATGGGCTTCGCCGCCCTCGGCGCGGGAATGGCCTTCCCCACCGTCAGCCTGCTGACCCTCGAACTCTCCGAGCCCGAGGAGCAGGGCACCAACTCCGCCTCCCTCCAGGTCGCCGACGGCATCACCAGCACCCTCGCCATCGCGATCGGCGGCAGCGTCTACCACGCCCTCGGCGCCCACGGACCCGCCTCCGGCAGCGTATACGTGCTGCTCTACGCCTTCTACATCGCCATCGCCGGCCTCGCCTGGGTGCTGGCCCCGCGTGTCAGACCCAAGGACTAAGATCGCCCCCTCAACGTGAGCTGACGGCCTGTCAGGACGGCCGGTGGCGTGATCCACGCCACCGGCCGTTTCCCTCGGAGTTTCGATTCCTGTCGGCGCGGCCCGGTACGGTGGAAGACCGCGCCGACCGAGCAACGCCGCCACGGCGGCCCAGTCGACACTTGAGGGGACGACGTCACCGTTGAGCACCAACGCCGCCTCACACCTGTCTCCGGCGTACCCGGATCGGGCGCCGTGGGGGACCGCGGGCAAGCTGCGGGCCTGGCAGCAGGCCGCACTGGACGAGTACCTGAAGCGGGAGCCGCGCGACTTCCTGGCGGTCGCGACGCCGGGCGCGGGCAAGACGACCTTCGCGCTGCGGATCGCCACCGAACTGCTGGACCGTCACATCGTGCAGCAGGTCACGGTCGTGGCGCCGACGGAGCACCTGAAGCACCAGTGGTCCGAGGCGGCGAAGCGGGTCGGGATAGGGATCGACCCCACCTATTCGAGCTCTTCCGGCGGGACCTCGCGGGACTACACCGGCATCGCGGTCACGTACGCGGGCGTGGCGGCGCATCCGATGCTGCACCGCTCGCGGGTGGAGAACCGGCGCACGCTGGTCATCCTCGACGAGATCCACCACGCGGGCGACGCGCTGGCCTGGGGTGACGCGATCAGCGAGGCCTTCGAGCCGGCGGCGCGGCGGCTGGCGCTGACCGGGACGCCGTTCCGCTCGGACATCGCGCAGATCCCGTTCGTCGAGTACGCCCCGGACGCGGAGGGCATCCGGCGCTCGGTCGCCGACTACACCTACGGCTACGGCGCGGCGCTGGAGGACGGCGTCGTGCGGCCGGTCATCTTCCTGTCGTACGCGGGGCAGATGCGCTGGCGCACGAAGGCCGGGGACGAGATCGCCGCCTCGCTCGGCGAGCCGATGACGCAGGACGCGGTCAGCCAGGCGTGGCGGACGGCGCTGGACCCGGCCGGCAACTGGATGCCCTCGGTGCTGCGCGCGGCGAACAAGCGGCTGACCGAGGTGCGCAAGTCGGTGCACGACGCGGGCGCCCTGGTCATCGCGACCGACCACTTCGCGGCCAAGGCGTACGCCAAGATGCTGCGCGACATCACCGGCAAGTCGCCGACGGTCGTGCTCTCCGACGACCCCAAGGCCTCTTCCAAGATCGAGAAGTTCAGCGAGGGCGAGGACCGCTGGATGGTCGCGGTCCGGATGGTGTCCGAGGGGGTGGACGTGCCGCGGCTGGCCGTCGGCGTGTACGCCACCTCGATCTCCACGCCGCTGTTCTTCGCGCAGGCTGTGGGCCGCTTCGTGCGGGCCCGCAAGCGCGGCGAGACGGCGTCCGTATTCCTGCCCTCGGTGCCGATGCTCGTGCAGTTCGCGAACGAGCTCGAGCTGCAGCGCGACCACGTGCTCGACCGCAAGAAGCGGGACGACGACATGTGGTCCGAGGAGGAGGACCTGCTCGCCGACGCGAACGCGGAGAAGAACGAGACCGACCTCGGCGAGTTCAAGTTCGAGGCACTGGAGTCCGAGGCCAACTTCGACCGGGTCATGTTCGACGGCGGCGAGTACGGGCTCGCGGCCGAGACCGGCAGCGCGGAGGAGGCGGACTTCCTCGGCATCCCCGGCCTGCTCGAACCCGAGCACGTGCGCAGCCTGCTGCAGAAGCGGCAGACCCGGCAGATCGCCCGGCAGCGAGGCCAGAAGGACGCGGAGGGCGGCACGGCGGCGCTCCCGGCCGAGCAGCGTCCGGTGGTCAGCCACCAGCAGCTGCTGGCCCTGCGCAAGGAGCTGCACACCCTGGTCGGCGCCTGGCACCACCAGTCCGGCCTGCCGCACGGCGTCATCCACAACGACCTGCGGCGCAGCTGCGGCGGACCGCCCGCCGCGCAGGCCTCGGCGGCCGAGCTGCGGGCCCGGATCGACAAGGTCAGGGCGTGGGCGGCGGGGCGGGAGAAGCAGCGCTAGACGAGCTGTTCCGATCTCTGGCGCCCAACCCGGCCCAGGTCTTGCCGAGCCTACGAGCTTGGTGGCCATGCACGGCGAAACGGCTCAGCGGCAAGCCTGGGCGTACGCCGCGGTCCCACGCATACTCGGTCGTCTGTACGGGGCCGCGGCGTGCGGCCAGGCGCCGCCGATCAGACGTTTCGCCGCGTCAGAGGTCGGAACGGCTCGTCTAGAGGCGACCTGCGGTGGACCGGCTGTTTAGACTGCTGCGGTGACGACCAACGCGGCGACCCCTCCGGGCAGCGAACACCACCCGGAGACCTCCCAGACCCTGGACCGCGGCCTGCGTGCCCTCGAAGAGCTCGCCGAGGTGCCGGGCGGCCTGACGGTGACGGAGCTCGCGGAGCGGCTGCACGTGAACCGCACGATCGTCTACCGGCTGCTGGCCACGCTGGAGCTGCACGGCCTGGCCCGGCGCGACTCCTCCGGCCGGGCGCGGCTGAGCATCGGCGTGCTGGCGCTGGCCCGGCAGGTGCAGCCGCTGCTGCGCGAGGCCGCGACGATCCCGCTGCGCCGGCTGGCCGAGGAGGTCGGGGCGACCGCGCACCTGACCGTGGTGGACGGCACCGAGGCGCTGGCGGTCGCGGTGGTCGAACCCACCTGGACCGACTACCACGTGGCCTACCGGGTCGGCTCCCGGCACGCGCTGGACCGCGGCGCCGCCGGACGGGTGATCCTCAACTACCGGGAGAACAAGAACACCGGCTACCTGATGACGGACGGCGAGCTGCAGTTCGGCGCGTACGGCATCGCGGCCCCGGTGATCGACGTGCCCGGGGTCGAGGCGTCAGTCGGCGTGATCTCCTTCGGCCAGCTCGACCCCAACCGGACCGGCCCCCGGGTGATCCGGGCCGCCGCCGAGGTCGCCGCCGCGCTGCGCTGAGTGCGCCGCGACCGCGCAGGCCGGGGTGCCGCCGGGCAGCCGGTAGCGGTTGTTCGCGATGAGCCGGTACATGAGCCGGGCCAGCCAGGAGATCGGCGGCACGAGCATGAGCGCGCCCGCGAGCCGGAACGGCCAGCGTGAGCGCAGCAGCGTGCGGGCCACGGCGGCGGATCCGCTCGGGATTCCGCGGTCCGCGCTGCGCGGGCCGAGCCACTGTACGGACGTGGTGACCGCCTCGTACGTCAGACCGTGCGCCTCGAGGTCGAGGTCCTGCCAGGGTACGAAGCGCACCGCCGGCCGGCACCAGCGCTCGGCCAGCCGTATCGAGGACGTGCAGAAGCCGCAGTCCCCGTCGAACACCAGGGTCGGCTTCGCGATCGCGTTCATGTTCTCAGCGTACGCGGGGCCTGCGACCCGCCTCTCCACGGCCTGCCACACCCGGTCGGACAGGAAGACCGCGTCGCCGACCAGCATGATCAGTGAGAAGAACGGCAGCCCGAGCAGCACGGCGATGCTCAGGTGCATCCCGGCCAGCACGACCAGCGAGGGGTACTTGAGCTTCGGCGAGAAGACCGCGAACGGGAAGCCGATCTGCACGAATACGGTGACGAAGCCCGCGAGCGCCAGCAGCGTGGTGTGCCCGAGCAGCCAGGAATCCAGGCCGGGCCACGGCTGGAACCAGTGCAGCCGCAGCACGAAGCCCATCGCGCTGCCGTCCTGCCACATCGAGCCCTGCACCTTGTACAGGCCCGCCGTCGCGTAGATGACGCAGACCTGGAAGGCGATCACCAGCACGGCGCCGTTGTGCAGCACGTTCGCCATCTGCTCGCGCGCCGCCGCGAGCTCCAGCCGCCACTGCGGCAGTTCGTCCGGCTCCGGCTCCGGCCGCGTGCGCAGCCGCCGCGCGTCCAGCGACCAGTGCCGTCCGCAGCGGGTGAAGCACAGGAAGATCGACATGATCATCAGGACGTTGTCGCCGCCGTCGGTGATCAGCGGGCTGCGGTTCTCCAGCGCCACCACCACGAAGCAGAACAGCAGGGAGCTGATCCGGGTGCGCCAGCCGAGCGTGAACAGCACCCCGGCCACGAGCGCCAGCGCGTAGAACGCCTCGAACCCGCCGCCGCCGAGCCCGGCCACGGAGGTGATCCACGCGCGGACCCAGCCGAACATCGGGATCTGCGCCTCGTACGCGCGCTCCATCGTCGGCGTCCACGGCGCGTTCGGGCCCCACGCGGTGAGCCGTTCGTCGAACTCGAAGAGCAGGAACAGTGTCCACAGGGTGCCGTATCCGATGCGCAGCGCGGCCGTTCCGCGTTCGGCCACGGTCGTCTCGGTGACGCGGGCGTAGATCTTGCTCACTGCGACCCTCACTGCGACACCACCCACCACGGGAGCGTCTGTGTCTGCGGGGCGGTCTGCGCGGCCGTGCGTCCCTCGCCGGACAGCAGGGTCGTGGTGAAGCGCACCTGGATCGAGTCGATCCGGCCGGACTCGCGCGGCCGCAGGTAGGTGAGCACGAGGTTCTGCAGATACCCCTGCGCGGTCGCGGCCAGCGGCTGGTCGGCCTCCGCGATGCCGGTCGAGGTGTGCGTCTGCATGAACTTGAGCCACGCGTTGCGCAGCGCGTTCATCGTCATGTGGCTCGGCGCCGGATTGCCGTTCGTCGCGGCCGTGTCGATCGCCGAGAGGTTCACCCACGGTGTCAGTTCGGCGGTCGGCCCGACGCTCGCGCGCGCGTCGATCTCGACGTTCTCCGAGATCGGGTTCGGCGCGAAGAGCTGCCAGTTCTGCATCTGGAGCGGTGTCATCCACCAGGACACCTGCGCGGCGTACTTCTTCGAGACCACGTTGCTCGGCGCGTTGTACAGGAACGTCGCCGTCAGCTGGCACGCCACCAGGACCGCCGTGACCAGCACCGTCGCGGCCACGAGCGCGCGCGACCAGCGCCGCGCGGGCGGTCGGGGTATCGCGTGCTCGGTCACCGCGCCGAGACTACCTGTCGGGATGCGAACCCGCAGCGGCCTCGGCCAACTGCACCACCCGCAGCGGGATCGGGTTCTCCATCGCGATCATCGTCGAGGTGCGCACGATGCCGTCGAAGTCGATCAGCCGGTCGATCACGTGCTGCAGGTCCAGGTTGGAGCGCGCCACGATCCGGCAGAGCATGTCCCCGGAGCCGGTCACGGTGTGCATCTCCAGCAGTTC
>DATJIF010000117.1:0-33722 GCA_035493475.1 Actinospica sp.
CGGCGGATCACCTTCATCGACACCCCGGGCCACGAGGCGTTCACCGCCATGCGTGCCCGCGGCGCGAAGGTGACCGACATCGCGGTGCTGGTGGTCGCGGCCGACGACGGCGTGAAGCCGCAGACGATCGAGGCGCTCAACCACGCCAAGGCGGCCGACGTGCCGATCGTGGTCGCGGTGAACAAGATCGACAAGGAGGGCGCGGACCCGGCGAAGGTGCGCGGCCAGCTCACCGAGTACGGCCTGGTGGCGGAGGAGTACGGCGGCGACACGATGTTCGTCGACATCTCCGCGCGGGAGAACATCGGCATCCAGGATCTGCTGGAGGCGGTCGTGCTGACCGCGGACGCGTCCCTGGACCTGAAGGCGAACCCGAACCAGAACGCCGAGGGTGTGGCGATCGAGGCGCACCTGGACCGCGGCCGCGGCGCCACCGCGACCGTCCTGGTCCAGCGCGGCACGCTGCGCGTGGGCGACACGATGGTCGTCGGCGACGCGCACGGACGCGTCCGGGCCCTGCTCGACGAGAACGGCAACAACGTCGAGGAGGCGGACCCGTCCCGCCCGGTCGTGGTGCTCGGTCTGACCGCGGTGCCCGGCGCCGGCGACACCTTCCTGGTGGTCGAGGAGGACCGCGTCGCCCGGCAGATCGCCGAGCGCCGCGCGGCCCGGGAGCGCAACGCGCTGCTGTCCCGCCGCCGGGTGCGCGTCTCGCTGGAGGACCTGGACAAGGCCCTCAAGTCGGGCGACATCCAGCAGCTCAACCTCATCATCAAGGGCGACGTCTCCGGTTCGGTCGAGGCCCTCGAGGACGCGCTGCTCAAGCTGGACGTCGGCGAGGAGGTCGACCTGCGGATCATCCACCGCGGCGTCGGCGCGATCACCGAGTCGGACGTGGACCTGGCGCTGACCAGCGACACGATCATCATCGGCTTCAACGTGCGGGCCGACGGCCGCGCGCGGACGAAGGCCGACCGCGAGGGCATCGAGATCCGCTACTACTCGGTCATCTACCAGGCGATCGAGGAGATGGAGGCGGCCCTCAAGGGCATGCTCAAGCCGGAGTACGAGGAGGTGCAGCTCGGCACCGCGGAGATCCGCGAGGTCTTCCGCTCCTCCAAGTTCGGCAACATCGCGGGTACCCTGGTGCGCTCCGGCACCATCCGGCGCAACAGCAAGGCCCGGGTCATCCGGGACGGCGTGCTGCTCACGGAGGGTCTGGCGATCGACTCGCTGCGCCGGTTCAAGGACGACGCCACCGAGGTCCGCGAGGGCTACGAGTGCGGTATCGGCCTCGGCTCGTACAACAACATCCAGATCGGCGACACGATCGAGACGTACGAGATGCGGGAGAAGCCGCGCGTCTGACGCGTGGCCGACAGGTAATTCCCTTGGTCCCGGCGGGCCCGGTGTGCGAACCTCGTGCACCGGGCCCGCAGGGGCTCTTTGAAATCCCACGTATCCCCCGGGCTGGGTTAGCCCTGATGCGCTGTGGCCGACGACGGCATGTTCTCCGGAACGCTGAAGATCGACGTACTGTTGGGTGAGGTGCACTCGCTCAAGGAGAAGCGGGCCCTGATCAGGCCCGTGCTCGCCGAACTGAACCGGCGCGCGGGGGTCGGCGCGGCCGAGGTCGCGCTGCAGGACCTGCACCGGCGGACCGTGCTCGGCGTGGCCGTCGTGGCGGGCAGCCACGCACGGGTGGTAGAGCTGTTGGATGACTGCGAGGGCGCGGTGGCCTGGCGGCCGGAGCTCGAGGTGCTCTCGGTGCACCGCCGTGTCCGCAGCGACGAGGACGAGTGAACGAAGGAGCGGACCATGGCGAACAGCACGCGTTCGGCGAAGCTCGCCGACCGGATCAAGGTGGTGGTCGCGGAGACGCTGAAGACCCGGATCAAGGATCCGCGTCTGGGATTCCTGACCATCACCGACACCCGGATCACCGGCGACCTGCGGGAGGCCACGGTCTTCTACACGGTCTTCGGCGACGAGGAGGAGCGCGCGGCGACCGCGGCGGCGCTGGAGTCCGCGAAGGGCATCCTGCGCAGCGAGGTGGGTCGGCAGACCGGGGTGAAGTTCACCCCGAGCCTGACCTTCATCCTGGACGCGATCCCGGAGGGCGCGAAGCAGATCGACGACCTGCTCGCGAAGGCCGCCGCCGAGGACGCCCGGGTGCGCGACATCGCGCAGGGCAAGACCTTCGCGGGCGACGCGGACCCCTACAAGGCGCCGCGCGCCGATGAGGACGACGACGAGGACGACGAGGACGAGCGTTGAGCCGTCGTCCCAAGGCCTACGCTGACCGTCCGGCGCCGCCGGACGGTCTCGTCATTGTGGACAAGCCCGGCGGCTGGACCTCGCACGACGTGGTCGGCAAGATGCGCCGGCTGGTCGGCACCCGCCGGGTCGGGCACGCCGGGACGCTGGACCCGATGGCGACCGGCGTGCTGGTGCTCGGCGTCGAGCGGGCCACCCGGCTGCTCGGCCACCTCGCGCTGACCCGCAAGGAGTACGAGGCGACGATCCGGCTCGGCCAGCGCACCGTCACCGACGACGCCGAGGGCGAGGTCACCGAGCAGGCTCCGGCCGAGCGGGTGGCCGCCGTCACCGAGGCGGCGCTCGCGGCCGGGATCGCCGCGCTGACCGGCGAGATCATGCAGGTGCCCTCGGCGGTCTCGGCCATCAAGGTGGACGGCGTGCGCTCCTACGCGCGGGTCCGCTCGGGCGACGAGGTGAAGCTGGCGCCGCGCCCGATCACCGTCTTCGAGTTCGAACTGCGTGCGGTCCGGCGGCTGCCCGAGCAGGGCCTCGTCGACCTGGACGTGCGGGTGGTCTGCTCCAGCGGCACGTACATCCGGGCGCTGGCCCGCGACCTGGGCGAGGGCCTCGGGGTCGGCGGCCATCTCACGGCCCTGCGTCGGACCAGGGTGGGCCCGTACACGCTGGCCGAGGCGGAGTCGCTGACCGACCTGATGGCCCGCTTCGAGGCGGGCGAGACGATCCCGGTGCTGCCGATCGCGCAGGCCGCGGGCGCCGCGTTCCCGCGCTACGACGCGGACGAGGAGCAGGCGAAGGCCATCGCGCACGGCGGCCCGCTGCCGGCCCGCGGCCTCGGCCCCGGCCCGATCGCGGTCTTCGCCCCGGACGGCGCCTTCCTCGCGCTGGTCGAGGAGCAGGGCCGCCGCTGCAAGCCGATCGCCGTATTCGTATGAGAAACGCCCCCTGATGAGGGGGCGTTTCAGGGCACGGATCGTCAGTTGTTCGGCGGCGTGTTCCACGGATCGGTGGGCGGCTGCTGCTGCGTCTGCTGCGGCATCACCGGATACGTGTAGGGCACCGGTCCGCCCGGATAGCCGTACGGCGCGGGGTAGAGCATCTGCGGCTGGAAGTACGGGCGGGAGGCCTTGTTCCAGAGCAGGATGATCGCGGCGAGCCCGACGCCGAAGGTGAGCCAGCCGACGATCTCCCCGGCCGTGGTGCTCGTGCCCGAGTACGCCGAGCTCGAACTGCTGCTTCCGTTCGAGGAGCTGGCGAAGAAGGTCAGGCCGCCGAGCAGCTGCCCGGCCGCCTCGAGGCCGAAGAAGACCGTGCTCAGGATGCGCGCCCAGTTCCGGCCCGCCTTCGTCGCGTAGGCCATCCAGATCCACAGCCCGACCTCGATCGCGGCGAAGACGCACGCCAGCACGATCACCGCGTTGCCGAGCGTGCTCGCGGCGGTCGGGTCGTTCGAGTTCGCGAGGGCCTGGCGCATCGAGTCCTTGATCGTGCCGGACTCGGCGATCGTGATCCCCGCGCTGGCCACCGTGAGCGCGGCCCCGGCCAGCATGCAGTAGTGCGCGCGCAGCACCGTCGTCGGCAGCGGCGGCCGGTTCGGCGGCATCGCCGCGCCACCGGGATACTGCGGGTAGGCCGGGTACGGACCCGGAGGCTGGTAGGACATGCTGGGATTCCCCTCCTGTCAGGCGAAACGCAGCTCATAGTAAGGCCGGAACCCATACCGCGAGTAGGGATCGGGCGGAAGAGCGGCCGAGGAATCGTGGCCGGGCTCGCGTGCCGATGGCTCTCGCCTGGCTGCGTTGTCGTCGGCCTGCGCACAACCCCGGTGCGCAGGCCTCCTCCGCCCTGCCAGACTCGGCCCTCGACCCGCTCGCTGATCCGACCACGATTCCTCGGTCGCTCTAAGATCTGGCACCCTTGGTCTGTGAGCGTAGAGCGGGAAACGATGCAGCGGTGGCGCGGTCTCGACGAGGTGCCCGGCGACTGGGGACCGTCGGTGGTGACCATCGGCTTCTTCGACGGTGTGCACCACGGGCACCGGCGGGTCGTGCGCCGCGCGGTGGAGCTGGCGCGGGAGCGCGGCGTGCGCGCGGTCGTGCTGACCTTCGACCCGCACCCGAGCGAGGTCGTCCGGCCCGGGACGCACCCGCCGCTGCTGACCACGCCGGGTTTCCGCTCCGATCTGATGGCCTCGCTCGGGGTGGACGCGGTGCTCGTGCTGCCGTTCACCGCGGAGCTCTCGAAGGAGTCTCCGGCCGAGTTCGTGCAGAGCGTCCTGGTGGACCGGCTGCACGTGGTCGGCGTCGTGGTGGGGGAGAACTTCCGCTTCGGGCACAGGGCCGCCGGGAACGTGGCCGTGCTCACCGAGCTCGGCGCGGAGCACGGGTTCACCGTCGAGGGCCTCGCGCTCGCGGCCCCCGAGGAGGGTGAGGAGTCGCGCTTCTCGTCCACCGACGTGCGCCGGATGGTGCTGGACGGCGACGTGGAGACGGCGGCGCTGCGGCTGGACCGGCCGCACCGGGTCGAGGGGCCGGTGGTGCACGGCGCCAAGCGCGGCCGCGAGCTCGGCTTCCCGACCGCGAACGTGGAGACGCCGCCCTACACGGCCATCCCGGCGGACGGCGTGTACGCGGGCTGGCTCGTGGTGGACGGCGAGCGGCTGCCCGCGGCGATCTCGGTCGGCACCAATCCGCAGTTCGACGGGCAGCACCGCACCGTGGAGGCGTACGCGCTGGACCGTACCGACCTCGACATCTACGACCAGCACGTCGCGGTGGAGTTCGTCGCGCGGGTGCGCGGCCAGGAGCGCTTCGCCGGGATCGAGGAACTCGTCGAGCGGATGAACCAGGACGTCGCAAAGGTCAGGGTGCTGCTGAACGCACAGTAGACTGTCGGCCGGAATTCTCGGCTGGCAGTAACTGAATCGGGGGCGGCGGACCGTGGCGGAGAACGATGACGCGTTGTTGGAGCGCGCCGAGGTGTGGTTCGTCCGGCGCGGACTGCCGTACTTCATCGAGGACCGGAAGGCCACGGACGACGTCTTCTCGCCCGCGCTGCCGCTGCTGCTCGGGTACTTCGTCATCAACCTGATGGTCGTGCTCTCGCTGCGGCTCACGCCCTGGCAGCGGATCGGCGGCGCGGCGCTCGGCATCCTCCTGCTCGGCTGCCTCTACGTGCTGCGCAACAAGATCAAGGGGGAGAGGGCGTTCCGCCTGCCGCGCCGGATCAGCTGGGTCGAGTTCGGCGGCTTCGTGCTGATCCCGCCGGTGGTGGACTTCGCCACCCGGCGCAAGGTGAAGGTGGCGCTGCTCGACCTGGGCGTGGACATCGTCGCGGTGCTGCTGATCTGCCTGGCCGCCTCGGCGCTGTTCCCCTTGGCGCGCTGGGCGTTCCGGCGCACGTTCCAGGAGCTCGGCGAGGTCTTCGACCTGGCCGCGCGGGCGCTGCCGCTGCTGTTCCTGTTCAACAGCTTCCTGTTCATCAGCAAGGACGTGTGGGAGTTCAGCGGCGAGATGTCCAAGCACCGCGTCTGGGGCGTGGTGGGGCTGTTCGCCGTGTTCACGGTGATCTTCCTGTTCTACCGGCTGCCCGAGGAGGTGCGCCGGGTCGCCGCGCACGACGACCGCACGACGATCGTCGAGGCCTGCCGTCTGACGCCGATGGAGACGGTCGTGGACCGCGTCGTGCTGCACGAGGGCGTACTGCCGCTCAGCCGCGCGCAGCGTGTCAATGTCCTGCTGGTGCTGTTCATCGGGCAGATCCTGCAGGTGCTGCTGCTCGGCGTGCTGGTGTTCCTGTTCTTCCTCGGCTTCGGCAAGGCCGCGCTCACCGACCGGCTCATCAACGACTGGACCGGGCACGCGGACGGCTTCAAGGTCGACGCCACGTTCTTCGGCTACCGGCTGGAGGACTACCTGCACGTCTCCGTGGACGAGCGGCTGTGGCAGGTGTCGGTGTTCCTGGCCGCGGTCTCCGCGTTCTTCTTCGCGATCTCCTCGATGACCGACGAGGCGTACAAGGCGCAGTTCTACGACCGGATGAACCGCGAGCTGGAGACGGCGATCCAGGTGCGCCGCGTCTACCTGGCGCTTTACGAGGGCCGGCACTCGCTGGACACGGAGCTGAGCACGTCCGGCGTGCACCTGCTGCACCACGCGCACGAGCTGGAGCAGGAGCTGCGTGAGCTGCCTCACCCGCGCCGCCACGCGCGTCCGACTAGTCTGGAGTCATGAGCGACGAGACGGCGTACGGCGAGGTGGTCGGCTTCCTGACCGACCTGATCAGGATCGACACCTCGAACCCGGTCAAACCGGAGCGGCCGGCGGCCGAGTACGTCGCGGAGAAACTGGCCGAGGTCGGCCTCGAACCGGAGATCTTCGAGTCGGAGCCGGGCCGCGCCTCGGTCGTCGCGCGCTTCGAGGGCTCGGACTCGTCGGCGGACGCGCTGCTCGTGCACGGCCACCTCGACGTGGTCCCGGCCGACCCGGCGGACTGGAGCGTGCATCCGTTCGGCGGCGAGGTGAAGGACGGCCTGGTCTGGGGCCGCGGCGCCGTGGACATGAAGGATATGGACGCGATGACGCTCGCGGTCGTGCGCCGGATGCTGCGCGAGGGCCGTCGTCCGCGCCGGGACATCGTGCTCGCGTTCCTGGCGGACGAGGAGGCGGGCGGCAACTTCGGCGCGAAGTTCCTCGCGGCCAAGCACCCGGGGCTGTTCGAGGGCTGCACCGAGGCGATCAGCGAGGTCGGCGGCTACTCCTACGAGATCAACCCCGAGCTGCGGCTCTACCTGATCGAGACCGCGCAGAAGGGCCTCGCCTGGATGCGCCTGCACGCACGCGGCCAGGCCGGGCACGGTTCGATGCTGAACTCGGACAACGCGGTCACCCGCGTGGCGCAGGCCGTGGCCCGGATCGGCGCGCACGAGTTCCCGGTGACGCTGACCCCGACCGTGCGCGACTTCCTGACGGAGGTCTGCGAGGCGATGGGCATCGAGTTCGACCCGAACGAGCCGGAGGCCGCCGTCGCGAAGCTCGGTCCGCTGGCCCGCTTCATCGGCGCCACGCTGCGGCACACGGCCAACCCGACCATGCTCGAGGCCGGATACAAGTCGAACGTCATCCCGGAGCGCGCCTCGGCGGTCATCGACGGCCGCTTCCTGCCCGGCGGCCAGGAGGAGTTCCTCGCCACGATCGACGAACTGGCCGGCCCCGGCGTGACCCGCGAGGACATCCACCTGGACCGCAGCGTCGAATCCCCCTTCGGCACGCCGCTCGTGGAGACGATGCTGGCCGCGTTGCAGGCCGAGGACCCGGCCGCGCGCACGGTGCCCTACTGCCTGTCCGCGGGCACCGACAACAAGACCTTCGCCTCGCTCGGCATGACCGGCTACGGCTTCGTCCCGCTGCGGCTGACCCCGGACCTCGACTTCGCCGCGATGTTCCACGGCGTCGACGAGCGAGTCCCGGTCTCCGCGCTGGACTTCGGCGCCCGCGTGCTGGACCGCTTCCTGATGTCGGCCTAGTCCCAGTCAGTTTTCCAGCATCGCCGCGTGCCACTCGTGGAACGCGGCGATGTGGTGCTCGCTGGGGACCAGGACGCCGCCGCGTGCGTACGCGCGTGAGCTCATCGTGGGCTGGCAGCGTTCGCAGGCTTCGAAGTCCTGCACGTTGACGCGGTGGAAGAGCTCGACGGAGGCGTCGATGTCCGTTCCGGAGGCGACGACCTCGGGCACGAACAGCCAGTCGCACTCGATGAGCGTGCGGTCGGCGGCGAGCGGGAACATGCGGTGCACGATCACGTGGTCGGGGACCAGGTTGATGAACACCTGCGGCTTGACTGTGATCGCGTAGTAGCGGCGCTCCTGGTCCTCGGTGACGCCGGGGATCGGGGTCACGCCGGGGCGGCCGTCGTAGGTGAAGCCGTCGATAGTGCTGCCGAACTCCGCGCCGTGGCCCACGTAGTACTGCGCCGCGTAGCCCTTCGCGAACTCCGGCAGGACACTGACGAGCTCCGGGTGGATCGTGGAGCAGTGGTAGCACTCCATGAAGTTCTCGATGACGAGCTTCCAGTTGGCTTTCACGTCGTAGCTGACGCGGCGGCCGACGGTGAGCCGGTCGACGTTGTAGTGCTCGATCGCCTCCACGTTGCCGAGCCGTTCGACGGCCGCGCCGATCACGTCCTGCTCGAACGACGGCGGCTGGTCGGCGAGACAGACCCACACGTAGCCCAGCCATTCGCGCACGTGCACGTTGATGAGCCCGTACTCGGTGCGGTCCACGTCGGGCATCTTGGCGAGGTTCGGCGCTGCGATGAGGCTGCCGTCGAGGGCGTAGGTCCACGCGTGATACATGCAGCGGAACGTGCGCTTGACCTGCCCGGACTCCTCGGTGCACAGCTGCGCGCCGCGATGCCTGCATGCGTTGAGGAACGCGCGGATGTCGCCCTCGCGCGTCCGCACGACGAGCACGCTCTCCCGGCCGATCTGCACGGTGCGGAAACTCCCGGGCTCCGGCACGTCCGAGCCGCGCACCGCACAGAACCACATCCGCTCGAACACCCGCTCCTGTTCGAGGGCGAAGACGGCCGGATCTAGGTACGCGGAGCCGGGAAGGGTGTGCAGCAGACTCGGCGGGAGTGCTGTTTCGGGGGCGGCGGTCACGGCATGGCCTCTCGTTCTTATCGGCGGATGCGGGCCATCGAGGGGTCGAACAGCGGCTCTTCGGCCACGCGCGCGGGCAGGCGGGTTCCGAAGTACTCCACGTGCACCTGCGTGCCGGGCGTCGCGGTCGAGGGCAGCCAGGCGTACGCGATCGACGCGCCGACGCAGTAGCTGTACGCCGCGCTGGTGACGTAGCCGACGGGAGCGCCGTCGACGTAGACCGGCTCCTTGCCCATCACGACGGCCTCGGGATCGTCGAGGACGAGGCAGGTCAGGCGGCGAGCGGGATCCTGCGCGTCCACGATCGCGTCGCGGCCGACGAAATCGCCCTTGTCGAGCCGCACGGCGAATCCGAGGCCTGCTTCGTACGGGTTGTGCTCGGGCGTCATGTCCACACCCCAGGACCGGTAGCCCTTCTCCAGGCGCAGGCTGTTGAACGCGCTGCGTCCGGCGGCCACGACGCCGTGCGCCCGACCGGCTTCCCAGAGCGTGTCCCAGAGCCGGAGGCCCGCATCAGCCGTCGTATACAACTCCCAGCCGAGTTCGCCGACGTACGAGACGCGCAGTGCGGTGACCGGGATCTCGCCGATGTACGCCTGCCTGGCCTTGAAGTAGCCGAAGCCCTTGTGCGAGAAGTCGGTGGTGGTCAGCGGTTGGACGAGGTCGCGGGCGAGCGGCCCCCAGACACCGACGCAGCACGTGCCCGAGGTGATGTCGCGGATCTGCACGTCGCTCGGGAGCCGCCGCGTGAACCAGTCGAGGTCGAGCGGGCCGTTCGCGCCGACCTGGAAGCGCTCGGCGCCGAGCCGCGCGACGGTCAGGTCACTGCGAACCCCGCCGCGTTCGTCGAGCAGCAGCGTGTACGTGACCGCGCCGACCGGTTTGTCGAGCTGGTTCGTGGTCGTGCGCTGCAGGAACGCGAGTGCGCCGGGACCGCTGATCTCGAGGCGCTTGAGCGGGGTCATGTCGTACATGGCGACGCGTTCGCGGGTGGCCAGCGCCTCGGCCCCGGCGATCGGCGACCAGTAGCGCGAGGCCCACGCGCCGCGCCCCGGAATCTGGTCCACGGCAGGCAGATCCGCGTTCGCCTCGAACCAGTGCGGACGCTCCCAGCCGCCCGCTTCGAGGAAGACCGCGCCGAGTTCCCGTTGCCGCTCGTAGAAGGGGCTCACGCGCAGCGGACGGGAGTTCTCGGCGGGCTGGAGCGGATGGATGACGTCGTAGACCTCGACGAAGTTCTGGCTGCTGCGCCGACGCACGTACGGCGGCGAGAGTTGCACGTCCTCGAAGCGGTTGATGTCGCATTCGTGCACGTCCACGCTCGGCTGGCCCTCGACGATCCACTCCGCGACCGCCGCCGCGACGCCCGCCGAGTGCGTGACCCACACCGCTTCGGCGACCCAGAAACCGGCGAGGTTCGGGGACTCGCCCATGAGCGGGAAACCGTCGGCGGTGAAGGAGAAAATGCCGTTGAAGCCCTCGTCCACCTTGGCCGCCGACAGCGAGGGGAGCAGTTCGGTGGCGTCGCGCCAGGAGGGTTCGAAGTCCTCCTCGGTGAACGCGAGCATCGACGGCATCGTGGGGCCGCCGGGTTCGCGGACATCGGCGAGATCGACGGGCATCGGGCGGTGCGCGTACGAGCCGATGCCGATCCGGTCCTCGTGCGTGCGGAAGTACAGGTCGCGGTCCTGGTGGCGGAGAATCGGCATCCGGGAGTCGGTGAGTCCGCCGACGAGCGGAGTCGTGCGCACGTACTGGTGCGCCATCGGCAGCAGCGGGAGTTCGAGGCCTGCCATGTGCGTGACCTTCGGGCCCCAGAAACCCGCGCAGGACACCACGATGTCCGCCGGGAACGTGCCCTGATCGGTGACGACGCCGGTCACGCGGCCGCCGGAGGACTCGATGCCGACGACGGTGTGGTGCGGCAGGAAGCGTGCCCCGGCCGCGATCGCGCGCCGCGCCTGCACCTCGCAAGCACGGACCGCGTTGGCGAGGCCGTCGGTCGGCGTGTGATAGCCGGCGAGCACGCGGTCCTTGTCCAGCAAAGGATGCAGCGCCACACACTCGTCCGGGTCCAGCAGGCGTGCCGGAATGCCCCAGGACGCCGCGTAGCCCGCCTTCCGCTTGAGATCCTCGGCGCGCTCCGGCGTGGTCGCGACCTCCAGGCCGCCGAGGGAGTCGAAGCAGCCGAGCTCCACGTACTTGGCCACGGTGTACGCCGCGAAGCCGGTCATCGTCTTCGAGGGATTCGTCTGGAACACCAGGCCCGGGGCGTGCGAGCTCGAACCGCCGGTCGCGAACAGCGGCCCCTGGTCGAGCACGGTGAGCTGGGCCGCCCAGCCGCGCGCGGCCAGTTCGTCGGCCAGCGCGCAGCCGACGATTCCGGCGCCGACGACCACGATCCTGGGGCGCAACGTCACCATCTCCGTCCCGTTGTTGCGTATCGCGAGATGCGGTGCTCAATGAGAAACAGGGTCGAGCCGGGCCGGGGCACTGTCAAGGGCGCCCGGCGAACGTTGTGAGCCGATACCGCGCGGAAACAACGGCTCATCGCGAGTTAACCGCGGAGCCTTGACGCGCTCCTTCGCTGCTTCCATGCTGTCTGCAATCCGGTTGCGCCATAAGGAGACTGTCTCTGATTGCGCAACGATCGAGGAGGTAGGTCCGACCGTGCGCTCCGACTCGCTCTTCATCGACGGCTCCTGGCGAACCGCCCGCGCGGGCGGCACCCGCGACGTCATCGACCCCGGCGACGGCGCCGTCACCGCGACGGTCGCCGAGGCGGACGCGAGCGACGTCGATGCCGCGGTCGCCGCCGCGAAGGCCGCGTTCCGGGGCGGCGCGTGGTCCGGGATGGCGACCACACAGCGCGTGGCGGTGCTGGAATCCGTCGCGGACGCGTTGCAGCAGAACCGCGTCGAGCTCGCGCACCTGGAGACCCGCGACACCGGCAAGACACTCGCCGAGAGCGAATACGACATCGACGACTCGACCTCCGTCTACCGCTACTACGCCGCGTTGGCCGCGCAGGACTCGGGGCGCGTCGTCGACACCGGACGCGCCGACGTGGACAGCCGCATCGTGTACGAACCGGTCGGGGTCTGCGGCCTGATCACGCCGTGGAACTACCCGTTGCTGCAGATCTCCTGGAAGATCGCGCCCGCGCTCGCCGCCGGGAACACCCTCGTGGCCAAGCCGAGCGAGCTCACGCCGCTGACCACGATCCGGCTGTTCGAGCTGCTGGAAACCGCGCTGCGAGCGGCCGACGCACCGAGCGGCGTGGCGAACCTCGTGCTCGGCGGCGGACCGGTCGGTGCCGCGTTGGCCGCGCACCCGGACGTGGACCTCGTGTCCTTCACCGGGGGAGCGGTCAGCGGCAAGTCCGTCATGGCGGCCGCCGCGAGCACGGTCAAGAAGGTCGCGCTCGAACTCGGCGGCAAGAACCCGAACATCGTGTTCGAGGACGCCGACTTCGAGACCGCGGTGGATTTCGCGCTGACCGCGGCGTTCCTGCACTCCGGCCAGGTCTGCTCGGCCGGATCGCGGCTGCTGCTGCACGAGAGCCTGCACGAACGCTTCGTCGCCGAACTCGTCCGCCGCGCCGAGCTGATCCGCGTCCGCCACGGACTGAACAAGGACAGCGAGACCGGCGCGCTCATCTCGGCCGCGCACCGGGAGAAGGTCGAGCGCTACATCGCCGGAGCCGTCGAACAGGGCGCCACCCTGCGCTGCGGCGGCACCCGGCTCGACGAACCAGGGTTCTTCCTCCGCCCGGCCGTGCTCGACGACTGCCACGCCGGAATGACCGTCGTGCGCGAAGAAGTCTTCGGGCCGGTGCTGACCGTGGAGACCTTCGCGACCGAGGAACAGGCCGTCGAACTCGCCAACGACACGCCGTACGGCCTGGCCGGAGCCGTCTGGACCACGAACGAGGCCCGCGCCGCACGGGTGTCGCGCGCGCTGCGGGTCGGCACCGTGTGGATCAACGACTACCACCCCTACGTGCCGCAGGCCGAATGGGGCGGCTACCAGCAGTCCGGCACCGGCCGCGAGCTCGGCCCCTCCGGCCTGCGCGAATACCAGGAGACCAAGCACATCTGGCGCACGCTCGACCCGAAGCCGCAGAGGTGGTTCTCGGGCTGAGGCACGACCAAAGGAGGCGTATGACTTCGGCCGAGACCTACGACGTGGTGATCGTCGGCGGCGGGACGGCGGGCGCCGTGCTCGCCGCGCGGCTGACCGAGGACCCCGACCGCTCCGTCTGCCTGATCGAGGGCGGCCCCAGCGACCTCGGCGACGACCGCGTGTTGCGGCTGCGCAACTGGATCAACCTGCTCGGCACCAAACTCGACTACGACTACCCGACCACGCCGCAGCCGCGCGGCAACTCCAACATCCGGCACTCGCGGGCCCGGGTCCTCGGCGGCTGCTCCTCGCACAACACCATGATCAGCTTCCTGCCGCTGCCCGCCGACTTCGCCGACTGGGAGGCCGCCGGGGCCGCCGGCTGGGGCTACGAGGCGATGCTGCCGTACTACCAGCGACTGCTGAACACGATCGCGCCGGTCGCCGAGAAGGACCGCAACGCGATCGCGAAGGACTTCGTCACCACCGTGACCAGCGCGCTCGGAGTGCCCGAGATCGCCGACTTCAACGCCAAGCCGTTCGAGGAGGGCGTCGGCTTCTTCTCCGTGGGCTACGACGCGGAGACCGGCGTGCGCTCGTCCTCTTCCGTCGCCTACCTGCACCCGATCCTCGATAACCGGCCGAACCTGACGCTGCACCTGGAGACGTGGGTCGAGAAGCTGCTCGTCGACGACGGCCGAGCCACCGGCGTGCGCGTGCGACGGCCGGACGGCACCACCGACGTCATCTCGGCACGGCAGGAAGTCGTGCTGTGCGCCGGATCCATCGACACGCCGCGCCTGCTGCTGCTCTCCGGCATCGGCCCCGCGGAGCAACTGCGCGAACTCGGCATCGACGTCGTCGCGGACGTGCCCGGCGTCGGCGAGAACCTGATCGACCACCCCGAATCGATCATCATCTGGGAGACGAAGTCCGCGCTGCCGCCGGAATCCGCGATGGACTCCGACGCCGGGCTCTTCGTCCGCCGGGACACCGCCGACCCGCGCCCCGACCTGATGTTCCACTTCTACCAAATACCGTTCTGCGAGAACACGGAGCCGCTCGGCTACCCCGTCCCCGAGCACGGCGTGTGTATGACCCCGAACATCCCCCGGCCGCGCAGCCGCGGCCGGCTCTACCTGACCAGCGCGGACCCCGAGGTCAAGCCGGCGCTCGACTTCCGCTACTTCACCGACCCCGAAGGCTACGACGAGCGCACCCTCGTCGACGGCATCCGGCTGGCCCGCGAGGTCGCACGCACCGCGCCGCTGTCCGACTGGCTGCTGCGCGAGATCGCACCCGGCCCCGACATGACCGGCGACGAGGAACTGTCCGAATACGCGCGCCGCGCCGCGTTCACCGTCTTCCATCCCGCCGGAACGTGCCGGATGGGCGCCGTGCACGACGACGAACTCGCCGTCGTGGACCCCGAACTGCGGCTGCGCGGCGTGGCGGGGGTGCGGATCGCCGACGCGTCGGTCTTCCCGAGCATGCCCACCGTCAACCCGATGGTGGCCGTCCTGATGATCGGCGAGAAGGCCGCGTCCCTGATGACGGAAGGAACCAGCACATGACGACGTCCGAACCCACCGCCACCCTCGCAGAACCGGGCGACGCGCACGACTTAGCCCGCTTCGGCTACAAGCAGGAGTTGCACCGATCCCTCGGCTCCTTCTCCAGCTTCGCCGCCGGATTCAGCTACATCTCCATCATGACCGGCGTCTTCCAGCTCTTCGGCTTCGGATTCGCGTCCGGCGGACCGGCGATGATCTGGACCTGGCCGATCGTCTTCCTCGGCCAGGGCGCCGTCGCGCTCTGCTTCGCCGAACTCGCCGGACAGTTCCCGCTGGCCGGATCCGTGTACCAGTGGGCGAAGCAGGTGGCCAGCCCGGCGACCTCGTGGATGGCCGGCTGGATCATCATCATCGGCTCCATCGTCACCGCCGCCGCGGTCGCCGTCGCGTACCAGGTGATCCTGCCGCAGGTCTCGCTCGGCTTCGAGATCGTCGGCGGCTCCTCGGACGCCGGCCTGACCAGCACCCCGGCCGGTGCGCAGAACGCCATCGTGCTCGCCCTCGCGCTGATCGTGTTCACCACCGTCGTGAACATCATCGGCGTCAAGGTGATGGCGAAGATCAACAACTTCGGCGTGCTCGTCGAACTCTGCGGCTCCACGCTGCTCGTCATCCTGCTGCTCGTGCACGCCAAGCACGGCCCGCAGATCGTCACCCAGACCAACGGGACCGGCGCCGGGCACTCCAGCGGTTACGTCGGCGCCTTCCTCGTCGCGGCCATCATGAGCGCGTACGTGTTCTACGGCTTCGACACCGCCGGCTCGCTCGCCGAGGAGACCCTCGAACCGCGCCGGCACGCCCCGAAGGCCATCCTGCGCGCCATCTCCGCCGCGTTCGTCATCGGCGGCCTGCTGATGCTGTTCGCGATGATGGCCACGAAGAACCTCGGCGACTCCAACATCGGCACGCTCGGCCTGCCGTACATCGTCAAGGGCACGCTCGGCAACGGCCTCGGCGACGTCTTCCTCATCTGCTCCGCCATCGCGATCACCGTCTGCTGCCTGGCCGTGCAGACCGCCGCGATCCGCCTGATCTTCTCCATGGCCCGCGACAAGCGGCTGCCCTTCTCCGCCTCCCTCGCCAAGGTCTCCGAGCGCTCCCGCACCCCGATCCTGCCCGCCCTGCTCACCGGCGCGCTCACGATCGTGCTGCTGCTGGTCAACATCGGCAACCAGCGGGTGTTCTACATCCTCACGTCCGTCGCCATCATCCTGTTCTACATCCCCTACCTGATGGTCACCGCCCCCGTCCTGCTCCGCCGCCTGCGCGGACACTGGCCCCGCGCGGACCACGGCGGCTACTTCAACCTCGGCCGCTGGGGCCTGCTCGTCAACGCCTTCGCCGTCCTCTACGGCGTCGCCATGATCATCAATCTCGCCTGGCCCCGCGCCGCCGTCTACGGCAGCGACCACTGGTACTACCAATGGGGCGCCATCGTCTTCACCGCCGTCATCGCCCTCGTCGGCGCCGCCTACTACGCCCTACGCCAACACGGCCGCGCCGCCGAGGCGGTGGTGTCGGACTAATTTCTGTTGACACAATAGAAAATCGACGCGAGGATCGGCTCATGTCCGAGCCGCCGCCCGCATCCGCGCCGCGCCGCGGCCGCCCGCGTAAGGATCCTGATCGGCTTGCCGTGTGGACTCCGCCGCCGGGCTGGTCGCGGCTGGTGACGTGGATCGCGCCCGAGGAGAAGCAGGCGATCAAGGCGGTCGCCGCGGCAGCCGGGGTGCCGGTCGCGGAACTGGTGCGCGCGCTGGCCGCGGGGCTGGTGCACGGGGTGGTGGACGCCGAGGAGCTGTTGACACACGTCCGCAAGGGGGCCGGGGTCATGGAGAAGATTCCGACGATATTCGAACGCGACGACCGGTTCCGGGTCGTCGACAAGCCGCGTGCCGAGTGCGCGTGGGTGTTCGCGGGAGAGGGCCGGGCGACGGAGAAGCTGGACGGGACGAACGCCCGGCTGACGGTCCGGTCCGGCACCGTCGTGCGCGTGGAGAAGCGCCGCAATCCGTCGAAGGCGCAGAAGGCCGCGGGCATCGTCGACGGCTGGTACGTCGACACCGACGAGCACGGCGCCGAGGACAAGTGGATCCGCGAGGCCGCCGCGAACACGGACGTCGCGTCCTGGCCCGACGGTGAGCACAGCGTCGAGGTGCTCGGGCCGCGCGTCCAGGGCAACCCGCTCGGCCTGGAGACGCACGTGTGCGTACCGTTCAACCTCGACGTCCCGGACTACGCGGAGGCGCCGCGCAGCTTCGACGAGCTGCGGGACTGGCTCGCAGCGCTCGAATCCCGCTACGCGCCCGGCCACCTCGCCGAGGGCGTCGTCTTCCACCACCCCGACGGGCGCCGCGCGAAGATCAAGCGCAAGGACTTCAGCCCGGCAGGTGCCCCATGAGGTAGGAGATCTCCGCCGCCGCCGCGGTCACCAGGGCGGCGACGGCGGGGATCCGGGCTTCGGGAAGGCGGAAGGAGGGGCCGGAGGCGCTGACGGCGGCGATGACGCGGCCGCCGGGGCCGCGGATGGGGGCGGCCACGGCGTTGAGGCCGGGTTCGAGTTCTTCGACGGTGTAGGCGTAGCCGAGGTCGCGGATCCGGGTCAGCTGCTCGTGCAGGGCCTGGGGGGTGGTGATCGTGCGCGGAGTGGACGGCTCCAGGCCCTCGGCGATGAGGGCGGTCGCCTGGTCTTCGGGGAGGTGGGCGAGCAGGATCTTGCCGCTGGAGGTGGCGTGCAGCGGGGTGCGCTGGCCGACCCAGTTGTGGGTGGTGATGGAGGAGCGGCCGAGGACCTGATCGATGTTGACGGCGCTGGACTCGTCGAGGACGGCGATGTTGACGGTCTCGCCGACCTCGTCCGCGAGGCGCTGGCAGACCGGCCTGGCCTGCTGGTTCAGCTCCATCTGGCCGCTCATCGCGCCGGCCAGCCGGAGCAGGCCGAAGCCGAGGCGGTAGCCGCCGCGTTCCCGGGTCTGCTCGATCAGGCCTCTGCGTTCCAGGGCGGCGGCCAGCCGGAAGGCGGTGGACTTGTGCACGCCGAGCCTGGTCGCGAGTTCGGTGATGCCGAGTTCGCCGCGTCCGGCCAGCAGTTCCAGGATGCTGACCGCCCGATCCACCGACTGCACCGGCGACGCGCCCGCCACCGCCTCCGTGTTGCTCATAGCGCAACAGTATGCAGGATCTCGCGGCGGTGCACGTGGCGCTTCGGGAATCAGTGCTAGCCGTAGACCTCGGTGACGTTGTCCTTGGGCACCGGCCGCGAATGGCCCGCGGGTCCGGCGGCGAAGGCGCGCATCAGGTTCTCGGTCGTCGCGCGGACGAAGGCGCCCGTCCTGGCGTTCATCCCGTTGTCGGCGTCGGTGGTCCCGGCGAGCAGGCCCTCGACCCAGCGCATCGTGCCCGAGGCGAATACTCCGGCACCGCTGGCGACCGTGTAGTACGCCGAATCCGAGTGGCTCGACTCGCCGTTGCAGACCAAGGGGGAGTGGGCGATGATCTCGATCGGCCGCGGCGTCGGCTGGTCCGGCGTCACGCGGTCGTACTCGACGCCGATCAGGTGCTCGAAGCTGTCGCCGTCGCGCACACCGGTGCCCTCGAAGAGCCAGTGGTTCGCGTTGTGCACGACGTACGCGGCGTCGGTCGGGTAGTTCTCGTAGAGCACGCCGGTCATCGACGATTCGGGATCGGGCGACGGATCGGCACGGAAGTCCGTGGTCACGATCGCGTTGTCACGGCCGTAGAGCGGATCCTGCTCGTACGAGGTCTTATAGCAGGTCACGTTGCGGTTCGCGCCGAGATCGCCGGCGGAGAAACGGATCCGGCGGAAGCAGGTGTTCGCGCCGAGGAACGCGACGTTCGTCCCCGAGTCGCGCGCCGCCGTGACGTACTTGCGCTGCTGCGGGGTCCAGTACTCGTCGTGGCCGAGCGAGAAGACCGCCGTCGCGCCGGTCAGCACACTCGGATCGTCGTGCACGTCGATACCCGTCGTGTACGCGACCGGCAGGCCGAGCCGTTCCGCCAGCACGACCGCCGCGCGCTCGTACACCAGGAACTTCTCCGCGCCCACGTCGTCGTACGGCCGGTCGAAGCTGACCTCGAGCGAGCGCGTATCGTAGCTGCCGTCAGGCCCCTGATAGAGGCTGTAGCCGCCCCAGAGGTTGTAAGCCTGCCACGTCGCGACCGCGTGCATCAGCAGCAGCCTGCCCTGCGCGCTCGCCGACCGCACGATCATCGGAACGTAGCGCTGGTGGCCGTTCGCCGCGTCGAGCCGCAGCAGGTAGGCGCCCTCCGGCCAGCCGTCCGTGGCCACGGTCAGCGACTTGGTCCACTTCGTCGAGACGCGGCGCGTGGCGTGATCGAGGACTGCGTCGCTCTGCACCGCGCCGTGCTGCGTGTCCGAGGTCCACACGAGCCGGGCCTGCGCGCCGCCGTACCAGCCGACCCGGAACGCCCGGACCTGGTACGAGACCGCGCTGGTCGAGACGTAGAGGCCGAACTGCTGGCCCGGCAGCACGCTGTATCGATCCGCGTAGCCCTGGATCGCGGCGGGTTTTCCGGCGGAGGAGATGCGCCAGTTCGCGTCGCCGGGCAGGTCCTCCTCGGTGACGACGGCACTACTCGTTCCCCGCGTCGCGGCGGCCGGGCCCTTGTTCGACGGCGCCGGGGACGGGGAGTGGTCGGTCAGCGCGAAACCCGCACCGACCGCGCCGATCGCCCCCACCGCCGCGGCACCGAGCACGATCCGGCGCTTCGGACCGCGTCCGCCGCCCGCGCCGCTTTCGCCGTCGTTCGCGCCGCCGCCCGCGTCGTCGTTCACGGCGTCATACTAACCGGTCGGATCAGGGCCCGAACTGCTGCTGCGGACCGACTCCGCGCTGCGAGCTGAAGCCGTCCGCGACGTGCGCGGCGAGCTCCAGGTACGCGTCGGCGGTGGCGGGCTTGAGGTACTCGAGGTCCACCTCGGCGCCGGTCGCCAGGTGCGAGTCGTAGGGCACCGAGACCACGGCCCGGCAGCGCGCCGCGAAGTGCGCGACCAGCTGGGACAGGTCGATCTCCTTGGACGACGGGCGCACCGCCGAGATCACCGTGATCGAGCGGCGCACCAGGTCCTCGAAGCCGTGCGCGATCAGCCAGTCCAGCGTGGTCGAGGCCGAGTTGCCGCCGTCCACGCTGGGGGTGGCGACGACGATCAGCTGGTCCGCCATCGTCAGCACGCCGCGCATCGCCGAGTACAGCAGGCCGGTGCCGGAGTCGGTGAGGATTATCGAGTACTGATTCTGCAGCGCGTCGATGATCCGCCGGTAGTCCTCGTCGTTGAACGTGGTCGACACGGCCGGGTCCACGTCGTTCGCCAGCACCTCGAGGCGGCTCGGGGCCTGCGAGGTGAAGCGGCGCATGTCCACGTAGCTGCGGATGTTCGGCAGCGCCTGCAGCATGTCCCGGATCGTCGCCCCGGTCTCCCGGCGCACGCGGCGGCCGAGCGTTCCGGCGTCCGGGTTCGCGTCCACCGCGATGACCCGGTCGCCGCGGTTCCAGGCGAGCGTCGCGCCGAGGGCGGTGGTCGTCGTGGTCTTGCCGACGCCGCCCTTGAGCGAGATCACCGCGATCTTGTAGCAGCCGAGCAGCGGCGTGCGGATGCGCTCGAGCCGCTCCGCGCGCATCGCCTCGACCTTGCCCGGCTTCACCTTGATGACGCCGCCGCTGACCGAGCGCACGGTGCGCCGCCAGCCGGTCTTCGCCACCGGCTCGGCCCGGCGCACCAGGCGCTCCGAGCTGAGCTCCTGCGAGGCCTGGAAGCCGAGCGGGGTGGCGAGCCCGGAGCCGTACTGGCCGCCCTGGGTGTATCCGACGCCCGCGGCCGGGGGCATCTGCTGGGTCGGGTAGTAGGCCTGCTGCGGCTGCGCCGGGTTCTGCCCGGACTGGCCCGGCTGGCCGTACTGCTGGTACCCGTACGGCTGCTGGCCCGGCTGCGGCGCGTAGACCGGCTGCTCGGGCTGCTGGCCCTGCGGCGGACGCGGCGGCTGGCCCGGCTGCTGCTGCGGCACCGGCGCCGGGAAGACGGCGAACGGCTGCTGCGCCGGGGGCTGCGGCTCCGGCTGCTGCGGCGTGTTGACGGGCGCCTGGTGGATCGGCGTGGGCGGGGCCGGCTGCGGCGGCTGCGGGGCCGGGAAGTGCGCGGGCGCGGGCGCCGGGAGGTTCGGCGGACCCTGCGTCGCGGGCGGCGCCGGGGGCGTCACCGGCGCGGGCAGGTGCTGGGCCGGCGGCGGGCTCGGCGGGTTCTGCGGAGCGGGCTCGGGCTTCGGCTCCGGCGCGGCGGGCGCGGGCGACGCGGCCTGCCACACGCCGGGCGCGGGCGGGTTGACCCCCAGCTCGCCGGAACGTCCGGGCGCACCCGCCGAGTCCGGGGACGCGGCCGGGCCCTGCGGCTTCTGCTGCGCGGGAGCGGGCGGCGGGGGCGGCAGCGCGGGGCCGGGCGACGGCGTGCCGCCGTGCGGCACCGGCGGCGGAGGCGGCAGCATCGGACCGCCCTGCGGCGCACCGGAGTTCGGCACCGGCGGAGGCGGCGACATGGGACCGGCCTGCGGAGCACCCGGATTCGGCACGGACGGAGGCGGCGGCAGCACCGGACCGCCCTGCGACGCACCCGGGTTCGGCGCGGACGGGGGCGGCGGCAGCACGGGACCGCCCTGCGACGCACCCGGGTTCGGTACCGGCGGGGGCGGCGGGGTCGGGCCGGATTGGCCCGGATTGCCGGAGTTCGGCACCGGCGGCGGGGGCGTCATCGGCGCCGGGCCACCGCCCTGCACCTGCGGACCGTGCGGCGGCGGCAGCATCGGGGCACCGACCGGCGGCGGAGGCGGCGCGGTCGGATTGTGCTGCGGCGGCATCAGCGGGGCGCCCGCCGGCGGCGGCAGTTGGATCGGCTGGCCGACCGGTGGCGGCGGGGGAGCGCTCAGCCCGCCGACCTGCGGACCCGGCGGTGGGCCGGGCTGCTGCTGCGGCGGGGCCGGGGGCTGTTCCGCGGGCTGCTGCGGGGCAGGCGCCGCCGCGGGACCGCCCTGGCGATACCAGTCCGGGGTCGTGTAGACCGGGCCGGTCCAGCTGTCTTCCTCCGGCCCGTCGCCATACCCGTTCTCGCCGCTCACGCCGCTTCCATCTCTCTGTGTCGCCTTCCCCTGACGCCCTACGGTAACCGGATCGCGGCCGTTCCGGAAAACAGTCGTCTGACTCGCTCCCGGCTCCCGCGGCGTCTGCGCGGGTTCGGTCAGTCCATCCGGCGGGGCGCGCCGAGCAGCCCGGTCTCGTCCCTGGTCGGTGCCGAGAACACGTACTGCCGGCCGTGCCGCGCCGTCCACAGCGCCAGTTCCGGCAGCAGCGTCGGCAGCGCCGTCACGTCCTGCGGGCTCAGCCGGAACAGCCGCGCGGCCACCTCGGCCTCCTGCGGGGAGACCTGCTGCAGCGCCACGTAGTCCGAGGTGATCAGGTGCCCCGCGTACGACGGGTCCAGGAACGGCACCAGGGTCAGCGTCGTCATCCACGGCGTCTTCGGGGCCGAACTGCGCGGCGGCCGGGCTCCGGCGTCGCGCAGCAGCAGCACCGGGGACGCCGCGGTGGCGCCCAGGTTGCCCACCCGGCGCACCGGGACCACGGCGATGACCTGCTGGCCGCCGCCCGCGTTCTGGGCCAGCGGCGCCCACAGCTGCGGACGCGCGGTCTCCACGACCACCCGCGCGCCGGTCGCCGTCGCCCGCAGCGCGAGCAACTGCGCCAGGTACGCGCCGCCGATCAGGGCGATGTCCACGGCCTTCGGCTTGAACATGCCGAGCACGGCCGGCCGGCTGCCCTGGTCCGTGCCGATCACCACGCCGTCGTCGCCGACGGGCAGCGCGAGCGCGTCGAACTCGCCCGGCTCCAGCAGGTGCTTCTCCAGCTGCGGGCCGCGCGCCGGGATCAGCCGCAGCTCGTTGCCGCGGTCCGGGCGGGCCGCCACCACCACGCGCGGTTCCGGCGCGCTGCCGCGCGAGGCGGCCCGGCGCGGCGCGTAGGCGGACGGTGCGGAGTTCGACATGCCTTACTCCCCTCCCAGCGGGACCGTGGCGACCAGGCCGGGCAGCTGCTCCCCGTCGAGCCGGGTCAGCCCCGCCCCGGCCTGGCCGGCCCGCGTCTCGAGCTGCTTGCTCGACTCGTTCAGCTGGTTCTCCGAGCCCGCCGCGATCCGCACGAAGCAGCTGAACGCGACGGAGTCCCCGGTGCCCCGGGACAGGTTGACCGCGATGCTGGTGCCCAGCGCGGGCAGCGAGCCCACCGCGGCGAAGAAGTCAGGGCTCGTACGCGCGGAGAAGCTCGGCGGCTTGTCCAGCCAGTACGTGGTGTGCCAGCTGCCGTCGCAGCGCCAGTACCGCTTCGTCTCCTCGGTGCGCCGGTGCGCGGCCGCGGACGGGTTCACCGCCACCTGGCTGATCATGCAGGCCGTGCCCAGTGCCGTGATCAGCTCGGGCTCGCTCAGGATCGTCGCCTCGAAGCCGGCGCCCTCGATCTGGCTGGCCACCCGCTGAACCGCCGTCAGCAGCGCGCGCTGCGCCCCGGTCTGGCCGCCGCCGCGCGCCTCGACCGCGCCCTGCGCCGCCTCCGGGTCGATCCGCACCGCGGCCCACGTGGTGCGCTGCGCCGGGACGTCGGCGCCGATGCTCTGGTAGGACCGCGCGGACAGCGACTGGCGCGGCAGGTGCGGCGCCGGGGCCGGACGCGAGTACGAGATCAGCTGCACGCTGGCGATCGGGACCTGGGTGTCCGACAGGGCCGCGGCCACCGCGCCCACCGGCAGCGGGTGCGCCTGCCGCGGCTCGCGCAGCGGCTCGCCGCGCGAGTCCAGCTGGATGACGGCGGTCAGGAAGGTCCCGTCGCCGATCACGCCGACCGGCTCGCCGCCGCGGGTGGCGACCGTCGCCGTCTTCAGCGCCGGGAAGGTCTCGCGCAGCGGCGCCAGCGCGGACTCGCCGTTCGCCGGCCGCCGCTGCTCCTGCCGCTCCTTGAAGTCCGCGTGCACCTGCTGCGAGGCGCCGAGCCAGCGTCCGCGGCTGCCCCCGATCGCGCCGATCACGCACAGCAGCGCCACCGGCCCCGTGCCGGCGATCACCATCGGCTTGTGCATCAGGAACGGCGCCGCGGCCAGCGCGGCCGCCGCCTCGATGAGGATGATCCGGATCAGCGCGACCGAGCCGATCCGCCCGGGCCGCGGGCTGAAGCCCGGCGCGACCTGAACCCCGTTCGGACGGCTTCTCTCCGCCGCGGGCGCGGATGCCGCCGCGCGCGGTTGAGTGCGTGCTGTCGCCATCTGTCTGCGCCTGCCCCCTCGTGATGAGCGCGAAAAATCGTTACTCCGCAGCCGTATGGTACGTGCAGACCCGGCCCCGGAGACAGCCCCTGGTCCGTGCCCCCTGTGCCCGGTCCGATCGTGCCGCCGTTACTGTACTCTGTTTCGCACGCGTGCTCTCGCCATCGGGGCGCGGGGGTTCGAGGGGAGACATGGGGCAGTGGCGACTCGCAAGGATCAACTGGACGCGTTCAACTTCGCGCGGCGGCGCATGGTCGCGAACCTGGTCGTGCCCACCGCGACCGGAAGCGACGAGGGCGCGCCCCGTCCGGTGAAGACGTTCGCCACGTCGATCATCCTCAGCGCGCTCGCCGTGGTCGCCGTGATGGTGCTCGGAGTGTTCAAGCCCTCCGCGCCGAGCGGCTGGCAGAACGGCCTCGCCGTCGACTCGAGCACCGGCGCCGCGTACATCACGCAGAACAACGAACTGCACGCGGTCTACAACATAACCTCGGCCCGGCTGATCCTCGGCACGAACTTCTCGAAGTACGACGTGCCGGACTCGACGCTGAACAGCTCCAGCGTCACGATCGGCTCCCCGGTCGGCATCCTCGGTGCCCCGGAGGACGTGCCGTCCGCGTCGAACATGAACCTGACGCAGTGGTCGTACTGTCAGTACGAGGCGCAGGCGAACGGCGCTGCCACCAACACCGGGCAGAACTACCTGGAGATCGGGTACGGGCCGAGCGCCTCCACGAACGTGTGGAAGAGCGACAGCGGCCAGGCGCTGATCGTGCACAACAACGCCAACGACGTCTACCTGATCGACGGCAACTACAAGTATCTGATCGGGAACGAGACGCAGGACAAGACCACCGTCCAGCAGGTCCTGTCGGCGATCGACCCGAGCCACGACCTGGCCAGCGACGTGACCGGCTTCTGGGCCTCCGACGCGTGGCTCAACGTCTTCCAGAGCGGCAACCAGCTGAAGTTCCCGGTGCTCTCCGGCCTCGGCGGCTCGGTGCACGCCTCGACCCAGCAGCCGGGCCAGCACGTCGGCGACTACGGCAGCTTCAGCGCCGTGCCCGGCGGTGCGGTGCAGACCGCGACCGGCGTGGTGAAGCTGAGCGCGTTCGCGTACGCCCTCTACTCCGCCAACAAGGCCCTGATCGGCTCCGGCGCGGTCCAGCTGCAGTCGAGCCAGCTGACGCCGTCCGCGATCAACGAGGCCGGCGTGGTCGACGCGGGCGGCGCGTTCGAGTCGACCACGTACGGCTCGAACTGGCCGACGCTGCTGCCGAGCCTCAACGGCATCGACACCAGCTCCCCGACGACCGCGAACATCTGCGTCGGCTACAGCGGCCAGAGCATCGACAACGTGCCCCAGCTGACCACGTGGACCAGCGCGCTGCTGCCCTACGGCAGCGACGGCGGCAACTTCGGCGTGACCCAGGCCGGCGGCAACCTGGAGGCGGGCGTCGTGCTGGTCAAGCCGGGCTCCGGGCTGCTCGCGCAGAGCAACTCCACCGAGTACCTGATCGAGGACTCCGGCTTCCGCTACCCGCTCGGCAGCGGCATCGTGGCCGTGTCCGGGGCCACGCCGAGCGCGAGCTCCACCGGCACCAACCAGTCGGTCTCCGCGGTCACCCAGCTCGGCTACTCCCAGGTCTCGCCGGAGAAGGTGCCGCCCACCTGGGTCAGCCTGCTGCAGGGCGGCGCCGAACTCAACCCGGCCACGGCGGGCAAGTCCCCGCAATCAGGCAGCTGAGACGGGAGCCCACCGCACCATGAGCGCCTTCCGGAAGACCCGCAACGTCACCGCGGCCACCGTGCTGGCGTGCGGCACCGGCCTCGGTCTCGGCGTGCCCGCGACGGCCGCGGCCGCCGGCACCGGCCTCGCCGCGTCGCAGGCCTCGAGCAACTGCACCTACGCGAACGTCACGCAGAACGCGAACCAGGCGCAGACCCCGTGGGAGATCAACGTCGCCGACCCCGGGCACCTGACCGACCCGCAGGGCGACCAGCTCGACGGCACCGGGGTCAAGGTGGCCGTGGTCGACACCGGCATCCAGGCCATGGGCCAGCTGATCGTGTCCGGCGGCACCGTGCTGAACGGCGAGACCACCGGCCCCAACGCCGACGACGACGGCCACGGCACCATGGTCGCCTCGATCATCGGCGCGCAGAAGGCGGCCGGCGTCAACGGCATGCAGGGGATCGCGCCCGGCGTGCAACTGCTCTCGATCCGCGAGGCCGGCTGCAACGCGGCGTCCGGGCAGGGCAACACCGAGGACTCGATGGCCGACGCGATCAACGACGCCGTGAACGACGGCGCCATGGTGATCAACATCTCGCAGGACGGCTACGACCCCGACACCAAGCTCGCCGACGCCGTGCAGAACGCGTACAACCAGGGCGTCGTCATCGTCACCTCCGCGGGCAACCAGGGCGACCGGGACACCACCGATAGCAACGGCACCGACTACGGCGTGAACCCGCGCACGTACCCGGCCTCGTATCCGGGCGTGCTCGCCGTCGGAGCCGTGGACCAGTACGGCACCGTGGCCACGTTCTCCGAGACCGGCTCGCAGAAGAACTCGTACTTCGTCGGCGTCGTGGCCCCCGGCGTGCAGGTCGGCGGCCTGCTGCAGAACGGCAAGATCGCCACCGACGACGGCACCAGCTTCGCCGCCCCTTACGTGGCCGCCGAGGCGGCGCTGATCATCCAGGAACACCACTGGACCAAGAAGAGCGACCGCACCGCCGCAAGGGCCTACGAGGTCATCAAGATCATCGAGTCCTCCGCCGACGGCGACGGCGCCTACACCCCCTCCCTCGGCTGGGGCGAGGCCGACATCCAGGCCGCCCTCAGTGCCCAGGTCAGCAATTCCCTCGGCGGCCCCACCGGCACCGTCAGCGGCCTGACCCCCATGCTCGGCGTCGGCCCCAACGCCGACGGCCCGGCCCAGACCGCCATCAGCGAGCAGGCCGACAAGACGATCGTCAGGCCCTACGTCGCCACCGCCGGCAACCACGAGGCCCAGAACCAGCAGCGCTGGGCCTACATCGCCCTCGCCGCCGGCCTCCTCACCGCCGTAGTGGCCCTCGCCGCCGCAGCCGTGGCCCGCGACACCGCCCGCCGACGAGGCGCGACGCAGCTGTAGTGAAGCCGGGCCGCCATCCTGCGGCCCGGCTTCGCCCCTACCTACGCCGTCGCCACTGCGCTCGTTCCTCGCTTCGTGGCGGCGGCTACGTCCGGGGCGATTACTTACCCCGCCCACCCGCCCTACTCAACCGAGCCCTACAGTCGCTGCGCTCCTTCGGGTAACGCGCTGCGCGCTAGGAGCCTTCGGCCCGCTACCTCCACTCCCTCGTACCTCGGTCGCTACGTCCGCGGGCCTTCGGCGTTTCTCGGGCTGCCGCCGCGCCGCCATCCTGCGGCCCGCCTTCACCCCTACCTTCGGCGTGGTGCTGCGCTCGTTCCTCGCTCCGCACCACGCCTACGTCCGGGGCGATTACCTACTACTTAGCCCGCCCACCCGCCCCAAAGCCTTCGGCCCGCTACCTCCACTCCCTCGTCGCTGGCGCTCCTCGCTCGCTACGTCCGCGAGCCTGCGGCGCTAAAACCGCCCGGAACCTGCGTACGCGTCGTGGAACACTGACATCGTGGCGAACAAGGAGCAGAGCGGTCCCGGCGCCGAGACGGTGACGTTGCACGTCCCGCTGCCGAAGCAGGTGGCGCTGGACCTGGTCGCGTTGGCGGAGGTGTATCACGCGACGCCTGAGCGGATGGTCGCGTCGTGGGCGCAGACGCATGTGGAGAACCTGATGGCCGGGCTGACTCCGGATGGCGACGAGCCGCAGACGTGACGACAAGAGAACAGTGGGCCCCGGCCGGATCGCTCCGGCCGGGGCCCACTGCCTTGTTACGCCATCTCCGCTACACGATCGGCGGGGTGTACGCCGTCTGCAGGAGCATCGTGCCGTGGCGACGGGACACGAGGGTGCCTCGTCCCGGGGGCTGCTGGCTGCCGCGGACGGTGCCGAGCAGCTGGCCTTCCTCGCGGTCGGCGGACAGCAGCAGGCCGGGCTGCCGGCTCTCGCGCATGCGCTGGATGAGCGGTTCGAACAGTGCTCGGCTGGCACCGCCCGACGCACGGGAGAGGATCAGGTGGAAGCCGAGGTCCCTCGCCATCGGGAGGTACTCGGCGAAGGGCATCAGCGGGTTGCCGCCCTGCGTCGCCACCAGGTCGTAGTCGTCGACGATCACGAAGATCTCGGGACCGGTCCACCAGCTCCGGTTGCGCAGCTGCTCCGCGGTCACCTCGGGGCCCGGCTGGCGCTTGTCCAGGAAGGGCCGGATCTCGGAGACCGTGGACTGCACCGCACCGGCCGCGGCGCAGTAGCCGAGCGCGTGGCTTTCCGGGCACGCGCCGAGCAGCGAGCGCCGGTAGTCCACGAGCAGGATCCTGGCCTGGTTGCCGGTGTAGGCCTCGGTGATGCCCTGGATGATCGTGCGCAGCACCGAGGTCTTGCCGGACTCGCTCTCGCCGAACATCAGGAAGTGCGGGTCCTGGTTGAAGTCCAGGTACACCGGTTCCAGCTTGTTCTCGTCGACGCCGATCGGGACCGCGAACGCCGGACGGGCCGAGGGCTCGGGCAGGTCCGTGTACGGGACCATGAGCGGCAGCATCCGCAGCTTGGGTGCCGCGGGACCCTGCCAGGCCTCGGTGATCGCGGCCACGGTCTTGGCCACGCCGTCCGCGAGGTCGGTCGCGTCCTCGATGCCGTCGATCCTGGGCAGCGCGCCGAGGAAGTGCAGCTTGTCCCGGGTGATGCCGCGGCCCGGGGTGCCCGCGGGCACGTTCTGCGCGACCTTGCGGTCGATGTCGGACTCCATCGGGTCACCGAGCCGCAGCTCGATGCGGGTGTTGATGGCGTCCTTGAGCTGCGGGCGCAGTTCCGCCCAGCGCGCGGCGGTGATGAGCACGTGCACGCCGAAACCGAGACCGCGCTGGGCGATGTCGAGGATGTCCTGCTCGAGCATCTCGTACTCGGTCTTGAGCGTCTGCCAGCCGTCCACGATCAGGAACACGTCGCCGAACGGCTCGTTGGGCAGTTCGCCCCGCGCCCGCTTGGCGCGGAAGGTGCCGATGGAGTCGATCTGGTTGGTGCGGAAGGTCTCCTCGCGCTTGTCGAGGATGCCCACCACCTCGCTGACGATGCGTCGGACGATGTCCACGTCCAGCCGGCCGCCGAGCCCGGACATGTGCGGCAGGCCCTGCAGGCTCATCAGCGAGCCGCCGCCGAAGTCGAGGCAGAAGAACTGCGTCTCCAGCGGCGTGTGGCCCAGCGACAGACCGGTGATCATCGTGCGCACGAGCGTGGACTTGCCGGAGCGCGGACCGCCGACGATGACCGCGTGGCCCGCGGCGCCGGACAGGTCCAGCTGGTAGACCTCGCGCTTCTGCTCGATCGGCTTGTCCGCGATGGCGATCGGCACGCTGAGCCGGCCGGAGCCGGAGTAGCCGGTCGCGATCAGGCCGCGGTCGGCCGTGGCCTGGATGCCCGGCAGCAGCGCGTCCAGCGTGGGCGGCTCCACCAGCGGCGGCAGCCACACCTGGTGCGCCGGAAGGCCCTCGCCCTCCATCTGCCGCACCAGCACGTCGAGCACGGTGTCCTGCATCACGTCGTCGTCGTCCTTGGCGGCGGCGACCGGCGCGACCTCCTGCTGGATCCGCTCCGGCTGGACGAACGCCGAGGTGAACAGCGTCGGCTTGCGGTGGTCCAGCTTGCGCTCGACCGTGGTGCGCGTCTGCGGCTTGTAGGTCCCCGACACGTACGCGGCCTTGAAGCGCTGGCCGGGGCCCGCACCGGACTCCGCGCCCACCGTCTTGAGGTAGCCGGAACCCGGGATCGAGGGCAGGTTGAACGCGTCCGGCACGCCGAGCACGACCCGGGACTCGGCCGCGGAGAACGTCTTCAGGCCCAGCCGGTAGGACAGGTAGGTGTCCAGGCCGCGCAGCTTTCCCTCCTCGAGGCGCTGCGAGGCGAGCAGCAGGTGCACGCCCAGCGAACGGCCGATGCGGCCGATCTGGATGAACAGGTCGAGGAACTCCGGCTTGGCGGTCAGCATCTCGGAGAACTCGTCCAGCACGATCAGCAGGTTCGGCATCGGGGTCAGCTGCGCCCCGGCCAAGGTGGCCTTCTGATAGTCGTGGATGTTCTTGAAGTTGCCGCCGTCGCGCAGCATCTCCTGGCGCCGGTTCATCTCGCCGACGATGGCGTCGCGCATCCGGTCGACCATCGTCAGGTCGTCCGCCATGTTGGTGATCACGGCCGCGGTGTGCGGCATCGTGGCCATACCGGCGAAGGTCGCGCCGCCCTTGAAGTCGGAGAGCACGAAGTTGAGGTTGTCCGAGGAGTGCGTGACCGCGAGCGCGAGCACCAGGGTCCGCAGCACCTCGGACTTGCCGGAGCCGGTGGCGCCGATGCACAGGCCGTGCGGGCCCATGCCGCCCATCGCGGCTTCCTTGATGTCCAGGATCACCGGCTCGCCGGCCTCGCCGATGCCGATCGGCACGCGCAGCCGGTCCTGCGGGCTCAGCCGCTTCCAGCCCTTGCGGGTGTCGAAGGAGCCCGGGTCGCCGATGCCCATCAGGTCGGTGAAGTCGAGCGCGCTGGTCAGCGGCTCGTCCCCGTCGCCGCCACCGCCGACGCGCAACGGCGCCAGTTGCCGGGCGAGCGCCTCGGCCTGCGGTATCGACAGCTGGTCGCCGACGCCGGAGAACGAGGCGCCGGAGGAGGTCTCCACCTTCAGCTTCTCGCCGTCCAGCGACATGTGCACGCCGCCGCGCACCAGGCCGGCGTGGCCCTCGGCGTCGATCTCGATGATGGTCACGCCGTGCACGCCCTCGCCGTGCAGCAGCACCGAGTCGCCGCTCGCGCGGGCCCCGTCCACCACGACGATCAGGTGCGGCTGGTCCAGCATCGGCGGCGCCTCGCGGGAGAACCGGGGGCGGTCCATCAGCTCGCCGCCGAGGGCCTCCTCGAGCTCGTTCGCGTCCGAGTAGATCAGGCGCACCGAGCCCGCGGCGTCGTTCTCCTTGGGGTGCTGCGCGTGCGGCAGCCACTTGACCCATTCCCAGTGCTGACGGCGGTTCTCCGCGGCCAGCACGCAGATCCGCACCTCGTCGGGCGCGTGGAACGAGGCCAGCTGGGCGAGCAGGGCGCGGGCGTGGCCGCGCGCGTCGTCCGGGGTGCCGTCGCCGGCGGAGCTGACCAGCACGTGCCAGAAGGAGCGCAGCGGCACCGCCATCGGCAGCTTGTCCAGCATGCCCTGCACGGTGATGAACCGGCGCAGCGCGTCCGCGCAGATCGGTTCGAGCTCGTCCACCGGGGCCGTCTCCGGCGCGACCAGCGGGGTCGCCAGCCGCTGCGAACCGGTGCCCAGCCGGATCTGCACGAAGTCCGGGTCGGTCGGGCGCCGCTCCCACAGCCGCTGGCCACTGGTCACGATCGCCCACAGGTGCGCGGGGTCCGGGTGCGACCACATCTGCGCGGTGTACTGCTGCTGCTGGGTCCGGCGCACCTGCTGGCGCATCTGGCTCAGATAACGGAGATAGTCGCGGCGGGCGTCGGCGGTCTTCCCCTTGCCGTTCTTCTTGTTGCCGCCGAGCTGCTGGGTCAGCATGCCCAGCGAGCCGAGGACGGTCATGCCGCCCATCATCTTCATCATCATGTTGGTGCCGGGCATGAAGAAGAACCCGACGGAACCCAGCATTCCGACCATCGGCAGCGCCTGCATCAGGCCACTGCCGTTCTTCGCCGCCCGGGCCAGCTCCGGCGGTGGTTCGAGGAATACCTCCCCGGTCGGCACCTGCGGCGGATGCACCCGCGGCGGCCGTTTGACGACGACGGTACTCAAAGCCCTGCCCCTCCCGTTGACCTACTCTTTACCCAGCTAGACCTAGCTGTTGCACTCACTGGCAGTCTCCGGCGAGTCTAGTAGACTCTCGCGCGCGTAGACAGCATGGCCGCGCGGGACGAGAGGCCATAATGACGGGCGCGCGTTGACCGTGGCAGGGGAAATCGGGAGGGGCATGCAGTGGCTGCCAATGTGATGACAGGGTTCTGCCGCATTACGGTGGTGGCGCCGGACGTACGAGTGGACGTGGCGCTGCCGGAGGACGTACCGCTGGCCGAGTTGCTCCCGGACGTGCTCCGGATGGCCGACCAGTGGCAGAACGAGGGGGCTCACTCAGGCTTCGCGCTCGCCCGGCTGGACGGCAACGAACTCGACACCGGCCTCTCGCTGTCCGCCCAGGGCGTGCGCAACGGGGACCTGCTCTATCTGCGCGCGGCCACCGAGACGCTGCCGCCCCCGGTGTACGACGACGTGGTGGACGCGATCGTGCAGTCGGTCGCCGAGGACAACCGCATGTGGTCGGCCGTGCACTTCCGCCGGCTCGGCTTGGTCGGCGGCGCGCTGGTGCTGGCGGTCGGCGCATGGGTGCTGTGGAGCTCCGCGGACCCGCACGGCATGCCCGCGGCCGTCGCCGGGATCCTCGCCGTGCTGCTGACCATCTCCGGCGGAATCGCCTCGCGCTCCTACAAGGACCACATCGGCGGCGCCGTGCTCGGCGGCTGCGCGGTGCCCTACGCGTTCCTCGCGGGCCTCGGCGTGCTGCCGATCTCCGCGACGGCCGGGCTCGGCCGCAGCCACTTCATCGTGGCCTGCGCCGCGGTGCTGGTGGTCGCCGTGATCGGCGGCGTGATCCAGGAGGAGCACGACGAGGTGTACGTGGCGGCCGGGATCGCCGCGACGATCGGCGCGGTCGCCGCCGCCATCGGGCTGGCCGGCCACGCCGGACCGCTCAAGCTCGCCGCGGGCGCGGGCACCGTCGCGATCGCCGCGATCGGCTTCCTGCCCGGCCTGTCCATGCGGCTCACCCGCTTCCCGATGCCGGTGCTGATCGACGGCGCCCCGCAGGTCGGCGTCGGCGGCCAGCAGCAGTCCCGCAAGGCGCAGCTGCCCGCGGGCAACGACGACCCGGTGGACACCGACGCGATCGGCCGCCGCACCCGCCGCGGCCACGAGCTGCTGACCGGCCTGGTCGCCGCGTGCGCACTGGTCGCCGCGATCAGCTCGATGGTGCTCGCGTTCAGCGCCCCGAACGCGGTGAACGGCGCCTGGGAGCTGGCCATGGCCGCCATCCTCGGCCTGGTGCTGATCTCCCGCGCCCGGCTGCTGCGCCGCACCTCCCAGGTCACCGCGCTGATCGGCGGCGGCGTGATCGCCGAGGCGTTCGTGCTGGTCGGTTCGGCCCGGCACGTGTCCGCCACCGCGCAGCAGACCTGGTACTTCGCGATCGTGCTCGCCGCGGGCCTGCTCCTGCTGCTGGTCGCCTTCAGCCTGCCGGACCGCACCCTGTCGCCGCGCTGGGCCCGCACCGTGGACATCCTGGACGCGCTGCTGCTCGCCTCGGTCATCCCGGTGCTGCTCGGCGTGCTGGCGGTCTACAACACGGTGCAGTCGGTCGGGCACTAGTCTTCGCGCTGGTAGAATGTGAACAAGCAAGGGGTCTAGACCGTCCTGTGATCAAGACCAGGACGGGCCCACTTAATGACTGAGGAGTCGCGCGTGTCCCTGGACATCGCCACGAAGAAGCAGATCATGACCGAGTACGCGACGGTCGAGGGTGACACGGGCTCCCCGGAGGTCCAGGTCGCGCTGCTCACCAAGCGCATCAACGACCTGACCGAGCACGTC
>DATJIF010000118.1:0-5639 GCA_035493475.1 Actinospica sp.
GTCGGTAATCGATTTGGGGGATCGCCGGGGGAGCGTGCTATCTTTTTCCTCGTTGCGCGAGTGGCGGAATGGCAGACGCGCTGGATTCAGGTTCCAGTGCCCGCAAGGGCGTGGGGGTTCAACTCCCCCCTCGCGCACCAGGGTAAGAGGCCCGGCCTCAGTGATCAAGATCACTGAGGCCGGGCCTCTTCGTGCTTGCTCCGGGGCGTCGTCCGCCGGGCTCCCCCGATCCCCCCACTCGGCTCTCTGGGCATGGTGCGCGTGCAGCGCTTGCTGCATGCTCGGAGGAGGGCGAGATCCCGTGCGCCGAGGGAAGGCGGTATCCGGCATGACGAGCATGGAGATCAAGGACGAGCGCGAGGAGCGGGCCCGGTACGCCGCGTACGTCGACGGCACGCGGGTCGGCTTCGCGAGCAGCATCCTGGTGCGCGACACGGTCCTGCTGCCGCACGTGGAGGTGGACCCGGAGCGCCGCGACCTGGGGATCGGCTCGATGCTCGTGCGCCGCGCCCTGGACGACGCGCGGGCCGAGGGGAACTCCGTCATCGCGCTGTGCCCCTTCGTGCGCCGCTGGGTGGATCTGCACCCGGACTACCAGGACGTGGCGCGCCGCCCCAGGTCCGGCGAGCTCGGCGCCATCAACTCCCTCGTCGAGGCGGACCGCACGATGCGGCTGCTGCACCACGAGGAGCCCAAGACGGTGATGTACACCACACCCGCCGCCGCCGCGGTCGAGGGCGTGCACTTGCGCACACCCGGCGAGGTCGAGCACCCTATGTGAAGGCTCTGAGAAGGGGGACCGGCCATGGGCTCGTACCGACCGACGTGGGCGCCGGACATCGTGGACCTGGAGATCCCGTCCGCGGCCCGGATGTACGACTACTACCTCGGCGGCTCGCACAATTTCGCGGCCGACCGCCGGCTGGCCGAGGAGGCGCTCAAGGCCTGGCCGGAGACGCCGTACATGTGCCGCGCCAACCGGGCCTTCCTGCGCCGCGCCGTGACCTTCCTGGCCGAGCAGGGGGTGGACCAGTTCCTCGACCTGGGCTCGGGAATCCCGACGGCGGGCAACGTCCACGAGATCGCCCAGGCCGTGCTCCCCGAGGCCCGCACCGTCTACGTGGACTGCGACGCCGTGGCCTACGCGCACGGCAGGGCCCTGCTCAAGGACGATCCGCAGGCCACGTACGTGCTCGCCGATCTGCGCGACCCCGAGGCCGTGCTCGCCAGCCCCGAGGTCACCGGCATGCTCGACCTCGAGCGCCCCGTCGCCGTGCTGATGCTGATGACCCTGCACTTCGTCCCCGACAGCGACGATCCCAAGAGCATCGTCTCCGCCTACCGCGAGGCCGTGGCTCCCGGCAGCTACTTCGTCTTCAGCCACGGCACCAACGAATACCGCCCCGCCGACACCGGCGGCATCACCAAGGTCTACACCCAGGCGAGCCACGGCATCGTCCCCCGCGACCGCGCCCGCATCCAGGAACTCGCCGCCGGCTGGGAGCTGCTCAGCCCCGGCCTCGTCGACGTCATCCTCTGGCGTCCGGACCCCGCCGAACTCGATGACGACCCGCTCGGCGCCGACGTCACCCGCTACTCCACCTTCGCCGCCGTGGGCCGCACCGCCTGACAACAGGTCAGCGCGCGGCGGCCAGCAGTGCGAAGGCGGCGATGATGACGGCCACGCGGAGGTAGTGGAAGCGGTTCCAGCGGTCCAGTTGCCGCTGCCAGTCGGCGGGCCGGTTCTCCGGGGTCCACGTCTTGTTCCGGTTGTTGATCGGGACGAGCAGTAGGACGGACATGAGCACGCTCACGATCAGCAGTGCGGCGGCGGCCACGACGAGCCCGGCGCCGTGCTGGTGCCACGCGGCGGCCGCCCAGACCGCGCTGAGTACGACCGAGCCGATGTACCAGAACGGCATCACGGCGCCGAGCATCCGGCCGCCGTGCGCGTGCCCGAGTTGAGCGCTGTCGCCGGGAAACGCGTCCAGGATCCGCCGCAGGATGACGGCGACGGCGAATTCCACCCCCACCAGCACGCCGACGACGACGGTGGTGACGGTTTCGAGTGCGTTGAGCATGAGGACTCCCAATAGATCTAGCGTTGCTAGCTGATGATGCAACGCTAGTACTGCTGCCGCTCTCTTGTCTAGCGGTGCTAGGATCGAATCATGTCGGTACAGGAACGCAAGGAACGCGAACGGGCCGAGCGCGAGCGCCTGATCGTGGCGACGGCCCGCGAACTCGCCGAGCAGCAGGGCTGGGACGCCGTCACCACCCGCCGGCTCGCCGAGCGCATCGAGTACAGCCAGCCGGTCCTCTACAGCCACTTCCGGGGCAAGCGCGAGATCATCGGCGCCGTGGCCCTCGAAGGCGCCGCCGAGATGGCCGCGGTCGTCCGCGAGGCCACCTCGGCAGCCGCGCCCGACCCCCGCGCCCGCGTCGCCGCCCTGGCGCACGCCTACCTCGACTTCGCCCAGCGCAACCCGGCCGTGTACGACGCCATGTTCCAGCTCGACGGCGGCCTGGCCTTCGCGCAGGACGACACCCCGCAGCCCCTCAAAGACGCCTTCGCCGCCCTCTTGGACACCCTCGGCGAGGTGGCCGGCGACGGCGTGCACCCGGGCCTGTTCACCGAGGTCTTCTGGGCCGCCCTGCACGGCCTCGCCACCCTGACCCGCGCCGGCCGCCAACCCCCGGAACTCGCCGAGCAGCGCGTGGAACTACTCGTGAACCGGCTGGCAGAGGTCTGACGCCGCCGCCCGCCGGACGCGGTAGTCCCAGCGCGCGAGCGACCGGACGACGGTCTCCGCGCCGATCGGGTTGGCGCTGTGCACGAACACCGTCCCGATCCGGAACGGCCGTCCCCCGAACGCGGCTTCCTCCAGCAGCGTCACCACCGGCATGATCGTGTCGTCACCGCCGAGATCGTGATCGAGCCAGAGCTCGTCGATGAACCGATCATGGTGCTCTTCCAGGAGTTCGACGCCCTCGCGGCTCGTGCGGGCGATCCGGGTGGCCCGGGGCAGCGGCCGCAGATCGTCGATCCCGAGGATGACGGGCGCCGGCACGACAGCCGCTCAGCTTTGCTGCATGTCGACGAAGCGGGAGTAGTGGCCCTGGAACGCCACGGTGATGGTGGCGGTGGGGCCGTTACGGTGCTTGGCCACGATCAGGTCCGCTTCGCCGGCGCGGGGGGATTCGGCCTCGTAGGCGGCCTCGCGGTGCAGCAGGATGACGACGTCCGCGTCCTGCTCGAGGGAGCCGGACTCACGGAGGTCGGACATCATCGGCTTCTTGTCGGTGCGCTGCTCGGGGCCACGGTTCAGCTGGGCGATCGCGACGATGGGGACCTCGAGCTCCTTGGCGAGCAGCTTGAGGTTTCGGGACATCTCGGAGACCTCCTGCTGGCGGTTCTCCTGCCGCCGGGAGCCGCCGCCGCTCATCAGCTGGAGGTAGTCGACGATGACGAGGCGCAGATCGTGCCGCTGCTTCAGCCGCCGGCACTTGGCGCGGATCTCCATCATCGACATGTTCGGCGAGTCGTCGATGAACAGCGGCGCCGCCGAGACCTCGCCCATCCGCCGAGCCAGCCGCCCCCAGTCGTCGTCGGTCATGTTGCCGGACCGCATGTGGTGCAGCGCCACCCGCGCCTCCGCGGAGAGCAGACGCATGGTGATCTCGTTGCGGCCCATCTCCAGCGAGAAGATGACCGAGGTGAGGCCGTTCTTGATGGAGCAGGACCGCGCGAAGTCCAGGCCGATGGTCGACTTTCCCATGGCGGGGCGGGCGGCGACGATGACCATCTGGCCGGGGTGCAGGCCCTGGGTGAGCGAGTCGAGGTCGGCGAATCCGGTGGGGACGCCGGTCATCTGGCCGGAGCGGTTGGAGATCGACTCGATCTCGTCGAGGGCGCCCTCCATGATGTCGGCGAGCGGGGCGTAGTCCTCGCCGGCGCGCTGCTCGGTGACGTTGTAGATCTCGGACTGCGCCTTGTTGACGATCTCGTCGATGTCGTCGCCCTCGGTGGCGTAGCCCATCTGCGTGATGCGGGTGCCCGCTTCCACCAGACGGCGCAGGATCGCGCGCTCGTGCACGATCTCGGCGTAGTACCCGGCGTTGGCGGCGGTGGGCACCGACTCCATCAGGGTGTGCAGATACGCCGGGCCGCCGACCCGGGAGAGCTCGTTGCGCTTGGTCAGCTCGTTCGCGACGGTGACGGCGTCGGCGGGCTCGCCGCGGCCGTAGAGGTCGAGGATCGCGTCGAAGACCTGCTCGTGCTTGGGCTGGTAGAAGTCCCGGCCCTTGACCACGTCGATGACGTCCGCGATGGCGTCCTTCGACAGCAGCATGCCGCCGAGCACGCCCTGCTCGGCCGCCACGTCCTGCGGCGGGGTGCGCTCGAAGCCGCCTGAGCCGCCTCCGCCGCCCGAGGAGCCGCGTCCGCCGCCGGCCCCGCCGCCGGACGCCGGGGGCTCGTAGTAGGGCTCCTCCGGGGGCGGCTCGGGCAGCGGCGGAAGGCGGTCGGTCCCGTCGAATCCGGACATGACGGGGCCTCCTTCTGCTCGCCTCGGCTCGGGTCGGAAGAACCACGGTAGGGCCCGGGACCGACGAGAGCGAGTCAGTCGTCCACATGCCCTGTGGAAAACCTGGGGACAACTCGCCCGTGCCTGTTGAAAACCCGGGTGCGGCTGTGGGTATCGCAGTGGACGACGCGGCCGGTTCCGTTGCCCCGCAACGATCACGGGGCGCTGGCCTGGGCTGTCACGCCGCCGCTTCGGCCCACAGGCTGTGCACAAAAAAGTCCGGGCGCCGCGTTCATCCATTCGGAAGAAGGCGGCGCCCGGAGAGTCGACGATCCGTCAGCGGACGAGTCTGCCGACTAACCAGCAGTCACCTCAGGCGGCGACGATGGTCAGGCCCACGGTCGCGGAGACCTCGGGGTGCAGCCGGACCGAGACCTTGTGCGCCCCGACGGTCTTGATGGCCGTGGGGATCTCGATCTTGCGCTTGTCGACGGCCGGGCCGCCGGACTTGGTGACGGCGTCGGCGATGTCCGCGACGGTCACCGAGCCGAACAGCCGGCCCGACTCACCCGCGCGCGTCGCGAGACGCACGTTGAGCCGCTCCAGCTCGGCCTTGAGCTCCTGGGCGTGACCGAGGTCGCGCACCTCACGGCTCTTGCGGGCCTTGCGGATGGTCTCCACCTGCTTCTCCGCGCCCTTGGTCCACGCGATGGCGTAGCCGCGGGGCAGCAGGTAGTTGCGGCCGTAGCCGTCCTTGACCGTGATGACGTCGCCGGGGGCGCCGAGGCCGGTGACCTCGTGGGTCAGGATGAGCTTCATGATCCTTCCCCTCCCTTAGCGAACGGTGCTGGTGTAGGGCAGCAGCGCCATCTCACGGCTGTTCTTCACGGCCGTGGCGATGTCGCGCTGGTGCTGGGTGCAGTTGCCGGTCACTCGACGGGCCCGGATCTTGCCGCGGTCGGAGATGAACTTCCGCAGCAGGTTCGTGTCCTTGTAGTCGATGTACTCGGTCTTGTCCTTGCAGAATGCGCAGACCTTCTTCTTCGGCTTGCGCACCGGGGGCTTCGCCATGGTGTCTTACTCTCCTACTGAAAGATCAATCTAGAACGGGGG
>DATJIF010000119.1:0-11326 GCA_035493475.1 Actinospica sp.
GCGGGCGTCCAGGCCGTAGTCCTCGAACTTCTCGCGCACCGCCTTGACCGCGTTGGCCGAGGTGAACGCGACCCACTCGTAGCGGCCGGTGACCAGGCCCTTGACCGCGCGCTCCATCTGCTGCGGGGTGCGCGGCGGCTCCACGGAGATCGTCGGCACCTCGGTGGGCACCGCGCCGTACCGCCGCAGCTGCTCGGACAGCGCGCCCGCCTGCTCCTTCGTGCGCGGCACCAGCACCCGCCAGCCGAACAGCGGCTTGGACTCGTACCAGGACAACTCGGAGCGCTGCTCCACGACCGCTCCCACCACGACGACGGTGTTCGGGCCGAGGCAGGAGACCCGCTCGGCCTTCAGGGCGGCGGTGATCCGGTCCAGCGAGCCGGTCACGGTGCGCTGCGAGGTGAGCGAGCCGTCCACGGTCACCGCGACCGGTGTGCCGCCGGGACGACCCGCCGCCAGCAGTTCGGCCGCGACCTCGTCGATCCGGTCGCCGACGCCCTGCAGCACCAGGGTAGACGCGCTGGCCCCGGCCTCGCCGAGCTGGCGGTGCCAGTCGGACCAGGCGGTGAAGTCCTCGCCGGCCAGCGGGTGCGGCGCCGACAGCAGCCGCACGTCGCCGATCGAGCCGCGGCTGAGCGGGATCCCGGCGAACATCGGCACCGTGGTGGCGCGGGCCAGGCCGGGCACCACCTCGAAGGGCACCTCGCCCTTCACGCACGCCGCCGCCTCGGTCTCCAGCGGGCTGAACAGGCCCGGGTCGCCGTCCAGCAGCCGCACCACGTGCCGGCCGTCGGCGACCGCCTCGGCCATCGCGTGCAGCACCTCCTCCGGACAGCAGGCGTGCACCGGGGTGTCGGCGCCGAGCTCGATCACCCGCACGTCCACCCGGGCCAGCGGCCGGAAGCGCTCGACCAGCGCCTGGTCCAGCACCAGCACGTCCGCCTCGGCCAGCGCCGCGGCGCCGCGCACGGTCAGCAGGTCCGGGTCGCCCGGGCCCGCGCCGACGAAGCTGACCCTGGCCTGGTGCGCCGGACGCGGCTGCTCGACCGCGGGAGCCTCGGCCTCGGCGCGCGCCGCGGCCGCCTCCGGGTCCTGCGGCCGCGGCGCCGGCAGCACCGAGCCGTCCAGCGCGCCCTCGATCTTCTCCAGCGGGGTCAGCGTGCCGCCGCCCGCCGGGACGGTCGCGGTCATGGTTCGAACGGCGCTCACTGCGTTTCTCCCACCTGATGAGTCATCAAGGCCGCGGCACCCTGCGCCAGCAGCCAGGCGGCGAGCTCGGCGCCCAGTCGGGCCGCCTGCTCCGCCGGGCCGGCCAACGAGCCGCGCACACTGGGCGGCGCGCCCGTCGACGAGGGGTCCGCCTCGGCCGAGGCGACGATCCCGGTCACGATCAGCTCCTGCCCGTCCTGGCTCGGATGCGCGTAGCCGCCGACCGGAGCATGGCAGCCGGCCTCCAACGTGGCCAGCAGCGCGCGCTCCGCCGCCACCGCGGCCCGGGTGGGCCCGTGGTCGAGCGAGGCGAGGATCTCGAGCAGCCGGGCGTCGTCCTCGCGGCACTCCACCGCGAGCGCGCCCTGACCCGGGGCGGGCAGGAAGTCCGCCGGGTCGAACAGTTCGGTGGCCTCGGCGATCCGGCCGAGTCGGTTCAGGCCCGCGTAGGCGAGCACCACGCCGTCCAGACTCCCGGACTCGACGTAGCCGATCCGGGTGCCGACGTTGCCGCGCACTGCCACCACGTCCAGGTCGGGCCGGTGCAGCCGCAGCTGCGCGGCGCGGCGCGGCGAGCCCGTGCCGACCCGGGCGCCCGCGGGCAGATCGGCCAGCTTCAGGCCGTCCCGCGCGATCAGCACGTCGCGCGGGTCCTCCCGGCGCGGCACCGCGGCCAGCGCCAGGTGCTCGGGCTTCGCGGTCGGCAGGTCCTTCAGCGAGTGCACGGCGAAGTCCACCTCGTCGCGCAGCAGCGCCTCGCGCAGCGCGTTGACGAACACGCCGGTGCCGCCGATCTGGGCGAGCGGCTCGTTCGTGGCCTGCGAGGTGTCGCCGTAGGTGGTGATCTCCACCAGCTCGACGGGGTGTCCGGTCGCGGCGGTGACGTCCGCGGCGACCATGCCGGACTGGGCCATGGCCAGCGGCGAACGCCGGGTGCCGAGCCGGAGCGTGCCGAGCCTGAGGGTCCTGGTCATCACTGGTTCTCCGTGGGCTCGGCGCGGCTGATCGCCACGGCCGTGCCGGAATCGAGGTTGAACAGTTCGCGCAGCGCCTGCGCGTAGGAGACGCCGCCGTCGGTCACCGCGAGCTGCTTGACCCGCACGGTCGGCTCGTGCAGCAGCTTGTCCACGACCCGCCGCACGGTCTGCTCGACCTCGGCGCGGGTGCGCTCGTCCAGCCCCGACGTGCGTCCGTGGAACCGGCTGAGCTCGGCGGACACCACCTCGGCGGCCATGCAGCGCAGCGCGGTCACGGTCGGGGCGACGGAGCTCGCGGTGCGCAGCCTGCGGTACGCCTCGACCTCGGCGTCCACGATCTGCCGGACCGCCTCCAGGCTGTCGTCGCCCGCGGCCTGCGCCGGCGCAGCCTGCTGTGCCTCGGCGATCAGCTCCAGGTCGATCAGCCGGGTGCCCGGCAGCGCGCCGATCCCGGGGTCCAGGTCGCGCGGCAGGGCCAGGTCGATCAGCGTGACCGGCGCGGTCGATCCGGCGCGGGCGGCGGTGAACTGAGCCTCCGTCAGCACCAGCTCGGTCGCCCCGGTGCAGGACAGGATCAGGTCGGCGTCGGCGAGCGCGCCGGGCAGCTCGGACAGCGGCGCGGCCGTCCCGTTGACCGCCGCGGCGAGCCGCTCGGCCCGCTCCGGGGTCCGGTTGACGACGGTGAGCGCGGCCTCCGGGTAGCGCCGCAGGATCGTCGTGGCGGCCAGCGCGGACATCGACCCGGCGCCGACCACGACCGTGCGCCGGGGCGGCGGCGCGTCCTCGGCCACCGCGAGGTCCAGCGCCGCGGTGACCATCGACTGGCCCGCCTTGTCCAGCGCCGTCTCGCTGTGCGCCCGCTTGCCGACCCGCAGCGCCTGCTGCATCAGCTCGTTGAGCACCGGCCCGGCCGTGCCGACCTGCTGCCCGACCGCGAGCGCGGTGCGCAGCTGGCCGAGGATCTGCGGCTCGCCGACCACCATGGAGTCCAGACCGCAGGCCACCGTGAACATGTGCCACGCGGCCCGGTCGTCGTAGTGCACGTAGAAGTGCCGGGTCAGCACGTCCCGCGGCACCGTCGTGTACTGCGCGAGCAGGTCCGAGATCTCGGCCAGCGCGCCGTGGAACTTCGAGACCTCGGCGTACACCTCGAGCCGGTTGCACGTGGCGACGGCCACCGCCTCGGAGACGTGTTCGGAACCGACCGTGTCGCCGAGGAGTTTGACCACCAGCTCCTCGGTCAGCGCGGTCTGCTCGAGCAATCGCACGGGGGCCGTGCGATGCGAGAGCCCGATCACCAGCAAGCTCATGCCGGTTGCACCTCATTCACATCGGACGCGGAGCGCTGCCGGATCGGGGGCTCGGCCGGACGTCGCGCCGCCGCCTGCTCCGCGTCGGGATCCGGGTTCACCGGATCCTCCCGCAGCGCACTGCGATGGGTGCGCGCGCCCCGGGGATGCTGCCCGTCCGCGGATTTGCGCTGCTCGTGGAAGGCGAGGATCTGCAGCTCGATGGACAGGTCCACCTTGCGCAGGTCGACCCCGTCGGGCACGGTGACCACGGTCGGGGCGAAGTTCAGGATCGAGGTTACGCCCGCGGCGACGAGGCGGTCGGCCACCGACTGCGCGGCGGTCGGCGGGACGGCGATCACCCCGATGGAGATGCCGAGGTCGGCGATGATCTCGTCGAGCTCGTCGACGTGCCGGATCACCAGGCCGGCGACCCGGTTGCCGGACAGCCGCGGGTCGGCGTCGAACAGCGCGGCGATGCGGAAGCCGCGGGAGACGAAACCGCCGTAGTTGGCGAGCGCGTGGCCGAGGTTTCCGATGCCGATGATGGCGACCGGCCAGTCCAGGCTCAGGCCCAGCTCGCGGGAGATCTGGTAGATCAGGTACTCGACGTCGTAGCCGACGCCGCGGGTCCCGTAGGAGCCGAGGAAGGACAGGTCCTTGCGCAGCTTGGCCGAGTTCACCCCGGCCACGCCCGCCAGCTCCTCCGACGACACGGTCGCGGTGCCGCGGTCCTGCAGCGTGCGCAGGGCGCGCAGATAGACGGGCAACCGGGCCACGGTCGCCTCGGGGATGGCGGCCATACCAGGACTGCTCATGCTGGCCATGCTGCTCCCGGTCGCGCTCGGTGGAACTGTGAGTGATTGCGTGTATGAGGGAGCAACACTGCGCGCCGGGTGAGCGGTTGTTGTTACTGCCTCAGCACTCACCTTGCAGCGTAGGACCTTGTGAAGGCGCGCACAAAGTTCCTGACCGAATTGTTAAAAACATGCAGTACACCCGTTTTGCCCCATTGACCCGACCCGACCTGCGGAAACGCACGCCGGGAGCGGTGTTTTCGCCGGTCGTGCGACTGAAGTCACAGGCCGCTCCCAGGCTTCCGGCCCGGCACGGGCGGGACTGAGGGTACGTCAGCCGCCGAGGGCCGCGCGCAGCCGCTTCTCGTCGACCTTCCAGAAGTCGTGCCGCCTGCCGTCCACGAGGGTCACCGGGATCAGGTCCCAGTAGTCCTCCTTGAGATCCGGGCGCTCGTTGATGTCATACTCGACCCAGCCGACCCCGAGATCGGCCGCGACCCGGGCGACGGTCTCGCGGGCCGCGTCGCACAGATGGCAGCCGGCCTTGCCGATGAGCGTGATACGGGTGTCCATGCCACGAGTCTGCCACCCCCTCCCACCCCTTCGTGACGTGGGCGTCGTCTGCGCGCCCGCCACCCTTCTCGTCACGGAAACGTCCCGGTCGCGATCTCCCGGTAGGGTCTAGAGGGTGACAGTGCGCCCTGCTCCTAGCGCGGCCCTCGAGAAGACGAAGCTGCCCGCGGTCCGTTGCCCGCGGCCGACCGCCGCCGCGTTCTTCGATCTGGACAACACCCTGATTCGCGGAGCCTCGCTGTTCCACGTGGCCCGCGGCTTCGCGAAGGCCCGGTTCGTCAGCCCCGTGGACATAGCCAGGTTCGCGGGCCACCAGTTCGTCTTCCGGCTGCGCGGCGAGCACGCCGGCCAGGTGGCGAGCACCCGCGAGCGCGCCCTGGCGCTGGCCGCCGGGCACACCGCGAGCGAGATGCGCGAGCTGTGCCGGCACATATACGACGACTACCTCGCCGAGAAGATCTGGCCGGGCACCAAGGCGCTGGTCGACCTGCATCGCCGCCGCGGCGAGCCGGTGTGGCTGCTGACCGCGTCCCCGATCGAGCTCGCGGAGATCATCGCCGACCGGCTCGACTTCGAGGGCGCCCTCGGCACCCGGATCGAGGAGGTGGACGGCAAGTACACCGGAAAGCTCGTCGGCGAGCCGCTGCACGGGCCGGCCAAGGGCGCCGCGGTGGCCGACCTCGCCGAGCGGATGGGCTACGACCTGACGGCCTGCCACGCGTACTCCGACTCGGCCAACGACCTGCCGATGCTCACGCTCGTCGGCCACCCGCACGCGGTCAACCCGGACCACCGGCTGCGCGAGCGGGCCGAGTCCGAGGGCTGGCCGGTCACCGACTACCGCACCGGCACCCGGCTGCTGCGCGCCTCGCTGCCCCCGGCGGCGATCACCGGCGCGGCGACCGGCGCCGTGGCCGCGGGCGTGGCCCTGGCCAAACGCGCGCGCGCCAAGTCGTGACGACGTGCCGTAGCGTTCCAGTCACTAAGGGGTATCCTCGTATCTCGTCCTGACGGTTCATCACGAGAGTCGTCAAAAGCCGCACACAGCGGGGTCCGGTCCGCCTACTATGGGTGATCGGATCGCGCGAAGCGCGGCCCTACGAGCGGAACCAACCGCCCGGCGCCCGCAGCCCACGCGGACGGCGGGACGGAGACGAGGCAGTGCGCACCGGAACCGCGCGGCTTGCTGTAGCAGTATTACAAGCCGTGCCGAACGACGGCGCACCCGAGCACCTGGAGCCTTGTGCACCGAGACGTCAGCGCCGACCGCTTAGGCCTAGGCGGCCTGCGAGCGGCCGTGCTCGCGATGACGGCCGGCGCGGTCCCCCAACCGCCCCGGCCGCTCGGCGCGGGCGCGGCCGTCACCCCCGCGCCGCTGCCCGCGGCCCGCGGCGGCGCGAGCCAGCAGCGGCCGGAGCGGAACCCGCCGGAGCCGCCGCGCCCGGACGCCGAGTCCGCCCGCATGCTCGCGCTCGTCGAGCGGGCGCAGGAGGGCGACGGCGAGGCCTTCGGGAAGCTCTACGACGCCTACGTGGACACGGTCTACCGCTACATCTACTACCGCGTCTCCAACAAGGCGCTGGCCGAGGACCTCACCAGCGAGACCTTCCTACGCGCGCTGCGCCGGATCTCCACCTTCACCTGGCAGGGCCGCGACTTCGGCGCCTGGCTGGTGACGATCGCCCGCAACCTGGTGGCCGACCACTTCAAGTCCTCCCGGCACCGGCTCGAGGTGCCGACCGGCGAGATGCTCGACTCCGACCAGCACGAGGCGTCCCCCGAGGACTCGGTGCTCGCCTACCTCTCCAACCGCGCCCTGCTGGACGCGGTCAAGCAGCTCAACAGCCAGCAGCAGGAATGCGTCACGCTGCGCTTCCTGCACGGGCTGTCCGTGGCCGAGACCGCGCAGATCATGGGCAAGAACGACGGCGCGATCAAGACCCTGCAATACCGCGCCATCCGCACGCTCGCCAGGCTCCTCCCGGCGGATCTCCGGTGAGCGAGCTTGCGAGCGCACCCATTGAGCGCAGAGAACCCGCCGACGCTGCTGAAGCCCAGCGGGACGGCAGCGGTGCGTAGCGACACGCCCGGCTGCATACGCCGTGTACCCCGCTCCGTAACTCCGGGTGCCCTCCGCTCGTTGAGCGGGGTGACGCCGGGATCGCCCGGTCCCCTCAGCGGATCAAGTTCCACTCGAACGAGTGAAATAGGGGGCCTTGGGACTGTCTTGGGGCGTCCCGGGCACAACCAAACCCGCCCGGCAGGTGTCGAACGCTGTGGGTCGGAACGGGAGCAGTGGAGGAGGTGGTGGGCGCGATGAACGATCGGCAGCAGGCTGAGCAGTTCGCGGCGCTGGTGGAAGCACACGCCGTGAGCCGCGCCGACGGTGCGGCCGGCCACCGGACCGGCGACGGGGCGTACGCCGCGGGGCGCGGGAACGGGGAGGGGTCGCTCGGATCCCTGGTGGCACTGGCCGAACGGGTCACGGTGGCCGGAGCGGCCTCGCCCATCCGGCCGAGCATGGACTTCCGCGAGGCGCTGCGGGCCCGGCTGGTCGCCGAGGCGCCCGCGCTGGTGGCCGAGGGCGCGGCGGCCGGGGCCGGGCGGCGCGCCTCCCGGGTGCCCGCGCAGCGTTCGAACCGCGGCCGCACCGGCGCGCGGCACTCGGCCGAGAACAAGACGGGCGTGTTCACCGGCATCTCCGCCTCCTGGCGCCGCCGGCTGCTGGCGGCCGGGGTGGGCGTGGCCGTGGCGACCGGCTCGGTGGGCGGCATCGCGATCGCCTCCGCGGGCGCCGTTCCGGGAGATCCGTTGTACAACGCCAAGAAGATCTTCGAGTCCCTGCAGCTGTCCCTGTCCGGCTCGCCGACCGACCAGGGCCGCGACTACCTGCACCTCGCGGACGTGCGGCTCGGCGAGATCGACTCGCTGCTCAGCCGCCCGGACGTGGACCAGTCCGGTTCGCAGACCCAGGCGCTGCTGCGCGAGACGCTGAGCGACCTGCGCACGATGATCACGCACGGCGGCGACCTGCTCGTGCAGCAGGTGCAGCAGGACGGCGACCAGACGGCGCTGCACGCGCTGTCCGACTTCCTGCTGACGGAGCGTCAGCGGGTGGAGGACCTGAGCTGGCGGCTGCCGCCGGACCTGCAGTCGCAGCCCCCGCAGATCGTCGCGCTGATGGACCAGTACTCCCGCGAGCTGCAGGCCGCCGCGCAGAAGGCGGCCGCGGACCGCACGCAGGGTCCGGGCCTGGGCGGTCAGCCCGGCAACGGCGGCCAGCCGGGCGGCGGCGACACCGGCACCAGCGCGAACCCGTCGGCCTCGGGGACGGCGGCGGCCTCCGGCTCCGCGTCCGCGAGCGGGAAGGCGAGCGGCACCTCGAGCTCGTCGGGCAAGGCGTCCGGCAGCGCGTCCTCGTCCGCCAGCGCGAGTGCGAGCTCGACCATAGACGTCAACCTGCCGGTGGGGATACTGCCGTCGATAGGAGTCACCGTGCCCGGCCTGCTCGGCCTGCCGGAGATCGACGTGAACCTCGGCGGCAGCGGCTCCTCCGCCACCGCCACCCCGACCGAGTAGCCCCGGCTGCCCGGTCGGGGGCGCCGCGCCGCGTCCTCAGTAGGCCTGGAAGGCGACGGCCTTGCCCGCTGCGTCCAGCGGCTGCGGGACGCCGAGCACCGTGCCCTCGGCGGCAGTGGGCTGATACGGCCCGGCCCAGACCCAGTAGCGGGCGCTGGGCAGTCCGGCGCCGCCCGGGAACGCGTCCGTCTTCAGGGTGATCTTGCTGGTCACCTTCACCGAGACGGCGGCCGACGGCACCGGGCCGAACAGCAGCGCGATGGTCGGCGGGCCGTTGCTCCCGTTCAACGCGCTCGCGTAGTACGTCGTGCCCTGCTTCTTCGCGTTGAAGCCGCACTGGCTGCCGGACATGCCGCCGGTGGTCGCGGGGTTGCGTACGGTGGCCGGGCCGGACTTGTTGCCCATGCCCATGCAGAGCTGGCCGGCGTCCTCCCAGGCCCACAGGTCCCAGGACACGCCCGAGACCGTGCCGCTGTCCACCAACACCGCGTCGTCCTGGCCGTCCGGCGCGGGTGCCGTGGACGAGCAGCCGGCGAGCGCGGCGGAACCGAGTATCAAGGCCGCCAGCGCGGCCACGGCCCTGAACACTGGGCGCCTCTCTTCAGAAGAACACCGACCTGCGCTGCAGCAGGACCCGGTAGAGGGTGTCCTGGATGCTCTCGCGCACCTGGTCGGTGAGGTTGAACACAAGCATGGGGTCGTCGGCGGCCGACGGGTCGTAGGTCGAGGTGTCGATCGGCTCGCCGAAGACGATGTACCACTTGGACGGCAGCGGCACGAGGCCGAGCGGTCCGAGCCAGGGGAAGGTCGGGGTGACCGGCACGTACGGCACCCCGAGCAGCCTCGCCAGCGGCTTGACGTCGCCGATCTTCGGATAGATCTCCTCGGCGCCGACGATCGCGGTCGGGATGATCGGCGTGCCGGTGCGCAGCGCAGCCGAGACGAAGCCGCCGCGGCCGAAGCGCTGCAGCCGGTAGCGCTCGGAGAACGGCTTGCCGATCCCCTTGAAGCCCTCCGGCCACACGCCGACGACCTCGCCGGAGCCGAGCAGCCGCAGCGCGTCCGGGTTGCAGGCCAGCGTGTGCCCGGCCTTGCGCGCGTAGGAGCCGACGTACGGCATGGTGAACACGACGTCGGCGGCCAGCATCCGCAGATGCCGCCCGACCGGATGGTGGTCCCACAGCGCGACCTGGGTCATCAGCGCGTCCAGCGGCAGGGTGCCGGAGTGGTTGGCGACGATCAGCGCGCCGCCCTCGTTCGGCACCCGCTCCAGGCCGCGCGCCTCGACCCGGAAGTACTTCTCGTACAGCGGCCTGATGACGTTGAGCAGCACGTTCTCGGTCAGGTCCTGGTCGAAGCCGAACTCGTCGACCTCGTACTCGCCGGTGATCCGGCGGCGCAGGAAGGCGAGCCCGCGGGCCGCCCGGCGCTCCCAGTTCTCGTTCTGGTCACCCACGGTCCGCACCGTCCCGGGCCCGCATCTCCAGCAGCGAGATGAGCCGCTGCTCGGCGCCGCGCACCGCCTCCGGCGGAATCAGCGGTTTGATCCCGGCGGTCCTGGCGTGCTCGGCGACGGCCTGCGCGGTGGTGTACCTCGGAGTGAAGCCGAGGCGTTCGGTCATCCGGGTCGTGTCGAGCACCCGGCCGTAGGTGAGCAGCTCCAACTGATCCCCGGTGAAGTCGGCCACCCCGGCCTGGCGCAGCGCCCGGCCGAGCCAGGGCGCGGCGAAGCGCGGCAGCGGCACGGTGGCCTTGCCGAGGCGGCGGGCGAGCTGGGACAGGGTCAGCGACCCGGCCCCGGCCACGTTGTAGACCCCGGGGTGCGCCCCCGAGGAGGCGAGGCGCAGCGCCCGGACCACGTCGTCGATGTGCACGAACTGCAGCCGCGGGTCGAAGCCCGCCATGGTCGGCAGCACCGGCAGCGCGAGGTAGTCGGCGAAGAGGCTCTCCACCCCGGCGCCGAGGTGGCCGGCGAAGCGCAGCACGGTCACGGACACGTCCGGACGGCGCCGCGCGAAGCCGCGCACGTACTCCTCCACCTCGACGCAGTCCTTGCCGTAGCCGGCGTGCGGCGGGCGGTGCGGCTGGGTCTCCTCGGTGAAGTGCGCCGGATCGCGCGGCGCGCAGCCGTACACCGCGGCGGAGGACTTCACCACGAACCGGCGCACCGAGGGCGCCCGCTGGCAGGCCGCGAGCAGCTGCATGGTGCCGATGACGTTGCGTTCCTTCATCGCCGTGCGCCCGCCCGCCTGGCCGGGTGCGGCGAGCACGTCGAGGTGCAGCACCGTGTCCGGGCGGGTCTTGGCGATCAGCGTGGCGATGGCCGGGGCGCGCAGGTCGAGCCGGACGTGCTCCACGCCGTCGACCGCGAGGTCCGGATCCGGCTCGGCCAGGTCCACCGCGATCACGCGGCGGCCCTGTCCGTGTGCGGCGAGGTCGCGCAGCACCGCGGCGCCGAGCCGCCGGGCGGCACCGGTCACCAGCAGGGTGCGTGCGGACGCGGGCGTCATCGTGCGCCGAGGAGCGCCGGCTACTTCTTGTTGCGACGCTGGATGCGCGTCTTCTTGAGCAGCTTGCGGTGCTTCTTCTTGGCCATACGCTTACGGCGCTTCTTGATGACTGAGCCCACTCGGGTGCCCTCGCTCACTTCTGACGGGATTCGCGACTGGCCCAGAGTACCTGGTCGTCCGGCCCCGCGACCAAACGCCCGTCGGCGCTGCGGCCACTCACGGCCGAGCGGAAGGTCAGGAGAAGGTTTCCGGACTCTAAAGCGAGTCGGCTACGTAGGCGTCGCGCAGGTATTCCTGCACCGCTTGTTCGGGGACCCGGAAGGAGCGGCCCACCCGCACCGCGGGCAGTTCCCCGCTGTGCACCAAGCGGTACACGGTCATCTTGGACACCC
>DATJIF010000120.1:0-30008 GCA_035493475.1 Actinospica sp.
AGAGTTCGGTGGATAACGGACGAGGCTTCACTGGGAACGGGAGCGAGGAGGGTCGAGATGCCGAGCGAGTCGAGTTTCGACGTGGTCAGCAAGGTGGACCGGCAGGAAGTGGACAACGCGCTGGGCCAGACCGGGCGCGAGCTGACGCAGCGCTTCGACTTCAAGAACACCGGGGCGTCCATCGCCTGGAGCGGCGAGAGCATCGAGATGCGCGCGGGCACCGAGGAGCGGGTCAAGGCGGTCCTCGACGTGTTCAAGGACAAGCTGATCAAGCGCGGGATCTCGCTGAAGACGCTGGACGCGTCGGAGCCGTCGGCGTCCGGCAAGGAGTACAAGATCAGCGCCTCGGTGTCCGAGGGCATCACCCAGGAGAACGCCAAGAAGGTCGCCAAGCTGATCCGGGACGAGGGTCCGAAGGGGATCAAGGCGCAGATCCAGGGCGACGAGCTGCGGGTCTCCTCGAAGTCGCGCGACGACCTGCAGGCGGTCATCGCGCTGCTCAAGGGGCAGGACTTCGACTTCGCGGTGCAGTTCACCAACTACCGGTGACACCCGGTTGACCGGTGGCGCGGCGGCCCGTTCTTCTCAGAGTGCTGAGGGGGACGGGCCGTCGAGGTAGTAGCAGCAGAGGACCGAGGCCAGGGCGATGGCGGCCACGATCGCCTGTTGGATGCGGGGGCGGTCGTTGAGTTTCTCCAGCCAGATCGCCGGGGGGACGCAGAGGGCCAGGCAGGGGATCAGGAAGCGCGGCTTGCTGCCCCAGGGGCCGGAGTTCGTCAGGATCACGGCGAAGGTGACGAGGGCGAAGAGGGTCAGCTCCCAGGGGACGGGCGGGCGTTGCGCCGGTTGGGACGGCGTGCGGCGCCAGCGCTTGGGCCACCAGCCCTGGTCGCGCAGCAGCCAGAGCATGATGCCGAGGCCGGGCACGATCCACAGGCTGGCCACGAGGTGGGGCACGCCGTTGGGGGCGAACCAGTCGGTGGTGTCGACCTGGCCGATCAGGGTGCGGGCGCTGTACTTGCCGAAGTCGAACTCGGAACTCCAGCCGGGAGCGGATTCGGCGAGGAACCAGGCGTCGGCGCGGTGGAAGCGCAGCGCGAGGAAGGCGATGTAGCCGAGCAGGCCTGCCGGTGCGAGGACGAACGCGGCGGCCGGGGCGAACGCGGCGCGCCACTGCTGCTTGCGGGCGGCCTCGCGGAACATCAGCGCGGAGCCGGCCATGACGACGACGATCAGGCCGAGGCCGGTCGAGTGGCTCAGGCCCGCGCCGATCGCGCAGACGGCGCCGAGCAGCGGCTTGCGGGCGCGGATGGCGATCGCGCCCCAGACGGCGAACGCGGCGATGAGCGGCTGCGCGTAGAGCATCGACTGCACGATCGCGTCCACGCCGACGGCCCAGATCGTCACCGTCCAGAGTGCCGTGCGGCGGCCGACGAGGGGTTCCAGCAGCACGCCGAGGCCGATCGCGGTGGCGACGGACGCGGCCAGGGAGAGGACGAGCCCGGCGATCTCCATGGGGAGGCGGGTGACGGCGTGCAGGGCGGCCAGCAGCATCGGGTAGAGCGGGAAGAAGGCGATGTTCATCCGTGCGGGCTTGCCGTCCGGAAGGAACGTCAGCTTGTCGACGTACCCGGTGCTCGCGATCTGCAGGTAGTGCTGGCCGTCGAAGCGGGCCAGCGCCTGACCCGGCGTCAGGCCGTACCAGGCGAGCAGGGCCAGCACGACGGCCATGTACGCGCCGTGAACCAGCAGGTAGCGTCGGATGTATGCGGGCATGTTCGCGCGAATCGTAGAGGCCTTAGATGTGCTGGGCATGAGGAAGTCCGCTGTCCGCCGTGAGGATGATGTGAAGTAGCGTCCGTGGGCGGATCCCGCGTACACCGATCGGTGGTGGAATCGGAGCTATGAACGAGCAGCCGAGCAAGACGAACAAGCCGTGGTACCGCCGGGGGACGGTGCGCGCCCTCGTGCCGCTGTCCGTGGTCGCCGTGATCGCCGGGGGCGCGGCACTCGCGCCGAGCCTGGCCTCGGCCACTCCCAGCCTGCCCGCCGTCTCCGCACAGCAGCTGTTGACGAAGGTCGCCGAGTCGAAGGTGGACGCCTTCTCGGGCACGATGAGCCTGAGCACCGACCTCGGCCTGCCGCAGCTGCCCGACCTGTCCGGCACCGCGAACCCCTTCTCTCTGCTGAGCGGCACGCACACGCTCGAGGTGGCGGCGAACGGGCCGGAGCAGCAGCGTATCGCGTTGCTGGATCAGCTTTCCGAGTACGACCTGATCCACAACGGGTCGAAGATCTGGACGTACGACAGTGAGACGAATTCGGTCGAGGAGGGGACGGCCGGGGCGCACGCCGATGCCAAGGGGAAGGCGAAGGAGAAGAACTTCCCCGAGCTGACCCCGCAGGCGGCGGCGCAGCAGCTGCTCGCCCACCTCTCGCCGACGACGCAGGTCAGCGTCGGTACGCCGCGTACGGTGGCGGGCCGCTCGGCGTACCTGCTGGTGCTGACGCCGAAGCAGTCGGGTTCGCTGATCGGGCAGGCGGAGATCTCCGTCGACTCGGCCACCGGCACGCCGCTCGGTGTCGCGCTGTACCCGGTCGGGTCCGGCACGCCGCTGTTCTCCGTCTCCTTCACCTCGGTCTCGCTGACCGCACCGGCCGCATCCCGCTTCGAGTTCACCGCGCCGAAGGGTGCGACGGTGACCCCGCTGGGCGGTAGCGAGAAGAGCGGCGGCGCGGCGCAGGGGAAGCCGACGGAGCAGAGTCTGAGCCCCGAGGTGCTGGGCACCAGCTGGCTCTCGGTCATCGAGCTGCACAACGTGGACCTGGCGCAGCTGCAGCACGCCGTGAGCAGCGCGGGTTCGTCGGCGGCGCAGGGCTCGAACAACTCGCCGAACTCGGACGGCGGCAGTTCGCAGCTGCTCAGCGGCGGGCTCGACGGGTACCTGAACAGCTTCCTCGGCGGCGGCACGTCGGTGAGCGGGAAGTTCGGCAGCGGCAAGGTCTACACGACCAACGTCGTCTCCGTGCTGATCACGAACGACGGCCGGGTGTTCCTCGGCGCCGTCACGCCGAAGGTGCTCGAGGCCGACGCGAACGCGCAGGGCAGCAAGTAGTGAGCACTGATACTCCGGCGATCGCCACCAGCGGGCTGTCCAAGCGCTTTCGCGGCGGACAGCTCGCGGTGGACGGTCTCGACCTGCGGGTGCCGCCGGGTTCGGTGTTCGGGTTCCTCGGGCCGAACGGCTCGGGCAAGACGACGACGATCCGGATGCTGCTCGGGCTGATCTCGCCGACCGCGGGCGGGGCGGAGCTGTTCGGCGCGACCGTGGACGCGGCGCACGTCGGCTCGCTCACCCGGGTCGGCGCGCTGATCGAGGGCCCGGCGCACTATCCGTACCTGAGCGGTCGGGCGAATCTGGCCCGGTACGACGCGGCCGACCGGACCGCGGATCCGGGCACCCGGGCCGCGCGGATCGAGCACGCGCTGGAGCAGGTCGGGCTGTCGAACGCGGCGGAGAAGAAGGCCAAGGCGTACTCGCTGGGCATGAAGCAGCGGCTCGGGCTGGCCTGCGCACTGCTGCAGCCGCGCGACCTGCTGATCCTGGACGAGCCGACGAACGGGCTCGACCCGCAGGGCATGCGGGAGATCCGGGCGCTGATCACCTCGCTGGCGTCGCAGGGCACGACGATCTTCCTGTCCTCGCACCTGCTGGACGAGATCGAGCAGGTGTGCACGGACGTGGCGATCATGAGCCGCGGGAAGCTGATCAGCCAGGGCACCGTGGCCGAGCTGCGCGACGGGCTCAAGGCGCGGCTCGTGGTCACGACGCCGGATCCGGCCGAGGCGGCGACCGTGCTCAAGGAACAGGGCGGGCAGGACGTGCGGGTGGACGGGCAACGGGTGGACTGCGACGTGCGCGAGGAGATGGCGCCGGATGTCGTCTGCGCCGCGCTGGTCGGCGCCGGGGTGCGGGTGCTGTCGTTCGGGATCGAGCGGTCCTCGCTGGAGGACGCGTTCGTCGCGCTGACCGGGGAGGGCTTCGATGTCGCTCAGTAGTGTCACGGCGGCGGCCCCGCTGCGCATCCGCCGCTCGGTGCGCGGTTCGCTGCTGGCCAACGAGCTGCGCACGATGTTCCGGCGCAACCGGAATCTCGCGCTGCTGGCCGCGCTGGCGCTGATCCCGGTCGCGCTCGGCGTGGCGATCAAGGTCGGCACGCACCACGGCCGGGGCGGCGACGGCGGCTTCCTGGCGCAGGTCTCCAACAACGGCCTGTTCCTGGTGTTCGCCGCGCTCTCGCTGACCCTGCCGATCTTCCTGCCGATGGCGCTCGGCGTGGTGGCCGGGGACTCGATCTCCGGCGAGGCCGCGCAGGGCACGCTGCGCTACCTGCTGGTGGCCCCGGCCGGACGGGTCCGGCTGCTGACCGTCAAGGCGACCGCGCTCGCGGTGTACTGCCTGGTGTCCACGGCCGTGGTCTCGGTCGCGGCACTGATCGCCGGGCTCGCGCTGTTCCCGAGCGGCCAGGTCACGCTGCTGTCCGGCGACACGATCGGCATGGGCGCCGCGCTGGTCAAGGCGGTCTGGGTGACGCTGCTGGTGGCGGCCTCGCTGCTCGGCCTCGCGGCGATCGGCCTGTTCGTCTCGACGCTCACCGACACGCCGATCGCGGCCATGGCGGCGGCCACCGGGCTGACCATCCTGGCCGGGATCCTGCAGGTCATCCCGCAGCTCTCGGCGATCCAGCCCTGGCTCTACACGTACCAGTGGTCCTCCTACGCGGACCTGCTGCGGGACCCGGTGTACCTGGCGAACATCGAGCACAACCTGCTGATCCAGCTCGGCTACGTGGCCGTGTTCGGCACCGCGGCCTGGGCCCGGCTGAGCACCAGGGACGTCACCAGCTGACGCGCGCTACTCGGCCCGGTCGGCGGCGGTGTCGCGGAGGCCGGCGAGGCGCTCGAGGCGGGCCACCCGCTCGTGCACCGGGGGGTGGGTGGCGCACAGGCGGCCGGCCCAGCCGGGGCGGCCGGAGTCGCCGACGAAGGGGTTGACGATCATCAGGTGGCCGATGCCGGCGAGGCCGGGGCCGCCGCGCAGCGGGTTGCGCCGGGCGCCGGCGTCGATCTTGCGCAGGGCGGTGGCCAGGGAGAGCGGGTCGCCGGTGAGCCGGGAGGCGCAGGCGTCCGCGTGGTACTCGCGGGAGCGGCTGACGGCGCTGCGGACCAGGATCGCGGCGAGCGGGCCGAGCAGCACCGCGCCGATCAGGCCGGCCAGGCCCTCGTCGTCGTCGCCGCCGTCGTCCAGGCCGGGCAGCAGCCACAGCAGGCTGGCCGACCACATCACCACCGCGGCCAGCGCGCCGGCGATCGAGGAGACCAGCACGTCGCGGTTGTAGACGTGCGCCAGCTCGTGCGCGATCACGGCGCGCAGCTCGTGCTCGTCCAGGGTGCGCAGCAGGCCGACCGTGCAGCACACGGAGGCGGTGCGCGGGTCCCGGCCGGCCGCGAAGGCGTTCGGCGACTCGGTCGGCGAGACGTAGATCCGCGGCATCGGGCGACGGGCCTCATAGGACAGCTCGCGCACGATCCGGTAGAGCACGGGGGCGCCGGCCTCGCCGATCGGCTGCGCGTTCATCGCCCGCAGCGCCAGGGTGTCCGCGCTGTAGTAGGCATACCCGAGCACGACCAGCAGCACGACCGTCGCGAGCACCAGGCCCTCGCGGCCGCCGATCAGGTCGCCCGCGACGAGCACGAGAACGCCGAACGCCGAGATCAGCATCGCGGTGCGCACCCGCGCCGACCTGAGGTTCACCGTGCGCCGCATAGTCCGACCCGCTCGCCTTTCTCACTCGCCGCCGCGATCATCCCGCCGCGGCGCCGTTCGCCCGACACTTCATCCAACGATCACATTCCCGGCCCGGTTCCCCGGAGCCCCGCCATGATCGCCGAGCGTGGTCACGACGCCACCTCAGCACCGTAGCGTCAGAACGGCAACAAAGCCGCGAGATCCGTGTCACCGGTACCGGAGGCGACGGTAGTGGCGTCCGGCGGCACCGAGGCCGTGCCGGTCGGGGTGGGGGTCGGGGAGGCCGAGGGCTCGGTGAAGCCTGACATGTCCACCTCGTAGCCCGCGAAGCTGGTGGCGGTGGCCGCGCCGTCGATCTTCACCGGCAGGCCGAACTTGTAGGTCACCCGCATCAGGTCGCCGCTGCCCATCGCGGTGTAGACGTCCACCTCGACCTTGCTGGTGCCCGCCTTCGCGAACGGCGCGGACTCCAGCAGCGTCTTCGGCATCCCCTTGACCGCGGACATGTCCACGAACGCGCTGAACTCGTCGACGGTGGCGCCGCCGAGCGAGGTCACGCCGTCCGCCTGCACCTGCTTGACCGTGTTCAGCGCCGACCACCAGCCGGACAGCCGCAGGCCGGTCGTCCAGGTGGAGCGCACGGACGCGACGTCCCAGGACTTGCCGAGCCGGGTGCCGGTCTGCAGCGCGGTCGGGATCGAGGTGTAGACCTTCTCGTCGTACTCCAGCGCGCTGGAGGCGCCCTGCGTGGTCGAGCCGGAACCGAGCGTCTCGATCGAGCCGGTCAGCGTCGCCGTGCCCAGGTCCGGGTCGAAGGGGCCGGACAGGATCGTCATCGTGTTTATCGAGCCGCCGCCGGTCACCTGGATCGTGTTGTAGGTGAGCATTCCCGGCTGCGGGTCGGCGAGCCAGCCCTGCAACTGGACGACGGCGTTCTTCTCGGACGCGACGGTGGCGGAGGTCGCCGTCGAGGTGGTGGTCGCGGAGACCTGCGGGCTGGTGAACACCTGCCGGGTGCTGCCGCACGCCGCGGTCGCGGCGAGGATCAGCGCCGCGAGCGCCGCTCCGGCCACGCGTCTGCCAGCCACCGCCATCGATCCCTCCGTGTTCGCCCGCGCCATCCTATCTCACGCCTGACCTGGGACGACGCCGGAGTCAGTTGCTGACCTCGACGGGTGTGGTGCCGCTCATCTTGAACGTGCTCCCGCAGTTCGTCGTCGAGGGCGAGTTCTGGTTCCAGACGCAGATATACATCGTGTATCCCTGGTCTGAGATGAAGTTCGTCTTCGCGGCCGCGGTCGATTGGTAGAACTTGAACTTGACCCCGTCGCTCCGGACCAGCTCGGCGCCGCAGGCCTGCTCCTGCGAGGTGTTGAGCACGCCCGCGAGATCGCCGCTTCCGTCGCTGTCCAGCCAAGCCGAGCACGCCGCGTTGTTGGCGATCCAGCCCACGTCCCCCTCGGAGCCGTTGACGTGCTCCGGGTCGCTGTTTCCGTCGACGGCGGAGATCGAGGAGGCGGTGACGACCACGGCGGCCGTCGTCGTGGAACTCGCGGTCGTGTGGTTGTTCGAGGTGGTGGTCGTGCCAGAGCCCCTCGGCGGTGTGGTGTTGTCGGTGGGGACCGTGGCCGGGGTCGTCGTGCCGGCGGACGCGGTCGCGGAGGCCGAGCGCGCGGCCGAGGCGGACGACGTGCCGAGCGATGTGGTCTTGGAGACGGAGACCCCGTTGTACGACGTCGATCCGTTCGCCCGCACGCCGGTGGTGCCCGCGGAGGACACGGACGGCACCAGGACGTAGGCGACGACCGCGCCGACGGCGACCACCGCGATGATCGGCAGCACGATGAGCTTGCGGCTGCGCCGACGCCGTTCGCCGTCCGGGGCCGTGGACATCGGCGGCACGGTCGCGGTCTCGACCTCCGGCTCGGCCTCGTCCGGCGGCGGGATCGTCTCGAGCTTGCGGACCGGCGTCGCGGCGAACTCGCGCCGCGTCTCGATCCGGTCGGCGATCACGCTCGGCCACGTCGCGTCCGGAGCCACGTGCATCCGGGCGAGCTCCTCGAGCGCGGCCGCGGTGGGACGCGCGTCGGGGTCCGCGGCGAGACAGGACTCGATGATGCCCGCGAGGTCGGCGTCCACGGCGCGCATGGCCTCGATGTCGGGGACGACGCCGGGCGTGCGGCCCGAGGCCGCGTAGATCATCAGGGCGCCGAGCGCGTACACGTCGGCGGGCGAGGCCACGTCCTCGTCCCCGGCGTCCTGCTCCGGCGCCGTGAACCCGCGCGTGCCGTAGCTTCCGCCGCTCCTGGTCAGCCGTACCTGGTCCACGGCGCGCGCGATGCCGAAGTCGATCAGCTTCACGCCGTCGCGCACGACCATCACGTTCGCGGGCTTGAGATCGCGGTGCACGATCCCCGCGTCGTGCACGGCGTGCAGCTGCGTGGCGGTCTCGGCCAGCAGCAGCCACAGCGCCTCGGCGGGCAGCGGACCGTGCAGCCGGACCGCCTCGTCCACGGTCAGGCCCGGCACGTACTCGGCGGCGAACCAGGGGCGCGACACGGTGCCGTCGGTGGCCAGCACGCGCGGGGCCACCCCGGCCGGGACGCGGTACAGGATGCCGACCTCGCGCTGGAAGCGGTCGGCCGTGACCAGCCGCGGCCGCACCCGCTTGACCGCCACGTAGCTCTCGCCGTTGGTGCCGAGGTAGACCTCGCCCATCCCGCCGGTGCCCAGCACGCCGATCACCGTGAAGGGGCCGATGTCGCGGGGATCGTCCGGTCCGAGCGGCTCGGCTATGGTGCGGGTCATCGGCACGTCGCGCGCATCCCCCGTGGCGTTCACGCGCGGCAGGCTATCAGTAGTCGATGCCCGCGAGGACCGGTCCCCGCGCGGCGTTCCTAGACTGCCCGGAAGCTGAACGGAGGTACGCCACGATGCCGTACGCAAGCTTTCCCCCGCAGATGCTGCCGCCGGGCAGCCCGTCCGACCGGGTGCCCACCGCACCGCCGGGGACGATCTTCGTGCTGGGCCCGGAGGGCGGATACGCCGTCCCGGCGAGCCGGTACACGCTGCTGTTCGGACGCGACCGGGAGGACGTGCACGTGGCCGTCGGCGTGGACGACCCGACCATCAGCCGGCGGCACGGCGTGTTCACCTGCACCGGGCCGGCGGGCGACTGGTGGCTGCGGAACACCGGCCGGCTGCCGATCGAGCTGCCGGACGGCGCGCTGATGCTGGCCGGGCACAAGCGGATCATCGAACCCGGATACACCCCGCTGGTGATCAACTCGTCCAAGCAGCGCTCGCACCTGGTGGAGGTGCGCCTGGTCGACACCGAGGACCGGCGGCCGCGCTCCGGCCCCGGGGAGCTGACCGTGGACCCGGAGACGGTCTACGAGCTCTCCCCGCACGAGCGGCTGGTGCTCACCGCGCTGGCCCGGCGCTACCTGGACGGCGACGACCACTACCCGCTCCCGCTGACCTGGGAGGACACGGCGAAGGTGGTGAACGCCTCGCCGTACGCGATGAAGCGCTGGACGCACCGGACCGTGGCGAACACCGTCGAGGACGTGCGCGAGCGGCTGCACCGGCGCGGCATCCGCGGTCTGATGCGCGACGAGGTCGGCGAGCCGGTCGGTTCGACGCTGAGCGTGAACCTGATCAGGGAACTGCTGAAGACCGCGACGCTGAGCGCGCAGGACCTGCTGCTGCTCGGCGACCAGGACTGAGGCTCTGCGACACGAGGCCGCCATCCCGGGGGGATGGCGGCCTCGTCGTGTTGCCGGTCGTCAGGGGTTCTTCGCCAGCCGGTATCGGACGACGGCCTTCCACGCGCAGACCGCGACGACGACGGCCGACGCGCCGAAACTCAGGTCGTAGCCCACCATCGGATGGATGTCGGCGACGCCGTACTCGTGCTCGAGCCGCTGGTATCCGGCGGCGAAGCAGCAGAACGAGGCGAAACCGAGCACGGCGCCGCACACGTTGCCCAGGTACTCGTCGGCGAGCAGACAGGCCAGTCCGCCGAGCGCCAGCAAGAACGCCTTCATGTACAGGTGCAGCGTGAGGTAGTCGACGTCGTGGAAGCGCAGCGCGTCGCCGTTCGGCATCGTCAGCCACGGCATGAAGTTGTACGCGCCGACGAGGGCGAGCCCGGCGATGAGCGCGAGACCGCTGCGCAGTTCGCCTTCGGGGTCGGGATTGGCCGTGGGCTTGGGTTTGGGCGTCGAAGTGGTTGCGGCCGGTGTCGTTGTAGGACTCTGCTTCGCGGGCTGCGCACCCGACGCGCTCACCACCGCCGGCTCCAGGGCCTCCGTCCATGCGACGGGGTTCGGGCGCAGTCCCGGGTCGGGGCTCAGGCTCGCCTCGGCCAGGTCGCGCAGGCGGGGGCTGACGGCGGCGAGTGCGTCAGGGTCCTGCGCCGACTGGTCGCGGGCGAAGAGGCGGATGGCGAGCAGGCCGAACTTGTACAGGTCGCTCTCGCGGGTCGCCTTCTCCTCGCCGTCCGGGACCTGCCAGTCCGGCGTCTCGGCCTGCGGGAGCACGCTCGCGCCGCGCAGCCGCATCGCGTCGCAGTCGATCAGGAAGCACTCGGGCGCGGGGCCGAGGGCGAACAGCAGGTTCTTCGGCGAGAGGTCGCCGACCGTGATGCCGAGGCGGTGCAGCCGGGTGAGGATGTCGGCCAGGTCGGCGAGCAGCAGAAGCCTGTCCCGGTCGCTGACCTTCAGGCCGATCCCGGCGACGTACGCGTCGTCGTTGAGCAGGAACTCGACCGTCGCCAGGCGTTCCCGGCCCGCGCTCTTGGCGGTGAGGCCGGGCATGTGGAAGCGGAAGCGGTCGGGCACCGCGCGCATCAGGAATCCGCGCGGCCGGCCGCCGTCCTCGACCACCGCCGCGGGCCACGCCGCCTTCTCGCACAGCCAGCGGCCCTGCGCGCCGTCGATCGTGTCCAGCAGCCCGACGAGTGCGCCGAGCGCCGTCTCGTCGAGCTGCTGGAGCATCGCGGCGTTGTACTCCTTGTAGACCACGCTCCAGGACTCGCCGGTCTCGTTGATGCGCTTGTTGGCCACGTTGTGCACGGTGCCCTGACCGCCCTGGCCGAGCCGCGCGTCGAGGTCGAGACCGGTGAGCTGGACGGCGCGGGTGCGGGTCACCGCCCCTCCCCCGCGTGGGTCGGCCACACGGCCAGCAGGGTCCGGTCGTCGTCGAAGGTCTCGCGCGAGAAGTCCAGCACGTGCGCGAACCAGAGCGGCGCGGGCGGGTGACTCAACTGGTTCGCGAACAGCGCGCCGAACTCGCCGTCGCCGTCGCCGAGCGGATCGCCGAAGCCGTCCGTGCCGACGAGCAGCGTGTCCGAAGCGTTCAGCTGCACCTGCGTGCGCTCCAGCTCCGCCGGGAGCTGCGGCAGCGCGGCGACGCGGTTGGAGACGAACCGCTTCCCGGCGCCGGTCTTTGTGGCGAACAGCGGCGTGTAGAGCTCCGCGTCGTACGGCGCGCGGGTCCGATCCAGCACCCAGGCGCCGGAATCCCCGACGCGGCAGACGTCGACCAGCACGCCGCCGTCCGCCATCGGCACCACGATCCCCGTCACCAGCGTCGTCGCGAACAGGTCCGAGACGTCCTTGATGCTCGGCGCCTCGTCGGGCCGCATGCCGAGGCGCCACTGCGTGTACTCGGTGAGCCGGGAGACCGCGTGCCGCACGACGGCGCCGAGGTCGATCTGCCCGCCGCGCACGAGCTGCTCCACGAGCGTCTCGATCGCCGCGCGGCAGGCCTCGCGCGCGCCGTACTCGGAATGGATGGCCCCTGACACGCCGTCCGCCACCGCGAACACCAGGGTCCCGGTGCGCTCGTGCACGGTGGCGCGCACGCAGTCCTGCCGCGGCTTAGCGCGCCGCGGCCAACGGTGGCTGTCCCCGCGCACGGAGGCCGCGCGCAGCGTGAACCGGTCGGTGGACCAGCCCTCGCACTCGGTGTCCGGGACGTCGAAGGCGCTCTGCCGGGGCGGGCCCGGCTCGAACGCGACCGAGGGCGGCTGCACCTCGATCCGGGGCCAGCCGCCGTGCGGCGCGGCCTGGCCCGGCGGCTGCCTGGATGCCATCTCAGACCTCGTCGATCGCCATGGTGAACTGGTCCGGCCGGTTGACCACGAGCGTCGGGTTGGCCGAGTTGAGCGCCTGGCTCGACTCCACCAGGCTCGACACCAGCGCGGCGAAGAACTCGGAGATGGCGGCGCCGATGTTCACGCCGGGCTTGGCCACGAAGGCGAACTGCTCGCTCGTCGCCACCTCGACCATCGTCCCCGGCTTCGCGTCGCCGATGCCGCACGCGATGATGTTCGGCGCCGCGGGCGTCTGCGACTTGTCGACGAGCGTGCCGTACGCGCTGCGCCAGCCGTTGCCGTCGGTCGGCTGGCCGTCGCTGAGGAAGAAGACGACCGGCCGGTGCACCTTGTAGCCCTGGCCGCGCAGCCACTGCACGTCCGCCGGGATCCGGTAGAGCAGGTCCTTGAAGACCGCGCCGTAGTTCGTCACACCCCTGATGGTCACCTGCGGCACGGTGGTCTCCGTCCGCATGTCGGCGATGGCCAGCCGCACCTGGACGTCGTCCGAGAAGCCGAGCACGGCCAGCCGCAGCTTCGCCGCGATCATCGGCTCCGCGCGCAGCGACTCGCACAGCGACAGCAGCCCGTCCGACAGTTCCCTGCGATACGGGCCCATCGAACCCGACTCGTCGGCGAGCACGTACGCGGGGAGCAGTACCCCCTTGACGTCCGGCATCGGTCCGCCTCCATTCGTGGTCTGTGGGGATCGTCGCTCGGAGGTTAGGTCGGCGCGGCCAGGACCGGTCCCCGCTCCCGCGCCCTAGCGTGCGGGCCATGAGCAAGAGACAGCTGCCCGACTTCCCGCTCTGGCACGGCGTCCCCCGCGTCGTGCCGCCCCCCTTCGGCCCGGCGCGGCTGCCCCTCGTCCCCGCCGAACCGCCGGCGGCCACGCTGACCCGGGCCCCGGTGGCGGCGCACTCCCCTGCTCCGGCCCCGCCCCGGCAGCCCTATCAGCAACGCCCGCAGCTGTACGTGGTCCCCACCCCGCCGCGCCGTGTCCCGCTGCGCTTCGTGCGCACCCTCGCGCTCGCCGCCCTGGCCGTCGTCACCGCCGCCGCCACGTACACGGTGCTGCACCGCGACGACGCCCCGCAGTCCGCACCCGTGGACCCGTTCAGCCAGGCCGTCTCAGCCCTCGCGAACACGCCGGTGATCCACTACGTGACCTCGACGGCGGACATCTACGTGACCTCCGACGGCGAGGAGATCGGCACCACGACCCGCGACGGCCAGCGCGTGGACATCCTGGTCGTCGGCAGCGCCATGTACTTCGAACCCGCCGGCTACCGCAACGACTGGACCCCGACGCCGAACGACCTCGACACCCCCACCCCCGGCGCCCTGGCCGCGCAGATCCGCAGCGCCCTGCCCGGCGCCCGCCGACAGACCACGTCCCTCAACGGCGTCCACGCGGTCGTGGCCGCCACGAAGTCCGGCGCGGTCTACGTCTCCGCGACCGCCCCCTACCGCGTCCTGCGCGTCGACTCCCTCACCCTCGAACCGATGACCGCGGCCGAGGACAAGCAGGTGTACGACCAGGTGGTCAGGGATGTCAGGGAAGTCGCTGGAGGGTAGGCAGGGCGTGCGCGAACTCGTCCTCGGTGATCTGTTCGAGCGACTTGCGGGTGGTCTCGGGACCGGTGAGGATGATGACGATCATGGCCGCCGCCATGGGGATCACGCCCGCCGCGGCCGTCAGGCGCAGCGACGGCGAGGCCACGGCGAAGGCGACCAGGGCCAGCACCAGCAGCCCGCCGACCTTCACCATGCCCGCCGACATGCCGCTGCTGCGGGCGCGGATGACCGTCGGGTAGACCTCTGCGGTGTAGGCGGCCAGGACGCTGTTGAGCAGGCCGATCCCCCAGATCGGGATGACCAGCAGGATGTGCAGCAGCAGCCTGTGGTGCACCACGTCGTCGCCCTCGATCGCGAAGCCCGCCAGCGCGGCGAGGGTGATGCCCGCCATCAGCACCATCGTCTTCTTGCTGCTCCAGAATCCGTAGAGCAGGGCGACCGGGATGCTGAACGGAAGGCCGATCATCGCCGAGTCCCGCAGGATCTCGCTGCTGCTGACCGCGTTGAAGCCGAGCCGTTGCAGGTTGCTGGGCATCCACTGCTGGAAGCCGTACTGCGTCAGGCCGATGCTGAGCGCCAGCAGCACGACCGCCGCGGACAGCCCGAGGAACGGCTTGCGGAAGATTTCGCGGAAGGCGAGCGCGCGCTCGGCGCCGACGGGCTCGGCGACCGGTTCCTCCGGGGCCTCGACGAGCACGGCGCCGTACCTGGCCAGCACCGCCTTGGCCTCCGTGTCGCGCCCGCGTTGCAGCAGGTAGCGCGGTGATTCGGGGATGAACCGGTTCAGCGCGATCAGGACCAGGCCGGTCGGCAGTCCGATGAGCCACAGCATCCGCCAGCCGAAGTGTGCGGGCGAGGCGATCGTCGAGGCGACCCAGCTGGTGATGATGTAGGCGCCCGCGATATCGCCGCCGATCAGCACCATCATCCAGCCGCGGTGCCGCGCCGGGATGGTCTCGGACATGAGCGAGAAGGCGATGGGGACCAGCCCGCCGACGCCGAGCCCCATGCACAGGCAGGTCGCCAGGTTCATCCAGTAGGCGGGCATGGTCCCGCAGGTCGAGGTGGCGACGAAGATGACCCCGGAGACCACGATCGAGCCGCGCCGGCCCACGCGGTCCCCGAACCAGCCCCAGATGAACGCGCCCAGGGCGGTCCCGGCGATTCCGGACAGCGGGTAGAACGCGATGGACAGTCCGTGCGCGTGCGGCGAGGCGGGCGACTTCAGGCCGTACTCGGCGGCGGCTCCCGAGGCGAGGAACGCGAAGGCGGTCGGCTTCATCACGTCGATCGTGATCGCGATGGACAGCGTGAGCAGCAGCCAGATGTGCGCCGGACGGATCGGGCCGTCGTCGAGGGCCGACACACGCACCCGCGCATACGTCCGCGGTCCGCGCAGGCCGGACACCGGGATCACCGAATAGACGGTCGCGGCCACGCCGATCGTCATGACGGCCATGCCGATCCACATCTCGGGTGTCACGGCCATCCCGGCCAGCATGTAGTGCATGGAGCGCGCCATGATGTACATCGGCAGCTGGAGGCCGACGCCGATGACCACGAGCAGCATTCCGAACCAGAACACGGCGGGTCTCTCGAAGGAACTGCCCGCGAAGCGCGTCGGCTTCGGGGCGGCGGCGGAACCGGTGGACGGCACTTCTGACTCCTGCGGGCTCGGCAACGGATTCTTACGCGGCGGTCTCGAGGAACGCGTACGGGTCGCGCGGATCGCCCGCGCTGCTCTCGATGGTCACGTCGTCGCCCACGCCGAGGGTCTGACTCAGCTCACTGAAGAGCTCGGCCATCGCGAGGTCCTGCAGGGCGAGTCCGGTCGAGTCGTAGACGGTCGGGACGGAGCGGAGCGGTTTCGCCCGCTCGGGCGCGAGGAGCAGGTCCGACAGACTCGGGCCGATCTCCTCGGCGGCGAGCTGTCGGCACTCGCCCTCGCGCATCGCCTGGGCCGGGTGGTCGGGACAGACCACCGACCCGCGGAGCGTGGACAGCGGCAGTTCGTACTTGCCGGGCATGTCCGAGCCGACACAGTTGATGTGGATGCCCGGCTTGAGCCGCCCGCCGTCGATGACCGGGCCCTCGCCGACACCGACCGAGGTGGCGGTGCACAGCACGTCGGCGCGCTCCTCCACCTCCTCCAGCGAGGCGACGCGCACCAGGCGGCCGGCGTCCCGCGCGCGGCGGGCGAAACTCCGTTCGGCCTCCGGGTCGATGTCGCTCACCAGGACTTCGCGCACGTCGATGGTGCGGGCGAGGGCGTGCAACTGGGTCACGGCCTGGGCGCCGCAGCCGACGAGCCCGAGCACCCGGGCGTCCGGCGACGCCAGCAGCCGGGTGGCGATCGCCGAGGCCGAGCCGGTGCGCAGCGCGGTGGCGAAGGTCCCGTCCATGACCGTGCGCAGATGCCCGGTCGCGGCGTCGAACAGCGAGATGGACGACAGGATCGTCGGGAGCGCGTACTTCGCCGGGTTGTGCGGGTTGTAGCCAACCGCCTTGAGCGACACCGAGGACCCGTGCCGGACCGCGGGCATCCACTCCAGCAGCCCCCGATGCGGCGACTCGAGGACGAACCCGTCCCGTTCCCGCAGGTCGACGGTCCCGGCCGCGTGCTCGGTCAGCACGGCGGTCAGCCGCTCGACGGCCAGCTCGTACATCCGGTCCACGCCGGTCGCGGACACGATCGCGGCGATCGCCGAGGCGTCCAGGACGCGTGTTGCTCTGCCTCGCATCGAAGTGCTCCCTCGGTGTGGTTCAGGCGATCGGTCGGTAGTCGACGTCGGGGAAGTAGTCCTCCCGCCCGCCGTCCCGGCTGACGTCCCAGGTGGCGCAGTGCAGCGACCCGCCGTACTCGAAGACGTCGCGGAAGGGCACGGTGTGCACCTCGAAGCCGAGGTCGCAGAGCAGGTCCTGCAGCGGCTTCTCCCGCTCCTCGCACACGACCTTGTCCGGCGAGATGCTCAGCACGTTCATCGAGAGCCACTTCGAGGACTGGCAGTAGGCGGGCATCTCGTCGTTGCCGGTCGTCGGCTCGGGCGCGTCCACCAGCTTCCAGCCGTTGGCGGCGAACAGCCTCGCGTCCTCGTCGCGCAGCGGCCGGTCGGGATTCGTCAGCACGAGCCCGGGCCGCAGCGGAACGAAGGTGCAGTCGATGTGGGACGGGAAGAAGTCCAGCGGGAAGTGCACCGGGTGCACCCGTAGGCCGCGCGGTTCGAGATGCCGCTTGAGCCAGGCGATGCCCATACGGTTGGTGGTCATCGACTCCTGGACGATCACGTCGCGGCCGAACCGGCTGATGTCCGCCGCGTCGAACACGACCTCGTGCTGGGTGACGCAGAACTCGAACGAGTGCATCCGCGCGTGCCGCTCGCTCAGCGGCCACTCCCAGAACTCCTCGCGGTACATGCCGTCGGCCATCGACGGCTTCGGGGCGGTCGTCCAGACCATCCCGGGGTCCGCGTTCCAGTACTCGTACACGAGGTCGCGGTACGCCTGGTACTCGAAGTACCGGGCACGGCGCGACATCGGCGCCTCGATGACCTCGTTGCCGATGGTGATCATCACGTCCCGGGGGCACACCGCGCAGTACTGGTTCGGCACCTCGAAGTCCGGCGTCCGGATCGACCCGGTGTAGTCACGCGGCGTCGGCCTGCGGACCGTGACGCCCTGCGATTCGAGCAGGGACACGAGCCCGGCGAGTTCCTCGTTCGCCCGGTCCACCGCCTCCGGGTCCTTCGCACCGCCGGGGAACGCGAGTCCCGCCGGGGCGTTGCGCACCTGCGGCCGGTTGCCGGGTTCGGTGGGCTCGAAGCACGCGTTGTCGGCCGTGCCCACGACGATCTCGCGCAGCGGATCCCATTCGTTCCATGAGTTGATACGCATGTGTCAGTACCGTTCGTCAGAACCGATTACGGTGCATGTGAAGCGTCTTGATCCCGGACGGCAGTCTGGGCTGTTCGGTGAGCCGGTTGTCGTAGACGTGCAGGATCTCGAGGTTCTCCAGCTCGGCCAGCGACTCCGGCAGCTCGTCGAGCCGGTTGTCGTGCACGTAGAGCTGCGTGAGAGCGCGCAGTCGCCCGATGCGTTCCGGCAGCCTCGTGAGCTGGTTCCCGTAGAGGCTCAGCGCGGTGAGGCCGGTCAGGTCGCACAGCGAATCGGGCAGCTCGGTCAGGCCGTTGCAGTAGAGGCTCAGCGTCGTCAGGCCGGTGAGCGAGCCGAGCCAGTCCGGCAGTTCGGCGATCCGGTTGCCGCCGAGGTAGAGCTCGGTCAGGTTCGGCAGCCCGCGAATCCACTCCGGCAGCCTGCTGAGCTGGTTGAAGCCGAGGCCGAGCGTGTCGAGCGCGCTCAACCCGCCGAGCGATTCCGGCAGCTCGGTCAGGTCGTTGCTGCCGAGTTGCAGCGTGACCAGGCCGGTGAGATCGCCGAAGTGCTCGGGCAGCGCCGTCAGCCGGTTGTGGTTCAGGTAGAGCCGGGTCAGCCGGTTCAGGCGGCCGAAGGACTCGGGCAGCGTGGCGAGCCGATTGTGGTCGAGATACAGCTCGGTCAGCCCGGCGAGATCGGTAAATGAACCCGGCAGGGTTGCCACTCGGTTGCGCTGCGCCTCGAGCTTCGTGAGCTCACGCAGCGAACCGATGGAATCCGGGAACTTGGTCAGCCCGAGGCTGACGATCCGCAGATCGCCGGCCCGGGCCTCGGCCGCGGCGCTGATGCGGGCCTCGGCCTCGACGCGCTGTTCGATCATGGCGCGACGGGGGCGGGCAGCGCGGCGTCGAGGAACGTCCGCAGCTTCTCGACGTGCCGCCGCGGATGCCGCCAGTCGTTCTCCAGGTCGCTGGGCAGGTGGAGTTCGCCGACCAGCTCACCACCGACCACGTGCCGGATCACCGGGTGGAAGTAGGCGGAGACCGGGTTCACGCCGGTGGGCTCGGGGCGGCCGTCGAAGGGCTGCTTCGGATGCCCGCCGTACTCCAGCGTCACCCGCAGGACGTGGTCCGTGGGCGCGATGCCGCGCTCGGCGACGTGCTTGACCGGCATCTCCTCGAAGTAGCGCGCGGGACCGTCCTCGGGCACGACGACGACGTCCGCGAGGGTCCCGAACTGCTGCCAGAGCCCTGAGGAGCTGTTGACCCGGTCCAGCACGCGGCGGGTCAGCTCCGCCGGATCCGCGGACACCTCGCCGCCGGGCCAGGCCGTGCCGTGGTAGCGCTCGTCGAGGACGCGGGCCAGCGCACGCGCGCCGTACCGGAAGCCGTGGATGAACCCGCTCGTCGAGTTGCGGTAGTCGAGCTGCTGGGTCAGGGTTCCGGCGAAGAACAGGCCGGGCACGTTGACGGACTCGTAGCAGCCGCGCTGCGCCGGGAACCGGTCGTTGATCGCGAGTTCGGGCGCGCAGCCCTCGGCGAAGATCGAGGCGTCGAAGCGGAAGCCGGTGCACGCGATCACCCGGTCGTAGGCGAGCGTGCGCGCGGAGCCGCTGAACTGGAACGTGACCTCGTAGCCGCCCGCCTCGCGCCTGGCGACGGACGTGACCGGGACGTCGAGCACCGCGTTCTGCAGCTTCAGCTGGTAGGTGTCGAGGAAGTTGTTGTTCACGGCCCTGAGGTGGCCCACGAAGTGCGTGTGCCAGGCGAGCCTGATCCCCTGCCGGGCGGCCACGTGGATGGTGCCCGCGTGCGCGACCAGGTTGTCGGCGGTCTCGAACGCCGAGTTGCCGGAGCCGATGATGAGCACGCGCTGGCCGGTGAAGTCCTCCGGGTCGGTGCTGACCGTCGCGTAGTGCTCGGCGTGCTCGATACCCGGGATGTCCGTCCGGTTGGGCACGAGTCCGCTGCTGACGATCAGGCGCCGGGCCCGGTGCACGTCGCCGGACGTGGTCGTCACGGTGAATCCGTCGTCGTCCTTCTCGACGCGGGCCGCCCTGCTGTCGTACGCGACGCGCAGGTCGAGCTTCGCGGCGAAGTCGCCGAGGTAGCGCACGAAGTCGTCCGCGTCCGGGAAGTACTTGTCCGTGTAGCCGGTGAACAGCAGGTCGGGATGGTCGGACAGCAGCGAGTTCCAGTCCATCTTCATGTTGAACTCGGGATCGCTGCTGCCGGTGTGCCGCTTGTTGACCGAGATCAGCTGCCGGTGCCGCGGGTACGTGGCGAAGAACGTGCCCGGCGCGGATCCGGCCTCCAGGACCAGATAGCTGCGCCCCCGCTCGGCCAGGTAGTGAGCAGTCTGCAATCCGGCCGGCCCCGCGCCGATCACCAGATAGTCCATCGTCTCGCCCGTCATGAACCCCGTCCTCCCCTAGTCCCCTGAAAGCTCTTCGTGTGTGCCGGTCAGGCCGACGCGCTGTATTCGACGGGCAGCGTCACCAGGTTGCGCAGCGTGGCGGCGCTCATGTACTCCTCGCCGCCGAGCGGGCGCAGTCCGCCCCCGACCTCGGCGAGGAACGCGATGACCTGCCCGACCCAGGCCTGCGCGAGGCGGGCGCCGAGGCAGATGTGCGGACCCCACGCGAACGCCAGGTGCGGGTTCGGCGAGCGGTCCAGCACGAGCCGGTCCGGGTCGTCGAACTGGCGCGGATCCCGGTTCGCGGAGGCGAGCATCGTGACCAGCGTGTCGCCGTTCTCGACGGCCACGCCCTGGAACTCGGTCTTGGCCAGCGCGACGCGGGACGTGGCCTGCGCGGGGCTGGTGAAGCGCAGCAGTTCGTCGGCGGCCAGGATCAGCGCGGCCGGGTCCTCGACGTCGACGCCGCCGAGCTGGTCCATGCCGCTGCGCAGCAGTTCGTCCGTCACGGCGCCGGTCGAGGTGTAGAGGGTGCTGAAGCCCGCGTTGTAGACGGCCGCGAGCGTGTTCCGGACGTACGGCCTGGTCATGCCGCCGACGTCGTCGTTGCGGGCGAGTTCGCCCAGCAGGCCCGCGTCCGAGCCCTCGTCCAGCCACGCGTCGACCTTGCCGCGCAAGGCCTTACCGGCCTCGCGGCCGGCGGGCAGCCGCGACGGATCGAGACCGCTGTCCATGGCCTGCGTCAGCCCCCGGTAGATCGGGGCATAGGTCTGCTGCGTGAAGTCGTGCAGGCCGAACAGCTGGTTGGCGACGTGGACGGCGGCCGGTCCGGCGACGTCCTTCATCAGGTCGAACGGCCCGTCCGCGGCGGCCTCGAAGAACCGCCGCTCCAGGATCTCCCGCGCCTCGGCGCAGATCCGCTCGATCGGCTGGGCGTTGAGCGCCTTGCCGGTGATCCCGCGCAGCAGCGCCTGGTCCGGCGGGTCCTGTGTCTGGATGTTGATGCGCTCGTCGGGAATGTCCTTTCCCGCCCTGCGCCGGTCCCGGGCGAAGACCACATGGTCGCGCAGCACTCTCTGGCAGTCCTCGTAACGGGTCAGAACCCACGAATTCATTCCCGCGTGCCAGTACACGGGCTCGTTTTCTCGAAGTTCGGCATAGATCGGGAACGGGTCCCGGATCGACGCGGGGTCGAGCGGATTCCACTCCAATGTCGTCGGCATGCGGAACCTGACCTTTCTCGGCCGTGGGTGAATGCGGGTTCGCGGGACGGCGGGTGGCGGCGGGAGGGCGACGCAAGCCGACACCCTCCCGCTCACCTGCTCATTTACTCGTCGACGTGGTCGTAGCTCATGGTCCCCCTCCTCTCGCGTCCTGCCTCAGGGCACGCTGACGCCAACCCCGTAGGCGTTTCACAGAGGCACACGCACAATGCACCTGGAGACGACGGATTGAGGAATCACAAAGTGAGATGCCATCGTCATGGCAACGCCCCCGCGTACCACTTCCCCGTTTGTCTCGGGGGCGCTTTTCCGCGTGAACCCCAAGCCGCTTACATCCTCCCCGTGCCCCGCATTCTTGTCAACAGTGTTCGGAGATGTGGCATCATGACGGTGTGCGCAGGGGATGCGCGCGACGGGGTACGGGAGGGCCGGGGGGCCACGGGAGGATGTTCATGCATGTAGTTCTGTTGGGGTACCGGGCGGAGGCGGTCGAGGAGCTGCGCGCCCTCGGCCATCGCATCACCCTGCTGTACGTGCCGGCGCACCGGCGCGCGGTGCGGGAGCGCGCCGGGCAGTTCGCCCATCAGGCCGTGGTTCCGTCCTACGACGTGCCCGAGCTCGCCTGGTCCGCGTTGCTGCACCTCGGGGTCTCCAGTGAGGTCGACGTGGTGATCCCCACGCACGAACTGGGCGTCGTCACCGCCTCGATCCTCAACGACCTGCTCGGCTGCCGGAACCGGATCGCGGTGCACACGGCGATGGCCGGGCGTGACAAGGCATTGCAGAAGTCGCTGTGGACGAAGCACGGCGTCCCGACAGCGCGGTTCGCCACCTTCACCGAGACTCCGTCGTCCCTCGAGGAGGTCGGGAGCGCGCTCGGCGACCTCAAGGGGCCGTTCGTCGTGAAACCCCCGTCGCTGGGCGGAAGCCGCTTCGTCACGCAGTGCGCGACGGTCGCCGACGTGTACGAGGCGGTGCTCGGCGAACCGGAGCTGCGTCGCGCCGTCGTCGAGGAGAAGCAGGTCGGCCACGAGTGGGAGCTCGACGGCGTCGTGCTCGACGGCCGGGTGGAGAACCTGCTCGCCGCCCGCTATCTCGCCCCGATGATCGAGACCCTCGGAGGTGCGGCACCCGGCGCGGTCGCCTACCCCGTCGCACGACATCGCGAGCTCTACGCCGAGGTCCGCCGGTTCGCCCAGGCCGCCGTCGACGCGCTCGGCGGCCGCTGGGGCGTCTTCCATCTGGAGGTGTTCGGCGAGCCCGGGCACTTCACCGCGGGGGAACTGGCCTGGCGTCCGCCCGGCGACTTCTGCCCGCTGCTGATGGAGCACACGGTCGGCGTCGAGACCTGGCCCTCGCACGTCCGCGTCCTGGCCGGCGCCGAGCTCGAGCCGCCGCGGCCGGTCAGCGGCCTGGCCGTGGGCCGCGTCGGCCTGCCCCTGGTGCGGGGCGCGAAGAACGGCGTCACGCTGGAGGACGTGCTGGCCATGCCAGGGGTCTGCCACGCGAAGATGTCCGTCCAGCCGGGAGAGGTCATGGGCGGGATCAACCACTCGCACTCGGCGGTCGCCTGGGCGCTCATCCAGGGCACCGACGTCGAGGACTGCGAACGCCTGCTGCACGAAGCCGTCCGCCGCACCGACGCCCTGCACGCGGCGAAGAGCATCCGCGCCTGAGTCGACGCTCTACCCACCCACACTCAGCTTGGAGTCAAGACCACCATGTCCAACCCGCAAAGCCCTCCCCCGGACGCCGACGCCGACACGAATCCGCTGCACGACAAGGTCTTCCGCTGGTTCCTCACCGCCCGCGCGGTCTCCATCCTGGGCAACGCCATGTCGCCGGTCGCGCTGGCCTTCGCCGTGCTCCAGGCCACGAACAGCCCGCGCGACCTGAGCTACGTGCTGACCGCCTCGATGATCCCGACGGTCACGCTGATCATCGTCGGCGGCGGCATCGCGGACCGGTTCCGGCGCGACATGCTGCTGCGCGTCACCAACGTGCTCTCCGGCCTTTCGCAGGCGGGCGTGGCCGCGTGCGTGCTCACCAGGCAGCCGATCGTCTTCCTCGTCCTGCTCGCGGCGTTCGGCGGGACGGTCACCGCGTTCTCCCGGCCCGCGCTCGGCGGCATCGTGCCGCAGATCGTCAAGCGGGACGGGATCCAGAAGGCGAACTCGATCCTGGCCACGACCCGCAACACCGCCACCGTGCTCGGCCCGACCGTCGCCGGCGTGCTGGTGGCGACGATCGGCGGCGGCTGGGCGATCGCGCTGGACTCGCTGTCCTTCTTCGTGGCGGCCGGCTGCATGGTGTTCGTGAACCTGCCGACCAAGCCGAAGAAGAAGCCGGGCGGGCTGCTGCGCGAACTGCGGCACGGCTGGAGCTACTTCAGCTCGACGCCGTGGATCTGGACGGGCACGGTGGTCTTCGCCGTGATCAACGCGATCCAGGTCGGCGTGTGGCAGGTGCTCGGCCCGATCATCGCCAAGGGCACGATCGGCGCCGAGGGCTGGGGTGTGGTGCTCAGCGTGAAGGCGGTCGGCCTGCTCGTGATGAGCGCGGTGATGACCCGGCTGACCGTGCGCCGGCCCTTCGTCTCCGGCATGGCGTGGCTCGCGGTGTGCGCGGCCCCGCTGATCGCGCTGGGGCTGCGGGCCGACACGATCGTGCTCGCGGTCGGCGCGCTGGTGGCCGGTTTCGGGTCCGCGTACTCGGGGGTCATCTGGGACACGATCCGGCACAAGTTCATCCCCACCGAAATGATGGGGCGCGCCACGGCCTTCGACGACTTCGGCTCGTTCGCGGGGATCCCGGTCGGGCAGCTGTCCGTGATCCCGATCGCGGCGGCGATCGGGACCCGGCACGTCGCGCTCTACGGCGGCATCGTCTACTTCATGGTGCCGCTGCTCCCGCTGGTCCTGGCCTCGGTCCGCAACCTCGGTGTCGAACTGCCCGCGAAGGAGCCCGAGGTCGCGGAGCCGGGCATCGTCATAGGGGGCTGACGAGGTCCGCGCGGCCGAGCGCGCGTCCCACCTCGACCGCGGTCGGCGCGATCAGCGCGCCGACCGGCGGTTCCGGACTGATGGTGAGCACGCGCGCGGAGCGGCCGTCCCACGCGTAGCGCACGGTCCGATCGCCGCCGATCCGCAGCTCGTGCTCGCCCGGCGCGAGCGACAAGGAGCCGCCGATCCGCAGGCCGTACCTGGAATGCGCGCGCATGGTCTCGCGGAACACGGCCTCCACGTGCGAACTCGGCAGGTCGAAGACGCCGGGCAGCGCCTCCTGAGCGGCCCGCTGGAACAGGTTCAGCGGGAATCCGGGCCACGCCCTGCGCACGCCGAGCCCCGCCGACTGACGGGGATTCAACTCCGTCGCCACGAAACCGCGCTCGCCGAGGATTCCGTCGAAGCTGAACAGGCCGCGGAAGCCGACGTGCTGCGCGAGCCAAGCCCCGATCCGCCCGGCGTGGCCCCGGATCTCCTGCGCCACGGCGGGATCGGGACGCCAGAGGTCGGAGAAGCCGCCGAACTCGAGGCGCCCGGTCGAGTCGTCCGCGAGCATGACCAGCTCGATGGGATCGAAGACCGCGACACCGTCCGCCAGCACCATGCCGAGCACGCTGCACGGCACGCCGCGGACGAACTCGGCGATGCGCACCCGCTCCGAGCGGTCCCGGGCCCAGTTGAGAACTCCCGCGAGTTCCTCAGGTCGGCGAACCCACCGCACGCTCTCCGCGCCGCCGAGGCAGAACTTCGTCGTGTCGTGCGAGACGACGACACCGTGCCCCGCGTCCAGCGCGCGGGCCTGCTTCACGGCCCGGTCGTCGTCCACGTCCAGCACGATGTGGGCGGGAGAGGGCGTCCCCGTGGCGCGGAAGAGCTCTTCTATCCGGGTCTTGTCCTCCCACTGACCCCACTCGGGGCGCCGCCGGCCGTGCACCGGTCTGCCGCACACGTCGCCCGTCTCGAGCAGGCTCCAGCCCGCGGCCGTCCAGGTCCGTTCCGGGTCGACCTCGCCCAGCCAGGCGCAGAGCACGGTCGGTGCGGTGCCCAGCCAGCCGCCGAAATCCTCCGGCGGCACAACGATTCCCCGCTCGGCGCAGCTGAAGACGTGCGGCAACTCCGGCGCGTCGGACGGCACGGCTCCCGCCGTGATCAGCCCGACCACCTCGGCGCCGCAACCGGCCAGCTCCGCCATGACCGTCCGCGTCTCACCGTTGAACGACGGCGCCAGCATCACCACGGGGCGGCCGGCCCAGTGGCGGTGCAGCACGTCGACGGCGGCGGCGATCCTCGCGGGGAGGATTCCGCCGGACATCACGGCGCCGTCGGGGTGTTGACCATGTGCCCGCCGCGGATGCTGCTCGCGGTGGGCTTGTTCGACACCGGATTCAGCGTCATGAAGGTGATGTTCCGCGAGTTGTCCGAGAGGTTCGGCAGCGATCCGTGCACCACGTTCGAGTGGAAGATGAACGCGGATCCGGCGCGGCCGGTCGCCTCGATGAACCCGTGCTCCCGCCCCAGCTTCTCGACCTCGTCCTCGGGCACGTAGTACGGGATCTGCGCGGCGGCGAAGTTCTCCAGGTCGCCGTCGGCCTCGGCCGTCGGCAGCGCCCGCGGCAGCAGCGCGTTCTCCCGCTCGCTCAACGGAATCCGGTGGCTGCCGCGCACCACGCGGGTCGGTCCGGTCTCGACGGTCACGTCGTCGAGGAAGATCGACACGTTGACGGCGCGGGCCTCCGGCATGCCGTCCAGGAACTGCCAGTACACGAAGTCCCGGTGCCACTCCCACTTCTCGCCGCCGTGCGGAGCCTTGGTGTTGATCTTCCACTGGAAGATGTAGTACGGCTCGCCGCAGATCCGCTCCACGGCCTCGGCCAACTGCGGCAGCCGCGTCAGCTCGGCCCACGCCCCGCCGCGCTCGTGCAGGCCGTAGACGGCCCGCGGCGTCGTCCCGTCGTTCTCGTGGTAGACGTGCGGCCAGTCCCCGCCGAGCATCGCGCCCAGGTCGCCGTTCATCCGGCGCACGAGGTCGGCCGAGACGAAGTCGGGCACCAGCACCGCCCCGTCCCGGTGGAACTCCTCCGCCCGCGCCGCCCAGAAATCCCCGTCGAAATGATCCGACATGTGTCCCCTCTCCCCGTGAATCCAGGATCGGCGGCCCCGGCCGCCGATCCACCCCGTATCCCCGACCCCCGTTGACGTCGGTCGCGCCCCGAGCAGGGATCGAACCTGCGACCAAGTGCTTAGAAGGCACCTGCTCTATCCGCTGAGCTATCGGGGCTTGGTCGTCTTACGCCGAATCAGGGTACCGGACCACCCCTCGAGATGGCCGGATCCGAGCGGGCCGAACCGGGCAGATCGCCGCTCAAGGGGCCGCACACGCCGGTCTGGCATCGTTCCGCAGTGAATTCGCAATGCAGAAGTTACCGAATGAAGCGGGCCGGGGTGTTCCCTTGACTGGGCCTTTAAGGCAGGGTAACGCTGTGACGATCACAGGCCCGGACGCGGACCTGCTCAGCGCCGTCGGTGCCCTGCGCGACCACGTCGCCGCACCACGTTTCCCCCTCGCCGCGGAGGGTGTCGCCGACGTGCGCGCGCTCCGGGTGGAGCTGCTGCAGCGGATCGACGACTACCTCATCCCCCGGCTGCGCGAGCCCGGCGGGCCGTTGCACCTGGTCATCGGCGGTTCCACCGGCGTCGGCAAGTCCACGCTGGTCAACTCGCTGGTGCGCTACGACCTGACCCGGGCCGGCGTGCTGCGGCCGACGACGCGCGGCGCGGTGCTGTGCGTGAACCCGGCGGACGTGGCGGCGGCGACCGGGCCGCACCGGCTGCTGCCCGCGTTCGCGCGGCACGGCGGGGACCGGCCGTCGGGGGCGGGCGGCGCGGTGGGCACCCCGGCGTTCGAGACCCGGACCGGCAGCCGTCCCGAGGGCTTCACGCTGGCCACGCATCCGGCGATCCCCTACGGCCTCGCGCTGATCGACGCGCCCGACGTGAACTCCGTGGCCCGCGGCAACCGGGAGACCGGGCGGCGGCTGCTCGGCGCTGCGGACAGCTGGCTGCTGGTCACCACGGCCGAGCGCTACGCCGACGCGGTGCCGTGGGATCTGCTGCGCGAGGCGTGGCGGCGCCGGCTGAACGTGGCCGTGGTGCTCAACCGGGTGCCGGCCGAGGCCGCGGGCGAGGTGAACCAGGCCTTCGCCGAACTGCTCGACACCTATCTGCCGCAGGCGAGCGCGGAGATACCGATATTCACGGTGCCGGAGACCTCGCTGACGGCCGGGCTGATCCCGGAGTACCTGCTGGACCAGCTGGCCACCTGGATGCGCGCGATCAGCCAGCACCCGGAGGCCCGGCTCGCGGCCGTGCACCGGACGATCCTCGGCATGCTCGACGACCTCCCGCAGCAGATCTCAGTGCTCTACGAGGCGCTGACCACGCAGGGCGAGGTGGCCAACCGGCTGCGGGTGCAGGCGGATCTGGCGTACTCGGGCGAGCGGGCGGCGCTGCACGACGCGGTGGCCGCGGGCGAGCTGATCGGCGGCGCGGCGCTGGTCGAGTGGCAGTCGCTGATCAGCCCGGCCCGGGTGGAGACGCTGCTGGACGCGGCGTCCGGGGCCGGTTCCAGCGCCCGCCGGCTGCTGCTGTCCGCCATCGCCGACCAGGTGTCGGCCGCCGTCGCGCGGGCCACCGAGCAGGTCACCGACGAGTGGCGCGGCACCATCCCGGCCGAGCAGGAGGACGAGGTCGCGGCCACCGCGTGGAAGCACGCGGGCGCGATCGCCCCGGAGCTCGAGGAGTGGGCCAACCGGCTCGGCGACCTCGTAGCGCGCACCCGGCTGCAGCCGGACGGCGCGCAGAACGAGCCGGACTACCGGATCGCCGTGCTGATCGCGACGGTACTGTGCGGACGCGAACTGCCCCGGCAGCGGCGGCGGCGCAAGGCGGAGCCGCCGACCCCGGCCGTGGCCGCGACCCGCCGGCTGGCCGACCTGGTGTTCCCCGGCGGGCTCGCGGAGCGGCTCGGCGAGCAGGCCGCGGCGGCGCTGGACGCGGCGCTCGGCGCGCTGTTCGACCGCTACGCGTTCCGGCACCAGCGGATGCTGGCCGAGCTCGGGGTGGACCCGGACGCGGCGAAGAACCTGCTGGAGGCGGGCTACGCGGTGCAGCGGGCGCGGTAACGAGAACGAGGACTAAGGAGATCAGGGCGGTGACACGGGCGGACGGGAACGGGCCGGGCGTCGGCGCGCGGCTCGACGCGCTCGGGCGCGTCGTGGAGCTGGCGAAGGGGCGGCTGGACGACGCGGAGCTCGAGCCGGCCCGGGTGGTGCTGGAGCGGGCCGCCGGGCGGTACGCGCTGTCCGCGGAGCACACCCTGGTGGTGCTCGGCGGGCCCACCGGCGTCGGCAAGTCCTCGCTGTTCAACAGCCTGGTCGGGATCGGCCTGTCCCCGGTCGCGGTGCGCCGGCCGACCACCTCGGAGCCGCTGGCCTGCGTCTGGGAGGCGGACGGGCTGGAGGAGGCGCGGCCGCTGCTGGACCGGCTCGGCGTGCAGCGGCGGCGGCAGCTGTGCCGGGAGTCGCCGCTGGGCACCGGGGAGATCCGCTTCGACCAGCCGGAGCCGGCCCGCGATCCGCTGGCCGGCCTGGTGCTGGTCGACCTGCCGGACCACGACTCGCTGCGCACCGAGCACCGCGAGGTGGTGGACCACGCCGTCGAGTACGCGGACCTGCTGATCTGGGTGACCGACCCGCAGAAGTACGCCGACGCCGACTGGCACGAGGAGTATCTCAAGCCCCTGTCGGCGCACGGCGGGGTCACGCTGATCCTGCTGAACCAGGTGGACAAGCTGCCGCCGGGCGCGCTGCCGGAGTGCATCGGCGACCTGCGCCGGCTGGTGGACGCGGACGGCCTGGAGGGCACCTCGATCCTGCCGGTCTCCGCGCGCACCGGCGAGGGCCTGGACGTGCTGCGCGACGAGCTGGCCGAACTGGTCGCGGGCCGCCGCGCGGCGAGCGACCGGCTGGGCGCCGACGTGGCCCGCGCCGCCGCCGCGCTGGCCCCGCTGGTCGGCACCGCGCCGGAGGGGGATCAGATCCCTGACGCCGACCGGGAGCGGGCGCTGGCCGGGCTGCGCGCGGCCGCCGGGGTCGCCAGCCTGGCCGACGCGGTCTCCGCCCGGGCCGTCGCGCACGCGCTGCCGCTGGTCTCCTCGCCGCTGCGCGGGCTCGGCCGGATGGGGCGCCGGGAGAACCCGACCGCCGCCCGGACCGCCGGACCCGACGTGCCCGCCGCCGTGCCGGTGGACCGCGGCAGCCTGGACCAGGTGCTCGGCCAGTTCGCGGGCGCGATCACCCAGAAGCTGCCGGACGAGTGGGGGCGGGCGATCCGCACCCGGGTCACCGGCTCCCGGCGCGAGGTGGCCGAGCAGCTCGACGCCGCGCTCAGCCAGAGCGAGATCGCCGCGATCGACGGCGCGAAGGACGGGACCGCCGGACCGCGCGTGGGCCACGTGCTGCTCCTGCTGCTCGCCGTCCTCGGCGCGGTCGGCGCGCTGGTCGGCGCCGTCGGCGTGCTGCCGCCGGGCGGCACCGAGATCGCCGCCGCCGGGATCGCCGCGCTCGTGCTCGGGCTGCTCGGCTCGCTGCTGCTGGACGTGCGCGCGCGGGCCGCGGCGCGCGCCCGGGCGATCAGATCCGGCCAGGTCGCCGCGGGTTCGCTGGCGGTGGAGCTGGCCGCCGTCGCGCAGGACGGACTGTTCACCCCGGCCGAGGCGGAACTGGACCGGCACCGGCGGGCCCGGCAGGCGTTCGGCACGGTGCACAACCCGTGAGGGGCGGCCCGCGCGGCCCGATAGACTAGGACGCATGGCTGAGTTCATCTACACCCTGCGCAAGGCCCGTAAGGCCCACGGCGACAAGGTCATCCTCGACGACGTGACGCTGAGCTTCCTGCCGGGTGCGAAGATCGGCGTGGTCGGCCCGAACGGCGCCGGTAAGTCCACCGT